>JBIIBO010000009.1:0-72004 GCA_044239355.1 Ilumatobacteraceae bacterium
TATTGCGTCACATAAAGACATTGCCGAAGAAGCTGTACAAGAAACTTTTATTCGAGCCTGGCGTTATTCATCCTCGTATCGAGGTGACGCTCCCGTTCTTTCCTGGCTGATCACAATTTGTCGGCGAGTCGTTGTAGACCTCGGTCAACGTCATACTTTCCATGCTCACGATGAAATACCAGATGCGTTACAAGACCCCACAGATACCTATGAGATGACTGCCCTGGTTGATCTTGTTGCTGGCCTACCGCTACCCCAAAGAGAAGTGCTCGTGCTGTGCGCAATCCTAGGATTTGATTACGAGACCGCTGCAGAAACTCTTTCCATCCCCGTGGGCACTGTGCGTTCACGTCTAGCGCGCGCTAGAGATGCACTCACTTCCGAGATGCGCAACGCGCTGGCGGTATAGCAATGACATCTCTCACGTGTCAACGCGCACGCGAGATAGTTCTGATGGACCTTGCTCCGGCAGATGATGTGACTGCAGCCCGTCAACACCTCTTGCAGTGCCCCCTGTGTGCTTCAGAGACTGCTGACGACTTAGATGAACACGCCATCAATGAAATCAATGGTCGTCGTGTATCCAGCAATCTCATCCTCCGAACTCTTCTCGTTGTGTCTGCCGTACAAGCACTTATTGCTCTTCCATGGATATTCGGTATTGCATTTCTATGGATTGGAGACAGTGAAGAATCTGTCGCACATATCACCCGTGATGGGGTTATTGGATTTGTGATTGGCCTGGTGGGTATCGCAGTAGCGCTGCGTCCAGCACTGGCGTACTTCGCAATTTCGGTATGTGCCATCCAAGTATTCATTCAAGTGGTCACGATTGCCTTTGACGTCGTAGACAATGAGGTAGCTCCCACTTTTGAACTTCTGCATCTTCTGGCCTTATTAATTTTGATGCTTGTGATCCGCGTGGCCTTTCCGCGAAAACGATGAAAAGTTACAAAGAACGCATACACGCACTTCTCGCGTTGGCCCAGCATCCCAATACACCACAGGCTGAAGCCGAATCCGCGCTTGCTATGGCATCAAAGCTCATGCAAAAACATGGGCTCAGTGACAACGATTTAGATGACCCCAATGCGACAACTTCCGTCGATGTCGTGATGCGCATTCACCGGGTGTCTGGTCCATATCGTGTGCGCCGAGTCAATATCCTCAATGCGATTGCACTCATGCATTCATGCGTGGGATACCGCGATTTCGATGACGATGATTCATGTGTGATGGTGCTCTACGGCCGAGAGGCCGATATCACAGCTGCGTACACACTTTTTTGTGCAGCCGATTTAATGGGGGCGCGCTTATTGCCTCGGGGAAATCGCACGTGGCGCACTGAATGGTGGAACGGATTCCAACGCGGCATTCAAGAAGCATTGCAAAGTGCTCGCAACGAATTTGTCTCAGAAACTCCTGGTGCCGGTCTAGTACTGGCCGATCGTATGACGAGGGCACGCGATGAAATGCGTGTATCTGCACCACCACTGCGAGGTGGATACTCCTATGCAGATACCTCTTCGAATGCATACAGCAGTGGGAAAAGTGCTGGGCAGGGATTCTCCACAGGGGGCAGGTCGTTTACAAGTGGTGTGAAGGGAGAACTTGGGTGACCGACATCGATGTATTTGTGCAACAAGTACATGAACGCGTGTTGTCCTACCCAAAGTGTTCTCGCGAACAGGGTCTTGTCTATGCCTGTGAAGACGTCGTTGATGCAACTCTTGGCACTCCATTAATTGATGCACGTGTTGTTCACGACTTTGTGGAGTCGGTGTGCCATAAGCAAGACATTGACCCGCCAGAAATTCTGCGAGGACGCTCGCAAAAGGTACGAGCCACGGCAAATGTAGATTCATCGACAATCTGTGTGCAAGAGCGCAACACCACTTCGTCGGTGTTGCTGCATGAAATTGCTCACCTCTCAGTAGGTGTGGATTCACATGGCGTACTTTTCCGCGATGAACTTGTGCGCCTGATGCGTGCACACGCATCAGTGGAACATGCAGCGCTACTGCATTCATTGTTTCTTCGGCTAGACCTCGACATCGGTCCTTGGGGCGCCAGCGCCCATCAGAAATAGCTACTAAGAAGTAAGAAACTCCGTGATGTCGACAAGGGCTTGCGGATCTTGAGCGGTAAACAAATGGCCACCTTCATAGATACGCATATCGGCTGACGGGATTCGCGATGCAATCTCTTGTGAGTTAGCCACCGGCGCGATGCCATCAAATCTTCCAGCAGTTACCAAAGTCGGTGCGGTAATGCGATGTAAACGATCGGCCACATCATGGCCAATGCGTGCCTGTAATTGCAATCGCTCACCACGCAATACCTCTTCGCCTTTAGGTACCGCTGCTTGTTCGGCACGCATGGACATCATGCGCGCA
This sequence comes from Ilumatobacteraceae bacterium, assembly GCA_044239355.1. GTDB lineage: Bacteria > Actinomycetota > Acidimicrobiia > Acidimicrobiales > Ilumatobacteraceae > UBA2093. Next base: position 2,397 of record JBIIBO010000009.1, read on the forward strand.
TCTCTTGGGTGACTCGCCAACCACTCAGGGGTAAATCGTGCATCAGTAAGTTCGACGATGCGCCTGTTGCGTTCATCCACAGGCAAAGATCCAAGTTCATGCAGTGGATATGACGAACCAGCTTCCCCGCCCGCAGAAGTACACATCAAGACAAGCCTGCTCACACGTTCTGGCCATGTTGCTGCAAACTCTTGGGCCACCATTCCTCCGAAACTGATTCCCACCACCGCACATTGCCCCCAACCCACTTCATCGAGAAGCGCAAGGCCATCGTGTGCATATTGAGCCATTGTGTAGGGCCCATCGGGAATTGAAGTGCGCCCCAACCCTCGTTGATCGTGAGCTAACACCTGACATTGAGAAGCAAGCGCTGAAATCAAGAGTGATGATGATTCCAAGGTTGCTCCCGATCCGTTAAAGAACAAAACAGGACGACCCGTTCCAAAGAATTCGTAGTACATCTCAAGATCTGATTGTTTATACACAGGCACTTCGTCAGTCTCTCACTTTTGGGTATCCACCATTTCAGTGAACAAATACGCCACTATCGGTACTCGTGCAGACGTTCATTGAAGGAGTCAAACGCTCATTAGCTGAGCATCATGACGCTCTTTCTTGGCGACGAGTCACCATGCCCGGCTTAGATGTCGCGTGGGTTGGCGTGAATGTTCCTGCCATTGAGACAGGCGGTCGCCCATGGGTATGGGAAATAGTGACGCCAGGCCAATACGAGGCTTCTTCCCGTTTGCAAGATGACCCCATGGTGCTTCCTGTCCATCACGACACAGTGATTACTGATGTGCGACATCTTGACCACACAGGCCCCATTGTGCGTATGCAGGTTCCTGTACGACATGCACCTGAGGCAATCAGTGTGGCCAATGAACTCACAGCCGATTCCCCTTGGTCTTTACGCATGGAAGTGGGCTGGACTATTCAAGCCCTTGGCGATGCAGCACAATGCTGGATCGATCGCGAGGCGCCCGGAACTTCTCGGCTCAAGACCCCGCAGCTCAATAATTCCAGGGCTCTTAGCTATAAGTTGCATCCCGCTATTGATATTGAGTCGGCAGCCTTTGATCGTTTGCTTACACTCGACCCTAATGATGCAGCTGTGGTCACATCACTTCTCACTCGGGTGCACGAGGCACTCGTGCCCTATCGCTGAGCCATCCCACGCCATCCCAAGTAAAGGCGCACAGCAATGATCACCACGTATGCGGTGTCATTTTCTACACGTGACTGCACCGAACAGGACCGAGTCACACTCATTGATCTCGTTACTGATTGGCAAGTGGATCAATTCCCTTTTGATAGTGACGAAGATTCTCGACCTGGCTTGTCGATGCGTACACGGCTCGCCACAGGTGATCCTGTTTTTCGCGTCACTATCACCGATGCCCCACCTACTGGGTCACATGTACTCACCACCACAATTACCATCGCGCTTCTCAATGAGGTATTAACTTTCGATGCGCGCATCGTCTCTAGTGCGCGTACTGTCAAAGTTGCCCCTCATAAGCCGCCTTTTGTTCCTGGCCACATTGTCGCGCTTATTCGAAATGTTCTTCGTGCGGTTCCCACATTTGATGCAGAGCGACAAATTGTTGATCAGGTTGATGTCATCGATAGTGAACTCAAAGGGCAAGAGATCGGGTATTTCGTTGAAGCCGACAGCAGAAACTTGCCCGTTGTCGTTGAAGTAAAAGCTTTCAACACCACTCAACCCCCGATGCTCGCTCAAGGTTTAGGGCCTCTAGTTGGTCTTGTACATATGGCCCACATCACCACCCCAGATGCACTGAATTCCTATACGCAAGTTGTTGGTCTTCCTCTTGTGGGGCCAGGCTGCGTCATTGTTCATTGGGCAGGAAAAACCGAACCCACCATCGTGCGTACAAGTGAACTCAGTGGCACTTCATTAAGAAATGAAGCCATCTTGCTGGGAACAAAAATCATGGAAGCAAGTGCGCGTTCTATAGCAGCACATCGCATTCCTCCCCCTCCTCGCTCAGATGATGATGACCTCATTGAAGCCACATCTAAAGATGATTCTGTAAGCAGACATGGAGACGAAGACTCTGTTGCTCACATTGAACATCTTGAGGCAATGATTAACGATCTTGAAGGTGCACTAGCTACAGCAGACCGCACAATTTCCGAACAGCGCGACATGCTAGAGAAGCGAGTCGAACTCGTGGACAAACTCGTTCTTCGAAATTTGTCGTTGGAAACTTTTGCTGGCACTAGTCCTGAGATTGCCGCTGTCAGCACCATGGCTGAGGCATTGGAATTCGCACAGTCAAAATTTGAATTTCTTGTTCTTCACGAACGTGCCATTGAATCGGGCATGCAACTGCAAGGGCCCGACCCTATGGCAATCTTGCATGACCTATCGCGTCTCAATGGAGTGGCAAGGCGCTGGAGTGCAGGAGAAATTTCAGGAACAAGCATCAAAATTGCATGTACTGAAGCGGGCTTGAACTATGCACCTGCAATCTCTGAGACTGCACGACGCAAATACGAAGAGGACTATCTCATTGAATGGCGCGGGAAATTGGTGCGTGCTGAACCTCATATCAAACGCGGCAAAAAGGCACACCTTGTCCGCACTCACATCTACTTTGATCAAGAAACACAACAAGTAGTCGTTGCATACATCGGTCGCCACTTACGCGACAAGGGCAGCTCTAGTTAAACAAGCACATACGGTGCAAGCAGTCGTGGCGGACCACCATCGCCTGTCACCACAACACCATCATCAACCAATTTGCGTATGTGTGACCACACACTTCGACGCGCTGGTCGATGCAGACCCTTATCCACATTGGCGTACAGCACTTTCACAATGCCAGGAATTGTGGAATTTCCATTGCGAATTTGTTCCACAATCTGGCGTTCTCGTTCCAGTCGATGTCCAAGATAGGCCTCAAGATACGGCTGCGGATCGGTAATCGCGCCGCCATGGGTAGGCCACAGGATTGCATCGTTGCGTCCGATGACTTTATGCATCGAATCAATGTATGCACGCATATCACCGTCTGGAGGAGACACCACAGTGGTCGACCAACCCATCACATGATCACCAGTAAAGAGTGTGCGATCAACATCCATTGCTACGCAGAGATGGTTTGACGTATGACCAGGTGTTGCAACAGCGGTAAGTGAAAACTCAGAAGTAGCAAAGAACTTTTCACCATCGCGTACGGCGACATCAGGAGAAAATCCAAGGTCAATCGTCTCGCGCTCTTCATGCTCTTTTTCTTTAGGCGCTTCTTCTTCGCTTGCATCATGGTCATCTTCTTCTACAAAATCGTCATACACACGATGCGGACCGATTGCATATCGAGGAGCACCAGTTTCTGAATGAAGCCATTGGGCAAGTGGCGAATGATCTGAATGACAATGAGTCACCACAATTCCCACAACTTTTCTACCTTGTAGGGCAGACCACAATGCATCTCGATGTGTGTCCAAAATTGGACCAGGATCAATGACCACCACATTGTTAGTTCCCAAAATGTATGTCCCAGTACCGTGATACGTGAACTTCGAAGGATTTTGTGCAATCACTCGTTGCACAAGTGGTGCGACATTTTCACACTGTGCATACGGAGCACCATCTATACGAGGTACAAAGGGAATACTCATCGCGTTTCTACAGACCTACCGCGCGAACACGCCCGACTTGTTGACCATGACCCAACACCACTTCGTCTACATAAGTCGGCACACCAGAAATATCAACGTCCAATTTGGCAAGTGCAGCCAATAAAACTGTTGCGGTTGCTCTACCTGAACCATCCGACATTTTTAGTGCAACTGCTCGCCCATCATTCATGGCAGCTACATAGACCGACTCTGCCCCATCTTTGGCACACAAACCTGGAATGGCACTTACAATTCCGGTGACATGTCGCCCCGTGCCTCCAATAAGTTCTGGATGTTGAGACATTGCCGCAAAGACTTGGCGACCGGCATCACCCGCATGGCCTGTTGCAATTGAACGCAAGCCCTGCGCCAAGTAAGTAAGCCCCACCACATGTGCTGGTGCGCCGCATCCATCAACACCAATTGCAGGAGGCGTCATGCCAGTGACCTCTGTAAGGGTGTCCGTGATTGATTGCTGCAAGGGATGATCTTGTGCCAGATAATCCGTAGTCGACCACCCATTAATCACACATGTGGCCAGCATTCCTGCATGTTTTCCACTGCAATTCATCTGGAGAGAAGTCTTTGCTTTCCCGTCTCGAATTGCCTGATGTGCAGAGTCAACATGCAATGGATAATCGTGGGTGTTCAACAGGGCATTCTCGTCGAGACCCACTGTTGCCAAGATCTCTGTTGCGATGCGTTGGTGAATCTGTTCCCCGTTATGACTCGCACACACAAGTGCAAGATGTTGTGCATCTAGTGAGAGACCAGAGCGCACCATGGCAAGTGCTTGAAATGGTTTTGTGGAAGAGCGTGGAAAGATTTCTATATCTGGATCGCCTACCGAGAAGGCAACTGATCCATCTGTGTTCAATGCAACAAGTGCACCAAAATGCACCGACTCATCAACTCCATTACGTGAGACAACAGCAAGTGGTGCGAATTGCTCGCCACGCACACCCATCAATTGGGATCTTCCCATGCGCTCTTGCGTCCACGGCGTAACTGCACAGCTTTTTTAGGTGGCACAAAAGTCAAAGGATCCTCAATGACATCGTGTCGAACACCCCATGCAGAGATCAACGCCTGGCCCATTGCAACTGCCGGCAAAGCCAAAATTGCACCAATCGGGCCGAGAACAGCGGCACCCGCCAAAGCACCGCCAAATGCAAGTGCAGGATGAAGCTCGAGAGTGCGCGCGGTAATGCGTGGCGCAAAGAGATAGTTCTCCAATTGCTGATACACCAAGATGAATCCAATCACCACTAGTGCGTCGATAGGTGACTCGATGAAGGCCAAAAGCACGGGCAATACACCGGCCAAATACGTACCAATGACAGGCAAAAACTGTGAGACAAGCCCCACCCATAACGCCAACGCAATTGGAGCAGGCGTGCCAATGGCTTGAAATGCAATCCAGTGGAAGAACCCTGCAATTAATGCCAACAGTGCACGCGAATACAAGTAGCCACCGGTCTTGGTAATTGCGAGTTCCCATGCATCAAGAACTGCACGCTGGCGAAGAGGCTCTAGGCGTGAACAAATGGAACGACGTAGTCGTGGACCATCTGCAACGAGATAGAACGCAAAGAGCAACACTGAGAACGCTTGAAACAATACGCCCACTGCTTGTACCGACACATTAAATACTTTGCTTTGTTGTGAGTTAATGAACTGTTGCACTACGCCATCGGGGTCATTTATTTGTTCGTTCACTGAACGCGGATCAATGTTTGTATTAAACGTGTCATTCAGAATCTTGACGGTGTCATTAACGTAGGTCTCACTGTTCGACAACAGATCAGCAATCTGTTGACCCACCACAGTGCCCATGGCAGCAAAGAACACCAGGACGAGAACGACCAGCGACACAAGCAAACCAGCGGTTGCAGATCCCCGTTTCCATCCACGAGAGACGAGTTTGTTCACTGCGGGCTCTAAAGCCAGAGCAATAAACAACGAGACCAAAAGCAATATGAGGAAATTGCTCAAGCGGTGGAACATGAAACGAAGCACGAATGTGCCAAGAAATGCCAACCAGAACACTGCGATAGCCCGCGGTACCCACCGGGGCATTCGTTTGCTGTTTTCGCTTGGACCCTGGCTTGAGATATCGCTCACCCTGTGAAGCGTAGTGGGATATGGGGTGACGAATTAGTAGGTGCGTCACCCTCTCTTTGGTGGCACGATGGACACATGAGCTCTAGTCCTGCACCACTCACCGATCGTGTGGAGTCTGTGCGACGCGCAATTGCCGATGCTCTCCGAGACCGAGTAGTGGGAGACAACGCCGAGGAAAAACGTGAGGCCATCATGACGGCCTCAGGCCCTCGTTGGTTTAGCCCAGAACGCCCCATACACACCGTGCACACCGATGCATCCATGTTCATCGGTGGCATGCGGGCATTGCTCTTGCAATCACTTCATCCCTTGGCCATGGCTGGCGTTGCACAACATTCTGACTACAAGGCAGACCCATGGGGTCGGTTGCAGCGCACAGCTGATTTTCTTGCCACCACATCTTTTGGCCCCGCAGACATTGCAGAACAGACCATTGCTCGCATTCGCAAAGTACACAGTTACGTCCATGGAACAGCAAGTGATGGTCGTCCATATTCCGCATCGGACCCGCACTTATTGCGTTGGGTTCATGTTGCCGAAGTCGATAGTTTCATTGCTTCTCATCGTGCCTATGGTGCAGAAAAACTGAGCGAAGCAACATATGACGGTTATGTGGAAGACATGGCGGTGATTGCACGAAAGTTAGGAGTAACTGCGCCCCCTACTTCTGTCCAGGGTTTGCGTGATCAGTTATTCATGTTCCGAGGTGAATTACACGCAACTCCGGAATCACGAGATGTTGCTCGGTACTTGTTGCTCACGCCGCCTCTGCCCCTCACAACGCGCATCCCATATTCACTTATATCTGCTGCAGCAATCGCCATTCTTCCTGCATGGGCACGCGCAGATCTACGCCTTCCTTATCTACCGGTAACCGAGCGCGCACTATTGCGGCCCATTGGTCAAGCAATCACCTCAACAATTCGTTGGGCTACTGCAATTGATCAACCATTTACTGAGAGCATCGACACATCAATTGCTCCAGAGAAAAACGTTCTCGCTTAATCCTCAGAGACCGTAATGGTCACACTATTGATGACGACGTCTTCAATGGGGCGATCGCCACGAGCAGTAGGAACTTTTTGCATTGCATCAACAACATCGAGACCTTTGACTACTTGGCCAAACAGTGCATATGCAGGAGGCAACTGGGCTCCGCTTGGTCCGCTAATCAAAAAGAATTGCGAGCCGTTTGTATTCGGTCCTGCATTAGCCATTGCCAATGAACCAATTTGGTATTGACCAGGCTGTGGCAATTCATCATCGAAGCGATAGCCAGGTCCGCCAGTGCCGGTTCCTGTGGGGTCTCCGCCTTGACATACAAAACCGTTGATGATGCGGTGGAAGATGATGCCGTCGTAATAGTGATAGGCGGCCAAGTACACAAAGCTGTTCACTGTCTTTGGAGCACGCGCCGCATCAAGTGCAATCACCAATGTGCCCATTGATGTTTCCATAGTGGCTGTGTATCGCTTTGAAGGGTCGATACCCATTGGCGGAGCAGAAGGAAACTTCTGTGTTTTAGGGGCAGATCCATCAAGTGGTGGGAATGGCAAAGTCATAGGAAATGAGGCTACAAGTGATCACCGTGGTCGCCTCGTTGGTAATCGCCAACATCTAACGCCTACGATGTCAAAGATGAATCCCGATAGCCCACTTGATCTCGACGCCATGGAACAAGATCTTTCCGATGTGGAAAAGGCTCTAGAGCGCCTCGATAACAATTCCTATTGGACAGACGAGGCAACGGGTGCTCCCATCGAGCCGAACTATCTTGCGGAAAACCCCACAGCGCGTCGCAACCCGACGCACTCGTCGTAGCGATTTAGTTTTCGCGAAGCTTGGCCAACAAGCGAAGAATTTCGAGATACAACCACACCAAGGTCACGGTAAGACCGAGTGCGCAGTACCACTCCATGTGTGCAGGCAACTTGTTGGCAACTCCTTGTTCGATCATGTCGAAGTCAAGGGCCAAAGTGAACGCTGCCAAACCAGCAACAAACACACTGAACAAAATTCCCATCGGTGAAGCATCGTTGATGAACGAAGGCATGCTGCCAAACATTCCCAGAACGAATGACACCAAGTAGAAAGCCATCAAACCAAGCAAGGCTCCCATGATGATGCGACGGAACTTATCGGTGACGCGAATGATGCGGCTGCGATACAGCAACAACATCACTACAAACACACCGAGCGTGGCACCAATTGCTTGAGTCACAATGCCGTCATACTGCTCTGAATATGCGCGGCTAATTGCACCAAGCACTACACCTTCAGCAAGTGCATACACAGGAGCTGCAAACTTTGCGAGATGTGGTTTAAAAGTTCCTACAAGAACTGCAACAAGCGCAACGATGAATCCACCGACCACCCAACCTGTAGGAATTTGTACTAACTCACCAGGAGCTGGAGCATCAATAGATACCCATGTGGCTGTGGCAGAAGCCAGAATCAACACCAACAGCATCAAGGTTGCACTGGCTGTGCCCTTAACGGTCATGATGCCGCCATCCCAACGAGAAACGGGACCGTCTGTCATTGGTTCTACATGAGGCGGTGCCCATGTCTGAGAATTATCGGTCGAACCTTGACGATTGAGATTTCCGAGGCCCATGGCCTTGTCTGTTAACAGTGGGTTTGACATAGCCAAACCTTACTTTTCTTTTGGGTTTTTTGCTTGTCATGACAAGGGTTTCACGAATGTTCGATATCCACAGTTGCGCATGAGAATGCACTCGGTATCCTGCCCATATTCGCGTGATTCGGCGCGTCGCTATATAAATAGGTGAGGTTTCTTCGTGGCAAAGGACAGGATCGATCGCGACGAAGAAGACCTCGTAAGGCTGTATCTCACCGACATCGGTCAGTACGCACTTCTCACCAAAGATGACGAAGTCCGTCTTGCTAAAGCGATTGAAGCTGGAAAACTTGCCACCGAAGAAATGGCTGCGAACCCCAACGTTGCCGCACCAAAGCGCCGCGAACTTCGCAAAGCAATTCGTGATGGTGAAATCGCTGAGCGTGCGTTCGTTCAATCAAACCTTCGCCTTGTGGTCTCTATTGCCAAGAAGTACCAAGCATCCGGATTGCCTCTGTTAGATCTCATTCAAGAAGGCAACCTTGGCCTCATGCACGCGGTTGAGAAATTCGATTGGCGTAAAGGATTTAAATTCTCTACCTATGCCACGTGGTGGATTCGTCAAGCAATCACCCGCGGTATCGCAAACACAGGTCGCACCATTCGCCTTCCAGTCCATGCAGGCGACACTCTTGCGCGTCTGCAAAAAGCACGCTCACGCCTGGAATTGAAATACGGTCGCCCCGCAACACTGGCAGAACTTTCCAAAGAAGTAGAAATGCCCGAAGACAAAGTCACCGAAGCATTGCGTTTTGCCGCAGAACCTTTGTCGTTGTCTGAACCATTGCGTGAAGATGGCGATGCCGAGTTGGGCGACGTAGTTGAAGATCGTTCGGCAGAGTCACCGTTTGAAACTGCAGCAACAGCATTGTTGCCAGAAGAGATTCAGCGATTGCTGGCTCCTCTCGATGAACGCGAGCGTGAAATTCTTCGTTTGCGCTTCGGCCTTGATGGAAGCGGTGAAGGACGCACACTTGAAGAAGTGGGCGAACACTTCAACCTCACTCGTGAGCGCATCCGTCAGATTGAAGCTCGCGCAATGAGCAAGCTGCGTCACCCATCATCAGATACCGGTGCACGCGACTTATTGTCTGTCTAAATCTTCTCAGACCTTCTGGGGTTCGGCGGGAAATGCAATGCGCATCACACCGTCAATGACAGACACAATTCCCACTCCAAACATCACTGGAATCACAATTCGTGCCAGCCACGGCTGATCTAGGCCTGGGACGTATGCAGCGCGTACTTGATCAATGCACAGCCATGCGGTCACAACCAATGTTGCACCTGCACCCGCATTGAGTGAAGTTGCTACTAGTGCTCCATTTTTCTGAAAGCGTCGCGCTAAAGATGCCACTGCTATTGCACTCGCAGCAGTAGCGAATAACACAAGAACCGGTGTAATCCGAGCTCCATGTGGAAGCCCGTAATACTCCAATGCACCTACAACAATTCCTACGAGAGACACTGCTGCAACAAATGCAAAGAACGCTCTTCGTTGTGCAATAGACAATCCCACCGCAACAAGAAGTGCGACAAGACCAAACAACCACCATGCAACAGAGGCCTTTTCGCGTAAAAACAAAGTTCCATTCACCGACACCTGTTCACCATTGACCACCATCGGAATGACAAACGACTGCACAGTGCCTTTGTCATCAATGACTGCAGGTTTGAGTGGACTCATCCAATGCGATCGATGGTCATGCCACATTGCAATCCCATTTGTGGCAATGGTGCGCCACATAGGTGTGGGCGAGGCTGTGAAAGATGAGTAATCCACCTGGCCGTATCGCTCGCTATTCAACAAAGTGGTCACAGATCCATCATTCACTTGGACCACACCATTGGTATCTATTTGTAGATACGGCTCACCTTCGTAACCCGGCACCTCGACACGGACCCCATCAGATGCCAGGCGTATATAGGTATCTGAACCCACCACTGAAATAGATATCCCGTTGGGCAATGCCGGCACCACGGATTCGATCACTGACACCGTGTCACGAGGCTGCACTGCATCTCCAGAGCCAATATGGGCCGGAGCCAATGGCATCAACGACACAAGGCTCAGTAAAACACGCACAACCAAACGGTACCTGTTGGGGGGCCGTGGTTCCCTAGTCTGTGTCGATGAGCACAGCACACAATGACCTTGTCCTGTTGGTAAGCGACAACGTGTGGAACCGCGAAGGTGAACGTATACAAGCTCTTTCACCATCAATTAGGCCGATTGTTTATGAAGGCAATGATCCACTTCCCGACGATGTGTTGGCCACCATTGACATTGCTTTTTTCTCCAGCGATGTCTGGCCTGATCGCTCTCGGGGAATTGTGTTGTCCATTATGAAAGCACCGCACTTGAAGTGGTTGCACACATTTTCTGCCGGAGTGGATAGCCCGTTCTTTATTCAGTTAATGGAACGAGGAGTACGAGTAACAAATTCCTCGGGCGCAACAGCCTCTCCTATTGCACAAACTGCAATCTTGTACATGCTGGCATTAAGTAGAAATGTACGAGCCTGGTTTGAACATCAAACCAACAAACAATGGGAGCGTCATGATTTCAATGAACTTGATGGCTCTCGTCTTGCAGTGATTGGTATGGGCCCAATTGGATATGAAATTTCCCGACTGGGTGTTGCACTCAATATGAACGTGGAGGCAATACGACGCACTCCCGCAGGCGATGAACCGTGTCCCACCTTTGCATTTGATCAACTTGACACTGTGTTGGGTCGCGCAGACTGGGTATGTGTTGCGTTGCCGCTCACTCCTGATACTCGAGAGATTTTTCACCAGGAACGTTTTGCGCATATGAAACAAGGTGCTCATTTCATCAACGTGGGTCGCGGTGAACTAGTGAATGAAGAAGCACTTGTTCATGCATTGCACACTCATCACCTGGCGGGTGCAGCACTTGATGTATTTGCTACCGAACCACTTCCTACAGATTCACCGTTGTGGGAGATGCCCAACGTCATCATCACGCCACATAGTTCAGGCGCCTCTACATCTGCCGGGCTACGCAGCGAAAAAATCTTTGTCCAGAACATGGCTCAATACATTGCGAATCAGCCCTTGGCCAACGAAGTCACCTTGTAGTCACGTTCCTGCACATCACATCCATTGCACACATCGCCTCGAATTCTCGAGGAGGTTTTTGTGTCGGTTTTACTCATGTCTCCCAAAGGAGGCAACTGCACCACCGTGACTGCATCGGCATTGGCGTTACTTGCTGCCATTAACGGTCGCCACACATTGTTGATTGATTTATGTGGCGACGCACCAGCAACACTTGGAATGGCAGAACCCGCACGGCCTGGCATTAATGATTGGCTTGCTGAACACAATTCTTCCGATGCCGCATCAATGGTGTTACTGGGCGAACCTGTCATTGATGGACTTGTTGTTGTCCATCGGGGAAGCAAGTTTGTTGAAGGCCAACCTCGTTGGAGTCAACTTGCAGAGGCCATCAACACCCTCCCCCACAATGTGATTGTCGATGCAGGAACTGGCTTTATCCCCATGGAAATCGCACAAAGTGTCAATGCAGTCACCATGGTCACCAAACCCTGTTATCTCAGTTTGCGACGTGCAACCACAATGCCGCGTCCCCACAATGTTGTAGTCATACGAGAAGAAGGCAGAGCTCTCACGGTTGCAGACGTGGGAAATGTCTTGAATGTTCCTGTTGTTGCAGAAATTCCTCATACCCCAGCAATTGCCCGTGCAGTAGATGCTGGGTTACTTCCTGCACGAGTAGAGCAATTATTCGGTTCACACTTTTCTCAACTGCTCTCTCCATGAGTATTGGCTTAGGCCCACTTCAGGAATATCTCTCACATCCAGACACTTGTGAAGTCATGGTTGTACATGGCACCGAAATTTGGGTGGAGGATCGCGAAGGTGTGCGACGCGTCGGTTCCATTTCTCCCGAACAGACCAGCTCCTGCATAGAACACATTGCCCGTATTTCAGGTCGTCGAATCGATTTGATGTGCCCGGTTCTCGATGCACGATTAGATGATGGCACTCGCGCGTGTGTGGTCATCCCTCCTATCTCTGTAACTGGTCCATCTATCAATTTGCGCAAATTCCCCTCTCGTGTGCTTCCATTGGCAGCTTTCGGACCCCAAGAGTGCACCAATATCGTGCGCCAACTCATCGCAGAAAAAAAGAACGTGGTGGTTTCTGGCGAAACTTCTTCGGGGAAAACCTCACTTGTCTCTTGCGTTGCCAACATCTTCCATAATCGCGAACGAATTATCTGCGTGGAAGACACAGCTGAGTTGCACATCGCACATCCTCATGTTGTCCACTTACAAACTCGAGTTGCCAATTCAGAAGGTGACGGTGAAATTACGATGCAAGATCTTGTGCGCACATCCCTGCGCATGCGCCCAGACCGGCTTGTTATCGGAGAGGTTCGCGGCGCGGAAGCAATCGATATGGTCTTGGCATTGACATCGGGACATCGGGGTTGTTGGTCCACAGTGCATGCAGAAAGTGCATCCCACACCCTTTCACGGCTTGCCAACATCATCGTGCGAGATGCCCCTCAGTGGAGTCCTGACTATGCAGTGAACCTTGTGCGACAAGCAACAGATGTCGTCATCCACATGGTGCGCACAGCACATGGTAAACGGCGAATCAATGAAATTGTCGCAGTGCACGGTGAGATACCTCTGCACCTATATGGACCCGTGTGTCTAGAGAATCATTCATAACACATGATGATTTCGTTTATCTGTGCCACCTTGTTTTTTCTTGCATTGTCTTGGTGGCTTCACCCACGGGTCACTACATACACAGATCGACAACTCGCTGTTCCACGGCTTTACCTCACCGCAACCAATGTGGATTTATTCCAGAATGCTCCAGCGCATCACCACAACACATCATCTCTCGAGCCACATTTTGTCACTTGCGTTGAGGTAGTAGAAGAACTCACCCGCCACACACGATCTGGCATGCATGCACAAGATGCTTTAGCCAAAGTACTGAGGCGCAGTTCATCTGTCGCATCTCACTTCACATCTCAAGAAATATCGCAACTCACATCTGTGACCGACATACTCATTGGCTGCGCACACTCATGTGATGATGCCCGTCAGCACGATGACGCTCAGATGTGTCGCATGCTCTTAGCTTCTTTTGTACATGGTGTGTTTATCCCATCGGCACTAGAGAACGTGCTGACATCGTTGCGCACTCACGCTGCCATCCGTGCTGATATTCGCACCGCGTCGGCCCAAGCAATGTTCACGACTCGCATACTCACCTATTTACCTGTTGTTGCATTAGGTGTGTTGCTCATCTCATCTTCCGACATGCGCAATCGTCTTTTTCACTTCTCTACTTTGGCAGTACTTGCCGTGGGACTTTTTCTCAATCGAGTCGGTGCATTGTGGATTCATAGATTGGTGACACAAATTATGAATCACCCCGTTGATGAAATGATGATGCTTGCTGAACATCTAGCGGCTTCACTCCAAGCAGGTTGTTCGCTAACCGAATCCCTGCAGCGCTGGGAACACGTATCTCCCACTGGCACCAAAATTGCCCATGCAATCACACATGGCGCACGAGTTGAGAGGGCACTTGCCCATCTACCCCACACACCTTCGGGATATCGACTTGCCCACACAATCATGTCGGGACACAAAGATGGCCTTCCGCTGGTCAATACCGTGCACCGATTGATGAGTGATGTGCATAGCGACAGACGTAGTGCAACTGAAACTGTGATTCGACAGCTCCCCAATCGTCTATCTGCTCCATTGGTGTTGTGTATTTTGCCGTCGTTTCTCATCATCGCTGTTGTGCCACTTATCGTGCACAGCCTCGGCCAACTTGGACCCGCGCTTTCCCCCGCAATCACCGCAGTTTCCTAAACACGAAAGAACAACATGTCTGTATTTCTTTATTACGTATTCATTCGTCGTCCATGGCGGGCCATGACACACCAACATGGCGTTAGCCAACGCGGTCAAGCCACAACGGAATATGCACTCATACTTCTTGTCGCTGCAGTCATTGCGACATTGGTCATTGCATGGGCCACTTTTGGTGGGGGCTCTGGCCGCATTGGTGAACTTTTCGACACAATCTTCGATGGAATTTTGCAACGTGCTGACCCTGCAACGCCCTAGCCCAAGAGGCCAATCGACCATCGAGTTTGCATTCATCGCTCCGTTGGTGCTGGGTTGTGCGGTATTGCTTGTGGCCACCACGGTGGTGTGCCTTCAGGTCATCCAATTACATGACGTGGTGCGCGCCACCACTCGTGTTGCAGTCACCACCGATGATCCCACCACATACGCCATCGATGCAGGGGCACAGTTGAACCTGGAGGTCACCGTGGAAGACAACCTTGAAACGGGAATGGTGACAGTGCATGCAACTCGAAGATCCCGCATGCCCCTGTGGGGTGGGCTCACCAAGTTGTTGGGGTTGAAGGCCACTGTCACCATGATGCGTGAGTCACCGCCCTTACTGTCGCGCTGAGGCGTTAGCGTGAAGTAATGGACATGGAACTACGTCGCGCTCTCATCGGCCACCGACAGGTTCTTGTAGTAACAGGCGATATCGATCTCGTCTCTTTGCCTCGTTTCAACGACGCATTGTTGAGATTTATTGGTGAGTTCCCCGGCGACACTGTTGCCATCGACCTCGACGGAGCGGGCCTTATTGAAGACGCAGCGCTGGGATTAATGCTGGGCACTGCAGGTCGCGCACGTCTCGCACAAGGAGATGTTGTAGTGGTGGCAACAGAAACTCGTCTGCGGGCACGTCTTGCCATCACCGGGTTTGATCGGGCCATCACTGTGGCAAACACAATTTCTGGTTCATGACCACTTCTCGCACAATTTGGGTTTTTGGAGATCAACTCAATACATCTCTTGGCGCATTTGCCGATGCAGACCCACAACACGATGTGATCTTGATTGTTGAATCTCACAAGAAGATCTCATCGCGCCCATGGCATCGTCAGCGACTTCACTTTCTTATCTCGTCAATGCGCCACTTTGCACAAGACCTTCGCAATCTTGGCTACACCGTCGACTATCAAATGGCTCCCACGATGGCTGCGGGTTACCAACAGCACGTGTCGCGCTACGCACCCGCAACAGTGATTGCTTCAGAACCCAATAGTTATGCAGCTCGCCAACTTCTCACTTCGTTATCCGTTGCCACTGTCCCTTCGAATCAGTTCCTCACGCCATCAGGTGATTTTGCAGCGTGGGCGTCTACACGTAAATCACTCAAAATGGAAGACTTCTATCGACGCCAACGCACCCGTTTGGGATATCTCATGGATGGCACAGACCCCGCGGGCGGCCAGTGGAACTTTGACCATGACAACCGCGAAGGCCCACCCAAAGACGGCTCTCGCCCATGGCCCCCACCACCTGCGAGTGTTCTAGACGCTATTGATCATGATGTCATTGCTGAACTACCCAACAATGCCGTGGGTAGTGAACCCTCAGGTGTGTGGGCGACCACGCGCACAGATGCATTAGTGCGACTTCATCATTTTGTGGACAATCTCTTGCCAATGTTTGGCCCGCACGAAGATGCAATGGTGTCCGATAACTGGCATCTTGCACATTCCATGTTGTCGCCCTATCTCAACAACGGATTACTTCTTCCCGCCGAAGTGTGCGATGCAGTGCAGCGTGCTTTTGATGCCGGACATGTGCCCATTGCTTCGGCAGAAGGATTCATTCGACAAGTTATTGGCTGGCGTGAATACGTCTGGGGTCTGTATTGGTTGTGGATGCCTGACTACGCGAATATGAATGAACTTGGTGCAACGCGTGCATTGCCGCCCGTTTTCACAAACCCCACATCAACTCACATGGCGTGTATGGCGGGCTGTGTAGGTGACGTGCACGAACGAGCTTGGGCTCATCACATCCCACGTCTCATGGTGATGGGAAATCTTGCACTAATTGCAGGAGTGAATCCCCAAGAGATGACCAGGTGGATGTGGGAGATGTTCATCGATGCAGCCGAATGGGTAATGGTGCCCAATGTGGTGGGTATGTCACTGCATGCCGATGGCGGGATGATGGCAACGAAGCCCTACGCCGGTGGCGGTGCGTACATCGACCGCATGAGTAATTTCTGCAAAGGCTGCACATACGACCGCAAGAAGCGCGTGGGAGACGATGCGTGTCCTTTCACCACTCTCTATTGGGATTTTCTCTTGCGGCATGCAGATCGCTTTCAGCGCAATCCGCGCATAGCTACACAAATTCGTGCGGCACAAAAACTTTCTGACATTGATGCTGTACAACACAGAGCGGCCGAAGTCCTCTCAATGTTGGACTCCGGCCGCCTATAGGGGTTGTGTGAGCCGCTGAATTGCGGCACCGAGTTATGCGTTAGTTCCGCTTCCTTGTGGAGCAGGTGGCTGCATCCCATCGCCCATTCCACGTGGACCATGTCCACCGCGACGATGACCTTCACCCATTTCGCCGCCTTGTGGGCGTGCCTTGCTCACCATGTCATCAAGACGTGATGTGAACTTTGTGAGCTTCTCGTCTGCTTCTGCTTGAGTGTGCTTACCTGAGGCAACCTCTTCATCAAGATGAGCTTTGAATTCCGAAGTCAACACTTCTTTCACCTTGCTGATGTCAACATTTTGCGCTTCTGCAATTGCAGCAAGTGACTTACCGTCGCGCAATTCAGCAACGAGTTCCTCCATAGTGAGGTTCAACACAGCAGCTACTTCTTCAGATGCTGCTTTGATGTGGCCCATCTTGCCGCCAGGTCCACCCTTCATGGGAAGACCGGTCTTATTCACCATGTCAGTGACGCGAGTCTCAACTTCAGCCAACTTCTCATCAGCTTGAGCTTGAGTCAGTTTTCCTTCAGTTACATGTTGTGCAATGTGCGCTTTATGATCTGCCACGAGCGCATCGATGACAACTTGAAGATTCACATTCTTTGCCCCAGCAACTTGAGCAATGGACTTCCCTGCTTCAAGTTCTGTTCGCAATTCGGCTTCAGTCACACCCAACGCTGTCGCAGTAACAGCAAGTGGTGACTGCCGAGGAGATGCGGGGGCTCCAATAACCTGGGGTGCAGATGACGGCTCAGAAATCTGTGCGCTTGCAAAACTTGTAATGCCAAGTACTCCGGCACCTACTGCAACGATAAGACCTGCAGACACTGCAACTTTCGTGAAACGGGATGTTGTTTTCATGATGGATTCTTCCTTTGGGTTGTTCACCAGGTCTCCCTGGCTGAGAACACTTTCGCCCTTGTAGGTAAGAAGTCTCCATGAGTGAGGTAAGAGAATGGCAAGAATCTCTTCAGGGCTCCCAAACCCTTACAGGATATGGATACCGTGAAGTCATGGAGAGTGTGAAGGTTCTAATGGCAGAAGATGACCCTTCTGTGCGCAAGGCCGTCCAACGTGTTCTTGAACTTGAGAAATATGAAGTCACCGCGGTCAACGATGGTCGCCAGGCACTCGAAGTTCTCAATGAGCAAAAGTTTGATCTCATAGTTCTCGATGTGATGATGCCTTTTGCCGATGGATTGACGGTGTGCAAAGAATCCCGTCATCGAGGCATCACCACTCCTATTTTGTTACTCACTGCACGACATGAAGTAGGAGACCGTGTAGCTGGGCTTGATGCTGGCGCAGATGACTACCTTGTGAAGCCATTTGAAATTGATGAGCTTCTTGCACGGTGCCGCGCATTACTTCGTCGTTCAGGAAATACCGATAGTTCCACTATTTTGCGCGTAGGAGATCTCACCTTGAACCCTCAAACTCGCGAAGTAAAGAGGGGTGCTCGAGATATTCAACTCACCAAAACTGAATTTGATCTCCTTGAACTACTGATGGAAACTCCCAACACCGTCATTTCACGTGAACAGATCTATGAAGCTATTTGGGGATACAACTTTGAAACCAATTCAAAGTCACTAGATGTCTACATTGGTTATCTGCGTCGTAAGACAGAAGAAAACAACGAGAGCCGCATCGTCTACACAATTCGCGGAGTGGGGTACACGGTGAAGACAGCATGAGTTTGCGTACTCGATATATCTCAGTGACAGCTGGTCTCGTGTTTCTTGTTGCCCTAGCAATCAGTGTGGGTGCATATTCCATTGCAACGAATCAGTTAGAAAATCAAGTCACAGAATCACTCAACAACAGAGCATCACAAGTTCTGAAGGCCTTCGACAATCCCCGATTCAACTTTGACGATGTCTTTGGTCGAGGTCCACTCAACCGTGCGCTTGTCGAACCGGAAACTGACTCGATCACCCAACTGGTCTCAGGCGACGGAACAATTATCAAGCGAGTCGACTACCCCACCTTGCCAGTCACGCAAGAAGATCTTGCAATGAGCAAAGGCGCACAACGTACCTACTACTCCACTATTTCTGTGGAGGGCCGCGAGTTTCGCATGCTGACCATTGCAGCCCCTGGTGGCGGTCTCATCCAGGTTGCCAAGGGAACTCAAATTCTCGTTGATGCTCAACAGGGCATGCGTATCTGGTTCCCAGTGTTTGCAACTTTGGCTGTTCTTATTGCTGCTGCTGCTGGTTGGCTCTTTGCTCGACGCATCAGCAAGCCCATTGAAACTCTTGCTGCCACAGCTGAATCAATTGCGATAACAAAGAATCTCGAAAACAGCATTGAAGTCGTCGGTACGGACGAAGTAGCCAAATTGGGGCGAAGTTTTAACACCATGTTGAATGCTCTGCGTGAAAGTGCAGAGCGCCAACGTCGCCTCGTACAAGATGCAAGCCACGAACTGCGCACACCACTCACCAGTTTGCGCGCCAATGCTGAATTACTAGAACGCGCTGTGCTTTCTGAAGAGGATCGCGCTGCCATTTTGAAAGACATGAAGGCTGAAGTTGATGAACTCGCAGCTTTGTCTCAAGAATTAAGCGCGCTAGCCACTGATCAACGCACTACCGAATCAACTCAACATATTGATCTTGTTGATGTTGTCACCGAGGTTGTCGAGCGCACAATGCGTCGCACCCAAATACCCATCACCATTCATGCCAACCCAGATACTCTCGTCATGGCTCGCGCTACTCAACTTGAACGGGCTATTTCAAATCTGGTGGATAATGCAGTGAAGTTCAACAGTGAGAACTCCGCTATTGAAGTTCATGTGGGGGCACGACGAGTTGAAGTGCGAGACCATGGCCCTGGTATTCCCGATTCCGATAAGCCGCACATCTTTGAGCGTTTTTATCGAGCGACCTCTACACGTTCCATGCCAGGTTCTGGACTTGGATTAGCCATTGTGGCGCAGTTTGCACAAGATCACAGCGCAACTGCATATGTCTTGGACAACATAAATGGTGGGGCAATTGTGGGAATTCAATTCCCTTCAATTGCATAAAAGCTCAATACTTACGGGCGCTTTCTGCGAAATCCCCGTTTGTCCTGTTGGCGTACTTTTTCCAGTTGTTCTTCTTCTACCGACAACTCTTCAGCCACCAAACGTCTCATCGCATCAAGACGAACAACGTCTAAGTGGCCGTCGCGAATTGCTTGTTGCACTGCACAATCTGGTTCATCAAGGTGTTTACAATCTCTAAATCTGCAATTCTCTGCGTGGCCAAACACATCTCTAAATGCACGTTCTATGCCTATGCCACTCGTCCACAATGTGACGGCGCGTAGACCTGGGGTATCCAACAACCATGCGCCTCCAGGAAGAGCAATCAATTCTGCTGCAACTGTGGTATGTCGCCCGCGTTGATCATCACTGCGTACTTCAGCGGTGCGCTGCACTTCATGTCCAATAAGTGCATTCACAAGTGTTGATTTGCCCACACCGCTTGCACCAATGAAAGCAACAGTGATTCCTTCATGGGCGATTTCTCGAATGCGATCAATGCCGCTTCCTGTTTGTGAGCTGATGGGCACAATTTCCACTCCAAGTGCGACTGCACTCAACTGTTTTTGCACTGCAGCACATACTTGTTCATCCACGGTGTCAGTTTTGGAAAGCACCACCACAGGTGTTGCACCACTATCAAAGGCCAACACCAATTCTCTTTCAAGTCGACGTTGGTTCACCGAAGCGTTCACAGCATGAACGACAAACACCACATCAATGTTGCTAGCCACAATTTGGCGTATGCCGCGAGCACCTTCAAATGAATGTCGTCGGGTAAGGGCACTGCGTCGCTCATGCACCTTATGTATGCGTTCAAAATCACTCGAGACATCCACCATGTCGCCTACGGCCACCTCGGTACCAATATTGCGAACCCGCACCACCGAGGAATCATCCAGTAAAACGGTGCTCCATCCCCGATCTAGGCGTGTCACTCGTCCAGACAGCACGGGAGAATCACCCGTGTTCGGAGGTGTGACATGTGCATCCATTTCATAAAACCGTATCGGGACAAGAGCATCACATGGCCCTTCCTTCCTATTCTTTATGGACCCCGACAAATACAGGATTTCCCGTGCTTTTACCTCTCACCCGTTTTTGCGTGCGCCACAAGCGCATCGTCGTTTTCGCCTTCTGGATTCCTTTGGCCATCTTGCTTGCCATTGGGAGCATGCGGGTTGGGCCAGCATTTGAGACGTCAATGGATTTACCTTCCAGCGAGGCTCGTGAAGTTAACGACATCCTCACCACCATTAACCCCACCCAGGCAGGCATCTCTTCTCAAATTGTCATCAGTTCGCCGGAGGGTTTCACTAGTGAACAGTTTGTTGCATCACTTACAGATGCATTTGGGCGCATTGATGCACTGGACAATGTTGACGTCACCAGTCCTTTTGTGATGACAAATCAAATCAGTGACTCGGGCACTATTGCCTATGCCACTGTCGATGTGCCGCGCATGGACCTTGGCCAACGACAGCCCTACGTCGACAAAATCACCGACATCATGAAACCCATTGCAATAAATGGCGTGCAAGTGGAATATGGCGGCGATCTCTTTGCAGTGTTCCCTATTCCAGAGAGCGAAGCATTGGGTTTACTTGCAGCCATCATCATTTTGGTTCTTGCATTCGGTTCAGTTCTTGCAATGGGATTGCCGATTGGCATTGCACTGCTAGGACTTGCCGTTGCTTCCAGCATCGTTACCATTGCCAGCAACATCGTCAGCATGCCTGATGCAGCAACATCGATGGTGGCCATGATTGGCATTGGCGTGGGAATTGATTACGCCCTCTTTATTGTGACTCGATTCCGCGAGGCACTCCACGACGGACGTGATCTTGAAGATGCAATCCTGGAAGCCATTAACACTTCTGGCCGTGCGGTTATCTTTGCGGGCATCACCGTCATCATCGCATTGCTCGGCTTGTTAACTATCGGTCTTGAGTTCGTCAGTGGATTTGCTGTTGCAATGTCTATTGGTGTCGCAACAATGGTGATTGCAAGCATCACTTTATTGCCGGCATTGTTAGCCATGGTTGGTAATAAAATTGATAACACCACACGTGCAGCGCTCGTGGGCTTGGTTGCATTTGTTGTCAGTGGCTTTGTTGCTGTTTTCACCCATAACTATGCGATTTTGTTGGCTGGAATGCTTGTTGCACTCGTCGTTCAGCTGTTGCGCCTAGTTGTTCCTTCGTTGCGTACATTCCTTCCACACAAAGCACAAAACGACCATAAACACAGCGTGTGGTGGCGTTGGAGCCGCACAGTGCAACGCAAACCATGGACAGCTTTGATTGGTGCAACTGTGCTTCTTGGCATCTTGTCTATTCCCATGTTTTCTATTCGTCTGGGCTTCGGAGATTTCGGAAACGCTCCAAAAGACGCAACCGTGCGCAAG
This sequence comes from Ilumatobacteraceae bacterium, assembly GCA_044239355.1. GTDB lineage: Bacteria > Actinomycetota > Acidimicrobiia > Acidimicrobiales > Ilumatobacteraceae > UBA2093. Next base: position 24,613 of record JBIIBO010000009.1, read on the forward strand.
GCCTACGACTTAATCGCCGAAGGTTTTGGCCCGGGTTACAACGGACCAATGTTGATCACCATCACAGGAGATGCTGCAAGCGACACCGTTGTTGTGGATGGATTTGTTGAAACCTTGTTGAATACCAACGGAGTGGCGTATGCAGGACGCCTGCCACTTCCTTCACCTGATGTTGCACTCATTAATTTAATTGCGACCACAGCACCACAAGATGCTGAAACAACAGAACTGGTTCATCGCCTGCGAGATGATGTCATTCCTGCAACAAACATTGACGCAAAACTTGGTGGCTGGACTGCTGCATCTATTGACTTTTCGGATTACCTCGGTGCGCGTTTGTTTTATCTCATAGGAATAGTGCTGTTGTTGTCCTTCATTCTTCTCATGATGGTGTTTCGTAGTTTGTTGGTACCACTTAAAGCTGTTCTCATGAACTTGTTGTCTGTAGGTGCTTCCTATGGAGTCATCGTTGCGGTGTTCCAGTGGGGTTGGCTTGCAGATCTCTTTGGTGTGGGAAAGCCCGGACCAATTGAAGCTTGGGCACCAATGTTCTTGTTTGCCATCGTGTTTGGCCTTTCCATGGACTACGAAGTTTTCTTGCTCTCGCGCATGAAAGAAGAGTTTCAAAAAACAGGCAACAATGCTCTTGCGGTCGCAGATGGTGTGGCAGCAACCGCGCGTGTTATCACTGCGGCTGCCCTCATCATGGTGTGCGTGTTCGCCGCATTTGTCCTCGGCGATGATCGGTCCTTGAAGCTCTTTGGACTGGGTATGGCAGTAGCTGTTTTCATCGATGCCACAGTGGTGCGCATGTTGTTAGTTCCCGCCACCATGGAACTGCTCGGAGCTCGCAACTGGTGGATCCCCAAATGGCTCGATCGGGTGCTTCCACAGATCGATGTCGAGGGCACCCATGCCCAAGTCGGAACCACGAAACCCTAGTGCCATAAGGATTTGAGCATGTTGCCTTGACAAGGCAGGGGTTTATCACGTAGCGATGAAAAAGGTATGGCTAAGTCACTCGTAATTGTTGAATCCCCCGCTAAGGCAAAAACCATCTCCAAATACTTGGGGCCGGACTTCGATGTTCGACCCTCAGTAGGGCACATTGCCGACCTCCCCAGCAAGGGGTTGGCCGTCGATGTGGAGAATGGCTTTAAGCCTTCTTATGAGCTGACCGAGAGAGGGCGCACTGTCGTCAAGGAGCTCAAGGCAGCATTAAAAGAGGTAGACGCTCTCTATCTAGCAACCGACGAAGATCGCGAAGGCGAAGCCATCTCTTGGCATCTTCTTGAACACCTCAAACCTAAAGTGCCTCACTACCGCATGGTGTTCCATGAGATCAACGAAAAATCGATTCAAGAAGCAGTGGCTAATCCACGTGAGCTTGATTACGGACTTGTCGATGCAGCAGAAGCACGACGCATTCTCGACCGCCTCTATGGATATGAAGTCTCGCCAGTTTTGTGGCGTCGCGTGAATCGCGGCTTGTCAGCGGGTCGTGTACAAAGCCCTGCGTTGCGACTTGTGGTTGAACGTGAATGGCAACGCATCAAGTTTCGTGCGGCCGACTACTTCTCACTTGAAGCTCACACGTCAACAACACCAAACTTTGTTGCCAAACTGCACTCCATCAATGGCACTCGCGTTGCCAGCGGTAAAGACTTCACCGAACAAGGCGAAAAGCAAAACGATGTCGTTGTGCTCGACGAGCAACGCACCAACGAACTCATTACAGGATTGACGAGCGCAGATCTTGTCGTACGTTCACGTGATGAAAAGCCGTATCGCTCATCGCCAAAGGCTCCATTCACCACTTCTACCTTGCAGCAAGAAGCAGGTCGCAAATTGCGTTTGTCTGCTCGTCAAGTAATGAGCGTGGCTCAAGGTCTTTACGAACGTGGCTTTATTACTTACATGCGTACAGACTCCGTCACCTTGTCATCTGAAGCTCTTGGAGAAATTCGTTCATACGTAGAGCGTGATTACGGAAAGGACTACGTGCACAACACCACACGTACTTTCCCTAACAAAGTAAAAAATGCTCAAGAAGCGCACGAGGCAATTCGCCCTGCACTTCCATTACGTTCACCAGATTCGCTAAGTAGTGAACTTCGCGGACAAGACATTGCGGTGTACCGATTAATTTGGCAACGCACACTGGCCTCACAAATGTCTGACACCATCGGACAAACCGTGACCTTGCGCATGGGTGCAACAGCTAACGACGCATCACGTAGTGATTGTGAGTTCACCGCAAGTGGAACCACCATTAAGTTTGCTGGCTACCGCGCGGCATATGAAGAATCACGCGATGAAGATGAATCCGAAAGCGACGATGAGAAGGCGCTCTTGTTGCCTGATCTTGCGGCCGGGCAGAAAGTTTCCGTGGATCATTACTCCGCAACACCACATGCCACCACTCCACCACCGCGATACACCGAAGCTTCATTGGTGAAAGTGCTGGAAGAAAAAGGTATTGGTCGTCCATCAACGTGGGCCTCAATTATTTCCACCATGGTTGACCGTGGTCATTACCTTTGGAAAAAAGGAACATCACTTGTCCCTACATGGACAGCGTTTTCAGTGATTCGTCTCATGACAGAAAACTTTGAAGCCCTTGTGAACGATGAATTCACAGCTGATCTTGATGCTGACCTAGATGCGATTGCACGGGGTGAACTTCAAAAAGGCGCATGGCTGCAAGAGTTCTACTTTGGCGGTGAGCACGAACCCGGCCTCAAAAACATCGTCACTTCCAATCTCGACACTATTGACGCGGCAACTTTGAACACCTTTATATTGGGTGCACATCCGTCCAACGGTGACGATGTTGTGGTGAAGCCAGGTCTCTATGGTCCTTATGTACGTTCTGGCGAAAACACCGCAAGTGTTCCAGACTCCATGACCCCCGATGAACTCACTCTCGATATTGCAGTCGCATTGTTAAATGCACCAAAAGGTGATGTCCCGATTGGTGAGTGGAACGAGCATCCAGTGTTTGCAAAGACAGGTCGCTACGGGGCCTACGTGCAGTGGGGCACCATGGACGAGCCACCATCTGGAATGGAAAAACCAAAAATGGTGTCCTTGTTCAAAACTATGAACATTGACCGCATCACCATGAAAGACGCCATTGATTTATTGGGTCTGCCACGTCAATTGGGCCCAGATCCCTCAGACGGTGAAATGGTGCTTGCGCAAAACGGTCGTTATGGCCCGTATGTCTCTAAAGGAAAAGAAAGTCGATCTTTGCAAACCGAAGAACAGATTCTCGAAATCACTTTGGAAGAAGCACTGGCTTTACTTGCCACTCCACGTACCTTTGGCCGCGGACGTGCAGCCGCTAAACCACCTTTGAAGGAATTCGGCAACGATCCTGCGAGTGGAAAGCCTGTTGTAGGTAAAGAGGGGCGCTTTGGTGATTACGTCACCGATGGTGAGACCAACGCGGGCCTCACGCGCGGTGACCGTATGGAATTAATGACCAACGAGCGCGCATACGAACTTTTGCAATTGCGCCGTGAATACATCGAAGCCAATGGCGGACCAAAAAAGAAATCTGGTGCGCGTAAGACCGCTGCTAAGAAAGCTCCTGCGAAAAAGGCTGCAGCAAAAAAGACTGCTGCGAAAAAATCAACACCTAAGAAAAAGGCTGCACCGAAAGAAAAGCCTGTCGCTGAATCTGAGGGCGAGTGAAGACACCCGCCTACATCGCATTAGAAGGCTTAGAGGGGTGCGGCAAAAGCACGCACACAACGCGGCTGGGGCAACATCTCGATGCTGTCATCACTCGTGAACCTGGTGGAACACGTATCGGTACAGAATTGCGCGCTATTTTGGCGAACCCCGACAATGTGGAAATGGATCGACGTACCGAAGCATTGCTGATGGCTGCAGATCGTGCGCAACATATGGCCGAGGTCATCGCTCCTGCTCTTGAACGTGGTCAACACGTTGTGAGTGACCGTTCAATTTATTCCACACTCGCGTATCAGGGATACGGCCGACAATTGGGTACGGCTGAACTTCTCACAATTTCCCAATGGGCACTGCGTGATCGCCTGCCCGACATCGTGATCTATATCGACGTGCCTACAGATGTGCTCAATGAACGACTCGCCAAGCGCGATCTGGATCGTTTCGAGCGCGAAGGGGCCGATTTTTTTGCTCGTATTGCCCAGGGCTTTTCTGAACTGCGGCAAGCAGATCCCGAGCGCTGGATAGTTATCGACGGCACGATGCCCAAAGACGATGTTGAGGCCGATATCCACACCAAGGTGCTCGCTCGACTTTCTCAGTAGTCTCACATCATGATTTCAGTGTGGGATTTCGTGCGTGGGCAAGAGCGAGCTGTTGCTCTTTTGCGCACCGCTGCTACACAACCCGTGCACGCATTTCTTTTTGTGGGGCCAGAGGGCTGCGGTAAAGAAGAGGCTGCGCGCACATTTGCTGGAGTCTTGCTCGCCAATAACGATGACCCCACTGATCGCGCCAACGAGCTTGCCCAACGTCGTGCTCACCCAGATATTCACTTGGTCGTACGCGAAGGCGCATCCATCATCAAGGATCAATCTGAAGAAGTGGTTCGTCTTGCCTCGGTCACGCCTACAGAAGGCAATTGCAAAGTCATCATCATGCACGAGATCAACCTCATGCAGCCAGCAGCAATTGTGCGCTTGTTGAAAACACTTGAGGAGCCACCTCCAGGAGTGTTTTTTGTCTTGCTTGCCGACCAAGTAGATGACACGCTCGCCACGATTGTGTCGCGGTGTTTTACCGTGCACTTTGGTGCACTGAATGACGACGTTGTTGTGGATGTGTTGTTACACGAAGGAGTGCAATCAGAAATTGCCGCGGTTGCCGCGCGTTCGGCACACGGCAGCCTCACCCGCGCACGTCTTCTTGCATCTGATCGTCAATTGGTAAAGCGTCGTGAGTTCTTTGCAAACATTCCACGACGCATCGATGGAACAGGCGCAACAGTGATTGCCATTGTGGAACAAATTGTCACAATGATTGACGAATCGGTCGAGCCCATTCATCAACGGCACGAACAAGAGATTGCAGATCTAGAGAAGAACCTTGCCCTCATGGGTGTGAAACGTGGCGGAAAAAAAGCACTTGAGGACAAACACAAACGTGAAGTGCGCCGTCACCGTACAGACGAACTACGTGCGGGTCTCACCGAGATTGCTGGCATCTATCGCGACGAACTCACACGCAACGGACACATCTTGCATCCCGATGCCTATGTTGCAGCCGTCTCTCGACTACACGAAGCAATGCGGCATCTTGCCTTAAACGTGAATGAGGCAATCTTGTTGCGTAATCTCATCTGGTCACTTCCCTCACCAGCAGCTGACGCTGCTCTTCAATTTGTTCTCGCGGAGGCACACGAATGAATACGCCCTTCTGGAATCGCATCGCCGTCGTGATGGGATTCTTCATGCTGTTTGCCGGTGTCATGCATTTTGTGAATCCACAATTCTTCAACGACATCGTTCCGCCGTGGTTGCCACCAAGCGAGTCGTTTTGGACGTATATAAGTGGTGTCGCCGAAATCGTGATTGCGCTTCTGTTGTTTCGACCCAGCACTCGCCGCATTGGTGCATATTGGGCAGTCGCTCTCTTTGTGGCTGTGTATCCGGCGAATCTTTATATGACCTGGGATTGGCGTGATCGTGCCGCAAGTGAGCAGTTCGTCTCCTATGCGCGCCTACCTTTTCAGTTCCTCTTTATTTGGGCGGCGGTGCAAGTGGCGCGAGCCAATCCGGATACCTCACGGCCAGTTGCTCCTGGAGACGTTGCGATTTAGGATTTCTTGGATTATTGTTCCAATAAATAACTAAGGAGCAATATGCCTCGTCAACGTCGTTCTCTCGCCATTTTGGCCGCACTTTTCGCATCAGGTCTCGTGATGTCGCCTGCAAGCATCGCGGGAGCATCTGGTTTCTCCAGTGGCTACGACGCGGTATTTGAACAAGTCATGATCGACCGTGGATATGACTCTGGTGCGATTGATGGCAAGCTTCCGTTGAATACCATCCGCAACATCACGTCATTGGATTTGTCAGGTGTTCAGTTCACCGACTTTGGTGGAAACACCGGATTTAATGATTTTGTGAGCCTTCGATCACTCAATCTCTCGGGCAATACTCAAATCACCGATATCAATCTAAACACCGAAGCGCTAGGTCTTCAATCTCTCAATATTTCAGGAATGACTGCGCTGTCTAATCTAAATATTTACGGATATCAATCAAGTTCGGGACGAGCCAATGGTCTTATCACCCTCACCACGGGTAACAATACGAGTCTTTCCACACTTGCTATAAGATATTCAAGCCTGCGTTCTATTGATCTTTCTGGAATGACTGCATTATCCAGTTTGGATATCCAGGGAAATAATCTCACCCAATTGTCGATCGCTAATTTGCCAGAACTTTTAGAAGTGACCTTAAATAGCAACATATTGACATCACTCACATTTACGAACACACCTAAATTGGCGGTTCTAAACGTTTCCTACAATAACTTGTCCTCAATCAACCTTTCAGGCCTGCCTAATCTCTCTTCAATTTGGATTTCACAAAACCGGCTTACATCTCTGGACTTAAGTGGTAATGCACAACTGACTTCAGTAGAAGCCGGACTCAACCGTCTTACTTCTCTCGTGCTTCCTGCTGCTGCCCCATTAAGTCGTCTGAATGTTCCCAACAACCGCCTCACCGCACTAAATGTTGGTGCTTTTGGCAACTTGTTAATGCTAAATGCATCTTCTAATCGTTTGACATCGTTAGATGTAAGTCGAAATACGGAACTTGCAAGTTTGTCTGTGAGGAAAAACTCCTTGTCGAGTCTTAACGTCTCCGCAAACCCTCGCCTATCGTCACTCAACGCAGACTCAAACAAGATTTCTACGTTGTCAACTGTGGGAAATCCTCTACTCAGAACTTTGAATGTGTCAAACAACAAAATCAAGACGCTTAATGTCTCGGCAAATATTGTGCTTGAAGAGTTAACTGCACGCAGTAATTATCTCAAGAGAATCGACCTATCACAGCAATCTGCCCTGAGATTTCTTGACCTCGCCAACAACCGACTCAAGTCGGTGGATGCATCATTTAGTAACGCTTTAACTATCGTCAATGTTGCACGCAATCCGCTCACCAAACTCACACTGGTGGCCGGTCAGCCTGTTACCGGTGTTGATGTTCGCTCGACCAGTATCAAGACATTGGATATTCGAGCATTTGATGTGTCATTGTTGCAAGCCAATGGAACAATTCGCATTCGCACCCAAGATCCCGTTGTAGCTCGCCTGGATTGGGAGACATACCTCGGCAAAGATGTGAAACTCACGAAGTAGTTCCGTAGAATTGGGCTCCTTCGCCCAGGTAGCTCAGTCGGTAGAGCAACGCACTCGTAATGCGTAGGTCGTGAGTTCGATTCTCATCTTGGGCTCCATAGAAACCGAGAATTGTTGCACAACATCTACACTTCCACCATGGTTCATCTTGAAGGCACATACGTTCCCAGCACAAGCGCATGGGTGAGAGATCAAGTTGATGCGTATGAGAAGTCCGGTGGAACCGAAGGCAATACCTTGCTTGAGACAGGTATCCCCGTCATCATCGTGACTATGCGCGGTGCTCAGTCAGGCAACGTGCGAAAGATTGCATTGATGCGTGTTGAGCACGAGGGCGAATATGCACTGGTTGCATCTCGTGGCGGTTCTGATCAGAACCCTGATTGGTATTCGAATCTTCTCGCTCACCCCACGGAAGTCTTAGTGCAAGATGGCCCTGAGGCACATCGCTTTACTGTCCGTGAAGTAACAGGTGATGAGAGAACATTGTGGTGGGACCGCTCCGCTGAAGTTTTCCCGCAGTACAACAACTACCGTGCTAACACTTCACGTGTTATTCCGGTACTCATCGCAACACCGCAGTAGCGATGCCTCTCGTATTGGGCTCCATATGACACTTACTTCTGCACCACCACTTGAGACACTCACACATCGGGTGGGTCATGCCTCCACGTTGACAGTCGACGCATCTCGCAATGATCGGTTACTCGGCATCGACATCTGGTATCCCGCATCTACAGATTCGGGCATCGTTGCCGAATATGAACTCATCCCAGGCGTGCGCTTCACCTCAGCCAGCGCCCATGAAGACTCCCCCGTCATCCCCGGAGCACATCCACTCATCGTGTGGTCACATGGTCGCACGGGAACACGACACAACTACAGCCTGTTGTGTGAAGCACTCGCCTCACGTGGCTACATCGTGATCTCACCTGATCACCCCGGCGACGGATTGTTTGATTGGTTTCTTGGCAACAACGTGGATGATGCGACCAATGAGCGCAATCGCCAAGGCGACCTGCGCCTGTGTATCGATGCAGCACTAGGACACCACAGTGCGCTGATGGATTGGCTCACAGGTGCAGTGGACGCAAGCAAGGTCTTTGTTGGCGGCCATAGCTATGGAGGGCTATCTGCGCTTGCCACTACCTCGTATCTACATGAATACGCTCCTGATGAACGAGTGCGCGCAACCGTGGTTGCCCAGGCCTACACCAAAACAATGTCGACGGAATTCTTTGCTTCGCTTGCACGGCCCACGTTGCTCCTTGTGGGTGAGGCAGACCTCACTACACCGCCGCATACAGATGCCGACCCAGCATGGAACATTCTTCAAGCGCGTACAGACAACACCGCACAACAATCACGACGTATTGATCTTTTACATACACCTCACCAAGGGTGCAGTGATTTTGTGCTGTATAACGAACTTGCCCCCCAAGTGGAAGGCATACCCGAGGCCGTACTTGGATATCTCGGCACTATTGCTGCAGAGATTCCCGCCGAATGGTTTTCTATGTGGCGCCAAGGACTACAACAACACGTTCATCACATCGATGAATTTTTGCAATCTGTCTAAGGCTTGACCGGCATCTTGGGCTTTGTATGCAGCCCTCAGAGCCAGAACATCACCGAGAATTCACCTTAAATTCAGTTTGATTTTCCATCGCCATCACTAGCCACTGTGATGATGTCTCCCTATGAATGAGGTACTCACAGAGGTCCCCGAAAAACGGGAGATCTTGGTTGTCTATAACCGAGCCGACAAGATTTTTCGAGGAATAGTTACTGCTGGCGCTATGACGTCGCTATTACTTCTGGGGGCAATCGGATTTTTCCTGTTCTATCGAAGTGCGGGAATTTTCAAAGACTTCGGACTCTCATTCATCACCGGTGCGGAATGGATTATTGGGGGCGACAACGCAGATTCTGAAGGTGTTTTTGGACTTGGTCCGATGCTTTTAGGTTCAATCATCGTGGCGTTCATTGCTCTTACGCTCGCAGTGCCACTCGCTGTTGGTGGTGCGCTGTACATCGAGTTCTACGCGCCGACAAAGTTGCGTCGCATTCTGGTCACACTTCTGGACCTTGCAGCTGCCATCCCCTCAGTCATCTTCGGTCTTTGGGGTCTCGTCGTGTTCAGCAACATTGGCCAACGTTGGTCGCAACTGATCAATGACTGGCTTGGTTGGTTTCCTCTCTTTTCCGTTGAGTTTGAAAATTTTGGCCGGTCCCCATTCGTTGCCGGGTGTGTGTTGGCATCGTTAGTAGTTCCGATTACTACTTCAGTTGCGCGAGAGGTGTATTCGCGCACTCCAAGAGACCTTGTTGATACTTGCTACGCCTTAGGCGGATCTAAATGGGGTGCAATTCGAACGGTTGTGCTTCCCTACGGTAAAAGCGGTGTGATTGGTGGGGCAATGCTTGGCCTGGGCCGAGCACTCGGTGAGACTATTGCAGTCTTTCTGCTCCTTAACTTGGTGTTCTCGTACAACTATCGAATCTTGGAATCATCTGGCGGCAATATTGCTTCGCACATTGCAAGCAAGTTCGGTGAAGCAAGTGAATATGAACTTCAGGCTCTCATTGCTGCAGGGTTTGTCCTCTTTTGTCTCACGCTTCTCGTCAACATGATTGCCTCATTCATTGTGCAAAGGAGCACCACACGGTCATGAGTATCACGCTTGATTCCTCTCCTGAATACGCCTCTGACAACGTCACACCACTGACACCATGGGCGCCACCAAAAGATAAACGACGAAAAGACTGGATCACCGCTGTCGCCCTTGGCGTGACAGCATTCGGCGTAGTTCTCTTCACCGGTTTTGCTGGCCTTGACGGCTGGGCGGTGGTCTACTTTTTATTGACTCTTGCATACACCTTGTATGCCTCTCGAACAATTGAGGCAAAGCAACGAAAAGACGCTGTCATGAGTTTGGTGATTAAGTCGTTGGGAGTAGTCGCCTTTGTCCCGTGGCTGTCAATTTTCGTGTCTCTTCTCCAAGAGGGATACAAAGCTCTACACCTGGGTTACTTCGTCAGCGACATGCGCACAACCGGCCCTGATGACGAATTGAATATGGGCGGCGTTCTTCATGCAATCACAGGATCACTGGTCATGGTTGCCATGGCCACTGTGGTCACGCTCCCATTGGGAATTCTGAGCGGTGCCTATCTGACGGAGATTCGTGGTCGCATGTCATTTCTCGTGCGATTCGTGATTCAGTCAATGAGTGGAGTTCCTTCAATTGTTGCGGGTCTATTTGTGTACGCAACCGTCGTGACACAAATGAAACAGTTCTCGGGACTCGCAGGCTCCATGGCGCTAGCGGTTCTCATGCTCCCCACGGTGGCACGCACATCTGAAGAAGTTCTCAAGCTTGTGCCTGATGAACTGCGTAATGCGGGTTATGCGCTGGGTTCACGGCAATGGAGAACAGCAATCATGATTGTGATCCCTACGGTGAGAAGTGGACTCGTGACCGCGGCAATTCTTGGAATTGCGCGAGTCGTTGGTGAAACAGCTCCATTGATTCTCACCTCGCTCTATGCGCCCAATATTCGACTTAATCCATTCTCGGGCCCTATTGCATCTTTGCCTAGCTACGTGTTTGGGCTTCTTGTACAAGGCACTGAATATGCAGTCGCGAGAGCTTGGGCCGGATCATTAGTTCTTATGTGTGTGGTGGGCTCGCTCTTTGCGTTAGCGCGCTACATCGGTAATAAAGGGCCTCGGGCTTAGAGAACGCAATGGATAACAACATGGAAAGCAACGAAAATATGTCATTAGATACAACTTCAACAAGTGTTCAACCGCCACTTAATGCACAATCAAGTGATCAAGGTGTGTCACATCACAACTCCACAGGACGTGGCCTCGAAACAAAAGGTGTCCATGCGTGGTTTGGAAATCATCACGCACTCGCGGATGTCTCGATCAAGTTCCCCGCCAAAACAGTAACGGGTCTTATCGGACCATCGGGGTGTGGCAAGTCCACCTATATTCGATTGTTGAATCGCATGCACGAACACATCCCAGGTTCGGCCATGGCTGGTCAAGTACTTCTTGATGGACAAGATGTGTATTCACCAGAAGTTGACCCGTCTGAAATTCGTCTCCGTGTGGGAATGGTTTTTCAAAAGCCCAATCCATTTCCTTCAATGACAATTCGAGAGAACGTACTCTCTGGAATCAAGTTGGCTCACTTGAAGCGCAGCAATCACGATGACATCGTTGAGAAGTGTCTGAGGGATGCCGGCCTTTGGAATGAAGTTAAGGATCGTCTTGGCGCCTCTGGTGGTTCGCTTTCGGGTGGTCAGCAACAGCGTTTGTGTATTGCTCGATCATTGGCAGTGGAACCAGAAGTTCTTCTCATGGATGAACCATGCTCGGCGCTAGACCCAGCCAGCACACTCAAGATTGAAGAGACCGTACGAGAGTTAGCAAAGAGCATCACCGTGGTCATCGTGACGCACAACATGCAACAAGCAAGTCGAGTCTCTGACTTCTGCGCATTTTTCCTTACCGATGGCGGCCCTGGATACTTAGTTGAAGCCAACTCCACCATCAATATGTTCACAAATCCTTTCGATCCGCGAACAGCCGATTACATCCAAGGAAAGTTTGGCTGACGCCCTCTTGACTGAACATCTTTTGTTCATCTTTCATTAAGGAAGACTTCTCCTAATCACCTATCTGTGTTCACAAGCGCTAGGTACGGTTCCGTTGTCAATCCATGACAACTACTAAGGAGAAATCATCACATGATTAGCTTGAAAAAGCGCATTGCGTTTGTGGGAATGGCAGTGGTGTCGTCACTTGCAATCACATCTGTTGCACATGCGGAATCAATTACCGCAGGTGGAGCCACCTTCCCTGACACGTTCATTCAGCCAGCGATTGCTGAATTCAATAAGAAGACTGGACATACCCTCACCTATGCGGCCAAGGGCTCTTCAGATGGTCAGACCAACTTCAAAGGTGGTCTCTACGACATGGGTGGAACTGATTCAGCCGTTACAACAGCACGTACTCCATCGTTTGGCTGGAACTATGTTCCTTACCTTGCAGGTGCAATCGCAATGACATACCGCCTTGATGAACTCGGGGGTGCACAGTTGTCATTGAGCCCAGGTACCGCAGAAGCAATCTTTAACGGATCAATCTCCAACTGGAATGATCCTCGTATTGCTAACGACATGCGCCAGAACCCCACATGGGCCAACAGCGTCAGAAAGTCTGGCTACCGCGGTGCATCTGCTCTTTGGCAGAACTCACGTGATGCTGGATCTTCAAACGTGACAGTTGCTCTCAACCCAAGCGCCTTCAAAAAGGCCAAAGGTAAAGTTGTCCGCGTTATTGATGCGAAAACCAAGCGAGTTGTACAAACCACAACGGTAAGGACAAAGAGCGAGATTCGATTGAACATCAAGACAACCAAGACTGCAACATATGAAGTGCAAGTAGACGGCAAAAAAGTTGCTTCTTACAAGCGAGTCAAGACTCCTACTTTGCCCGATAAGTCGATTGTTGTTGTGTACCGCGATGGATCTGGAACAACCGCGAACTTTGGCATCTACATGGACAGCCTCAATGCAAGTTGGGGAATCACTAATGACTTCAGCGCAAACGTTCCAGGTGGAGTGACAACCTTCGGTGCTCGCTTCCAAAAGCAAGACACCTCAGCAAACCAGTCCAACTACGTGGCAGATACCAACGGTTCCATTGGCTACTCTGAGACATCATTTGCATATGACACTTCACGTCAGGCCAAGGGATTGCGTGTGGTTTCACTGCAGAATAACTACGGTGAATTCATTCAGCCATCGTCTGCTTCATACAACGCATTTCTTGGCGGTGCAACTGTTGCAGCGAATGGTTTTGTAACCTTTAACTTCAAAGCACGTGTGCGCGGCGCTTACCCAATTGGTGCTGTGACCTACATGTTGACCAAGACTGCAAAGAGCGCGAAGAGTGACGTAGTACGTCAATTCATCGAGTTTGCAATCAACGAATACGCACCACAGTTCGGTGAGGGCTTGGGTTACGTACCACTTAGCGGCGCCATGAAGACCAAAGGTCTTGAGATGGCAGCGAAAATCAGCGCAAGCTAATTCACGGTTTCCGTGATAGGGGCCCTGGGCATTTGCCCGGGGCCCCTATTTCATTTACTGGCATAACCCAGTTCGGAATTCACAAATGAGATGCCCCAGACATTGCATCCACAGACATGGGTACGCTGAGTCTTCATCGTCACTGTTATGAACACTTCACGCCGCGTCCACCCCATTCAATGCACACTTGCTGTCCTGCTACTTCTCGTTGCGGGGTGTGGCACCTCTTCGTCTTCGTCAATTCCCTCATCAACCACCATCACTACAGAAACTTCTTCTCCGACAACAAAAGAAGTACTTGTCCCCGCTTCTGGTGAAAAGGAAGTGCCCTGTGATGCAAAAGCAATCTCGGCAAGCTACGGCGAAAAGGTCAAAGTAGAAAAGTGCACAGAGACTTGGGCCATGGGTGACACAGATCGCGATTCATGGAACTGTGAAGACGCAGGATGTCGCGAAACGCGTTTGTATCGATTCGCTAACAACAAGTGGGCCGACACTGCAATTTGCCAACGCGAGCTACCGCTCACCCGTTATGCATCCAGTTGTTTTGTGCCCAACGTGGGATTGGCCACCATTGATCTCATTCCTCCACAAGATGTTGCCTGCATTCTTTGGCCCACAAACTCACTTCCCAAATTCGTCAAAGAGACCCAGTGTCCACTGGATGAAAGCCAAGTATTGAAATCCTTCGACACAAAGTGTGAAGGCTTTTATGAGAAAACTACCCTTCCTCTAGAGAAGTGTCATCAAGGTGCATTAGTACAGCAAGCACTCACAAAACTTCAGCAACTGAAGTACGTGCGTAACGTTGATATCTATTTCGGACCTGAAATGGCTCGTGCAGTGTTTGAATTCCAAACAGATAACAATCTCGCAAGGACAGGAATTCTCGATGACGAAACATGGAACCTCCTCGACCCCTGAGGTTGTTCATGTAGAACACTTCACTCGTGTTCTCGGTCTTCATCACGTCACAGCAAGTGGCATTGGCGTCATTATTGGGGCCGGCATTTACATTCTCATTGGTCCCGCCACGGAGCGTGCGGGCGCATTGGTGTGGATGTCCATGATTGTCTCTGCAGTGGTGTGTGCCTTCACTGCATTGAGTTATATGGAACTCACCTCAATGTTTCCTCGTGCAGGATCAGAACATGAATTTGCTCGGCAAGTGTTTCCTGAATGGATTGCTTTCACTACTGGGTGGGCAATGGCTGTGGCATTGGTTGTAGCAGCAGGTGCAGTGTCGTTGGGATTTGCCCGGTATCTCTCTGAATTTGTGAACATCCCTGAACGATCTGGTGCAATACTTCTGCTGCTGGCTGTCTGGCTCATTGCACTCACGGGTATGCAACATGCACGCTGGCTCATCATTGCCCTTAGTGCAATTCAAATCGGTGGTCTCGCACTCGTGATTGTGCTTGGTTCCGATTCCATTGGAGATGTCAACCTTTTTGAAGGCAACGGTGCAAGTGGAGTACTCAGTGGCGCTTCAATTATTTTCTTTGCCTATATCGGATTTGATGAAGTAATCACTTTGTCTGAAGAAACTCATAATCCCACCTACACAATTCCTCGTGCACTATTTCTTGCATTAGGAATATCCACCCTCATCTACATAGCAGTAGCCATTGTGGCCGTCAGTGTGTTGGGAGTTGAGGGCTTAACTAACGCCGAACAACCCCTGACCGCTGTGATGGAAATTGCAATCGGTGGAGTTGCAGTAGACGTGGTGGGTGGTATTGCATTAGCCACCACAGCCAACACCACATTGCTTGCATCAGTTGCAGCATCTCGAATGCTCTACAGCATGGCCAACACCGGTCATTTGCATCCACGTTTCGCGGTTGTCCATAAGGAACGCTCGCCACGCTTTGCCGTAGGTGTGGTGATTATCGGTGCCATCTTTTTGGCATTGCTGGGCGGAATAGAAATGCTTGCAGAAGCCTCAAACGCACTCATCTATGTGATGTTTATCGTCGTCAATATTGTGGTCATCATTCTGCGATATCGGCGCCCCCACGATCATCGACCCTTCCGCATCAAGGGAGATGTTGGCTGGTTTCCCATATTGCCGGCTGTGGGCATTGTGGCAACTGCAGCCATGGCCACCCAATTAGACCTTCAACCGTTGCTGATTGCCTTTGGGCTACTCGCCACTGGAGTTGTGATTCATTACACCAGCAAGAAAATCTTGTAGTCGCTACGTGTTCGCATTTCCACACGGCACACTAAATGAATGAGCCCCGAGGTACGTGCAAAACATGATGCAGCTGTACGTGCGGGCCAAGATTTCTACACAGACCCCGAAACAGGACTTGTCGTAATGACGTCTTTGTATCTCACACGTCGTGGGTATTGCTGCGGCAACATTTGTCGTCACTGTCCCTATGACCGTGGCGAAGAGTAACTCTCTACGTCAACGACAAGCGTTCAAAATGTTCGCTTGGTGCATTCACTTCTAATAACGCAGTACGCAGCAACTCTTCAGCATCATTGGCAATGGAATCAGAAATTCTGTTCGTTGTTTCGCTTGGATCTTCTTTGCGATCAAACAACAATGTCTCATACTGTTTTGCATAGGCCCAGAAGGGCAACATGTCCCCTTCGCGGAACGGCTGACGAATGACAGGGATCGTGCTGCCTGGCATGAAATCAAGAGTCGCACGCGCATCGGGCATCGGCATTCGGTAATCCGGCATAGATGCAATAGGCATTGTGCTCCAACGGTTCGACCACATGGAATGTGGCATGTTGTCGCCTGATGGCCCTCGTGTGTAGCGCCAATTGTCAGTCACTAGTTGTACTTCTCGACCCCATACACCTGTTAACAACCAGTCGCGCACGTGTGTGGCCTCACCTGTCATTACCGGAACAAGTGATGACCCATGGGCCACATGAGAGATGGGTGCATCAAACACATCAGCAATAGTGGCGTGAATATCTGTTGAAGTGGTCAACACATTCGATGTCGTTGCCGGCTTACCTGGCCACGCAACCATCAATGGAATATGGCCCAATGGTTTGTACACCGGCACGCCAGGCTTACCCCATACGTCTCTGCCATACACATCACGATCACCGAGATAATGCCCGTGATCAGAAGTGAGAATCACCACCGTGTCATCCCAGGAATTAGTGGCATCTAACGCATCAAGCACTTTGCCCAACCAATGATCAATCATCGACAACTTGCCGCCGTATTGGGCACGAATCTGCACCGCATCGCGCTCGGTGATCACACCATTCTTTAGTGCATCAACTGCATATGGCGGCCATGTGAGATGTGGGCCTTCCCATGAGTCGTCATATCGAGAAGCCCATTGCTCTGGAGTATCAAAAGGTTCATGAGGGTCAAACTCATCAACAAACAAAAAGAAGGGTTCGCCCTTTGCACGATGTGCGGGTGCATCGTCTAACAACCATCGAGCTGTTGCTTGCATGGTGCGCGGGCCGGGGAAATCTTCTTCTCCACGAAAGTATCCGCGCGAGTTGTCGTAGTGAGTATGACCACGACCATATGTGGGAGTTCCTAACCACGAGGGATCAGGGCGTGTTTTCCATGGATCACTTTCATGGCCACGCTCATATGCCCATGCAGTGAAATCTGTGTGGTAGTTCTCGCCACCCACTTCAAACAAGTGCGGATGATCTGTGATTAATTGTGTGATCACACCGCGTCGACGCAACGATGCCGTGATGGGTTCTTCCCATAACTCAACAGAACCCCATGGACGCCACAGAAAATCCCAAGCACCAACTAATAGGTCATGACGTGCAGGAATACAGGGAAGCGAACCCGTGTGATGGTTTGTGAAAGTTGTTGCACGTGCAGACAAACGGTTCAAATTCGGCGTATCAAACTGAGTGCCTCCATAGGCCCCAATTTCATGACGATTCAGGCTGTCCAGCAGGAGAACCACGACATTGTTCACCTGTGAATTCGACTGTGCACTGCCCCCAATTGCCATATGGTTACCCTAGTAAGAGAGCCCTCATGAACCAGTTGCCCGCGAACGAAGAAAATCTAGAAATGGCTGGCCGTATTGGCCGTGCATGGCGAGAGATACGTCGTGGTGCCGCAGCAAGTGCACTCAAAGAAACAATCTATGGACCATGCGCAACTCATGATGTCGCGATTGAGCCCGGGCAAATGGACGCACTCGACTTACTCGTCACCGTGGAGTCGTGCCGCATGAGTGACCTCGCTGAATACCTGCGGATTGATCCAAGTACCGCCACACGCGCAGTACAACGACTCATCAAAGACAACCTGGCATCAAAGGTGCATCACGAAGGCGACGGACGCGTCGTAGAAATCGCTGCAACAGAGCGCGGAAGAGAAGTACATACAATTGTTGCTGAACGGCGTCGTTCAGTCATTTTGGGAATTATGGAACGCTTTCCGCACAGTGAACGCACACAATTAGCAGATTTTCTTGAACGTTTTGTTGTGGCAACTGATTCTGTAGTTGCCATAGCTAAACCCACACGATTGCAATAACTCATGGCGAAAAATATTGCCAGGGAAACTTTTAGCGTTGATGCAATGCAATACGCCCCGCAGTTGTTCAGCACTGCGTTGCGCATGACTCGTAACCGTGCAGATGCTGAAGATCTCATGCAAGAAACTTTCACCAAGGCTTGGCGTTCTTTTGATTCCTATCAACAAGGCACCAATCTTCGCGCGTGGCTTTTTCGCATTCTCACAAACACCTACATCAACAAGTACAACTCGCAATTGCGCAAACCCATTGAGACCGAACTTGACGAAGTAGAAGAGTTGTACTTGTTTAAACGGCTCGGTGCTTTTGATCAATCTCAATTGAGCCAATCTGCCGAAGACCAAATGTTGGAGATGTTCACAGATGATGAGGTGAAAAATGCCATCGAGGAACTCCCCGAGTCCTTCCGCATTCCGCTTCTTATGTCTGATGTAGAGGGGTTTTCCTACAAAGAAATCGCTGAAATCCTTGAAGTACCCATCGGTACGGTGATGTCACGCCTGCATCGGGGAAGAAAAGCGATGCAAAAGATGTTGTATGAGTACGCAAAGGAACGTGGGCTCGTCAATGAGTCCCTCATAGGACCCCAGGATGAGTAGCCATGGCTGATTGCCAAGAAACACTTCAAGAACTCGAACGCTTCCTTGATTCTGAGTTGCCCCCCGGACGCTCTGAAATGATTATCTCGCACCTCAAGGTCTGCAGCGATTGCCAGGGCGCTTTTGAATTCCACGCCGAACTACGCATTGCGATCCGCACAAAAGCGACCAACGATGAGCTCTCCGAGGGCTTTTTAGACCGCCTTCAAAGCTGTTTCGGGGATGAAATCCTCGGCCACGACGCCAGCGCCTAGGGCAGTCAACCCCGCAGTAGCGCATTGAACTCGCTACGCTTATGAACATGATTGCGGCATACGTATGGCACTACTGGCTCGGACTTGTACTTCTCCTTGCAGGCATCGGTGCAGTACTTCAAGGCGTGGTGGGCTACTACTTCAAAGTGACCGCAACCAAATACCCCAATCGCCGTCAGCGCCAAGCGCAAAAGAAGAAATAACTTCTCACTCGGGTGAGCCCAGTGTCGGACACCCCGCATCTTGCCGCCAGCGACTTGTTGTCGCGTTGCAGTTTTCCTGAACCTGGAACCGAAGTGTTCTGCGCCGTCTCAGGTGGCGCCGATTCCATGGCGTTGATGATTCTGGCTCACACACATGGCCTTCACGTCACCGCGGTGCACGTAGATCACGGATTGCGACCAGATTCATCACACGATCTTGATCTCATTACCCCGGTTGCTGAATCGCTACACATCACTGTCGAGACACATCATCTCGTGATTGAAGATGGACCCAACCTGGAAGCACGTGCGCGCGCAGCAAGATATGGAGTCTTTCCTGAAGGAACCATGACGGGCCACACTGCAGATGATCAAGCCGAAACCGTGCTGATCAATCTTTTGCGAGGAGCTGGCGCTACGGGTCTATCTGCCATGCGACCACTCACTACGCATCCCCTATTGCATCTACGTCGCTCCGACACACACGCATTGTGTGCATCAATGGGTATCGCAGTCGTGCAAGATGCAACAAACACAGATGCTCGGTTTCTTCGCAATCGCGTGCGGCACGAATTACTTCCCGCAATGAACGACATTTCTCAACGCGACGTTGTGCCGCTTTTGGTACGTACTGCCGATGTACTGCGCGCAGACGATGACCTTCTCAGCCAACTTGCCCTTGCAGTTGACCCCACAGACGCCAAGGCCCTGGCCACAGCGCCCCTGCCTTTGGCCCACCGGGCTCTGCGCCGCTGGCTCTCTGACCCATACCCCCCAGACCTTGCCACCTTGAACCGTGTGCTTTCGGTGGCAAAAGGCGAGGTTTTAGCCTGCGATATCGGAGAAAACCGACAAATTCGTCGCAGTAAACAGAGGCTCACCCTCCACCATCTGGGGTAACTTTGCGGGGGCGCAAAGGCGCCCTGTGTACGAGACGAGAAGGAGAACCGAATGCCCCCGAAGCTTCGCGGAAAATGGGCATTGGGTATTACCCCCCGAAATTTCACATGGGTCATCAAGGACCGGCTTGCCATTTGTGAGCGCCCTGGGGGCTACGGCGAAAACCACCGCCGCGTACGACGCCAAGAAGAAATCATCTGGCTGCGCGAAAACCGTTTCGACCTTGTGATCTCCACCATTGCGGCACCCCACAACCTGCATGCATACGAAGAGCTGAACATGCCGTATCGCCATCGCCCATTTGGCGGCATTGATGACGCAAGTCTTTTCCTGCGCGCGTTTTATAAAGAACTCCAGACCATGCTCTCCAAAGACATGAAGTTGATCATTCACGCCGAAGAAGTAGGCGACCGTATTTTGGGAATTATGGGTGGCTATATCCGTTGGAGCGGAATGGTGGACGACCCCTCGCAGGCAATCATCATCACCGAGCGCATTGGCGGACGCCAACTCGACACTTGGGCACGCGAACTTATTTTGGGTGTTCACGAGCTGCGCTAATACAGCGCACACGTTCTGACTCACATGAAAGGTCGTCGTGTCCTCGTCACTGGAATGGGTGGAGAATTAGGTTCACTCGTTGCTTCCATGACGGAACGCTCGTCATGGGCCGGCGACATTATGGGATTCGATGTTGATCCACCACGACGCCATCTTGCACGTGCACAGTTTCATCGTGTTGATGCAACACAGCATGATCGCATTGCATCATTAATTCATGATTTCAATCCACATGTTGTGTTGCATGTAGGTGTGTGGGAACCACACGCACGTCTCGCCACAGAAGAAGCCGAAGTGTGCACACGCCTTGTCGCTAAGGCAGTGTTTGACGCCGCACACGAAGTTGACGCACTAGAAACCGTGGTGGTGCGCAGTGGTGTAGAGATTTATGGTCCAGGTTCCTATTCACCTGGCATTGCTGTGGAGTCCACTGCTGTTGCGCCCAACACCACGTATGGTCGCATGTGTCTCAATATTGAAGAACAAGCAACAGAATTGCGCACTGCGCGCGGCGTGAACGTGTGCACCTTGCGTCTTGCACCAGTTCTTGGGCCACATGTTCCCAGCCCACTTGGTCGTTTATTGCGTCTACCTGCCATCCCCTACTACGGCTTAGGGAATCCAATTTTTAGTGTGGTTGAAGATTTCGATGCAGCAACTGCATTCGTGCAGGCTGCAGAACGCGATGCAGATGGCGTTGTCAACATTGTTGCAAACGGAGCTATTTCCATGTTGCGTACAACCTCAATTGGTCGACGCCTTCCATTGCCATCATTTGGTCCTGGCTGGTGGCTTGCACGCAATGCATCATCAATGGCTGGCGCACCCATGCCAGATCACGTTGCCGATCTCATTCAACACGGACGCTTAATTGCATCAAATGAGGCAGCGCATCTCTTGCGTTTTGCTCCGCGTCATTCCACTACCGAAGTCGTGCAGCGCTTGTATGAGTGGCCAAGCGTGGAACGCATTCCTGCTCGTCAACAGGTGGCATAGAGATGCCGTTTGCAGTTGCCGCAGACGGAGTGCGTGTGCACTACGAAGTCACAGGTCTCACTAAGCGCGCCCCGGTGTTATTAGTACAGGGCCTGGGCGCAGAGAAAAACTCATGGAATCTGCAACGCGCCTCGTTAGCTCTTCGTCATCAAACAATCGCTCTCGACAATCGCGGTGCTGGACGCAGCGACAAACCCACAGGCAGTTACACCTTGGAACAAATGGCAGATGATGCGATAGCCGTTCTTGATCATGCCGGCGTTGCCTCTGCCCATATTGTGGGTCTTTCCATGGGTGGCGCCATTAGCCAAATCATTGCTGTGAAGTATCCACATCGTGTGCGCTCACTCACCCTTGTCGCTACGGCATGTCGTAATCACCAATGGCGCGAAGACTTGTTGGCTGGCTGGGCCAAAGTTGCCGAAGAAGAAGGCATGACATCGCTGGGTAAAGAAGCTGCTCGTTGGATGATTGGGCCGCGTTCATTTCGTCGCGTATTGCCTGCGTTGGGCTGGATGGGCCCTCTGCAATTGTTTAACCCCGCTGGTGCATTCGTGTCACAAGTACAAGCAATCCTCACCACCGATGATCGCGATTTACACGCTGAACTGGCCCACATCACATGTCCCACAATGGTTGTGGTGGGTAATCAAGACATCCTCACCCCACGTGGCGATGCAGAAGAAATTGCATCGATGATTCCCACCGCAGAACTTGTGATTATCAGTGGCGGTGCACATGGTCTCCATATTGAACATGCCACTACGTTTAATCGAGTACTGCGTGAATTCCTTGGACGCGCAGAACGTGCTTATGTACCTGTGATGGAAGCAGCACAGGTCGCTCTCTAATGCACATCATTGTTGTCGGTGCAGGTTTATCTGGCCTGATGGCTGCACATGAACTTGTAGGTCACGGACACGACGTTGTGGTGTTTGATAAAGGTCGAGGTATCGGTGGACGACTTGCGACACGTCGCGTTGAAGACGCAACCCTTGATCATGGCGCCCAGTTTTTTACCGTACGCAGTGATGAGTTTGCTGCCCATGTGCAGGCATGGCTTGATGCCGGCGTTGTGCGTGAATGGTGCAAAGGCTTTGCAGAAGTGGACGGTCACCCTCGCTATGTAGGCACTAAAGGAATGTCGGGTATTGCCAAACACCTTGGGCAAGGACTTGATGTGCGGCTCAACACATTGGTGTTTTCGCTCACTCGCACAGACACACACTTTTCAGTCACCCTCGATGATGGTGTGGTGCATGAATGTGACGGACTCATTCTCACCGCACCTATTCCACAATCGTTTTCCCTCATGTTTTCTGCCGATATGGAAATGCCCGTGGATCTGCGTTCGATCGATTATGACCGCACACTGGGTTTGCTCGCAGTTCTCGATTCAAGTGACCACAATGTTCCGGCTCCGGGTGGCATGCAATTTCCCGACGACGTGTTCTCGTTCATTGGAGACAATTACGCCAAAGGCATCAGCGCATCGCCTTCTCTCACTTTCCATGCCAATCCCGAATGGAGCTTGGCGCACTTCGATAAAGAACTCGATGAGATCCATGAACTTCTCCTGGCAGCGGCCGCACCGTGGTTCGGAAATAGCAAGGTGATTTCTAGCCAGCCCAAGAAATGGCGTTTCGCCACACCAAAGTCAACTTGGGCCGATCCTTATTGGGCAACGCCCGATGGCCGACTTGTGTTGGCAGGCGATGCATTTGCAGGCCCGAAGATGGAAGGTGCCGCTCTTAGCGGACTCGCCGCCGCACGCGCCCTTACCGCGTCGTTACGCGACAGTTGCTAACAAGGCGGCAGTCGCCTTGCGCATTGCATCAGTTGTTGCACTTTGTGGCAACGCATCACATGCGCGTTCTGCTTCATCAACAAATGCACGAGCGCGATCAATTGCCATTGCAACTCCGCCATTGGATCGCACAATGTGCAATACCTTTTCGCGTTCTACTTCATTAAGTGGTCGGCCAAGAATTGAACCAAGCTCACTTGCTGCGGCGCCACCAGCGGCCAAGGTGTGTAACACCGGCAAGGTGTACACACCTTCTTCCATGTCGTGACCGGCGGGCTTACCTAATTGTTCATCAGTGGCTGTGAGGTCGAGGACGTCATCCACAATCTGGAACACCATGCCGTATGCAGTGCCATAAGCAGTGAGTGCATCCACAATGGCGCGATCATGTCCAGCAACGAGGCCGCCAATGCGAGCCGCTGTGGAATACAGCGATGCAGTTTTGCCGTAGATAGAACTCAAATACGAATCCACTGGGCGCGCCACGTTGTAGGTGTGGCGTAACTCTTCAATTTGTCCTTCACACAGTTGACCAATTGTGCGTGCCAACAGGCCAGCAACTTCTGTGCCCAAGGATGCGGCGATTTCGGATGCTTTCGCCAACAAGAAATCCCCAGCCAAAATTGCTTGGAGATTTCCCCACTTTGCATTAACAGTGTCCACACCACGGCGAGTTGTGGATTCATCCATCACATCGTCGTGGTACAAAGATCCCAAGTGCACCAATTCACACGACACCCCACCCAAAATTGCCTCGTGCGATGCTGGGGCATCATTGCCCACTTGAGATGCAACGATTGCAAAAACTGGTCGAAGGCGCTTCCCGCCCGCAGAGATTAAATGTGACGCAATTTCGGTCAGATAGGCGTCTGGGGTCGTCACAGCACCCAAAAGAGCTTCCTCAACCCTTTTGCGGTCCGAATCCATCGTCGGCAAACCGAGCAGCGGAGAAACAGTCACATCCCTGAGGCTACGAGGTCGGCAGGGTACTTACCCACTGCGCCGATACACTTCACATCAATATCCACCGAATGAAAACGGGGTGGTCCCATTGTTCGAACGCTTTACAGACCGGGCCCGAAGGGTCGTTGTTCTTGCCCAAGAAGAGGCGCGTCTCCTCAACCATTCATACATCGGCACCGAGCACATCTTGCTGGGTCTGATTCATGAAGGTGAAGGCGTTGCCGCCAAGTCACTTGAGTCGCTGTCCATCTCATTAGAAGCCGTACGCGCTCAAGTAGAGGAAATCATCGGTCAAGGTGGCTCATCGCCTTCTGGCCATATTCCTTTCACACCACGTGCCAAGAAAGTTCTCGAGCTTTCCTTGCGCGAAGCATTACAACTTGGCCACAACTACATCGGCACCGAGCACATCTTGTTGGGTCTGTTGCGTGAAGGTGAAGGCGTTGCCACACAGGTGCTCGTCAAGTTGGGTGCAGATCTTGGCAAAGTACGCCAGCAGGTCATCCAGTTGCTTTCTGGTTACCAGGGCCCCGCTGCCAAGGGTGATGCACCCTCTGCAGGCGCAGGAGCAGGCAACAAGGAAGAAGCTGGCGAAAAAGGTGGAAGCCAAATTCTCGATCAATTCGGTCGCAACCTCACACAATTGGCACGCGAGAAAAAACTCGACCCTGTTATTGGTCGCAGCCGTGAGCTAGAGCGCGTGATGCAAATTCTTTCGCGCCGCACAAAGAACAACCCTGTTCTTATCGGTGAGCCCGGCGTTGGTAAAACTGCAATCGTTGAAGGTCTTGCACAGCGCATTGTCTCTAACGACATTCCAGAAACTCTCAAAGACAAGCAGCTCTACACACTCGACTTGGGTGCACTTGTTGCGGGTTCTCGTTACCGCGGTGACTTCGAAGAGCGTTTGAAGAAAGTTCTCAAAGAAATTAAGACACGTGGTGACATTGTGTTGTTCATTGACGAGATTCACACTCTCGTGGGTGCAGGTGCTGCAGAAGGTGCAATTGATGCCGCAAGCATCTTGAAGCCCATGCTTGCGCGTGGTGAGTTGCAAACCATTGGTGCAACAACAACTGATGAATACCGCAAGCACTTGGAAAAGGATCCCGCACTTGAGCGTCGCTTCCAACCAGTGAAAGTGGAAGAGCCCACAGTGGCCCACACCATTGAAATTCTCAAAGGCGTGCGTGACAAGTACGAATCACATCACCGTGTCACCATCACAGATCAAGCCATCGTGGCTGCTGCCAACTTGGCAGACCGTTACATCTCTGATCGTCATCTTCCCGACAAAGCCATCGACCTTATTGACGAGGCGGGTTCACGTTTGCGTATCAAGCGCATGCAGACACCTCCAGATTTGAAAGAGCTCGACGGCAAGATCTCTGAAGTGCAAGACGCCAAGAAAAAAGCAATCGAAGATCAACGCTTCGAAGAGGCCGGCAATCTGCGCGATCAAGAACGTCAATTGCTTGAAGAAAAGGCCCAAAAAGAAGCCGATATCAAAGCACAAGGCATCAACCTGTTCGACGAAGTCGATGAAGAAGCAATCGCTGAAGTGTTGAGCATTTGGACAGGTATTCCGGTCTACAAACTCACCGAGGAAGAGACTCAGAAACTGCTCAACATGGAAACCGAATTGCGCAAGCGCTACATCGGTCAAGACGATGCAGTCAAGGCAGTGTCACAAAGCATTCGCCGTACACGTGCCGGTTTGAAAGACCCACGTCGTCCAAGTGGTTCATTCATTTTCTTGGGACCAACTGGTGTTGGTAAGACAGAGTTGGCCAAGACATTGGCTGAGTTCTTGTTCGGTGATGAGCAAGCGCTCATCACACTCGACATGAGTGAATACATGGAGAAGCACACAGTGAGCCGTCTTGTCGGTTCCCCTCCCGGATACGTGGGCTACGAAGAAGGCGGCCAACTCACAGAAGCTGTGCGTCGCAAACCATTCTCTGTGGTGCTGTTCGACGAAATCGAAAAAGCTCACCCCGATGTGTTCAACACTTTGTTGCAGATCCTCGAAGAAGGCCGTCTCACCGACAGCCAAGGTCGCAGTGTGGATTTCCGCAACACCGTGTTGATCATGACCTCAAACTTGGGTACACAAGATTTGCGCAAGGCAAATGTGGGTTTCAACACTGGCGACGAAGCAATGTCATATGCACGTATGCGCGACAAAGTGAACGATGCCCTCAAGGCTCACTTCCGTCCAGAGTTCTTGAACCGTGTTGATGAAACCATCGTGTTCCACGAACATGGCAAGCCAGAGATTCTCCAGATGGTGGACATGATGACTAAGCGTCTCACCACACAGTTGGAATCTCAAGGCTTGGGAATTGAACTCACACAGGCTGCGAAGGAATTCCTGGCTGAAGTGGGATACGACCCACAGTTGGGTGCACGTCCTTTGCGTCGCGCTATTCAACGCCATCTCGAAGATGCACTGTCGGAGAAGATTCTCTACAAGCAATTTGCTGCAGGACAAATCATCGTGGCCGACGCCGAAGACGATCCAGAGAATCCCGGCAAGAAGCACATCGTGTTCCGTGCCGTCGAAGGATTTGTTGCACCAAGCGAACCACCATTGGTGGGTGACGGCGACGCTGTCGACTAACACTTGTTTGTGTTGACATTATTTAAGAAGCAACGCGCAACCTTCGGTGTTGTGTTGTGTGCAATGTTGTTTTTGTCGTCCTGTCGTGTCGATCAAACAATTTCACTTGAAGTCAACCGCAACGGAACAGGCAAAGTGATTGTCACTGCAATTGCCAACAAAGCAATTCTGGATGCAGCACCTGAGCTCGCAGCTGACATTCGCACCGATGATCTTGTGACTGCCGGGTGGAAAGTAGATGGCCCAACTCCTACCGAAGAGGGTGGCTTGCGCCTAGAAATCAGTCGTAGTTTTCAAGACCCCACCGAGGCCACCTTGATATTGGGCCAAGTCAACGGACCCCGTGGCCCTTTGCAAGAAGCCGTCCTCACACGCAGTGGTAAGGACACCAACAGCGTGTGGACCTTGGCAGGGCGTCTGGAAGTCAATGGTGGCTTGCAAGCCTTTATTGATGACGCAGCCTTTGAGTTGTTGGGCTCTGCACCCTATGCAGCAGATATCGAAGAAGCAGGCCTCGACCTAGGGGCGGCCGTAGGGCTCAATTTCACAGTGTCCTTGCCAGGCAACGTGGAGTCCACCACTGGTGTACAAAACAACGGCACCGTCTCGTGGCTCGTGCCTATGGATGGCTCAAAAGTAGACATTGCCACTTCATCTACCAATGTGGATGTGGTCTCGAGTGTCGCAGGTGTGGGTCGTGTACTGCTGCTGGCCATTTTGGTTCTGTGGATTGTGGGCATGGTTATTTTGTTGTTGTTGGTACTCAATGCCAAGCAACGACGCACTCGCACACCCCGCATCTAAGGTGTCGTTGTGGCAAAACTACGACTCGTCCATCGCTGTACCGAATGTGCCGCATCATTTCCTAAATGGTCAGGTAAATGTCTTGCCTGTGGCGCATGGAACTCACTTGTAGAAGACGTTGAAGGCCCAGAAGAATCACTTGTCACCTTGGCCGCTGGCCTTGCACTCGTTCCACCAGGAACAGCTACTCCCATTGCAGATGTCAACTCTCATGAAAGTGACCCCGTCTCTACTGGACTCGGTGAACTAGATCGCGTGCTTGGTGGTGGCCTTGTTCCAGGGTCCGTCACTTTGTTGGGTGGAGAACCAGGCATTGGTAAAAGCACTTTGTTATTGCAACTTTTGGCGCACACAACAGGTGCAACGTTGTACGTCACCGCAGAAGAAAGTGCACAACAAGTCCGGTTGCGCGCAGATCGCCTCGGAGCACTGCGATCAGATCTTTGGCTTTTGCCAGAGATGTCATTGCCCAACATCATCTCCTCTATCGATACCATCGCGCCGTCACTCGTGGTGATCGACTCCATCCAAACAGTTGTCGACCCAGAACTTGGTTCTGCACCTGGCTCTGTGGTGCAAGTGCGCGGATGTGCACATCGTTTAGTACAAGAAGCAAAGCGCCGCAACATCAGCATTGTGATTGTGGGCCACGTCACCAAGGAAGGTGGGCTCGCAGGTCCACGCGTTCTTGAACACGTAGTGGACACTGTGTTGTCATTCGAAGGAGAGCGACATCATGCATTGCGATTACTGCGCGCGGTGAAACATCGCTTCGGCCCCACCAATGAATTGGGTCTGTTCGAGATGACTGAGCAAGGCCTCATGGGAATCCCCGATGCAAGCCAACTATTTCTCACTGATCGTCGCACGGGAGTTCCTGGCTCTGTTGTTGTTCCCACCATTGAGGGCCAACGCCCTGTGCTTGTGGAATTGCAAACCCTCACTAACCAAGTGAACAGCGGTGTGCCTGCGCGTCGCAGTGCACAAGGAATCGATCAAGGGCGTCTTTCAATGTTGCTTGCTGTGTTGGAACGTCGTGCACGCATCAGCCTTGTCAGCCAAGAGGTGTACGCATCGGTTGTGGGTGGCGTGAAATTGGGAGAACCCGCAGCAGATCTTGGCTTGTGTCTTGCGCTTGTCTCTGCAATTTCCAATACCCCATTACCTGCCGATTTAGTAGTGATGGGCGAAGTGGGGCTCGCTGGTGAGGTACGCCAAGTGGGTCATCTTGGTCGGCGTCTCACCGAAGCGGCCCGACTAGGTTTCGCTCAAGCCATCGTCCCTGCAAGCGCACCAAAAGATATAGCTAAAGGAATTGCTGGTATCACGTTGAAACGCGCTAGCACCCTCAATGAAGCCCTTGCACTTGCTGGTCTTGTGGGTCATCCACGACAAGACGACTAGTTGTAGTTGCAAACTAAACTATCTGTATGCCGGTTGAGTCATCAAAAAAAGTAGTGGAGGTTGACGGTCGGCGTCGTCGTCCGTGGGCATTGGCCTCACAAGAAAATTTGCTGAATTCAGCCATCGAGGAAATTGCCGCATCGGGATTTGAACGCGCTCGCCTCTCCGACATTGCAAAACGTGCAGGCATGACACCAGGGTCTATATATACATGGTTTGAAAACAAAGAAGATCTTTTCCAAGCCGCGCTTCAACATGCACTGAGTGAACAATTGCAAAAGAACCAAGCTGCACTAGACCAAGCCGACATTGAAGATTCCTTTCTTCGTCAAATTGCTGCACTGGTTCCCCGTAACTATCAAGACAGCGCACCCACAAATGCTCAACAGTTACTGATTGAGTGCTACTACGCGGCCTGGCGAGATCCAAAAGCCCGCGAAAAATTGCTGGGCGGCATCGAGTCTCAACTCCAGATGTACATTGCCGTTTTTGAGGATGGTCAACAACAAGGCCTTGTGACCAAAGAGGTCTCCGCCGCGGTGCTGGGTACTTTCCTTCTCTCTATTCACACTGGACTTGCCATGTTGAGCCTTGCCGGAGCTCCTCGCATTAGCGACCCTGAATGGGTGGCAATGTACACACGTATTGCCGATGCATTTCGCGCGAAATAAGTAACGCACTCCACACTTGTGTTCACCAGTACAGGTGACCTCTACACCTACGCTTGATACATGAAGAAATCTTTGCGGTACGCAATAGTCGCTCTCGTGATTGTGGGACTTGGACTTGTTGTCGGTCCGTGGGCATATATCAATCTCATCAAAGATGATGCTCCATCGGCGCTCACCATTGATGACAACGGTGATGTAACAATCCCCTCTGGCTCTATCGAACAAGACACCATCAGTGATCTCAATGGAGAATGGGTCGTGACTTCGGCCGGTGAATCTGTGGTGGGTTATCGCGTAAAAGAAGTGTTGTTTGGTCAAAGCACCGAAGGTGTGGGGCGCACACGTGAAATACAAGGACAACTGACAATCACAAACGACCAAGTAACCAATGTGTCCTTTACGGTGCAAATGGGAACACTCACCAGTGACGCTGCTAATCGCGATCGTCAATTCAACGGGCGCATCATGGATACCTCTTCGTATCCGACGTCAACTTTTGTTCTCACTCAGCCCATTGCACTGCCAGCTAATGCACTCTCAGGAGAGGTCATCACGGTGAACGCGCAAGGCGACCTCACACTTCGCGGAACAACTCGACCTGTCCAGTTCCCCTTGCAAGCCAAAGTTGAAGGCGCCACATTTACTGTGGTGGGCAACATCACCATTGTGTTTAACGAATGGGGTATTCCAGAGCCCAGCTTGCCCGGCATCACTGTTGAACCCGATGGGCTTTTAGAGTTCTCCCTCGTCTTCGTTCGCTAGTTCGGCAACAAGTGTTCCCAAGAAGCAAGTGACGCGACAGTGTTAAGGAACTAAGAAGATCTCGGCACGGCGGTTGAGCGCCTGTCGAGATTCTTTTTTGGAAGTGGAGATGGGGCTTGTTCCGCCAAAGCTCCAAATAGCAATCGTTTGACGTGCACCACGGCCACGCAACAAACTGCGTACCGATGTTGCACGACGCTGTGACAAGGTCACCAAGTTGGTGTTTTCACCGGAGAGATTTCCTGAGTGTCCCGTCACAAGAATGGAACTTGCACGGCGAGCCTCTGGCATCAATGCATCAAGATCACGCATTGATGCTGTTGTGGGGCGATTGCGACCATTCTCAAAATAAATAACGGTTGGCTTTGCAACTGCCACTACTTCATCAGAAGGTACAACTTCCCCAGTAACCACACGTGTTGTCACTGTGCGCACAATGCGACCATTACTACGAGTAACGATCTGAGCACGGCAACGTCCCTTCTTAATGAAAACAATGTTTCTGTCAGATCCCAAACAAATTGTGGGTGTGAGTGAGTTGACGTAATACGTACGGTTTTGTGCCGATGTCATGAGGCGCAATGCGGACATCTCCGTACGGCTAGAACCCAAAGAAGTAAACACCGGGCCGGTGGCAGATGGCTCTGCGGGCGCACTTGCATTGTTATTGCCTCTAAATGCACTCCACGGGGTGGTGGTTGTGGTTGTGGTGGTAGTGGTACTCATTGCTTTGGCAGTAGCCATGGCTGCTGCCCCACCTGGCGGCACAACACCAGGAACTCCAGGTCCAGTGAAATACACACCATAGAAACGGCCAGCAACAAGTTGAGGATCACCGAATGCCATTGTTGTCATGGCAAAGTCTGATGCCTTAAATGTTTTGTTGTTCCATGTGCTTGATGTTGGACACTTCGACAAATTCACCATCGAAGTTCCTAAAGGTGAGGTGCTGACGATGGTGTTACCGTCACCAGATAGTTCATAGAGAAGTGCATACAACTCAAAACGTGGTGTGCCACTAGGAGCTAAACACGCCATCGACATGCGGAATTGAGTGAGTGCACCGGTTGTTCCTGCTCGAATTACCTGACCAAAGCCACTGGCGTTAAAACAATCGAAAAGAGTTAGTGGCGCCTTATTGCTGGAAGCTGCAGAAGATTTGCAGCCAGTTGCACCAACAGGTTGCCCACCCGCGTATGCAGTGGGGTTTACCCACCTGATATAACTTGCTGAAGGCGTTGTCTCGGCCTGCAAAGCGCCATTAACGCGGTAGTCAAACACAAAGTTGCATGTCCGTGCAGTGGCCAATGGCGAATTACCCGAGCAGTTGTTGGCTGTAAAACCATCTGTCTCCAAAAATGATGCAGAGTGCCCTACAGGGTTACGTGCTTCATCCCATGAGAAGTTAAAAGCAATATTTGCTCCGCCTGGACCTGCTTCAGTGGCCGACACTGACGGTGCCCATGAAGGCACAACAACTCCAGACACACCACACACCATCGCCAAGATGGCTCCCCGCTTCCACTTATTCACACTCATATTCTTTGTCATTTCTCGTCCCACAATCTGTCTATCTTGCCAAATTTTGATGCATTCTCATCCATAAAAAGGCTCCGTACTCACCGCAACTCGCCTCTCACGTGCTGTATTCCATGGATTTCGCACTCCAGCATGACCCTGGAAAGTAACCCATTGGCGCACACCCAGTGACGTCAAATATTTGGCCACTACTTCTGCGCGTTTTTGCGCCAGTGATTCAAGGCGCCATGCGCTGGCAATCTCACCGTTTTGTGCATATCCGGTGACATACACCAGACCACCTCGACTGCTCACAGTGCGCGCCGTCTTCTTGAGAGTTTCTTTCATTGAATTTGTCAAGGTGCTAGATCCACGGTCAAAGATCAATGAACCCGGAACTTCGATGCCGCGAATTTGTGGTTGACCATCTACAGCAGCCCATTCAAAAGTGTTTCCTTGGGTGACGTTGACCCCGCTTGGTCCACCTTTAGAAATTCCAATGTCGTTAGCAAACTGCACGCTCACGCGTACATTGCGGCGCGCGTAAGGCACAGTTACCGATGTGGTGGGGTTTGTAGGGTCAACACGCACATTGATGCGCGCAAGCACTCTATTCCCGTTGGATTGCACGGTGATGATTGCATGCGTAACCGGAATCGCAGCATCTTGCACTGCACGCATGGCAGTCACACGTGTGGATCTTCCACCAGAAACACTTTGCGTGGAAACTCGCGCGGGTGCAGGAGGCAAGACCTGAGGTGCAACAAGACGCAACACAGGTTGTTCGGTAGGTGAAGTTGCTCCCTCGGCGCGATAGTCCATCCATACAGTCACTGCAGTAATGATGGTGGCAGTTGTAGTGGGTTGTGTCACTACGTAGTTAGGCCCATCAAGACCCGTCACCGCTACACCACTAATGCGCACCGTCTTGTTAGATCCCACTCGAGCATCTGCAAAGCTGCCAGATGCATTTGTTGTATCAATAACGACAACATCATTATCCAAGACGCCGCTGATTGCAGCACTTGCTACCGAAATTGTTGCACCCGTTGTGCCATCAAAAATCTTGTCCGCAGCGGTGATGCCCGACACGGTAAGTGCACGCGCGGTAATTGATGCAGTCGCAGACGGTTGACGTATGCGGTAGTTGCTCGAGTCTGTTCCTGTAAGCGCAAAACCCGCAAGAGTCACCACCTTGTTAGTGCCGACACTCTTGGTAGCAAATGCTGCCGTTGCAGCCCCGGTGGCAACGGCCACATCGTCACCGTCAATGGTGTTTATCAATGTTGATCCAGAGGTGTTCACCAGTGCTGTCGCGCCAACTGTTCCGTTGTATTCGCGTGATGCCACCGTAAACCCAGTCACCGAAACTTCACGGCGCACGATGTCTGTAGTAATAGATGGTTGAACAAGTGAATAGTTGGCAGCTCGTAGACCCGTAAGCACAAGACCCGACACTGCGACCGGCTTGTTCGCCTCCACCACAGGCGTTACAAATTCCGCCTGCATCGAATCCGAGGAGACCTCCACCGAGTCCGCACCAAGAACTCCCACCAGCGTTGCCTGGGTCATGTCGATAATCGATGTCGCATCAATTGAACCGTTGTAAACATGGTTTGTGCCCACCACGCCTGAGACTGTGAGCGCCTTTTGTGTAATCGAGCCAATGACTGTGATGGCCATAAGGTCATAGTTCGAAGCTGCTGGGCCAGAAATTGTGACTCCAGAGACCGTGATGGTTTTGTTGGCTTCCGCGGCACCAGTAGTGAATGTCGCCGTAGCGTTGTTGATGTTTAGTGAGACGCCATCATTTTGTACCACACCGTTGAGTTGCGCCTGTGCAAGGTTCACGATGGACGTTGCATTCACGTTCGAGAAACCGTTGTATTCACGTGAACTAGTAGTAACACCCGTCACCGTGAGAGGTTGAAGCAGAATTGACGACCTCACCGTAAAGTCCGGTACTCGATAGTTTCCACCATCGGCACCTTGGGCCGTGATACCGGTAACGGTCACGAACTTGTTGTCCCCCACAAGTGCGTCATCGAATCGACCATGCTTATTGGTGTCAACGAATGTCACGGAGTCTCCAGCGACTACACCAGAAAAACCCGCACCCGTAGTGTCCACTATTGCATCAGCGTCTCCGTTGTAACGTCGCGGCGCAACCGTAACTCCCACAGTTGATAATGGTGCCTGAGTAATAGTTCCCACGACGCCAACAGGTGCTGCCAGCGTGTAACGGTGTGCATGGCTGCCAGACAATGTCAGCCCACCGACAGTGACTGGCTTATTGACCGCAACTGTCTTGGTGGCAAAAGATCCAGTTGCATTGAACGCGTTCAGCGACACGTCATCTGCTCCGACCACTCCAACGAATTGTGCCGCACCGAATCGAAGTTGGTTTGTTGCAAAGAGTGACCCGTCATATTCGCGACTTACCGTGGTCACGCCCGACAAAGTCAACATCTTTTGCGACACAGTAAAACTGCGCATCAAATTCGAACCCGCAGCTGCAGTTGCAGATAGGTAGTTAATATCTCCCGCTTGTGCGGCCACAATCGTGCAT
Organism: Ilumatobacteraceae bacterium; assembly: GCA_044239355.1. Lineage (GTDB taxonomy): Bacteria > Actinomycetota > Acidimicrobiia > Acidimicrobiales > Ilumatobacteraceae > UBA2093. Next base: position 59,235 of record JBIIBO010000009.1, read on the forward strand.
GTTCCCACACTGACCAGACGAATTGTCAATGGTGTGGGTACCTCACACACGCTGGTGTTCAAAGACGAGACAGCTACTGTTAAGCCAGATGTTGCTGTTGGTGATACTGCGAACGAATTGTCACCATAGATCATGTTATCGATAGCGGCAAAGGTGACTTGTTGGGTAGCTCTCGCAATTGTGATCGATATTGTCTGGCTCGTCTTAGTGAAGAAGTTCAGGTCTGCTGCACGAGTAACTGCAACCGTGCATTCACCTGCAGTGAGAGCCGTCACGGTGCTTTCTGAAATGGAACACACCGTGTTACCTGTGACAACCGAATATGTCACCACTCCTGTGCCGCTTCCCGCAGAACCCGCAGGCATCGACAAAGTGGTGGTCGCAGGTGACGGAGAAGGACTATACGTAAGCCCAGAAGAAGCTGCTGCCACAGCAAGAGCCTCTTGTTGGGCTTGGGTAATTGTCAGCACACCAGCGATGTAGCTCACTTCGTAGTTGTTGATATCCCCCACCGACAGCGTGAGTGCCGAGGGTGTTATCGAATAGCTACCACGATTCACCGGAGATGTTGTGGACGCGGGATAAGCCGTTGAACCTGTTCCTGCATAGGTGTACACCACTTGATTTGTCGTATCACTTCCCACCAAGTCAGAGTTAGTGAATGCTGACGTGAATGTATTGCCGTACACCACATCGCGATCAGTCGCAGAAATAACAACGGATTTCTTATTGACCCGCAGTGTCACGGTGCGGGTTTCAATCGCATAATTATTCGACGACGGCGTGAAAGTGACCGACAACGTGTGATTGCCTGCATTGAGGCGAGTTCCTGGTGTGGGGCTGTAGACCACAGCGCCGTCAACTACAGCAGTCGCATTCAATTGCGCCCCGCCCAAAGTAGTTCCAAATACCACTGCTGTGGGTGTTGACCAAGCCAAGCCTGAGGTTGCCTGGTTGATAGAAGCAACTGCTGTCGGTTGGGTCACTGTGTAGTTCGCAGCCTTTGAACCCTGCAAGGTCACAGATGCAAACGTCACAAGCTTGTTGTCTTGCGCGTTTGCGTTACTAAATCTCGCCGTGAAACCAGTCAGTGCAATTGACACATCATCAGAGAATGCGATTCCATCCAGTGACGCGTCGTCGAGACTTCCTGATGCTGTATCGCTGCCGTCATAGAACTTGTTGGAGGCAGTTGCTCCTGCAATTGTCAGATTTTTGGGCGCAATAGTGAAAGTGCGGCTCAATGCCGAACCAGATTGTGCTGTTGCGGTCAAGTAGTTAATGGTCCCGCTTTGTGATGCAGTAAGCACACAAGATCCTGCTGACACAATTGTCACAGTGGCACTAGAGACCCCTCCCGACAAAGTGGAAGTTCCCACCGCACACACACTTGTATTTGCTGCAAAGGCCACAGTTAAACCTGATGTCGCAGTTGCTGTCACAACGAACGATCCGTCACCATATGTCCTAGAAGACAAAGCATTAAAGGTGATGGCCTGTGATGCTCTATTTATGGTGTAGCTGAACTCTGTTGAGGTTTTCTGGTCAAAGTTCACGCTTGCTGCTTTGGTTGCAGTCACCTTGCACACGCCCGCTGTGAGTGCGGTCAGTGTCGATCCATCGATGGAACACACCGTCGAAGTTGATGCCACTACAACATAAGTGAAAGCACCATCACCATCGCCGCCATCGCCCACCAAAGTAGTAGTCGCAAAATTAGGTCCAGGCTGCCATGTGATTGTCGTATCCGTGGCGCTCACGGTCACCGTGGACTGCTCTGCACGCATGATTGTGATGATGCCTGTGGCGTAACTCAATGAATAGTTCGCAGCTGCAACACCCGAACATGTAGTTGCAAGGCCGCTACTGGAAACTGATGTGGAGTTTGTGTACGTCGTTGAGCATGTAGGTGCTGTGGTTAACACCGAAGCGGTTTGGCTATTCACAAAACCGCTGTACGACGGTGTCACTGTGGGGGTTGCATCGCCATAGGTCACTGTATGCGAGGACGCAGTTACCACGAGACTCTTGCGATCAATAATGATCGCGCCGGGGTCGTAGGTGAACGAATAGTTAGCAGCAGCCGCCCCCGAACATGTAGTTGCAAGGCCGCTACTGGAAACTGATGTGGAGTTTGTATACGTCGTTGAACATGTAGGTGCTGTGGTTAACTCCGAAGCAGTTTGGCTATTCACAAAACCGCTGTATGACGGTGTCACTGTGGGGGTTGCATCGCCATAAGTAACAGTGTCCGACGACGCAGTCACTATGACTGGTTTTCTCGTCACATTCACCGCACCAGCTACATAAGTGAACGAGTAGTTATCTGCAGTGGCACCTGAACACGATGTACCCGGCAACGATCCCACGTTTGATGTCGGCGCATAAGTGGTGGTGCATGCGGTGCCTGACACCACTAACGACGTGTCTCCATACTCAAAATCGTTTGAGTATGACGGGGTCACAGTTGGGATTGGATCGCCATAGGTCACCATTGGTGATGATGCAGTTACTACGATGCCCTTTTGGGTGATGACAGCCGAATCCGCGGCGTAGTGAAATGAGTAGTTCGACGCAGATCCTGCCGAAAGCGTGACAGATGACGGCGTGATGGAGTATGTACCCACATTGACTGGACGCGTTGTTGATGCGGCATATGTTGTTTGGCCGGTGCCCTCGTAGGTGTAGACCACCGACAACACAGCATCACTATTTGCTAAGCCATTGACCGTGACCGACTGACCAAGAGCCACGCCATAGATGGCAGTCTTGTAGTCCGCGGTAATTGTCACTTGTGCTCGCACAACATCAACTGCACCGTCAAAGTATTCAAACGCGTAGTTATTGTCTAAGCCCCCACTGCAACGCGTGTACGGCGCAGAGCCCACCAGAGAAGTCACTGCGTACACCGTGGTGCATGAGGGCATCGTGTTAACAACTGATTGCGTTTCGCTGTTCACGAAGCCAGTTATTTGTGGTGTCACCGTGACTGTATTGACCGCTGAACCATATGGAACAGCGGGCGATGAAGCGGTGACTGTCAGTGATTTCTTGTTGATTGCAATTGCACCTGGGCTATAGGTAAATGAATAGTTGGCAGCCGCAGCACCAGCACACGTAGTTGCAATACCGCTATCAGCAAACGGAGTGGTGTTCGTGTAGTCAGTCGAACAAGTAGGTGTTGCGGTCAGCACAGAAGCGGTTTGGCTATTCACAAAACCGCTGTACGACGGCGTCACTGTCGGAGTTGCATCACCATAGGTGACCGTGTGGGATGACGCAGTCACTACTACGCCCTTACGGTTAATCGTGATTACACCTGGACTATAGGTAAATGAATAGTTCGCAGCCGCAGCACCAGCACACGTAGTTGCAATACCGCTATCAGCAAACGGAGTGGTGTTCGTGTAGTCAGTCGAACAAGTAGGTGTTGCGGTCAGCACAGAAGCGGTTTGGCTATTCACAAAACCGCTGTACGACGGCGTCACTGTCGGAGTTGCATCACCATAGGTGACCGTGTGGGATGACGCAGTCACTACTACACCCTTACGGCTAATAATGATCTCACCTGGACTATAAGTAAACGAATAGTTCGCAGCCACAGCACCAGAACACGTAGTCGCAATACCACTAGAGGCCACCGGCGTGGTGTTTGTATAAGCCGTGATGCACGTAGGTGTTGTCGTCAGCACCGAAGAGGTTTGGCTATTCACAAAACCGCTGTACGACGGAGACACAGTAGGAGTGGAATCACCATAAACAACAGGGTGCGAGGACGCAGTCACTACGACACCCTTACGGCTAATAGTGATCTCACCTGGAAGATAGGTGAACGAGTAGTTCGCAGCAGTAGCACCAGAACACGTAGTCGCAATACCACTGCTAGCAAACGGTGTTGTAGTTGTGTAATCAGTTGAACACGTCGGAGCAGATGTCAACACAGCCGACGTTTGATTGTTCACAAAATTGTTCGAATACGACGGCGTCACCGTCGGAGTCGCATCACCATAAGTCACCGTATGTGACGATGCCGTCACCGCTATGCCCTTGCGGTTAATTGTGATTGCACCAGCAGTGTAATTGAAGGAGTAGTTCGCAGCCACAGCACCAGAACACGTAGTTGCAATACCGCTACTAGAAACTGGTGTGGTGTTTGTATAAGCGGTGGTACATGTAGGTGCTGTCGTGAACACTGCTGCAGTTTGGCTGTTCACAAAACCCGAATACGATGGCGTCACTGTAGGAGTTGCATCGCCATATGTGACCGTGTGGGATGACGCAGTCACAGTGAGACCCTTGCGATTAATCGTAATCGCACCAGGGTTATAGGTGAACGAATAGTTCGCAGCCACAGCACCAGAACACGTAGTTGCAATACCGCTACTAGAAACTGGTGTGGTGTTTGTATAAGCGGTGGTACATGTAGGTGCTGTCGTGAACACTGCTGCAGTTTGGCTGTTCACAAAACCCGAATACGATGGCGTCACTGTAGGAGTTGCATCGCCATATGTGACCGTGTGGGATGACGCAGTCACAGTGAGACCCTTGCGATTAATCGTAATCGCACCAGGGTTATAGGTGAACGAATAGTTCGCAGCCGCCGCCCCCAAACAAGTAGTTGCAATACCACTGTCAGCAAACGGTGTGGTGTTCGTGTACTCAGTCGAACATGTAGGTGCTGTCGTGAACACTGCTGACGTCTGGCTATTCACAAAACCCGAATACGACGGCGTCACCGTCGGAGTCACATCACCATAAGTCACCGAGTGTGACGACGCAGTTACAACTACGCCCTTGCGATTAATCGTAATCGCACCATCTACATAACTAAATGAATAGTTCGCAGCAGTTGCAGCCGAGCACGCAGTTGCAATACCACTGCTCGCAAACGGTGTTGTAGTTGTGTAATCAGTTGAACACGTCGGAGCTACAGTCAACACAGCCGACGTCTGGCTATTCACAAAACCCGAATACGACGGTGTCACCGTTGGAGTCACATCACCATAAGTCACCGTGTGTGACGACGCAGTTACAACTACGCCCTTGCGATTAATCGTGATCGCACCAGGGCTATACGTAAACGAATAGTTCGCAGCCACAGCCCCCGAACACGTCGTCGCAATACCACTAGAGGCCACCGGCGTGGTGTTCGTATAAGCGGTTGTACATGCAGGTGCTGTAGTGAACACCGACGCAGATTCACTATTCACAAAACCGCTGTACGACGGAGACACTGAAGGAGCGGCATCACCATATGTAGCAAAATGTGATGATGCAGTCACGGTGAGATTCTTCTGGTTCACTAAGAACGTCACTGTTGCGGTTGCTGGTGCATAGTTGGATGAGGTTGGGGTGAAGGTGACGGACAATGTGTGTGTTCCCGCTGTTAACAACACGCCCGTATCTGGGGTATAGGCAAATGTTCCCCCCACCGCTGCTTCGGCATCTAATTGAGTAGATGAGAGCGTGGTTCCATATGTAATCGCAACCGGCGTTGCCCATGTGAGGCCGGCACCAGCAGCTGTGATGTTGGCGGTTAGACCCGTGGGTTGTGACAACGAATAATTAACAGCGTCATCACCCGACAACGCATAACCAGTGACAGTTACAGGCTTGTTTGTTCCCACATTGGCATCATCGAAGGTCGCCGCGGCCCCACCTTTTGCCAATGTCACGTTGTCTTGGCCCACAACGCCCACCAAAGCTGCACTGTTATCAGAGAGCGAGGCTGTTCTATTTCCATTGAATGGTCGACTATCCACCGAGACACTATTGATGGTCAAAGGTGCAGCATTGATCTGTGCCGTCACTGTTGGTTGAGCCACCGTGTAGTTGTTCGCATCTGTTCCAGAAATTGTCACTCCTGCCAATGTGACTGGTTTTGATGATCCCGCTGTGGGCGAACCAAAGGCCGCAGTGGCGCCCAAAGTACTCACCGTGACGTTGTCTGATCCCACCACGCCAGACAAGGCTGGCGTTCCCGAAAAGGATGCAGTTCTGGTGCCGTCGTAGTACTTGTTCACTCCAGAAAGACCTGTCACCGTTAACTGCTTTGCGGTGATGTTGGCTGTCACGCCGGTGGGCTGTGCGAGTGCATAGTTGCCAGCGTGAGTGCCACCAATGGTGATACCTGTAACGGTCACCGGCTTTGTGTTGCCAGCATCTTCATTATTGAAGGTTCCCGTTGCCGCTGAACCATCAACTGTGACCGTGTCGCCCGAAATAACACCGCTAAGTGTAAGTGTTCCCGATACCGATGCTGGTCGTGTGCCGTCATATTCCTTATTAGATGCAACAGCACCATTCACCGTGACACCTTTTGCGGTGATGTTCGCAGTTGTGGTGATGGGTGATGGCAATTGATAGTTATCGGCGGCCGCACCAGACAAGGACAATCCTGTCACCGTCACTGTTTTCCCATTAGCAACGTTTCGATCACTAAAAGTTGCTCCGTACCCGGTGCTCACCAGACTCACCGCATCTGAGCCCACAACGCTTGAACCAAATGAATAATCATCAAAGACCACAGTTGCTGTATCGGTACGGCTGTATTCCTTATTCGCTGCGACCAACCCCGTCAGCGTCAATGTCTTTCGCGTCACTGTCAATGTTTGCGTCACCGCTGTAGCTGCGAAAAATTCTGTGCCACCCGCTTGAGATGCGGTAATCACACACGATCCCACAACTCCCAATGTCACCGTTGCAGTTGTGACACCGCCTGACACCGTGCCCACAGCAACCGAACACACCGATGTATTGCTGCTTGCAAAGCCCACCAACAATCCAGAACTTGCTGTTGCAGTAATGGAAAAGGCTGCATCGCCGTATGTACGAGATGATAACGCACCAAACGTGATTGACTGAGTGGCCTTATCTACTGAGAGCGCGACCGATGAAGATTCCACCGACGAGACTGCAAAGCCACCACTTGAACTCTTTATGGTGACTGAATAGTCGCCTGCATCTGTGGTGGACAATGAAGCAATTGTGTAGGTGCTCGATATTGCTCCAGAAATTGCCACACCATCTTTCTTCCATTGGTAGGTGAAGTCTGTAGCAATTGCGCCCGTTGCAGATGGCGTCACACTGAAGGTGTGTGATTGGCCACGAGTCTTACTAGCGGCTACAGGTTGAGTGGTAATGGTCGGCGTATTTGCAAAGCGCACGATGACACGTCCACTTCCACCTTGGCCACCGTATGGACAGCTACCACTGCCGCCACCACCACCGCCACCACCGGTGTTTGCGGTTCCACTGCTACCCATTCCTGCATTCGTTCCGCCAGCAGCGCCGCCGCCCGTTCCACCTGCACCACCAGTGGTATTCCAACCGCCGCCGCCCCCAGCACCGCCATAAGAAACAGGTGAACCCGTGATCGAATTCGAGAATCCTGTACCACCAGCTTCAGGTGCACCTCCACCCACAGCACTACCCAGTCCACCGCTTCCACCGGTTGATGATGTGCCACCTGTTCCAGTGCCCGAGCCACCTGCTGGACGGGCCGTGACACGCGATCCACCGGTGTTACAAGTGTTGTCCGACCAATATGTTTGTCCTCCAGCGCCTCCCGCGCCGGAGAACGTTGTTGAATCCCAACTAATGGATGAGGTTCCACCGGCACCACCATCACGTAAAGCGTCTGCGGTGGCGGCATTCAGAGATGATCCTCCAGCACGGCCACCTGCACCCACAGTCACCGTGATCACATCTGTTGAATCTGCTGCAACGTTGGTGGCGAAATACGCACCACCACCGGCACCACCGGAGCCCACGTTGGATCCGCCGCCACCACCGCCACCGACAACAAATGTGTCAATGCTTTCCACTCCCGCAGGAAGTGCAGGAAGTTCACACGACGCAGTGTCAAGAATTTGCCAGAAGGTGAAACGTCCTGTGGTACCTACCGTGGTGGTACAAATTCCCGACTCCACAGTGAGTGAACTTGCCGACACTGTGGCGGCACTTAAGAAGTTTGCATCACCTGTAAATGATGCGGTCAGCGATCGTGCACCAAGCGTTGCGGGAGTCCATGAACATGAGGCCAGGCCCGATACCACAGCCTTGGTCGCACATCCCGAAATTGCCACACCATTTTCCATAAATGCAACAGTTCCTGAAGTTCCTGTTGCATCACTCACTGTTGCTACCAAGGTGTAGGTGGTAGATGTCTTGGGGCTAGCGGGCACGGACGTCAACTGAATGGAAGATGCTCCCCAAGTAGTTGCTGTTGTTGCCACGGAAGGTCGATTTGTGACACCTGGTTCCACTGCGGACACGCGAATGTCATATGTTGTGCCACCTGTTAACCCGGTGAGTGTTGCCCCGGTCAACGATGCACTTGCAGTATGTGACCACTCTGACCATATGGTGTCAGATTGTGCCTTGTATTCCACTTTGTAATCAGTGATACCGGTGGTTTCTGTAGGGGCGGTCCACGACACCGACAATTGCGAACTTGATCCTGTTGATGCATTTCCCGTGCGTGCAGCAGCAACAGTACGGGGCGACAAAACTCCCTGAGCGACATCAGCACTGTCGTGCCCCAAGAGGCCATAAGTGCGTGTGAGATAACTTTCCACTCGACGGATCTCAGTTGCGCTCAGCAGTCGGTTGTACACAATCACTTCAGGAACTTGCCAGTGTGAATACTCCAGACCTGTAAAACCAGTGTTGATGCCAAGTGAACCCGTAAATGACTGAGCACTGGGTGATGCCGATGTGAAACTTCTACCATTTGCTCGATACAACGTGTTCTGGTCCGACGACAATACCCACGATGACGTAGAGGCGTTGGAGGACGAGAATGAGGTCAACCAGCTGTTGTGATGCGCCACACCAGACCGCCCGTCCCAAAAACCTGATAGCCAGTTTCCCGAGGAAGACGTAAAGATTCGTGCGCGGTTAGGCCCCACGTATCTTGCTAAGTGAAACAACGTGTAAGTGGTTGAACCATTTGCAATGACCGACGCATCAAAGGTGAGGTTCTCACTTAGGCCACCCCACAATGTGCGCACCGTTTTGCTCGACCCAAATCCGCTCACTTCAGTTACGGCTGGTAAACCACCTACTGTCGTCACATGTCGTGCGTTGTTACTTGAATCAACCCATGTCTTACGGGTCTGGTTCAGAGTTTGATAATCATCGGCAACAAATCGTGCCTGCAAGCCAGTGATGTCAGCAGGGAATGCATCTAATGCATCTGTGGTGTAGCGAATCATTGCAATACCACTGCCACCACGGCCACCATTGGTCTGCAAACCTGCACATCCCGCACCGCCGCCACCACCAGAGTTCACACGTGCCGGAAATCCAGCAGTGTTTGTAGTGGGTGATGTGGCATCACAACTATTTCCGCCACCAGAGGCACCCCCTATCGAGGACCAGTTGTTCGAACCACTATCCCAAATACCGCCGGCTCCACCGCCGCTGTATTCACTTACAACACCCAGGAAATAATTCGTTACTCCAACTGCGCCTCCAGTTCCCCTAGAGCTCGGACCATTTGAGGCGGTGCCACCGGTACCACCTGCGAATCCACCAGTAGACGTACCGCCTGCTCCGCCTAGTGGACCAGTTGGCGAGCTCACACCAGCTTGTCCACCATTGGCATTCAACAACTGTGTTGTACCTCGAGTAACGAATGATGATTGACCCGATGTTGAACCGGCACCTTGCCATATTCCTGGATTACCGCCATCGCCTACGCGAATTGTCAGAATCTCTCCAGGTGTGACAGCGATGCCATTTCGTGGGTGATAGCCACCGCCGCCGCCGCCACTTCCGCCATCGGTACCGCCACCACCACCGCCAGCAACAACAAAACCATCAACAGAGGTAACGCCTGCTGGTACTTGCCATTGGCAATAGCCCGCATCTGTAAAACGCTGCACAGTGTGGCCGCCTACAACTGTTGTTGCAGTTGTACACGTGGCTGCATTGGTGAGCAATGTGAAAGATGATGATGTTGCAGTTGCACCATTCGCATCAGTGACACGCACAGTGATCGCTTGTGATTGTGGTGCGTCGGTAGCGGTACCAGAGATCACACCAGCCGATGACAAAGCGAGACCAGCGGGCAAAGCGCCCGTTGCAATTGCGTAGGTATAGGGGCTAGCGCCATCTGTTGCAGAAAGTGTTAATGAATAGGCTTGGCCCACTGTTGCAGTCAGCGATGACGTAGGTGTCACGACTGTCGGTGCACCCGCTACCGCAATGGTTAATTCTTGAGCTATTGGGTACGTGCGGAATTCAACCACACTTGCCATTGATGTTGTACAGCTGGCATCGTTTGCGTCAGAGGCACCTGAGCGTCGATGATGACAGTTCTCAGTGCGCAGACCATTCGGTTCACCCGTCGCCCAAGAAATGTATGCACCGGGCAGTGCTACGTTGTCGAAGCCGCTGGTCTGGAATGCATCACGCGTACGCATCGTCCATTGACCCTCATTGTCAATGTCATTGAGCGCCGTCCAGAACAAACTCGTGGACACATTCGTGTTCAACCAGGTCTGCTCGGCGGCACTAGTCGGCGACAACATATGGCCAGGCACGCCACCAAAACGTAACGTTGCCGCATCAGTCTCGGCAGATGCATACGTCATGGCGCTTCGCAGAAGATAAAAGTTCCCAGTACCGGCGTTGTACTTATAGGAACTGCTAGTTCCGTTGTCGGCCAACTTTGCTCTATACGAAATCGTCACAGCATTGTTGCCGGTTGTTCCAGATGTCAACGTCACGTTGTTCAACGTGGCATTCACGTTCGTCTTGGATCCCTCGATGGTGAGTGTGCGCGTTCCTGAACCAGTAATCGTTGCCGCACCTGTGGTGGCCATAGTGGTTCCCACAGGCGAGGAAATCTCTACAACTATCGTTTCGTCGTTAACAAATGTGGACGCTCCAATGTAGGTAGAGCCCAATCCAAGATTTGATGCGGTAGACACAGTGGCTGTGCGTGATGCAGAAGCAGTGAAGTTCACATTGTGTACACGACGTGAAGACTTTGGTTCAAACTCCACCAGTGCACCGTTCATTGTGGCGAATGGTCTGTGATCATTCCACGTCGACGAACCTGAGTTAATCTGCACATAATCTTCGCTACCTACGGAGTTATTGCCTTCGGAGCCACCAGAGTTGTTCGGCTCATTTGATGCCCAGTTCGTATACCGATTCAAGATTCCAGTGGCACCAGTTGAGATCGGACCCCATGCATCTTCCCCAAGAAGACGGAATGTGTTCTCTTGAAAATCATCGGCGATACCAAGCCAGGCAGACGATGACCCAGCCACGGTACGCATCACAGTCATTTCATCGGCACTTGTAGGAGTTGCAAGAAAGCCTTGACGACCGCCTAACTGCATTCGGACTGCAACGTCCAGTGCTTCCCACACACGTGCGTTAGCAATAGAACGGAATGTATAGAAATGCCCGTTGGTATGTGGGGTGTACGTGTTTCCGCCAAACGTTTGCGACACGGGGTTCATATCTACATCAATCATCAACTGAGTTGACGACAGCGCCGCAGCATTCAGCGTTGCACTCGCTAGCGCAGTATTCAGATCTGTTTGCGATCCCACCAACGTGACGGATGAAGAATTGTTGCCGGTCACCGTTGTTCCCGATGCAGACACAATCGACAAAGTGCCATTGGTTACATTCATTCGCACGCGAACTGTTTCACCCACCGTGTAATCGGTGACAACGTTTGAGAGGCCAAGGTTTGTTGCAGTTCCTAAAGCAACAGACAAGTTCGCGCCCTGGCTAAATGACTCTGCAGAGTACGCATGGTTGTATCGCACATATACAGCTCCACTGCCACCATTGGCCCCGTTTTGCGATGTGCTGTGCGTACCCGCACCACCACCTCCGGCACCACAGTGATTTGCACCGCCCGTCGGCGCAGTTGGTCCCGAGGCTCCATTCGTGGCTCCATTGCCGCCGCCGCCCGCACCACCAAGAGGTAGTGGATAGACAACATCGGTGCCACCAGATCCACCGCCGCCGCCACCACCAAACATGCCGCTACACCAGCCAATCACCCAACCGGGCATTACACCGTTACCGCCATAACCACCCGTGGCTCCTTGACCCCAGTATGCGCCGGCGCCATCCATTGCGTTGTTACCAGGGCTTCCTGCGCCGGCACCACCACCGCCGCCTTCCCAGTTCGGTTCACCACCTAAGTTTCCACTTCCAGAGTTACCTCCGTAACCCGAGAACCCCAATTGGGAAGAGGTCGAACCTGAACCGAGGCCACCCACGCCACCATTTGCTGTCGATCCAAACGCACTTGATGCGACACCCGTGGAACCGGCGGCACTAGGAGTTCCGCTCACTGCAGAGCCAGCACCGCCGCTTCCTCCTCCACCTACAACAATCGAAAAAGACGTGTTTGCAGCAACAGTTTGTGCACGCAGGTTTAATACTTGACCACCACCGCCGCCACCGCCAGGGGCCATGCGAGGACTGTTGCCGCCGCCGCCACCGCCACCGCCGCCGACAATCACCGCATCAAGTGCAGTGACATTGGCAGGTGTAGTGAAGTTTGCGTTACACGATGTAAATCCAGTGGGAACTTGATACTGAATCAATGTCGATCCACCCGCACCTGCCCACACTTGTTCTTCACATGGCATCACAAAAGACAACAGCACCACGCCTGTTCCACCAGCACCGCCAGTGCCGTTTCCAACTGAGTCGAATCCAGCACCTCCGCCGCCGCCGCCTGTTGATTCCGCACCACCTGACGCTGTAGCCCGACCGACACTACCCAC
>JBIIBO010000035.1:0-6114 GCA_044239355.1 Ilumatobacteraceae bacterium
TGCAAAGACCCCGTTGGTGCCGTCGTATCGGTATAGCCATCTGTGCTTCTTAGTTTTGCTACATAAGCATCGTGGTTGACACCACCAGTAGATGAAATAAATGGTGACCCTGATGTCGAGGTGTTGAAGTCCATGCTTCCGGCCCACGAACCTGTAACAATCACATTGTTTGAAGCATCAGTTGTGATTGACCAGATGTTTTCACCAGGCCCGTTGCTGCCACCACCACCGCTGCCTCCAAATTGCCGGGCCCATACGTAAGAACCCGTGCGAGTGAGTTTCACTACGTAGACGTCCGTTGACATTGCGAGCAAGTTTGCCGACGTCACCGGGTCAGGATCAAAATCCACTGGGCTATTGCTACCTGTAGCAAAAACTCCTGTCGCTAAGACATTCCCGGATGAATCAACTGCGAGATTTCGGCCTTCTTCCACGCTTGACCCGCCAAATTGAATCGCGCGAACAAAGGTTCCATCAGTATTCAATGTCAATAAATAGGCGTCAGACGAAGTACCAATTGCAGTTAAGTTTGATGTGCCTACGCCTGGATCAAAATCATTCGTACCCATGAAGTATCCGGTTGCATACACAAATCCTGCAGTGGTATCGAGAGCAACACCCGAACCCAATCTGCCTACTTTGTGGGCCCATTGATACACACCGTTGTCATCTAGTTTCAACAAGAAGCCATTGATTGTGTTGATGTCAGGAGACGAAAGGTTCGCAGAACCAGCTGAGTTGAAATTGACAGTTCCCAAAAACCCGCCGATTACATACACTCCGCTCGAATCAACAGCAAGAGACCTTGCCAAGTCGTTACCACCTGCACCGACACTCTTGGCCCATTGGAAATTTCCGCTGAGATCAAGTTTTAGTGCGTAAACATCACTATTGCCATTTGAGACAAGATTTGAAGTTCCCACTCCGGGATCGAAGTCGGCTGTGCCATTAAATTCACCAATTGCGTACAACCCAGAACCACTCACCTTGAGTGACGACAACCGCGCACTGTCACTAATTGTTGCGCCCGTGATCTGCCTTACCCACTGAAACCCACCACCAGAATCCAGTTTCAATACAAACGCATCCGACGAACCACTACTGGTCAAGTTTGATGTGCCAATTCCAGCGTCAAAATCTACGGTCGATTGAAAAAATCCACCGATGTAGATATTCCCCGAAGCATCAATTGATATTGATCTCGCCCTGTCAGTTCCCGTCCCTCCAATTTGCTGCACCCAGAGAAAGTCACCAGAACTATCGAACTTAGAAACATAAACATCGTCCCATCCTCGAGTGGAGAGTGTTGTTGTGCCGGCGCCGGGGTCAAAGTCAAGGTTGTTGCTTGCAAATTCTCCAACTACGTAGTGATTGCCTGAAGAATCAATCACCGTCGAAAATGCAAAGTCAACTCCGGCGCCGCCGAAATAGGTGACGTTCACGGGTGGCGTGGTTGCCTTCCATGCTGATACTTCGCCAGTCTGAAAAACAAGAGAGAGAGCTACTAAGCAAATAGCGCCGAATATTCGTGGTGCAATTGGCAATCTGGAACGCATGAGTAGTAATGCTACTCAATTAAGTAGTAATACTACTTTCAGGTAGGAAACCCCTATTTCTTCGGCGTATCTCCGAAAATCACTGCCATGATTCCCTCGATGGACACGTCGTTCCACTTCTTCTGCGACACAGGGTTGTCACCCATTTCGATCAGAACGCGGCCCAGAATCTGGCCCATAAACCAGTACACGGTTGCCGCAAGGTCTATGTCCTTGCGGATCCAGCCCTTCTTCTGAAAGGGAAGCAACATTTCAGTAATTCCCATCGCACCCTGCTTTTGAGCAAGAGCCAAGGATGCTGCTAATTCTGGGCGTGCATAACCAGCACCCAACGCATTGAGACGCACCTGGCGAAGTTCCCATCGGTCTGTATCAAAGTGCGTCATCAACTCTTTTCGAAGAGCCTTTCGCAAATCATCCTGGCTTTTGCACTTTGCAAGTGACGACGCCAACACAGAAGAGTCAATGAACTGGGTAGTGCGAAAACGATGCGTTTGTGCAGCTTCAACTAATCCATCACGACTACCGAAGTGTCGATACAACGTGGGAACAGTAACGCCTGCTTCAGCAGCCAGATCGTTAACACGAACTGCTGCTTCCCCGCCATCATCAATGGCAGCAACCGCTAGATCCAAAATTCGCTGGCGAATGGAGCTCGACGTAGGCATGTCCCTACTGTATGCCGAATTATTCGATGCGCAAGCCGGAGATTGCACGAGCAATCACCAGCTGCTGAATCTCTGAGGTGCCTTCAAAGATGGTGTGAATCTTTGCATCGCGGTGCATGCGCTCTACGTGGTACTCACGTGTATAGCCATAGCCACCAAGAATCTGAATGGCATCTTCAGTGACGCGCACTGCAGTTTCCGATGCGTAGTACTTCGACATTGAACCTTCAGCATTGGTGAAGCCGCCATTGCGACCTAACCAAGATGCACGCCAGATCAACAAACGTGCTGCATCAATTTGAGTAATCATGTTGGCCAACTTGAACGCAATTGCTTGGTTCATGATGATGGGCTTACCGAACGCTGTGCGCTCCTTGGCGTAATCCAACGCAATTTCATATGCAGCGCGTGCCACACCAAGTGCTTGTGCACCCACTGCTGGACGAGTGGACTCAAACGTCTTCATTGCGGGCTGTGCTTCACCGGTCTTACCCATGTCACGAGCGCGGGCAAGCTTTGCATCAAGCTTTTCTTTGCCACCCAACAAACAATGACCTGGGATACGTACATCATCCAACACCACTTCAGAAGTGTGCGATGCGCGAATGCCGTGCTTCAGATACTTCTGGCCCTGGCTGCAACCCTTTGTATTTGGCGGAATGATGAAAGAGGCCTGACCGCGACCTTTAAGTGCGGGATCAACTGCTGCCACCACAACGTGCACGTTTGCAATGCCACCGTTGGTGATCCATGCCTTTGTTCCGTTCAATACCCATTCATCTTTTGCTTCGTCGTACACGGCACGTGTGCGCAACGACGACACATCTGAACCCGCGTCTGGTTCTGACACACAGAATGCACCGAGCTTCACGTCATTTGCATCGCCGTAACACTGTGGCACCCATTCCATGACTTGCTCTGGTGTGCCGTTTCCTGCAATGCCAGCTGCTGCCAAACCAGAACCCATAATCGCCATACCAATTCCTGCATCGCCCCAGAACAACTCTTCAATGGTGACGGGCATTGTCAAACCAGATGGGTCTGACATGTTGTTCATCAAGAACTCCCAGCCGTACATGCCAATCTTTGCGGCCTCTTGCACGATGGGCCAAGGGAACTCTTCGCGCTCATCCCATTCGATTGCATTTGGACGAATCACATCTTTTGCAAACTGGTGCACCCAGTCTTTGATTTGCAATTGGTCATCATTGAGGTGGAGGGAAAATTCAGCCATACCCCAAACTTACTTGGGGGTAACCCGAGTTACACAAACTCATGCGAGTGACCTGTGTTCGGTGGGTCTGGGTTCAGTGGGGTTGTGATGTTGTCTGCACCGCAGCCGTCACTGGCCACACAGCAATAAGGGCAACGAAGAACAGCAGCCCGCCAATCACATAGGGGGTTCCGGCATTTACTCCATCAAAAAGAAGACCTGCGGTGATGGGGCCGGCAACACGGGCAAATGCGCCAACACTTTGCTGATACCCCAACGCTTCGCCGCGGCGCTCAGGCGGTGCAGCCTCGGTGACGAGTGCTGTCGTGGAAGGGGTCGCAATGCCTTGGCCAAATGACAGCAAGAACAGAGCCAAAAACAACATTGGCCACACTGTGCTTGCTGCCAGAACAAATAAACCAAGCCCCACTAACACAAGTCCACCGCGCAACATCTTGCGCGAACCCCATGTTGCTGTCAGGCGGCCAATGAATAATCCTTGCACTGCCACCAAGATGACACCCACAAACAAGAACACCAACGCAGTGGAACCTTCGGTGAGATCAAAACGCTCGCGACCAAATAATGAGAACGTTGCTTCAAAACCAGAAAACGCAAGTGTTGCAAGAAACGACACTGCAGCAAAACGCACAAGAACTGGTGAACGCGGTCCCGCAGGCAACGATGAAGACTCAGTAGGGACAGGAGTTGACTTTGTTTCTGGCAAACGGATGTAGGCAGCAACTGCGTTGATAGCGGCCAAGGTTCCCGCAAGATAAAACGGCACATGCGGTCCACCTAGCGAGGCAAGTCCACCAATGGCGGGTCCCAGAACAAACCCGAGACCAAAGGCTGCACCCAACATGCCCATAAGTCGAGCACGTTGTTCAGGCGGTGCGATATCTGCAACGGCACCTTGGGCTACCGCAATGCTTGCTCCCGAGGCGCCATCAATAAAACGTCCCAAAAACAACACCCACAATGCACCAGCGGCACCAGTGATGAAACTGCCTACCGATGAACCCACCAACGCAATGATGATGACCGGCTTTCGTCCGATGCGATCAGAGAGTTTTCCAAGAACTGGGGAAAAGAACATCTGTGCAATAGAAAACGATGCGAAGAGCAGCCCGACTTCGAGACCACCTGCACCAAAGCGCTCTGCATATCGACCCAAAATCGGCACGATCATGCCAAAACCAATGAGGTCTAGGGCAACAGTTGTCCAGATAACCCAATACCCAGCCGGCGTAGGCGGGCGCTCTTTCTTAGCCACGTCGGATGCGCGTCCCCTCTTTGGAGGTTTCCACTACATAACCCAACGATTGCAACTCATCACGAATTGCATCAGCTGCTGCGAAATCTTTTGCAGCACGCGCAGCATCAAGTGCTACACCTTTGGCAGCAATGTCTGCATCAACGTCTTGGCCGCCAGACAATTCAATTCCTACAGCCACGGTCATCTCTAACACTGCTGCACGAAGTGCCGATGCAGTTGCCACATCGCCAGCATCCACAGCACTATTTGCACGACGCACCGCATCAAAAATCAATGCCATTGCAGCCGGCGTATCGAGGTCGTTATCCATTGCTGCGCAAAAACGTTCCACTGTCTCTGCGTCTGCAGTAGATGAGTCAATGTGTGATGTGCGGGCAATGAATCCATCGAGACCACCAAGTGCACTGACGGCAGAGTCAATGTTGTCTTGTCCAACGCGAATAGGCGAACGGTAATGAGTCTGCAATAACAACATGCGATATGCGCGAGGGTCGTACTGATCCAAAAGATCGAGCAGGTTCAATACGTTGCCCAAACTCTTGGACATTTTTTCGCCTTCGGTATCCACCACAAATCCGTTATGCATCCAATGGTTGGCAAAGGTTTTCCCTAACGCCACTGCTTGCGCGCGTTCGTTTTCATGATGCGGGAATCGAAGATCAGCACCACCACAGTGAAGATCAAAACCTTCGCCCAACAACTCAAGACTCATCACGACACATTCACTGTGCCAACCGGGACGTCCCGCACCCCACGGAGAATCCCAGGATGGTTCATCGGGTTTGCTGAATTTCCACAATGCAAAATCTGCCGGGTGCTTTTTATTCTCTGCACCCAACACTTCGCGGTCTCCCCCGCCCGACATCATCTCGTCCAAACTTTGGTGTGCAAGTAATCCGTAATCAGGAACTGCAGGTACATGTAGATACACACCGTCGTTAGTGACGTAGGCGGCATCACGATCAATCAATGTGGCAATCATTGTCACCATTGCATCCACATATTCAGTGGCATGAGGAACATCACTAGGACGTAGAACTCCCAAGCGAGACATCGCATCAAACCACACGTTTTCGCATTTGTGCGTGATCTCCGTCCATGGTCGACCCTCACGATTGGCACGGTCGATGATCTTGTCGTCGATGTCGGTGATGTTTGAGGCCAAGCGCACATCTAGCCCTCTATAGGAAAGGTAACGGCGCAAAATGTCGTAGACCACCGTGGCTCGCCCATGGCCAAGATGCGGCGGGCCATACACCGTGGGGCCGCATAGGTAGATGCTGACCCGCCCAGGCTCCCGTAAAGCCAAGGGTTTGACGCTGCGAGTGGCGGTGTCATAGAGGTTCAGCACTCTGTCAAGCCTACGATTTAACTTCTATGTCCACTGTCCCCGAAAAG
>JBIIBO010000025.1:0-22330 GCA_044239355.1 Ilumatobacteraceae bacterium
CCGAATATGAAGTCACAAGTGGGCAGATCTTCTTTCACGGTGAAGACATCACCGACTGGACAACAGATATCCGCGCCAAGGCAGGAATTTTTCTCGCCTTTCAATACCCACAAGAAATTGCTGGCGTCTCCGTTATTCAATTTCTTCGCCAGGCCTTGTCTGCTCGCAAAGGTATCGACCTGTCTGTTCTTGAACTTCGTTTATCTGCAATGGATTGGATGAAGCGGTTGGGAATGGATTCTTCGTTTGTGGATCGTTATCTCAATGAAGGTTTTTCCGGTGGCGAAAAGAAGCGCAACGAAATCATGCAAATGGCGTTGCTCGAACCAGAATTTGCCGTACTCGATGAAACAGACTCCGGTCTCGACATTGACGCACTGCGCATTGTGGCCAAGGGAATTCGTGAAGTGAAACAAGATCGCCCCAACCTTGGCATTTTGCTCATCACCCACTACCAACGCTTGCTTGATGAACTCCAACCCGACTTTGTGCACATCATGATTGATGGTCGCATTGTGAAGTCTGGTGGAATGGAACTTGCAGCCGAACTTGAAAAGAACGGTTACGAGGCCTACAAGGCCTAAGTCGTTATGACTATCGACATCGATCGCATTCGTGCCGACTTTCCGATTCTGGCCGACACCATTAATGGAAAACCGCTCGTCTATCTCGATTCGGCTAATTCGTCACACAAACCGCAATCTGTCATTGATGCGATGAGCACTTTCATGGCTCATCAATACAGCCCCACAAATCGAAGCGCATACTTTCTTGCAGCACAAGCAACAGAGATGTATGAAGGCGCTCGTACAAAGGTTGCCAAATTTATTAATGCACGTCACGCACATGAAGTGGTCTTCACCAAAAATGCCACCGAATCACTCAACTTGGTGGCGCGCGCATGGGGTGCAGCCAATTTGTCGAGTGGCGATGCAATTGTTCTCACGCACATGGAGCACCACGCCAACATTGTTCCCTGGCAGATGTTGGCTGCGGAAAAGGGCTTCACTATTCGTTGGGTGCCCATTACTACTGATGGTCTTCTCGACTTGTCCCAAATAGATCAGTTACTTGATGGCGCAAAAGCTTTTTCTTTCACTTCGATGTCCAATGTGTTGGGAACTATCAACCCCGTCAAGGAACTAGTTGCACTTGCGCATCGTCATGGAGCGATTGCAATTGTGGACGGTTGCCAATCAGTGCCACATATGCCCACTGATGTCCAAGACTGGGATGCAGATTTTCTCGCTTTTAGTAGCCACAAAATGTTGGGGCCAACCGGAATTGGAATGTTGTGGGGCAAAGAAGCATTGCTTGATGCCATGCCACCATTTCTTGGTGGCGGAAACATGATTTCAGACGTCACACTCAAGGGCTTCACGTGTGCAGAATTGCCAGCCAAGTTTGAAGCCGGCACGCAACCCATCGTGGAAGCTGTGGGCTTGTCGGCTGCAGTGGATTATCTCAACAACATTGGGATGCACAACGTGCGCCAACACGAGATGGAGATCTCGCGTTACGCCCTAGACACGTTGACTCAAAGATTCGGTGATGACATCGTGATCCATGGAAGCAAGAACATTGAGGTTCGCGGGGCCACGTTTAGCTTTGCTTTTCGTGACGTGCACCCTCATGACGTCAGCCAAGTTCTTGACCAGAACAATGTTTGTGTGCGTGCTGGCCATCACTGCGCCAAACCACTCATGCGCCTATTAGGGGCAAATGCCACAGCACGTGCAAGTTTCTACCTCTACAACACCACCGATGAAGTGGACGCCCTTTGTGACGCCCTCACCGAAACAGGTGAATTTTTTACCCTCTAACCTGTGACAGCAAGCAACGGAGAGACAAATGCCAGGACTTGAAGACCTCTATAGAGAAATTATTCTCGATCACTACAAGAGCCCACGTAACCGTGGATCTCTAGAGCCGCCTGCTATTCGCACAGAAGGACACAATCCACTGTGTGGCGATGAGATCGAGGTGTACATCTCGGTGGACAATGACATCGTCTCGGACATCAAGATAAGTGGCCAAGGTTGTTCCATTAGTCAAAGTTCAGCATCGATGATGAGCGCGGCGATCAAGGGCAAGCCCATCGCAGAAGTACGTGCTCTTATTCACCGCTTCAAACACATGATGTCTATTGAAGATCTAGAAGAGCCTGATACTTCTGCGCCACTAGGCGATCTTGAAGCTCTGCAAGGTGTTGTGAAATTTCCTGTGCGTATCAAGTGTGCAGTCCTCGCCTGGAACACACTTGCAGAAGGACTAGATGTTGCTACGCAGTAAGCATTGATGCTTCTGCGTACAGCATGCCTACCCTTGGTTTTCACTCACTGATACATTTGAGCCTGTGTCCTCCCGCATTCGCAAAGCTGTCATTGGATCAATCACAGCATGTGTCGTCTTGGCCTCTGGTACCGCTTTGGTGCGAGCCTCTACCGATGACTCCTCAACCACCATCGCGCCTCCCGACACTTCCATCGAAACTTCGGCTGCACAAGCTGTACCCACGGCGGTAAAACCCTCGCGCATTAAATTGCCGCGTCGGCAAGTATCAATTGCATATGCGCGAGTAGTTCTCGACGAACAGCAGGCCTATTTCTATAACGACAAGCGCAAATTGATTGCCAAACTTCCCGTTTCCACCGGATTAGAAGATTCAACACCTACAGGTCGCTTCAAAGTGTTCTCGCGTTCTGCCCAAACTTTCTACAACCTGCGCCCTCAAGAAAAAATGAAGTTCATGACCCGATTCACAATCGGTCGCAACGGAGGAAATATTGGCTTCCACGGGGTTCCCTATGTGGATACCAAGAAGGGAAACGTCCGTTTCCCTACCCCACTTGGGCTTGCCCCCTCTTCACATGGCTGTATCCGCATGCTGGATAGCCACGCACAATGGGTATTTGACAATCTGCCTCGCGGAGCCACAGTCGCCGTGGTGAAATCTCGCCGCTGACAAATTCGGTATCGCGTAGTAAGTTCACAACTACCGAACAAGGGGGGACCATGGTCGAGAGAGCCACTTTTAAGTCATTCGAAGAATCCACCAAGGAAGAATGGGCCAACATCATGGTCTGTATTCAAGACACCCAGGCAATGGTGGCCGACCGAGTGATTCAACAATTGCAAATGCTTGAAGATGATCACGGCGGTTTCCCTGTGAATCGACTTGAGCATTGTTTGCAAACTGCCACGCGTGCAGAAAAAGATGGACGCGATGCCGAGTACATCATGTGTGCTCTTATCCACGACATTGGCGACAACCTCGCCCCTTTCAACCACCCCGATATCGCTGCAGGAATTTTGAAGCCTTTTGTTTCTGAAGCGAACTGGTGGATGGTGAAGCACCATGGAATCTTTCAGGGGTATTACTTCTGGGATTACATCGGCCTCGATAAGAACGCACGAGATCAGTTCCGAGACAACGAGTACTTCGACTACACCGAAGAGTTCTGCGCAAAGTACGACTCTCCCGCATTTGATTCTGAATACAAGAGTGCGCCGTTGTCACACTTTGAACCAATGATCCGCGATCTGTTCAAGCCGCGAGGCCGATAGACCCACGGCGAATACTCCGTGTTCACTGCACGGTGACACAACCTGGGTTAGGTTGCGCACATGAAAATAACTCTTCTTGGCACTGGCAGCCCCCTGCCTAGTGCAACGTGTGCTGGCCCTTCCACTCTTGTACAAGCAGCAGATGTAAACCTCGTCGTTGATGCCGGTCGTGGAGTCATCATGCGTCTTGTGGGTGCCATGTGCCCGCCAGCCACCATCAATGCAGTACTGCTCACACACCTTCACAGCGATCACATCTGTGATCTCAATGACATCATCACCACTCGCTGGATTTCGTCTCCAGCAGCTACACCACTACCAATTTACGGTCCAGTGGGAACACAAAAAATGATAGATGGTCTGTTAGCGATGCTTGACCAAGATGAGCATTACCGTCTCGACCATCACGTCGATCTTCGTGCTGGCGTAGGAATGAAAGTAGAAGTTCACGAAGTGCAACCTGGAGACACTATTTCGATAGGCGATGTTGCAGTCGGTGTGTACGCTACTGATCATCGTCCTGTGACGCCCACAGTTGGTTTTCGTATTGAGCACAACAACGTTGTGGCAGCCATTGCAGGCGACACCATTCCATGTGAAGGACTTAATCAGATGTGCAAAGATGCAGACTTCTATGTACAAACGGTGATTCGTGAAGACTTAGTACGAATGTTTGCACCGCACATTCCCATTGGCGAGCGATTTCTCGACATTTTGGACTATCACTCCACTGTGCAACAAGCAGCGCAAACTGCAACTCAATGCAATGTAAAGACTCTCGTCTTGACACATTTTGTTCCTGCAATACAACCAGGGCAAGAAGATGAGTGGCGCTCACTTGCTGCTGAACATTTCTCGGGCGACATCATTATCGGTCCCGACCTCACTTTTGTAGAAAAATAGAGGGGACTCGTCGCTTACGTTGATGCAGCATGTGAAACCGACGTTGCCAGCCACACACCGAGCAATGCAACCACTAGCCCCAGCAGCGACAGAGCTCCTAAAGATTCCCCAAACAAGAGCGAGCCTTGAATCGTTGACAGCGCGGGCGTGAGGAAAAACAGACTGCTTACTTGTGACGCAGCTTGTCGTTTCAATAGCCACAACATGATCAAAATTGCACCAAGTGAGAGAACACCCACTGACCATGCCAGTGCACCAATGCTTTGCGCTGTTACAGAGAAGTTCCAACTCTCAAAGAACAGAGCCCCAATGGAAAACACCACGGCGCTTGCAAAGTATTGCCAGGCAGTACCCCCTAAAAGTGGCGTCGAGATTGCAAATTGACGTTGCACCAAAGTGCCGGCAGACATTCCCACAACGGCAATTGCCATCGCCACCAATGCCCCAATGCGCACACTGTGGGTGGCGCCACCACGCTCCACCACTACAACAACTACCCCCACACAGCCCAACACCACTCCCCAAATACGACGTTGATTCATGTCTTCACGCAACAACACACGCCCACACACGGTGGTAACCACGGGATGCAGGGCGGCAATCAATGCGCTCACACCAGAGGGCAAACCTAGATCGATTGCCACAAAGACTCCACCGAGATATAGCCCATGAATTCCCAACCCAGAGACCATCTGGATGAGTTTTTCTCGTGGGGTCAGAGAAGCCTCTTTCACACATCGCGACAGTGCCCACAAGATCACAGCAGCAATCGTCACCCTGATCGCCAGGAAAGTTATGGGGCCTGAATCTGCAGTGCCATAACGGGCCACAATGAATCCAGTGCTCCACAGCACAACAAACACCACCGGCGCACAACGAACAAAGGGCCAATGGAGCATCCAGTAATCGTAGAGCTATCAGCTTTGGGTACTGTTCTTCATTATGAACAACCAAGAACTTCTTGACGCAGCTTGTCCCACAATCAACGTATTCGGGGCTGCTTACTATTTCATTCCGGAAACCCTGCAGGCAGGCAAGGACATCAATCTTGGCGGTATGGAGTTCTACGTACAAGGACGTGCAGGACAAATGGGAAATTGCGATCCAGATGCAGTGTCTGCAGCCTTTGGTTATTTCAAGCCTGCACTGCTCAAAAGCATCCTCGATGCAGCTCGTGCAAAAGTGGAACCTCGAGTAGCTGGCACTGCCCATCTTGAGGCTTGTGCGGCATTGGGTCGAACAAAACTTTCTTCACTTCCGAATCTTGATGCTTTTGTGGCAGTTTTAGAAAAGATCAACGATGCCGCTGATCCTGATTCTCTTGCGTTGTATGCAGCCATTCGCACAGAAACACTTGCAAAAGATGCACCAGGTCGGGCCATGCAACTCATCGCAATTTTGCGCGAATTCCGTGGAAGTGCCCACCTTGTCGCACTTCGCGCAGCAGGCATACAGTCCTCCACCGCACATTTCATCAAGCGCCCCGACATGTGGAAACAATTTGGCTACACCGAAGAAGAAGCACCAGAGGTCACCGATGCAGTGCTTAAGAAAATGGATGAAGCCGAGAAACTCACGGATGCAATCGTGGAGCCCGCATTTGCTGTGTTGACACAAGATGAAAGAAAAGTACTCATCGACGGCCTTCAAGCCGTAAAAGCCGCACTTAGCGCATAGAGACTGGCTTATTCTTCCGAGAGTTTGTCAGCAATTTTTGTAAACGCCGAAGTAAATGACTTGATCTCTGCGGGGGATAAAAGGTCAATGACATGAGCGCGCACACTGTCGAGATGATGCGGTGCAGCAGTTTTCAAAACTTCCATACCTTTGGTTGAAATCTGTGCAAATGCAACACGACCATCTTGGGTTGATTGAACACGAGTCACCAGCTTTTTCTTGAGAACTCCATCCATTCGTCGTGTGAGACCACTTCGGGTTAAGCGAAGGCTGTCGGCAAGATCGCACATCCGCAAACGCTGATCGGGTGCCTCAGACAACATCACCAATAACTGGTAGTCGCCAAAATCAAGATCAAATGGTTGAAGATCACGTTCGATCGCACGTATGACATCACCGGCTGTGAGAACAAATGCTCGCCATGCTGCCATCTCTTGGGTTGTGAGCCACCGTGTTGCCATAGAGAGAACTCTACAAGCCACAACGAAATGATTGCGCACTCAACCATTTATAGATATGATTGAAATCTCAACTATTTCTTTATCGAAAGAGAGAATCACATGGACATCGTCCTTCTCATTGCAAGAATCATTTTTGCCCTCATGTTCATCAACAGTGGCCTCGCCCACTTTAAGAACACTGCGGCTATGGCTGGATACGCACAGTTCAAGAAAGTTCCTGCTCCAAAGGCTGCAGTGCAACTCTCTGGTGTGTTGATGCTCCTCGGTGGCCTTTCGGTCGCATTGGGAATCTGGATTGATCTGGGTGCACTCGTTATTGCGGTACTGCTCGTAGTGATGGCAGTCAAAATGCATGATTTCTGGACCGTTACCGATCCATCTGCCAAGCAACCAGAGATGATCAACTTCTGGAAGAACATTGCCCTTGCAGGCGGAGCATTGTTTATCTTTGCTACCTACGCCCAAGAAACTGCCGACAGTGCACTACAAATCGTGGGACCACTCTTCGGCGGTCAATAAACGCATTTCATTAATGGGCGGTGGTACTTCGGTATCACCGCCCATTTTTTATTCAGCGACCTGCGTTAGATGTTCTTCATGGCGACATCAACTCTTCCAAGAGTTCGTCGACTTGCACTGTGGCTATTCCAATAGATTGATCTGCAATCCCAAATGGCAGCACCAGTTTCCCTGCATGAATCAAACTCCCACAGGAGTACACAACGTTGGGCACATATCCATCTCGCTCATCTTCGCGAGGACTCAGTAGAGGTCTGTCCATTGTGCCAATGACCCGAGCAGGGTCATCTGCATCAAGCAGCATGGCACTGAGGTGATACGTGCGCATCGGACCCACTGCATGGGTAATCACCAGCCATCCCGCTTCAGTTTCCAAGGGTGATCCACTGTTACCCAATTGAATAAGTTCCCACGGTCGACTTGGTAGCTGTATTGCTGTTAATGCACTCCAGTAATCCAAGCGATCCGAGAAGCTCAACCAATTGGATTCATGGTCAGCGCGTGACATGGCAGCAAACACGCCACCAATTTTCCGAGGGAAAAATGCCATCCCTTTTCCACGCGCAGCCATACCGGCCAGTGGATGAGTTTCGAATGAAAGAAAATCATTAGTCGAAAGTAGTTGTTGTGACACGCCCATTCCATCAAATGCTGTATACGTCGCTAAATACTGATCTGAACCATCATCATGATGAAAGAGGACAAAACGCGCATCTTCCATACCACGCCACTCGGCGTAGGACACTGGCCACAATATTCGTTCCGAGAGGTCTTTGTCCTCGGAAAAAGTCACCACGTAGTTTCTCTCGGCAATCATGCGAAAGTGATGCACAGTGTTGTCAACATTCTTAAACGAATCACGATCAAGAAGAAACTGAAAGAGCACACGATTGAGGTCTTCCGTGGTGAAGGTTTCCCCTAATTGTCCCAGGATGTATCGCCCGTTCTCACCAAGGTCTTGCAACTCTTCGAGTGGCCCTCGGAAATTGCATTGATTAAGAGCAGATTCCCAATGACTTCCAATGACGGGGAAATCTCCCACCTCATCAATACACACATCTCCCGTTGAGTTGACTATTCCAGTTCGAAACCCAATGGAAGAGCGATGACCCTCACCTACTCCCCGCACACTCATCACGAAACGTAATGACCCATCTTCCACATTGCTTTGATCGGGATGTGGAACTATTGACGGGTTCGTCAGTGCTGCTCCTTCAATGGAAAATTCGTGGGTAAATAGGGCCCCAATAAGGCGTAAACGTTCAGGTGAGAGAGTGAGATCTGGTTGCAGGCGGTGAGCAACTCGGTGTGCATGCGCTTCTAAATCATCAAAAAGATTTTCGTGACGATGAGAAAAGCGCGATACAACATTGTCAAGAGATGCATTCACTTGTTCTTCGCTCAGGCCTATGACACGTTCAATGACCAACCCTGCACGAGATTGGCTTGCACCATAATCTTCTTGACCAGCCACAAACAGCCGCGAGATGACTCGGCTTGCATCAGGCATCAATCGATGAGTTGTACGTTTTGCAAGGACATTGTCATCGTCGGATGATTTCACACCAGCCACATTGATCCACGATGCTGCATGGTTGACACCATTGCCAAAGTGGACTCCGCACCTTGATTGAGATTGACACCATCAATGTGCAAACCGTCGTATCCTCCGCCGGTATCTAGATCAATCATTGAATGCCCAGAATCATTGTTTCCAAGAAACCAGTTCACGGCCATCTCAACAACGCGTTCCCATGAATCATCTCCCGTGAGTATTGATGCGCGCATTGCGGCATCAGCAATGGCTGCCACCTCAATGGGTTGTTGATCAAATTGAGGTCCTTTATCACCTAACCCTCTTCCACCTACAGGAGTCACCGATAAATGGTCACCAAGGGTCTCAGTTTCCAATAACCACTCCAACAAATTCAGACCACGTGTTTGCAATTGCGAATCATCGAGAAGTGAGCCACACACCATCATCGCTTCTGGTAGTAACGCATTTGAATAGGCAAGACGGGTTTCGGGCCATTTCCATTGGCCTTTTCCATCTGGATGAAACACAAACATTGATGTCATATCCAAAAGAAGCTCTTGTGCTGCCTTATTCCCTGGATCAACCTGCAAAACTTCGCCCGCACCAATGGTGGCAAAGCACATTGCCCTTAGTGAGAAAGACCGTGCTTGAGCAGCAACAGCAAATGCATCAAAACAACGGTTTCTCACTTCCGTGTCGTTCGAATGTGCAACTGCAGTGCCCAGTCCCCAGATAGCTCGGCCCCAACAATCATCAGATGATGCAGTGTCTTGCCACATGCGTTCAAAACTCATGCGGTTATGGCAAAGACCATCTTCACGAATGGACTCCAAGACAAAACGAGCAGCTACACGTTCGAGAATCTGAGCTTCTTGTGTCTCTTTTTCAGCTCGCGCAGCCACTACAAGTAAACGAGCATTGTCATCGGTGCAATAGCCATGTTCGAATCTGGGATGTTCATGCAAGGCATGTTCAAATATTCCCCGGTCATCGGTCATTCGCGACAGGTGGCGCATCCCGGTGTGTTCTTGTGGTTCAAAGATGGCCATCATCTACACCAAGTTTTTCTCAGAAATTGCTAAAGCAACAGAGGCATAACGTGCCGCCACAGAGACCCAACTGTGTTCTTCTGCAATCGGAATAGTGGCATTCATCATGGACGAAAGTGTCTCTGGCTCGGTTGCAATCTTGCGGATGGCGTGGGCCAAGGCAACTGAATCTTTGTGGGGAACTGTGATTCCCACACCTTGCGACAAAAGTTCAACTGCGTGAGGAAATTGCGTCGCAATAACTGGCCGACCAGCAACCACAGCATCAACAAGAACCCCAGAGGTCACTTGATCATGAGAGTCATAGGGAAGCACCACACAGTGTGATTGTTGAATCAATTCCATTAACGAAGGCAATGACCGATACTCATCGTCAAAACGCACCATTTCCGAAATACCAAGCAGTTCTGCTCTGCGTTTGAGCATGTTGCGATATTTTTCCCCCTCGCGAAGAAGCACCTTGGGATGTGTTTGCCCAGCAATGGTGTACGTCACTTGACCACGAAGTTCTGGGGTCATAGCTAGTGCATCAATCACCCACTCCAGTCCTTTTCCAGGACCAAGAAGGCCCCATGTCAACAAGGACACAGGTTCATCTGTAGTCATCGGGACAAACAATGGAACCGTTGCCCCATGCGGGATGGTCACAACTTTGTCCACATCTATGTCATATCCATTAATGAATCTTTCACGGGCCGCATTCGACATTGCGATGAGAACATCAGCTCTTTGCGCTAACGCCTCAAGAACTCGCCGTTGACCGTCCGATGGATAAAGTGGAACTGTGTGCAGTGTCACGATGACCGGAACGTACACATCATCAAGAAGTGTCAAGACCTCGTCGCCATCTGTGCCGCCGAAAATTCCAAACTCATGTTGAATCAACAGGTAGTCATAGGAATTTATGTGGCGAGCAGCATCAAGACGATCTTTCACGGAACCTGGAGCCACATGAGCAATCACTCGTTGATCAGATGAGCGCATACTGCCTTCAGAGACATCGATAACACCAAGCGAATCAACGCCCACGGCTTGCAGTCCCTCAGCCAATGCAGATGCAAAAGTCGCTAAGCCACATTGAGTAGGTGGAAATGTCGACAAAATGGCGATCGACGGCATTCTTTCTAGCGAACTTTGATGTGCCACAGAAACTGGGCGTCCAATTTTGTTCTGGACTGAAAGCATCGCTGTTGTCATTTGCTGTCTCCATTCTTGATGCGACGGTTGCCACGAGTGATCGACATTGACGTCACTCCGATTCCCAGCAGCAACACAATTCCTGCAATGAGCGGCATGAATCCCACACCAAGTCCGGCATCTGGCAGAGCTTCGACAAACAGCACGTCAAAAACATCTTCACCGCCAGTGGGAACTTCTGGTACCACTACCTGAAGTTCTACGGGGCTCAACGTGGTGGTGGTGACAGGAACTGTGGAGGTAGTCACCGGCACGGTCGTTGTAGTTGATTCAGGAATCGTGGTGGTTGATTCAGGAACCGTTGTCCCTGTTGTCCCCACAGTGGTTGTGGTTTCAGGTGCAACATATGGAATGGTAAGCACCGCGGTTGGAGTAGAGACTCCCCCGCCTACGCCAAAAGCCCTGTTTGTCACTTGCTCATCTGCAACATTTCCTGAAGTAGTGACATATGGAGCCGTGCACAACACAGTTGCACCAATAGAAAGTGTTGTATTCGGTGCACCGCAGCTGAATAGCCCTCCTTCGTCAATCTGATCATCAGAGATCGAGAACTGAGCAGGACCCAATATTGTGTTTCCCGTATTGGTCAACAGATACGAATAGGTAATATTCGTTCCTGCCGACGAAAAACTAGATGCATTAGCTGTTTTCTGAAGCGATAATGCCGGTGCTGGTGTCGGCCTATTAAAGAAGGTGCACAGTACATCTTCACCTTCTGCCAGAACAATGCTGACTGATGCACCATTAACAGTTGTAGAACCTGTTGATTGTTGTGCGATTGAACAACTCACTCGATCAAAATCCCAACCCATAGCTGCGTTTTCGGTAATTGTGTAGGTTCCGAACGCAGTAATCCCCGAGAAGACTTTTGTGTTTGCGATTGTTCCGTCATCTACGAGTGAAAATGTAGTGAGAGGTGACGGCGTGGCCGAGAAACCAAAAGACGTCGGACCTTCCACAGATGTCTCCTTCACAATTGTGATAGAGCCAGGCAAAGTCACTGCAGCACTATTCAATGAGCGATCCATCTGACCAGCCGAGCAGTTACTCTCATTGCTGCAGTCAAAGCCAACCACTCTCATGTGATACGGAGAGCCGTTAATGACTGCAGCCGAGCTGTTGGCACCCCAGTCTGCACGTGATGCAATGCGGCCACCCCATGCGAGCACTGCAGTTTGGCTTGCTGCAGTCACAAAGACCGATAGCGAGGTCTCACTTGTAGATCCGTACGTGCCGGTTAGCGAGTATGACGAAGGATTACTTGTAAGCGTGCAACTGGCTGATCCACAAATTGTTCCGCCAGTGTTATTTACCACTGCACCACTTGCAGGAAATGTTCCTCCGAAGACAGAGATGTTTTGACCTGTCTGCTGAGTCACCATGGCTCCACTCACAGAAGGGTCCATTGGGATGGGCAGTAGTGATTGCGTGCCACACGTAATACCTGCACAGGGATGGGCAGTTGCTTCACTGAAATTGAACGACGCGAGATAGTCGAGTGCATGTCGACCAGAAAGCGTTGTATCCCACTCAATGTTGATTTTGTATGTTGCTCCGACACTCAAATTGGAAAGCACCGCGCGATAGGGCACTGCGTCACCTTCGACGTATTCAGAGTTATTTGCACCGAGATTTCCTGTCACCCATTTTGATGGGTTGGAAGAATCACAGGTGCTGCCCTGGTTGGCGCATTGTTCTAAAGAAATAGACGGCTTCGCAGCAGCTTGAAGCGGTGAGGCTTCTTTGGCGATAACGGCAATTGTTGCCACTAAGAGAGAAAGGATGGCTATTTGTAGCACCATCCGCAGCTTTTTTATGTGAAAATCATTTCTTTCGGATTCGCGTAACTGCACCATACTCACGGTCACTTCCCATCATTTTGGAAGCTCAACCGTGTGTCTGGGGCATCGCTATTTACTTGTGCAACAACTAGGTCCGAAGTTGTCTGTGATCACAACTAGATCACAACTTCAAAGTACTCACAACAGAATTGCTACGCAACAAACTTTTGTCCCTTGTGTGTCGAACACAACAAGAGGACTATTTCCTAGACAAGAAACACAATTACTTCTCTAGGTTGTCACATGTCATGAAAGCCCTTCGAAATTTCACTCTTCTTGTCTTGGTTCTGTCCACAGTTTCGTTTGTTCACTCAGCAGAGGCAATGAGAAAACCGGGACATGGCGTCACAGTGCGGCCAGCCCCGTTGAACCCCACCAAGATTGTCTCCATCACTCCCCCATACGGTGATGCTCCCCGTCGAGTACGAGTGCGGCTATCAAAGTCAGAACAAGACATAGTTCGCCTTCTCCAGAATATTGCCACCAATTGGAACTCGGATTTTCCGCCACCGCAGAACTTTCTTGAATGGCGAATAGAGTCCACCGTCAAGAATTCACGCACGCTACAACTAAGTATCAGTAGCCTCTATGCGACTCGAGCGTTTCTTTCTGTTCCGGCCAACGCAGGGACATTTCCTATCGTCATCATCATCGCAAGATCGCAAAACTACATCAATCAAGAAGTGGCGTCGCTTGGATGTCGGCCTTCTCTCACACTTACTGGTGGTCAATACCTCATGGGTGCAACTATCTGTGACCGTCGTGTGATTGTCATTAATCTCACTGGCTACTTCTTTCTCAAATCTGGCATGGATTCAATCACTCCCGAGATGGAACAAAGACCTGAGCCACTTCTGGGCGAAACCCCTTATGCAGAGGCAGATCGCAACCTGTCGGGGCTAGCGCATGAATGGGTACACGTAGCGCGCAATCGTCTCACAAATGGGTTCGTTCCCAATAATGAACCTGCATGGTTTCGAGAAGGCTTGGCAGAAATTGTGAGTGGCCTCAGTCGTGTACGTGCATCAAATGGTTTGATGACCTACATGGACTTCCATGTCATTCGCATGCGCAAGTTTTCAAGATGGGTTGAGAGATGCACATCGCCTCTGCGTGCTTATAGATTCACCAGTGAGTTCCCAGGTGGTTGCGAGTATCTGCGTGGTGCATCTGCAGTAGAACTTCTCCTTGCGCGTCATGGTGGAATCCCCAAGATCATCGACCTATTTGGCAACATCACCGCCACAAATGACTTCTTTGCGTCATTCAGACAGGTCTATGGCTTTTCTGTCACTTCGTTTGAGAAACAAGCAGATGTGTACGCCCAATACATTCGTGCCGTTACGCGACTTGGGCCTTAACCGCTTCTTATCGGTATGAATGTTCATTGGTCAAGTACCGATGCCGTATGTGATTACCAGGGTTTTCCAGCACATTGAGAGCAACAGGGAGTCACAAATGAATTTTGACAACAACACACGTGCAATTGCAGAGATGTTCACAGATATGGCAGATATGTTCTGCGAAACAGTTGATCACGACAGTATTCACATGTTGCTGATGTACAGCCTTGATGCATCAGGATTACAGCACGGAAAAATAGTGTTGGATTCGTTTGGAAATGAGAACGACTTGCACACAAGTATTAGTGCGCCTTTGGAAAACATTGAGAAGTCTTCTGACTACCTCCCACAGCGGGCACGTTCCACACTCCACACTGAATTCTCCGTTACCGGAGAACCAGGTCGCCTGCAATGTGAATATGCATTTCCCATGAGAGTACGAGGCGTCTGTTTAGGTGTTATCAGCCTCTACAGTTCGACCCAGTCTCCCCTATCGGAACATTCAATCATCGTTTTGCAAAGCATTGCCGATATTGCAGCAACCACCATTGATCAAACACATCGCATCAATCAGGCGTATCTTTTGGTCAGCCAGTTACAGAATGCCCTTGATAGTCGCATACTGATTGAACAAGCTAAAGGTGTTATCGCAGAGCGACATAAAGTTGATTTCTCTAAAGCATTTCACGAGATAAGAACGCTTGCCCGACAAGAGCAACGTCCTGTGCGGGCGGTTGCCGCTGAAATTGTCGCGAATCATCACTGCTTGTTTGCAGGCAACACATCTTTATCTCAATAATCAGCGTGGGAATTTTCTTCTTCGCAGATTACGCACAATGAAGCCAAGACCAACCACAGCAAACACTGCTACAGCTACATACTGAAAAGTGCCAGCCCACGCATCTGCTCTTTCCCATTGCTCGCCCAATATCTGGCCGATAGCAACCCACACCACATTCCACACTGCACTTCCCAATGCAGTCCACGCCACAAATTTTGCTAGCGGCATTCGCGCAGCACCCGCGGGCACGCTGACTACAGATCGCACCAAGGGAATGAGACGGCCAAAAAACACAACTGGTGCGCCGTGTTTTTCAAACCATTGAAAACCACGATCAATGTCTTTTTGAGTAAAGCCAACGAATCGTCCCACTTTGTGAAGTAGCCACATCAAGCGTTCCTCGCTAAGCACGGCACCTAAGGCATAAAGAATGAGCGCACCGACAACAGAGCCCACGGTGGCAGCCACAACAGCCCCCACAAAGGTGAAGTTGCCTTGGTCGACGTTGAATCCTGCCAACAACAACACAAGCTCGCTAGGAATAGGTGGAATGACACTTTCAAGCGCAACCAACATCGCCACGCCGAGCAATCCGATGCTGTCAATTACCTCGGTCGCCCAATCAATCATGGATTCACACTAGGCAACAGTGCTCTACAAAAAGGTGACCCAATCCTCTACTGGCATGCGCTCAGAGCGCAGGGTATTCACTGGTGCATCGGAGTCTGCATAACCCACGGCCACACCACAAAAAAGAATCTCATTATCCGGGGCGCCCACGAAAGCTGACACTGCTTTATGGCGAACCGACCAATACTCCTGGGCACATGTAGCCAAGCCGGCCTCAGTTGCCAACAACATAAAGGTCTGCAAAAACATTCCACAATCTGACCACTGTGGTGGACCCATCTGCCGATCGAGATAACAGAATATGGCAGCTGGCGCACCAAAGAAATCCGCGTTACGCATCATCTGCGTCAATCGACCTTTTTTGTCTTCTCGTTCAATGCCCAACGTGGCATACATCTGCTCGCCCACCGTGAAACGATTCGTGCGATATGGCTCTATCAATCCAGATGGGTAAATCTCATATTCAGGGGCGTCAAGAGGTGGTCGGGTAGTGAGAAAATCCCTGAAACGAACCATTGATTCGCCATGGACCACATAAATGCGCCAAGGCTGAACGTTGCCTCCACTTGGGGCGAAAGAAGCATTGACCAGCAACTCTCGAAGAGTTTCAGCCGGCACTTCTTGAGGCGTGAACTGACGTATAGAGGTTCTTTTTTGTACTGCATCCACCACATTCATGAATGCGACTGTAGTCAACTTGTACCGACAGATAGCCTGTCAGAGTGTTCAAAAAGATAGTGGTCAAGCCGTTTGCGGTCCTCACCCTTGTCGCATTGACATGTGCCTCCGCACCGCAATCTTGGGTCTCTGCACAACGATCAATCGAACAAGCCGCAGATGCACTTCTCACCGAGGTTCTCTCCTCACTCAGCATCCAGGTGACGAATAAAGACTTATTGCTGGAGTTGTCCTATGAGGTGCAATACGCCCTGGACGCCGGCATTGTTGATGCTGAGACAGTGAGCGAACTTGATATTGAAATTCTTGATGAAGAACTACCAGACGAAGAACTTTTCGAAGAAGACGATGGGCTCTCGCCTGAAGCGTCACCAGGAACAACAACGTTGGATGCCAGCAATACTCAACTATCCGTAGATATAAAGACACGTTTACAGAATCGATTGGCTTTACGCCAAACCGCACAGGTGAAGTATTGGGCAATAATTGCAAATGATTGGGCAACCGCTTCACAATTAGCGAAGAAAAAATTTGATACATGTCTGAGTGCAGCGACAACAGATGAAGAATCCGATGTGTGTTATTTCAATGAACAGCAACAGTTGCAATTCTTTTTTGCACAACAGCTCGCAGAAAACGTAGCTGTTCGCCTTAATGCAGCCAACCAATTGGGTCCCGATGTGGCATCCATGCTCAATCAATCCCTCACCCGAACACGCACCACCATCCAAGATGCACTTAACTTTATGAACGCCGAAGAACTTGGCGTATTGGGTCTTACCCCTGGGGTCTTAGAAGACACCTCTAAGAAACTTCAAACTCAAGACTCGGCTCCACCCTCTTCTGGGCCATCAAACAGCAATCCATCGAATGGGCAGAACCAATGAGATCCCGCATGCTTTCCACACTCGTGATTCCTGTGCTCTTGTGTGTACTACTCGCGAGCTGCTCGCAGGACAGTAACGAGATCACTACCACTACGACAACAGTGTTTCTTAGCGATGCCAACCCCACACGAGTCCTACTTGCAGCTGTCATATTGGCCAGCGGAGACATAGAAAAAGCACTCACTGAGGGGCTGGTCACGTCCATTGATGTTGATGCAGCGGCAGCAGCCATTCAAGAGGGAACCCTTGATGCCTGGCGCGAGAGAGCCGAAGCTGATTTCAGCACCCAAACACCTTAAGAAATGCACAGAAAGGTTGTCATAGAATACTTGTATTATGTAGCATGTAATTCATGACAAATACCCCATTTGAGGAAATTCCTGAGTGGACGTTTCTGTCCAATCACGCACATGTATTGATTTGTATTTCTCAACAACCCGATATTCGCCTCAGTGAAGTTGCAGAGCTTGTGGGTATCCGGGAGCGCAGCGTTCATCGCATAGTTCATGAATTGTCAGAATCTGGGTATGTCAGCGTGTCGAAAGTTGGGCGAAACAACGTCTATGAAGTTCACCTAGATCTTCCACTGCGTCATCCACTTGAGGCCACACACAGCATTCGAGCCATCGTGGCTCCATTACTTAAAAAGGCCCGCTCATGATTGCTTCCGCCCTCGCCGACAATTTATTAACAGCCCCTGTAGTGGCGTTTGTTATTGCCCTGGTCGCCACGCTGTTGAAGTTCGACCTTCGTCTCCCTGAGGCGATGTATCCCATTTTGTCCACTTTTCTTTTGTTGGCAATTGGCCTCAAAGGCGGACGTTCTTTGGCTGAATCATCTCTTACAGACTTGTGGAAGCCACTACTTGGTGCACTGGTGCTGGGTGTCATTACCCCACTTGTTGCATTCTTTCTCTTCCGTGCACTTGGCAAGATAGATATCACCAACTCGGCTGCGCTTGCTGCCCACTACGGATCTGTGTCTGCGGTGACTTTCACTGTGGTCATCACATCGCTCGACACACAAAAAATCTCGTACGAAGGTTTTGTTGCGGGCCTCCTTGCCATTTTGGAAATTGTGGGCATCATTGTTGCTCTATTCCTCGCAAGAAAAGAAAACTCTTCTGCCCATTGGAAAGAAGGGCTCTCCGAGGTCATTCGCGGCCGCAGCATTGCGTTTCTGGTAGCAGGAATGCTCATTGGGTTGATTGTGGGCGATGAACGTCTCCGACCTACAGACGGCGTCTTTGTACAACTCTTCGCAGGCGCACTTGCGCTGTTCTTAATTGAAATGGGAGTACTCGCAGCCGAACGACTCCGTGATATTCGCAATGCAGGACTACAAGTTCTTCTCTTGGGGATTGCCATTCCACTCATCAATGGAAGTCTTGGCGCATTAGTGGGAAGTGCTGTAGGGCTGTCCACTGGCGGCATTGCAGTTCTGGCAACACTTGCTGCAAGTGCTTCCTACATCGCAGCCCCTGCTGCTGTGCGCATTGCGCTTCCCCAAGCAAGCCCAGGTCTTTATGTCACCGCATCATTAGGGGTGACATTTCCCTTCAACCTTGTCATTGGAATTCCGTTGTACATCGCGATCGCGCAGCGACTCAGTTAGTTAGGCAACGGGGTGCCACATGCCCCACATGTGTGGACCACCAGCAGCAACATCCCACTCACTACGCACTTCAAAACCAAGATGTCGGTAGTACGCCACGTTTTCAATTGTTTCAGTTTCTAAATACGCCGACACACCATCGCGTCGTGCCCAACTCAGGCCCTCGTTAATCAACTGCGATGCAAGTCCACGCCGTTGCCAATCTGGATGAGTTCCCACCATTTGGAGATACCAATGATGATCTTGTGGAGTGTGCGTATCAATTGCACTGCGTAACGCGATGAACTTTTGCATCAACTCGTCCGATGGCATCTCGGTGGACGTCGGTTCAATGTCTACCTCGGGGCGACCAGGCGGAATCCACATTGCATAGGCCGCCACATCTGGGGTCACCAACGTGGCGCGATGAGCAACATTGCGACGAAGAAAATCCACCATCACTTTTCCATCGCTGAACTCATCATCATCGGGAAACAACCATCGAACTACGGGATCTTCCCAAAACGATCGCGCAAACGTGATGCAAATTGCCGGAATATCCGTTTGGGTTGCTACTTGCCACTTCAAAGTCATATACGACATCTCCCACTACTATTCCGACGAATTACCGACTCTTGGTCTAATCTTTCCACAGTTTTATTCACCACAATTGCGAGCCAACTTTCGGATGTTATCCACCATGAATTACTCACGCCCCTCTCGAATTCGTCCACTCTTTCTTGCTGTTGGCATCGCCTGCACACTTGCGTTCGGACTCCTCGCCTCCTCAATTGCTTCAGCAACCCTTGGTACCACATGGACGACTCGTACCTCTGCGGCTGACAACTCTTGGGGGGCAATTGCATACGGCGGTCCAACCGGACAAGAACTCTTTGTGGCCGTTGCGTATTCGGGCACGGGCAACAGGGTGATGACAAGCACAGATGCAATTACATGGACATCGCAAACTACGCCCGCTAATAACGACTGGCGTGGCCTTACCTACGGAGGCCCATCTGGTCAAGAACTTTTTGTTGCAGTGTCGACAACAGGAACTGGCAACCGAGTCATGACGAGCCCCAACGGCATCACATGGACATCACAAACTTCAGCCGCAACATCTTCCTGGCAATCGGTGACCTATGGAGGACCTATAGGTCAAAAACTCTTCGTCGCTGTAGCAAGTGATGGATCAGGAGTAATGACGAGTCCTAATGGTATTACATGGACATCACAAACAGCGGCTACAAACAATAGGTGGTCTTCCGTTGCCTATGGCGGGCCAGTCGGACAAGAAAAGTTTGTCGCCGTATCAACAAATGGAACCAGCAATCAAGTCATGACAAGCACCGATGGCATCCAATGGACATCACAAGCAACGCCCGCAGTCAGAGAGTGGATAGATGTGAAGTATTTGAATGGAGTATTCATTGCCCTCGCCGTTCGTGGAACGCCAGCAATTGAGCGAGTCATGACGAGCATCGATGGCATCACATGGACAGTTCGAAATGCTGCCGCCGAAAACGAATGGCAGTCTGTGGCATACGGAGGTGGATTGTTTGTCGCCGTCTCACGCACCGGCATTGGCAACCGTGTCATGACAAGCACCGATGGCATCCAATGGACATCGCAAACCTCTGCTGCGAATAACTCCTGGCGCGCAATTACATATGGTGGACCAGCGGGTCAGGAGCGCTTTGTCGCGGTTTCGTTTAGTGGCACCGGTACTCGAGTAATGACATCAGAAAATGTTGTTGCACCAGCGCCCACTCAAGCACCCACGGCGTCTCCTACGCCAACCAATGCACCCACAACAACATCTGCACCCACAACAACCGTTGCTATATCGAAGGCCTTAACAACAAGCGACAACCAACTTCCTGCCACAGGAGATAGTTCAGCTTTGGCTGTTCTATTAGGTGCACTTTGTGTTTTCGCTGGGTCCTTCATCACTCTTCGTCGCAGAGGCGCATAGATAAACACTAAATGCCCAGCACTTGACACTGTCTAGTTTTTCCGTTAGACAATGTCAATATGAGCACAACATCTGAACCCACTGTGAATCCATATTTGAGTGGCAACTACGCCCCCGTCACCGAGGAAGTCACCGCGTTTGACCTCCCGGTCATTGGAGAAATACCCAAAGAACTCAATGGTCGTTACCTTCGCAACGGGCCCAATCCGATCGATGAAGTAGACCCTTTGGCCCATCACTGGTTCTCGGGAGATGGCATGGTGCACGGACTACGTCTTCGCGACGGCAAAGCCGAGTGGTACCGCAATCGATATGTAGGTTCAACATCGGTCAGTGAGTCGCGCGGCATTGCTGATATTCCTGGTCACAACTGGAATGGTTCGAAAAATGGGCCGAACACCAACGTGGGTGGTTTTGCTGGCACAACGTGGGCAATGGTGGAAGCCGGCGGATGTCCTGTGGAGTTGACATACGAACTTGAGACGGTGGGACGAAATGATTTTTTCGGAACTCTCCCTGGTGCATTTACTGCTCATCCAAAAGTTGATCCCACAACAGGTGAAATGCATGCGATGACTTACGCCTGGGGTCAGTGGCTCGATCACATTCAATACGTACGCGTAGGTCGTGATGGCAAGGTAAATCGTACGGTTGATATTCCCCTACCTGGCATGTCCATGGTGCATGACATTTCCATTACGGATAAATACATCGTTGTCTACGATCAGCCAGTTCTTGTCAACCTTGATCGAGCCTTTGCAGGTTCTGCATTTCCATTTGAATGGAATAACGAATACGGCAACCGCATTGGACTGATGCCGCGCGAAGGGAACGCCAGTGACATCGTGTGGATTGATGTCCCTGTTGGATATGTCTTTCATCCTCTCAATGCCTATGACACCCCAGATGGAAAAGTGGTGCTGGATGTGTGTTTCTACGAACGCATGATGCGCGACGATCTTCTTGGTCCATTCGGGGATAGCTTGCCCCGTCTTGTGCGATGGGAAGCAGATCCCATTGCCCGACGTGTCAATGTGACAGTCGTTGATGAACACGTGAATGAATTTCCACGTCATCGTGGATCACTCACTGGCAAGCCATACCGCTATGGATATTGCGCCCAGGTTGATACGACTTCGATGTATTGGCCAACTGTGAAACACGACCTGTTAACTGGTCAACGCGAAGTGTTTGACCACGGAGCAGGACGCGCAGCTGGTGAACCCGTGTTTGTTGCTCGACCTGGATCAGTGGACGAAGACGACGGCTGGCTCGTTACCTTTGTTCATGATGGCAACAATGATTCAGCCGAGTTTGTAGTTATCGATGCGAAAGATTTTGCGCGCGGATACGTTGCCCGTGTTCCACTTCCGCAGCGAATCCCTTTCGGATTCCACGGCAACTGGGTACCTGATCGCGACTAATCAGCAATAGCGCGAGG
This sequence comes from Ilumatobacteraceae bacterium, assembly GCA_044239355.1. Lineage (GTDB taxonomy): Bacteria > Actinomycetota > Acidimicrobiia > Acidimicrobiales > Ilumatobacteraceae > UBA2093. The sequence goes on from JBIIBO010000025.1 coordinate 22,080, forward strand.
ACTCGTTACCAGTAGTCCTTCATTAGCTCAGTTGACCACGATGGCTGCGCAACATCTCCACGAGGGCCGAATTCGGCCATCCACGGTTTGATGTCCACAACTGGTGTTCCATCTATTGCATCAAGGCCAGCAACGTGAACTACCGAACCCTCAACGGATTCGATTCGACACACAGTGACACCAAGTCGATTAGGCCTATCTTTTGCGCGCTGTGCGAAAATGCCTACTTCTGGCCAATCCTTATTCCCTCT
>JBIIBO010000036.1:0-5974 GCA_044239355.1 Ilumatobacteraceae bacterium
CCCATAGAGGAAAGAGCGGTCTCGCGTGGCGAAAGACCCAGATCTTGTGCAATCAGATAGGCGGGGTCGCCATATTTCCATGACAACAAGGAGACAACTCGGATGGCATCTGGTGCGGGAACAGCCTGCAGTGAGGCATCACTGGAGGCTTTCTGGATTGCCTCAACCATGAGAGCGACAGGATCGCGAGCATCATCGAGACCTTCTGCGCGTTGGACAACTTGTCCTGTGCCAATAAGAACAGGGGTGCGGGGGTCAATTGTCATCCCTCTAACGCTAGGGGCTTGACGGTGTACCCCTACTACTGTGAAAGGAATGTCCCGTATCGCAATCGGCGCCGATCATGCCGGCTATGTCCTCAAACAACACCTCATCGAACTATTGACCAATCAAGGTCACGATGTGGATGACCTTGGCACGCACTCCACAGAGAGTTGTGATTACCCACCTATTTGTGCCGCCGTGGGTCGCCACGTACGAGACGGTAAAGCAGATTTCGGAATTGTTCTGGGAGGAAGTGGTCAAGGCGAGCAACTAGCCGCCAACAAGGTGCGCGGTGTGCGCGCTGCATTGTGCAACGACTTGTACACCGCCCGTATGGCTCGTGCACATAACAATGCCAATGTTCTTTCTATGGGCGCACGTGTTGTGGGAGAAGGATTGGCCGAGGAGATTTTGGCAACGTTTCTTGCTACAGAGTTTGAAGCAGGACGCCACGAGCGGCGCGTTGCTCAGTTGACTGACATTGAAGAACAAGAAGCGAGCAGATAGTGCCTTTCCCCTCCGACAACAATCCAGATACCGAAGTGTTCGATCTTCTCGAGGCCGAACGTATTCGTCAAACAACAGGTCTGCAACTGATTGCAAGTGAGAACTTCACATCACCTGCCGTGATGAAGGCCACCGGTTCAATTCTGACGAACAAGTACAGCGAGGGTTACCCGGGCAAGCGCTACTACGGCGGCAACGTGCACGTAGATGACATTGAGTCACTTGCGATTGAACGGGTGAAGCAATTGTTTGGCGCTGATCACGCAAATGTGCAACCTCACTCTGGTGCCAGTGCGAACATGGCGGTCTATCTCGGTTTGTTGAATCCCGGTGACACCATTCTTGGTCTGAGTTTGGATCATGGTGGTCACCTCACTCATGGTTCGCCAGTGAATGCCAGTGGAATCTTGTATGACTTCAAGTCCTATGGAGTCACTCCTGGCGATGAGCGCATCGATTTTGACAACATGCGTGAACTTGCATTGAAGCATCGGCCGAAAATGATTGTTGCGGGAACCACGAGTTACCCACGCCGACTAGATCCCGAACCATTCAAGGCCATCGCCGATGAAGTAGGTGCGCTGTTGATGTTTGACATTGCACACTTGGCAGGTCTTGTGGCCGGTGGGGCACATCCCAACCCAGTGCCATTTGCCGATGTGGTCACATTTACTACGCATAAGACGTTGCGCGGTCCACGTGGCGGTTGCATCTTGTCCAAGGCCGAACACGCACAAGCAATTGATAAAGCAGTGTTCCCTGGAAGCCAAGGTGGACCCCTAGAGCACGCAGTTGCTGCCAAAGCCGTGGCATTTCGCGAAGCACTCGACCCATCATTTAGTCAGTACGCGCATCAAATCGTGAAAAATGCTGCAGCTCTTGCCGAAGCGATGGCCAATGAAGGCTTCCGACTTGTGAGTGGGGGAACCGATATTCACCTCATGGTTGTGGATCTACGCCCCTTCGATGCCGAGTGCACGGGCAAAGTGGCACAACTTGTGCTCGACGAGGCAGGGATCACTTTGAACAAGAACACAGTTCCCGATGATCCGCGTAGTCCTTTTGTCACCTCTGGCGTACGTATAGGAACCCCAAGCGTCACCACGCAGGGAATGACTGAAAAAGAGATGCCGCTGATTGCTGGGTTCATTGCAGAGGCCTTGCGCCATAGAGATGATCCAGCTGCTATTGCGCGAGTTCGTGCACAAGTAGCTGATCTGTGTGCAAAATTCCCGGTGTATCCCCATCGGTTCTAAATCAAAAACAGACTCGACAAGTTCTTCTAGGCTCGTGCACTAATGGGAGACATCACCGGGTATCTCGTCATTGGCTCAGTAGCCATGGCCGTCACTGCGCTCACCACACCCGTGGTGCGTTCTTTTGCGCGTCGACATAACTGGGTGGCAATGCCAAGCGATCGCAAAGTGCATACCGTGCCTACCCCTGATGTGGGTGGCATTGCGATGTTTGCCGGTGTTCTTGCTGCAATGTTCGTGGCGTGGCAGATGGATAGGTTCTCGCCCTTATTTGAGGGAAACAGTGAACCCACTGGGTTGTTGCTCGGCGCACTTGTCATCTTGATAGTGGGTGTGCGCGATGACGTCAAAGAAGTATCGGCACCAGCCCGCGTTGTAGCCACCGTGTTTACGGGAATGATTTTGGTGTGGTTTGGCGTCACGATGTTTTACTTCCGCATTCCATTTTTAGGAGTTCTGCAACTTTCTGATGATTGGGTGCCCATCGTGACTGTCTTTTGGTTGCTGGGAATGTCTCAAGCAGTCAATCTGATTGATGGTCTTGATGGACTTGCTGCCGGCATCGTGGCAATTGGATCAACAGCGTTCTTCATCTACTCGTATCACCTATCTGGTCTTGGGTTGTTGTCTGAACCAAATCTCGGACCACTCATTGCGATCATCACTGTGGGCGTATGCGTTGGCTTTCTTCCGTTTAACTTCAACGGAGCAAGCATCTTCATGGGTGATGGCGGTGCGTATTTGTTGGGCTTCTTAGTCGCGGTGTCGACAAGTGTGGTGGGTGGGCGAGCAGACCCCACAACTCAAGCCTTTAGCGGACAGACCTATTTCTTTTTGGCGCCATTAGTGATCCCACTCATCATTTTGGGTGTGCCTGTCTTTGACGTGTTGTTTGCCATTGTGCGTCGTGTCAGCAAACGTCAAGGATTTGCCACAGCAGATACCGGGCACTTGCATCATCGACTTATTCGTTTAGGTCACGGACCACGACGCGCTGTGGTGATTTTGTGGGGCTGGACAGCATTGTTGTCAGCTTTTGTGCTGTATCCGGTGTTTAACACCACAACTACAAACTTTGTACCCCTTGGTCTTCTAGGACTCGTACTGTTCTTGTACACAGTGTTGCATCCCGATATTGACCGTGCGAAAAAAGATGAAAACTCTTCGCATATTGACCGCATAACAAAGGACTGAAGTACTCCTGCGTTGAACAAGTAAGTACCTTCGTTCGAACAAATGCTGGTTATGTTGCTTACATGACAACGCGCACACAATCTGTTTCGTGTTTTGCAGATGAACGTCCAGAAAAGTTTGTAGAGATTCTGGAGCAATTATCTGACCCTGTTGCAATTCATGACGTGGTCTGTGATTCCTGGGGTGCGATAACCGATTCAACGCTGTGTTGGTGGAATGAAGCATTTAGTGCAGCTCGTGTACATCGCGTAGATCACGGCGATTCAATGATGAGTACATATGTGGATTCACACGTAGCACTTGCACATGTGACAGAAGCATGGAATACGGGTGAATCACTTCAGTTCTTTCACATCGGCGAAGAAACAAAATCTTGCTACGTGCATCCTGAAGCAGATGTGGACATCTTCGTGCGCTGGAAGAGAATCGGTGATCACATTGTCGAGTGGTCGAGCGGCACTGATGAGATGTTGGCATTGCGCAGTTTTGTGAAGGACCAAGAATCTCTCGTAGCAATTGCAAGCCGAAAAAGAGCTTTGGCAATAGAGCGTGAACGCATCGCTCGTAATTTGCATGATGTAGTGATTCAGAATCTCTACGCAACATCGCTGTCGTTGTCGGTTGCTGGCCGTCAACACAGCCGAAAAGTCCAAGAAGAATTCAATAAAGCAATTTCCTCTCTTGAGGCAGTCATTGCTGGAATACGCAATGAGATACTCAACGTGGAATCACAAAAGGTCTCGCAGTTGCGTGTGCACTTAGAGGACTGCTTGATTCCATTAATTGATCATGCACAGGCGGGTTTTGACCTTTCCATTGAAGTACCCACATTGCCCACCGATGTACAGGCTCATGTGCGCGCGGTGTGCATGGAAGCTACGTCAAATGCAATTCGGCATGGAGCTGCAAGTTTTATCCGCATTCGACTAACTCGATTTAGTAATCAACTGATTCTCACTATCGCAGATAATGGCTCTGGAATTTCTCCAGAAAGCCAGCTACGAAAAGGTCTCCACAACATGCGCGAACGCGCCCTATCCCTAGGAGGCAACATGGAGATACACACACAACCAGAGACAGGAACGATCATTTCATGGTCGATTCCGTACCCAAGGTGGCAATCATGATTCAGGTTGCTATCTGTGATGACCATGTCATGGTGCGTGAGGCACTTGCTGCTGTCATCGCCCATGAAGACGGACTTGAAGTGGTGGGAATTACCGACTCCATTGCATCAACTCGAGAGCTATTACAAAACATGACGCCAGATGTGCTTGTTGCAGATGTGCGACTAGATGGTGAGTCTGGCCTTGATGTTGCGCGTGCAGTCGTAGCTGAGCATCCACATGTGAAAGTGATTGTGCTGACGTCCTTTGATTCTGATGAAGCCCTAGTTGCTGCATACGAATTAGGAGCCAGTGCCTTCGTGTTGAAAACAGGAAGTTCACTGGGACTGATGAATACGATTCGCGATGTTGCATCGGGAATGAAGTTGATCAATCCAGCTGAAGTGCGCACGGCCTCTGAATCATTAGAGATGCGAGGACTTGGGATGATTCAACGACTCGACGCGAATGATCGACACATTGCACGACTTATTGCGTTGGGTTATTCGGACAAACAAATTGCTGAAACGGTCTATCTGGGGTTACAGACCGTGCGAAATCGTGTGTCGCGAATGCTGTCGCGGTTCGGAAAAGAGAATCGGACCCAGTTAGCTCTGTTTTTTTCTGAGTATCACTCAGAAATTTCAGATCTCTAAGTGCGACCAGTCTCGTGGCTGGTGTTGTTGCCCCCCAATGACAACACCAGCCACTTGTACTTGTGACAAAGTTTTGACGGCCCTGTTTGACCAGGACCAAGTTCGGGCCTAGATTGTTCAACGTTTCACAAAGTCGTGAATCTGCGCACACAACAAGGCAATTCTTCGGTGAAGTTCATCCCCACTCCTAAACCTATGACTCCGGTCGACAAGGGAATTTCCCAAGGCGCGGAGTTGGCTGTAGGCGTTCTTGTGTTTTTCCTTATTGGGCTTGGCATTGATACCTGGCTGGGAACTGTGCCGGTGTTCATGATTGCTTTGACAGTTTTTGGTGTGGTGGGGTATTTCGTTCGCATGTACTACGCCTATAACTCGGCCATGATGAAGCTGGAACAAGAGCGGCTGGATAAATCCCGTGGAGATCACGCGTGACTTCTGGCACCTCACCATTGGCCTCGGCCCTGTCTGGGGAAGCCCCAGAGGTCTCTATTTCACGTGATTTGGTGAAGCGAGGCCTGTGGATAGCGCCAGTTGTAGTGGCCGTGGGAGCCATTTTTGATGCCGGCGATGGCGCTTGGTCGGCGGCATTTTCTCTTGCCTTGGTGCTCTTTAACTTTGCTGCCGCAGCAGCACTAATTGCAGTGACAGCAAGGATTTCCCTGGCTTTGATGATGGGGGCAATTCTCTTTGGCTACGTCTTGCGCCTTGCCCTGATCACGGTGGCGGTGCTGGTTGTGGTCGATTATTCCTGGGTCTCGATCCCGGTCCTTGGTGGGACCATCATCGCGACTCATTTAGGTCTGCTCTTTTGGGAAATGAAATACATAGCTGCTTCGCTTGCATTTCCTGGATTGCGCCCCGATGTACAAGAATGGCGAGCGTCCCGCTCCGCCGAGAACCCTGAAGGATGACAAGTGCTTGCGCTCAAGTTTCCAGAAATTAATCAGCTCCTTCGATGGAAAGACCTGTTCCCCGGTTTCAACAAGATTGC
>JBIIBO010000010.1:0-68167 GCA_044239355.1 Ilumatobacteraceae bacterium
GGCACGGGCACGAAGTTTTTCTGATTGTGGCCGTCAACCAGGTGAATGGTTTTATTCTCACTATGTTCTCGGCGGAAATTATCGCATGACCGAATGGCAAGGCGCTGTTCTACTCGCTCAACTTGAACGATTCCCGCAACAACAACAAGTACGTGCTCGCAATGCAGACATGTTGAATCGCGAACTTGCTCAGATACCTGGAATTCATCCCCAAGGCCGTCACACCTCATGCACTTCTCAAGGTAATTATTGCTATGTAGTGCGTGTAGATGAACAACAGTTCGGCATGAGTCGTGATGTATTACGTGAAGCGTTGATTGCTGAAGGAATTTCATTGACAATGGCGTATCCACCTTTAACAAGGCTTGATGTGTTTGCAGACCCTGATGGATTTGCCCCGCGTCTAAGAAGCCGCAAAGGCATGCAAGATTTTTCTAACCTTCAACTTCCCGTGAGTGACCTTCTTGCAGACACCACACTGTGGTTTACAACCTCGGTGCTGATGGGAAGCGAGAATGATGCCCGTGATGTTGTGCGGGCGATGGAAAAGATTCATACACATCGCGATGAGATCACCACTCATGGCTGAAATAGGTAGTCCATTTCATCTCGTCGAGTCAGCCTTTGCTGCGACTTTAAACGAGTTGAGCAGTGTTGTATTAGTTGTGAATGATCCACCGTGGTCGCACCTTGCAAGTTCTATAGCTGCGCCTGATTCTGTTGTGCAGGCTTGGAATATGGACATTGTGCACCTTGAGTCTGTGGCGAATACACAACCTCGTGGTGACACGGTGGTGGGGTTAGGTGGAGGAACTGCAATGGATACAGCCAAGTTTCTTGCATGGAAACTAGGGCGTCCGCTAGTGCAGATTCCATCGATTACTTCTGTTGATGCTGGCTTTACAGACGCAGTTGGGGTCAGAGTAGAAGGAAACGTGCGCTACATAGGGAACATTCGCCCTGAAAAAGTTGTTCTTGATACAGCACTTGTATGTGGCGCGCCGAAACATTTGAATCGTGCAGGAATTGGTGACATTATCTCGTGTGCTACCGGACTTTTTGATTGGCGACTTGCATCACAAAAAGGCATTGGCCATGAGTGGCGTGATGATCTTGCAGAACTTGGCGAAAAACTTTTGGTTGATCTTGCAGACAACGTGCACGAGATCGCCAAAGTGACACCAACGGGTGTGCGTTTTCTCGCCGAGTCATATCGTGGAATTGGGGCTGCGTGTGCTGCTGCTGGTCACAGCAGATTTGAAGAAGGTTCGGAACATTTCTGGGCCTATTGCTATGAGTCGCTCACTGGTGCACATCCGGTGCACGGAGAAATTATTGCTTTCGCCCTAGTGGTGATGGCCCATGTGCAAGGAAATGATCCTGAGCGATGGCGAGATCTTGTTGTGCAGTGTCAGGTGCGCGCCAATCCGTTAGATATCGGGATAACTCACGATGATTTTGTAAAAACTTTTATGCATCTCAATGAATACGCACAAAAGCATTCATTGGACTACAGCATCATTAACGAAGTGGAATTCACACCTGATGTGGTGAACGCAGCTTGGGAATTTGCCACTCAGATACCACGACAAGGAAGTGTTTCATGAAGTTTGCATTATCTGGGTATGGCTGGGCTGCTCGCATGCATGCAAAGGCAATACGTCTGGCGGGACATGAAGTAGTGGCCGTATCAGGGCCCCATGAAGAACGCCGCGGTGCCTTTGCAGAAAAACACAGTTGCCGAGTGTCTTGTGATTCGGTGGCACAGATGCTCGATGAATCGGGTGCAGACGCTCTCGTAGTGTGCAGTCCTAATGCTGTTCACCACAGTGACACCCTTTTGGCTATTGATGCAGGTGTGCATGTGCTCGTGGAAAAGCCAGTTACTGTCACTTTGGAACAATGTGATGAAATCAGTGCGCGTGCCGCAAGCAAAAAAGTAACTGTGGGTGTTGGTCATATGTGGCGCCATCACAATGAAGTGATTGCGATGCGTGACACGGTTGCCTCTGGCGCACTTGGACGAGTTGTTCGAACGCATGGTTGGGGTGTGCATGCAAACTGGGGACCATCTGGATGGTTTATTGACCCGGAGTTAGCAGGTGGTGGAGCCTTGATTGACATGGGAATCCATGCAATTGATACCGCACGGTTTTTACTTGGTGATCCAGACCCAGTGCGTGTGCAAGCCAGTATCGGCTTTGGAGAATTCAGCGACACAGTTGTAGACGATGATGGCGTTGTGATTATTGATTGGGACAACGGTGTGCGAAGTGTGATCGAATTTGGATGGTGGCAACCAGTACTTGGTGGTCTTGAGGCCGATACAAAGGTGTACGGCACCAAAGGCGCTCAACAAATGTGGCCCAATTTCAATGAATTTGGATCTGATTACCAACACTGCGGTGTTGAAATGTACACAGAACAGATTGTTGATTTCGCTGATGCTTGTAGCACCGGACGTGATCCTATTGGTTCATTATCTGTGGGTCGCACCGCACTTTCAATTGTGCGTGACGCGTACAACAGTGTGCGGTGATTTCAATCGGTGCGTGTGACACCAAATCGATCAAGCCACATACCAAGTCCTCCAAAGCGCGTCACCCGAAACTCTTCTGCAGCGCCGAGTCCGTAACGTTCTCCAGTGCGACTTGCACCTGCACGTAAAAGTGGTTCCATGAGCGGCTGGACATTTCCGCTTTGCAACACTTCTTCAAGTAAGGGCACGTCATAGCCACCAGTGGATGCCTGGAGTTTTAGTTGGTGTGCATAGTTGACCAGCATCGTCTGGTGTGTGCAGGCCGCTTTAATCTTGCGTGACAATGTTGAAGAGATATCCACCACGTCGGTGACTTCACCAACTGCACGGCCAAAGTACCAACGTTCAAAACAGCCATGGGGCGCGAGCCCTTCGTTGAAGTGTTCTGGATGGTGCTTATCAAATTGACTTGTCCAGAAAGCTTCATCGGTTGCCCGGGCAATCATCTTGTGATCTTCATTGTCTTCGGCAAATTGACTACATGGATCGAAAGTGACAAGTGTGTGAGGGCGATGAGTTCGGATCTGACGAATGATTTGTTCACGAATTACTAATTCACTTGCATCGCCCAATGAATCGGTTGGCCAGCCCAACTCAACAATGTGAGAAACTCCAAGTATCCCCATCGCTTTATCAAATTGCTGTTTGTTCTGGGCAGTAGTTGAAGCCTCGTCAAGATTCCATGAATCCCATCGATCATCAGTGGCACGCACCACAACTACGCGCCAACCACTATCAGCCCATCGAGCCACCGTGCCTCCAAGAAACAAGGTGGGGTCATCTGCGTGTGCCACTACAACAAGGACAGTTCGATTCTTCCCTGGTGGTATCTCAGTAATAGATGCCATGCCCCGACGATAACCGCTGTGGCCTAGGTGATTGATGTCGAAGTAGATGATGAAGGATTGGATATCAGTTGGATTCGTACTCACTGTTCCCCTTAAGTGCCCGCTGGTTGCGAGGAGTTGCTGGAGATAGAACAATCATTCCTCCTTGCAGTATCAACTTCCCGTTCACGTCGTTTTGGTTGATATGGAGTTCTTGCATCTTTAGTGTCGTCCTTAGTTCTTGATACAAGGAGAAACGAGATGTCACTAGTAAGAAAAGTTGCAGCAGATTTTGATTGGCCAGCATGGATGGCGGGAAGATCAGTTCTGGATTTTCCAGAATCGTGGATTGACAGCACCGGTGAGGCAGCTATTCGTGTTGAAGAGTTTCAAGATGATGATCAACTCATTGTGCGTGCCGAAGCGCCTGGGGTGAATCCCGAAGACGATATTGAAGTCACTGTCACTGAAGGAATGTTGCGGATTATGGTGCAGCGCAAGAAGGAATCAAAACACGAAGGCGCACGTCACTATCGCAGTGAATTTCAATATGGATCTTTTGTACGCACGCTGGCCTTGCCCGCTGGCGCCACAGATAAAGATGTGAAAGCTCGTTATGCAGATGGTGTCTTGGAAGTACGAATCCCCATGAACGGCAAGCAAGCTGAATCTAAAAAGGTCACTGTCACACGCCACTAAGTCTCACGATGCAATCTTTTTGTATTCCAATGTCTCTGGATTAAAAACAAAATTCACTACACGCTGTTGATACTCTCCGAAATCACTGAGTATCTAATGCGGAGGTTGTGATGTTGAACAAAAAGACTTTGGGGACCGGATTGTCATTGGTATTGATTGCCTCCCTGGTATCTGGACCGGCATATGCAAGCGAGAAGAGCAGTCCCAATGACTCATCCAGAGGAACTGTTACTTCATTCTCAAAAAAGGTTGCCAATCTTCCATCAGTTGTGTTAGTCGTCGCATCAAAGGTGAAATCTAAAAAGGTCAACATCACAGTCACTTTGCAGTTGGGCACAACAATTCAAGGTGCCGCACCAACGGGTTCTGAAGTACGGATAGGTAGCAACGTATGCCGAATATCAAAAGCGAAAACAAAATGCACGTTAAAGAATGTTGCAGTGAACTCGCGATTGAAGATCAGTGCTCGGACTAAAAACAAGTCTGGGTTTAGCAAATGGTCAAAGTCTGTTTCATTTCGAGCTACTTCTGGTAACAGTTGGTCATTGCAGTCCGCTGCACCAGGCATTACAACGCCAGGAACTACGGCACCTCCGCGATCCACAACTCCAACTCTTTCAACGAATCGCTCCCTCTCTCGTTTACTGAAGACCCAAGCAACGAAGTTCTCCAAGTTTCAAGCACTCTCTGCGCCAGTCGTGATGAGTATGGGAGTGAGAAGGTTTACTGCTTCAGGAAATATCACATTCCGTGTGAGCTCAATTATTGGGTTAGCTCAGACCGATACGAATCCGAACTCAGGAAGCGGTCTTTATGCGGTATCAACAACAGGTGATTCATTTGATGCACTGGCGACGGGTACTGCAACTATTTCTCAATTCCATGTTGGTCCTGATGGGAAGTTCTATGTGCTTTTCAATTCACCAACACCGCTTGTGGCGAATGGGCCCAATTGTTTGCTCGCGGAAGTGAATCAACAGACCGGTATTCCCACTTGTATTGATGATTCCTTGACAAGTATTTCATGGGGATTTGACAGACCGATTCAATTTGACGCCAGCGGTCGGTTGTATTTTGTGGGCAATAGCAATGGAAGAGCAGTCTTGCGACGTTATGCAAGTGGACAGGCGACTGACCTCATCAATGACAATGTGACGGTCAACAGCTTTGAAGTTCTGTCTGATGGAACAGTTTTACTTAGTGGAACTACAACAGCAAACAGCACATCTTGGGTAAGAAAGTTGACCCCTGCGAATTCTCTATCAACCTTGGTAACAGGTGCCAGTGCAACCTTTATGCAAAGGTTTCCAGACGGCAACATTTACTTTGGACTCTGGGGAAACAATAACTTCGGAGTACGGAGGTATGTGCACTCAGCAGGAACTGTTGAGTCAAAATACTGGATAGCTGGAAACATGGGTGCAACTCCTGCTGGTCAATATTTTGATTCGTGGAGTATGTGTTCAGGATCTCTTCAGTCAATGTATGGATTTTGTGGCACAAGTGGGGCATATGTAACAACTATCTTCTCGTCTTCCTCGGGATCCACTTTTGCTGTAAGTGGAAGTAGAGGACAAAGCAGCATCCTGATGCAATATTTTCCAACAGTTCAGGTCGTCCCAACAGTGGTCAAGGCTGTGACTTCGGCGATGATGGTGGGCTCAAAGATTGTTGTTGCTGGTACTAATGAGGCCGGGCGAAATGTGCTGACAATTTTTGACCCCGCTGCAAACTCAGAGACGATTGTTCTTGATGCAGAAAATGAAGTGGAAATTTATTCACTTGCATATTCGGCAAGTCAAAATCGACTTCTCTTCAGCGGGCTCCAGTTCTCTAACAACACGGTTGTGACGGGCGAGATAGTTCTGCCGTAATTACTAGGGAGTGCGTAACATGAAGGGATGTTCGGACGTAAAGCTCCAGAGTTGATTACTCCAGACCAGGCCTTGCCTGGTCGTACAGATCAGACAATGCCAATACCTGAGACTCACTTTGAGTTGGGTGTTCCTTTGGTGGGCCCATGGCCCGACAACGTGGCCACCTTGGTAGTGGGTATGGGCTGTTTCTGGGGAGCAGAGCGCAAGTTTTGGCAAGCAGAAGGCGTGTACTCCACAGCTGTGGGTTATGCCGGTGGCTACACACCAAACCCCACCTATGAAGAAGTGTGTTCTGGTCTTACTGCACACACTGAAGTTGTGTTGGTGGCTTTCGATACAACTGCGACGTCGCTGGAAAAGATGTTGCAAGTGTTTTGGGAAAATCATGATCCCACCCAGGGCATGCGTCAAGGAAACGACATCGGCACGCAATATCGCAGCAGTATCTATTACATAGATGAAGCACAGCACACCGCAGCGCAAACTTCACGTGATGCATATGAAAAAGAACTGCAACGTGCGGGCTATACAGAGATCACTACGGAAATTGCTCCTCTGGGAAATTACTTCTATGCAGAGCCGTATCACCAGCAATACCTTGGGAAGAATCCCAATGGGTATTGCGGTATTGGTGGCACGGGCGTGAGTTGCCCGGTAGGTCTTCTTTAGTCTTCGAACGCAACCGCTGCGCGCGCATCATCCATCTGGGCTTCAGTGGGCGCGCGGAAGATGATGATCATGATGATGCCCGCAAGGAAATAAATTCCGGCATTCATATTCCACGCCGTGTGAATCTCGTTGATTGCGTTGCCATCAACTGCTGCGCCAGTGGCACGCCATTGTTCAATACGTGCCAATGCGGGTGCCGCAATTGCAAGCGACAACGCTGCTCCTAATGCCGTGCCAATTTGACGCCCCGTTGTGTTGAGCGCAGAACCCATAGCAAGTTGTGTGGGTTTGAGGAACACCGTTGCCGAGCTGGACAATGTAGAAATTGAGAGCCCCACACCACATCCGGTGAGAATCATCCATGGGAAGTAACTGCCCCAATAGTCGGGAGCGACGGGAAGATTCAATGTGAGTCCAAGGGTTCCACAACCAAGGAAAATGGATCCCACCAGCAACACGCGTGCGTGGCCGAATCGCGAGGCGTATTTTCCCGCAAATGGGGCAATGAATGCAGCAGTAGCAGGCCCAGGCATAGTGGCCACTCCAGAACCCGTGACGGTGTAACCCCACACTGCTTGCAACCAGAAGGTATTGAGCAGCCACATACCAATAAAGCCGGCGCTGAATAGCAACCCTGCAATGTTGGCTGCCACCACAAAAGGAAGTTTGAACAGTTTGAGATCCAACAGCGGGTTATCTACAACACTGCAGCGCTGCACAAACAACGCAACAAGTGCAAGACCTACTGCAATGGAACCAAGTGTTCCTGTATCTGCCCAGCCCCACACTTCACTTTGTGAGATACCCAAGACAACGAGTGCAACACCAGTGAAGCCATACACAGCACTGGGGTAGTCCACCTTGCGTTGTGCATTGGGATCTTTCGATTCATGAAGAATTCTGCGACCAAGAAAAATGGTGAACGCAGTAATGGGGATGTTGATGAAGAACAAAGAGCGCCAGCCGAGACTGTCGACAAGTAATCCACCCACAGAGGGCCCAAGTGCTGCAGCCAGGCCACCGGTGGCACCCCAGATTGCAATTGCTTGGGTGCGCTTTTCTACAGGAAATTCAGGAAGTACTAATGCAATAGATGCAGGAGTGAGAAGTGCTCCACCAAGAGCCTGAATGATGCGGGCTACAACTAAGAGAATTGCATTGGGTGCAATGCCGCACAACAACGAACCAATGCTAAAGAGAAGTAATCCGCGAAGAAAAGATTTCTTTCGCCCGAACACATCTGCGAAGCGACCTGCAGTGAGCAAGCCTGCTGCATATGCAATTGCATATGCAGAAAATACCCAGGTCAGAATGCTTCCGCCACCGAGATCTTCTTCAATGGTTCTTTTTGCAACAACAACAATAGATACGTCGAGTGAGACGAGAAATGTTGCCGCAGCAGTCAAACTGAGAACTTTGTATGCGCGCGACATTCTTGGTTCAGACGTAGTAGATGACATGATGCCCCCTCAGCAGTAATTGAACAGTACTTGTGAAGAAGTGAGGATTCGTCACCGAACTCTCACAGCACCAATGAATGAGGACTATTCCCAGCCGTGTTGACGAATATGGTCGCCATCTTCATCAAACCCACGCCCGCGCCATTTAATTGCGCCAGGGGTCTGAGAAAGCTGTGCGATTAAGGCCTGCATGGGCGTGCCTTCAACATTGACGATTGCTTGGCGTGCGGCATAGTGCGGGTCTTGTGCAATATCGCGCATATCAAGAACAGGCCCAGCGGCTGCTTCAATTTCTTCAAAGATGCGCAGTGCATCTTGTTGGGTGTGTTCCGCAAACCAGTTCTCTGTGGCTGCATCAATGGTCTCTCGGTTTTCTACGCGTCCTGCAAATGTGGCGAAGCGCTCATCAGAATCAAGACCTAACAACGCAACTACGCGGGCAGCAATGGAATCACTAGAAGTAGACATCGCCACGAACTTGCCATCTGCACAGCGGTACACACCACGCGGCACGGTGTAGGGGATAAGTGACCCCATGCGTTCTTGCATTTCTTGTCGCGTGAGCCACACAGTGATCAGTGGACCCATGATGTGGAACATGCTCTCGAGCAAGGACACATCAACTACTTGTCCTTGCTCTGACCACAAAGCAACCATGGTGGCAAAGGCTGCAACAAGACCAGTGACTTCATCAGTCAATGCAATGGGCGGCAACATCGGATCACCACCGGGCATGCCTGTCACAGATGCCAAACCCGACATCGCCTCTGCAATGGTGGCAAACCCTGGGCGATGCGCATAGGGACCTGTTTGTCCAAACCCGCTCACACGTGTGATGACCAGTGCAGGTCGACGTGCGTGAAGAACGTCGGGGCCAAGACCAAGTCTTTCTAATGTGCCGGGGCGAAAATTCTCCACGAGCACATCGGCGTCGTCAATCAGTGTGAAAAACACTTCACGATCTTTAGGGTCTTTTAAATCAAGTGCAATGGTGCGCTTGTTGCGATTCACCAGTCGCCACCACAAACCTGTTCCATCGGCGGGATCACGCCACCCCATGTTGCGCAAACTGTCACCGCCGCCTGGTCGTTCTACCTTGATGACATCTGCACCAAAGTCTGCGAGATAACGCGCACAGTTGGGCCCGGCCAACACAGTGGAGATATCAATGACGCGAAGTCCGGCTAGTGCTGGTGTTGTCATCGCTGCGGGAACACCAGACAGCGCTCTTCTAGAGAGCCCATGGCGTATGTTTCGTAATCAATACCGAAATCTGAATAGAGATGGCGGCAGCGCTCGCTCCACGAAAGCGCTTCGGGTGTAGAGATGCGATGCACAATTTGCATGACGCCACCTTCATAGACGCGGTATTCGGCCCATGTACCGGGGAAATCTTTTACGCATCCGATTTCCACACTGGGAACACCCGACAATGCCATAGAACGGATGCGGTGACGATGTGTGTGGCCCGCGGTATAGGCAATGACGTTGTGATGACGCACCACAAGGCGATCAAGTTCTTCACTGGAATCTGGATGCAATCCGAAATAGGTATCGCTACGGGCGCCTTCAATCCATTGCTGGTGATGTCCCATCACAATCACAGGAGTCGTTGCCGCGCTGAGTTGAGCATCGAGCCAGTCGAATTGTTCAGGATCAATACGCCCGGTTGTCTCAGTAGGAATGGTGGTGTCTAACAACGCAACTGCAAGACCAGGAACGGTGATCCATGAGTCACCAGTGAATTCATTTTGACCTCGGTACGCATCATGATTGCCGCGTGCCACAACAAGTGAGTCACCAAATGCGGAACCGTAGTGGTGACGAAATGCCGCGAACTCTTCATCTGTGCCATCTTGAGTGAGATCACCTTTGACGATGACAACATCGGGATTCAGTGCGCGCATTTCGTGAATGGCGCCAGCGTTCATTACTACCGGGTGTGGTTCTTCGCCAGGTGCGGTGCGTTGAATAGGTCCGTCAGTGAGATCATCGATGCGCCCGCATTCGGTTTCGCCGTAATGCACGTCGTTCACCGTGGCAATACGCGAGAGAAGTTTTCCGCTGGGCCTGGCAAGTGTGTGAAAGTCGATGCCGTGTTCGGTGTAGAAGGTGTGCGGCTCTAGGTTTTCATGACGAATGACATGTTCGCCATGATGAAATACTGCAAGGTCGTCTGCAACTGTGGTGAGTTCAGTGCCCTTACTGGACATGTCTAGGCACCAGGGCGGCCGCGGCGCGAGATGGCATCGTTGGCCCACCAACGTCCACTAAAGCGCCAGTAGTTATAAGACTTTTTGTCGGTGGTTGCCACGACGGGCTGAGGCCACATCATGGTGACAGCGGCAGCAATTGCCGCAGCTTCTTCTTCGGTGGGAACTGGAGAAATGGATGCGACATCAAAACTCATCGCTTCACCACCAAAGTGCGTGCGGCTTTATCGTGCCATGTTTGTTTTTTGGGATCCCACAACATCCACAAGAAACCAAGACCAAAAGCCACCAATGAAATGTTGGCGACAAAGATGCGCAGAAACGCACGTGGCATGCCAATGGGTTGACCAGTGTTCATATCAACAATCACTGCGCCGTAGCCGCGGCGAAATGGTGTTCCGCCTTTACCTTCCCAAAAGATCTGCAACATCACAAATGCAAAGACGCCTAAGCCGGCCAAAACTTGCGCAATGGGATCATCTTCGCCCGCGTCAATGCCAGTTAAGAACAACGCAGTCAACATCACGTAGCCGAGGTACAGCACAAACACATTGAGTGAATCAAGAATGCGCCCGATCAGACGCTGACCAAATGATGCAAGTTGTTCTTGACTCATGTCGGCAGCAGACCATGAAGATTGTGTGGCCCCTGCCTGGATGGGGTCTGGTGCTGGCCAGTTGTGTGATTCGTTCATTACTTTTCCGCCTACAACGGCATGTTGCCGTGCTTGCGACGTGGCAACTCTTCACGCTTGGTACGCAACATGCGCAAACCGGAAATCACTTTGCGTCGTGTTTCTGCAGGATCAATCACATCGTCTACATAACCACGCTCTGCTGCTGCATAGGGGTTCGCATACTTCTCGGTGTATTCGGTGACAAGTTCACTGCGACGTGCAGCAGGATCTGCTGCTTGTTGCAGCTCGCGCTTGTACACAATTTCTACGGCGCCTTGTGGGCCCATCACTGCAAGTTCAGCTGTCGGCCATGCATAAGCCAAGTCCGCACCAATTGATTTTGAGTTCATCACCACGTATGCGCCGCCATAGGCCTTGCGGGTGATGATTTGGATGCGTGGCACTGTGGCTTCACAGAATGCATACAGAAGTTTTGCTCCGTGACGGATGATGCCTTCGTGTTCTTGGTTGACACCAGGAAGGAATCCAGGAACGTCCACAAAAGTGACAAGTGGAATATTGAATGCATCACATGTGCGGACAAAGCGCGCAGCTTTTTCGCTGGATTCAATATCGAGAACACCTGCAAATGCCATGGGCTGGTTGCCCACAATTCCCACAGTCATGCCGTCAAGACGAGCAAAACCACATGTGATGCTTGTTGCCCAGTGCTGGAAGTATTCGAAGTATTCGCCATTGTCGGCAACTTCACGAATGACCTTCTTCATGTCGTATGGCTGGTTTGGCGAGACAGGCAAAATGTCCCGCAACATGTCACATGAACGATCAGGGTCATCGGTGGGTTCTTCAGACGGTGCTTCTTCCAAATTATTTTGTGGAAGGAACGACAACAAGAAACGCACATCATCGAGACATGCTTTTTCATCTGCGGCAACAAACGTTGCTACACCGCTCTTAGAAGCATGGCTCATCGCGCCACCGAGTTCTTCCAATGTCACATCTTCGCCAGTTACGGTTTTCACCACGTCAGGTCCAGTGATGAACATGTGGCTGGATTCGCGCACCATGAAGATGAAGTCTGTCATTGCGGGTGAATACACAGCGCCGCCTGCACATGGTCCCAAGATCACAGAGATCTGCGGAATAACACCAGAGGATTGAACGTTGCGGTAAAAGATTCCGCCGTAGGAAGCAAGTGACACGACGCCTTCTTGAATACGTGCGCCTGCACCATCGTTGAGTCCAACTACTGGTGCACCCACTTTGAGTGCGAGATCCATCAGCTTGTGAATTTTCTCTGCGAACACTTCACCAAGTGCTCCACCAAACACAGTGAAGTCTTGTGAGAACAAAAACACCTTGCGGCCCTCGATGGTTCCCCAACCGGTGATCACACCGTCGGTGTAAGGGCGCTCTTCGAGACCTGCAGCTTGGGCGCGGTGGCGCGCCAACATGTCGAGTTCATGAAATGAGCCTGGGTCGCACAAGTACTCGATGCGCTCCCTGGCGAGCAGTTTTCCTTTTGCTTGATGACGCTCGACCGATCGTGGGCTGCCGGCATTGCGGGCTTGTTCCTGTCGTTGGTGGAGGTCGTTGATTTTGTCCTGCATGGAGGCACCGGCGGTATCAGTCACGCATGAAACGCTAGTGCCGACAGGGGGTCAAGCGCCCATTGGTTCAGTTGCCGCTGGGTGGTGCTGTGGTGGTGGTGCTTGCAGAGGCTGGATTTGTGGTGCTTGTGGGGGCAATTGTTGCCCCGGGGGCCGTGGTGGTTGCAGATGGCACAGTTGTGGTTGCAGGGGGCACCGAGGTGGTCACCGTGTTGAGACCTTGTTTGGGCACTGTGGTCACGGTGGTGCCGTCAGCGATGATGAATTGCGTAGTGAGCGGTTCAAGTTCGCCAATGGTGGTGACTCCCGTAACGGAGACATTCCAAAGCCCTGGGGCCAAGAAGCGCATTCCCATATCTTCAGTAATGAGAGCCGCACCAGGTCGAGTGAGTGGCACATTAAGTGTGTATCCCGAGAAATTGGGATTCTCAGGGGTGAAGGTGACGACGAAGTTCTGAATGCGCGATGGTCCAAAGAGTTCCACTAACACTTTGTTCTCGCCCACGTTGCCCGGCGTGATGGAAAGGCGCACTCTAAATTTGTCGGGACCTTCGAGGTCTTGCACAATTGCGTATTCCACGCGCGGACCTTCATCTGGCAACAAAATATAGGGAGGCCTCATGGACAACAACCATGTGGATGCAGCTAACACCACAATGCTCAGTGATAGTTCCACACCTACGGGTCGCTTCAATCTGTAGACAACTTTTTGATTCAGCGACTGGGCCCGACGCATGCCCACCAGAACAAACTGCCGCACTGCTGCGTTGACAAAAAGCATCGCAACAACAAGTGCAGTCTTCAGTAATACGACTCGACCATGGCCACTGTTAATCAAGCTGATGCCATCAATACGCCACACTTGGATTGCACCGGTGATGATGATGCCAATGCTGACTGGTGTTGCAATGCGATACCAACCACGCAATGCGCGAACGAGGTCTACATCACCTGGCCCATGCAAGATGACACGCCACACCAGCGAGATAGTGCCGACCCAAAGTGCGACTAATCCCATGTGAATAACTGCAATAGCAATGCCAAGAATGACAGCGCGGCCTGTCGCGCGATCAAATCCAAACGTCAAAATGGTGAAGGCAAGCAGTGCGGTGCTGAGAACAATTGTGGCTTCATGGAATATTCGCTCTGTGATCCATGCGAAAAAAGTCAGTCCGCACACTGCGACAAGTCGAAGAAGTAGTGCGCGCCCCTCATTTGTCTCTCCAGCAGATCCCCATGAAGTGGGTGAAATGGAACCGCCAATAGTTCCGCCAGATTGTTGGGCGCTGTACACAATGAGTTGTCCCGCCAGCGTGACAATTGAGGCAATGGAGATGATGCGGAAGTAGCGCTCGGTGATTCCGTATTCCACGCCTTCTGGCCATGCAATTTTGATGAAAATCAATCCACCTACAAGTGCGCTGACGAAAAAGAACGCCAGCCATTTCATGAGACCCAGTGGTCCACCCAAACGAAGCTCTTCAGTTTCTCCTTCTTGGCCGGGCACTGCGGGCACAGTGGGGTTGGTTGTCCCCGGTTCAGCAGGCGCAGTGGTGGTCGTTTGTGCATTCGACACGAAAGTAAAAGAACCACTGCTGCCATCGGGCAGTGACCACTCCACGCGACAGTCACCATTTTCAAGAATCTGGGTGAGCGCTGCCGACACGGTCACTCCATCGGCGCCAAGTTGTGGAGACCCCAGGTTGATGATGCGGCTCTCGCAGGTGAGTACCAGTCCCATCTGAGCCACTGCATCTGCTCCGCCCACTGGCAACGAAAAGCGCAGTTGGATCTGGGTGGGTGCCAGGGCAATAACTTCGCCGGCCGCTGGCGATGAGGTGCTGATGGAGTTATCCCCTTCGGCGCGGGCCGTACCGGCACCTAGTGCAATTGCACCTAGGAACACGAGGAGGAAAGAGAGAAAACGACGCATGATTACTTCATAACGGTAGCCATTGGGCACCGGTTTATAGAGAACAACGATGGCACACTCAGACCCTCGGTGCACCGCATTGGTAGGGTCACATCAATGGCAACACAGTCCCTCTACCGACGTTTTCGGCCTCGCAAGTTTTCTGAGCTGTATGGCCAAGACCATGTGGTGCGCGCTTTGCGTAATGCGGTGGTGCATCAGCGCGAGGGTCAGGCCTATTTGTTTTCAGGCCCACGAGGTACCGGCAAGACCACCACTGCTCGTATTTTGGCCAAGGTTTTAAATTGTGAAAATCCCGTGGATGGGGAACCGTGCTGTGTGTGTGATTCCTGTAAATCAGTCGAATTGGGCACCAGCTATGACGTGTTGGAGTTAGACGCAGCGAGTCATAACGGGGTTCAAGAAATCCGCGACATTATTGATGCAGCTGCGCTCACGAGCCCAGGGCGCCATCGAGTGTTCATTCTTGACGAAGTGCATATGTTGACCCGCGCCGCAGAAGCAGCCTTGTTAAAAACTTTGGAAGAACCACCTGAACAAGTGGTGTTTGTTCTTGCCACAACAGATCCTCAAAAAGTTTCTGAAACCATTCGTAGCCGTGTACAGCATTTGCAGTTTCATCTTCTTCCCATGGATGAATTGGAAAAGTACGTCCGATTTGTTGCCACATCGGCAGAACTTGAAGTTGATGATGACGACATTGCGATGGTGCTTCGTCAAGGTGGAGGTAGTGCGCGCGATACTTTGTCCGCACTTGAATTAGTTGCAGCCGGTGGCGGAGAGCCCGAAGATGCCGTGTACACCGAAGAGATTGTTCAGGCAATCATTGATAAAGATCATGGGGCAGCATTAGCTGCTGTTGCGCGTGCCATGCAACAGGGTCGTGATGCGCACACGTATGCACAAGATGTTGTGCGCGTGATGCGGGATTGTTTCTTGTCGATGATGTCGCCTGAGCTTGTGATGCTTCCTGCGGCACGTGTGGAAGAACTCTCGAAGTACGCACGTGCACTTGGAGCACAAAGAATTGTGCGCGTGATGGAGACATTGGGAACCACAATGGTGGAGATGCGTCACGCACCCGATTCGCGTCTTCTTCTTGAAGTTGCTGTTGTGCAACTTTCTTCACCATCGTTTGATGACAGCAACGAAAACCTTCTTGCGCGCATTGCGCAACTTGAAGAAGCTGTAAAGAAGTTGAAAGAACAAGGTGTGGCTGCAGCATTGCCGCCACCGCCGGTAAACCCCTCAACAGGGCGAGCAAAAATTGGTGGGCGTGTTGCCACTGGGGGAACAGGTCCCATTCCCAAGCCCACCGCAGATCCGTCTTCGCCAACACCACAACCAGAACAAGTTGCGCCCATCACACCAGAACCAAGCCCGGTGAACGAGCCGGCTTCTGCTCCCGCGGCGGCCTCTGGTGGAGATCCAGTGCAGATGTGGCCACAAATCACCGAATCCATGAAGGGGATTGCAAAGGCAATCTTTAAGCCTGCAATCGTGGAGTCTTTTGACGGCAAAGTTTTGACCATTAAGTTGCCGGCCAACACTCCCGTCAAGCGTGCACAAGATCAATCGAGTGCGGTGGTTACTGCAGTGAAAGAGATGTGTTCGGTGACGTGCGTGGTGAACTTCACCCAAGCAGATCCCACTGGCGGCATCGAGCGTCCTCAGATAGACAACACACCTAAGACCATCGACAAGGTTGTTGCTGAAGATCCTTACGCAGCTATCGACATGGCCGAGACAGTAGCTGTGCAAGATGCAGCCGATCCCATGCTTGAGGCTTTATTGGATTCATTCCCTGATGGCTCGTTAGTAGACGACGACTCATCACCGAAGAAGTAGTGGCTTGTGGCTTCCCCGTACACACCACCAGTTCAAATACTCATTGATGAACTAGGACGACTGCCAGGCATTGGGCCGCGAAGTGCTCAACGTTTAGCACTTCATCTCATTAAGTCTGACGATGAAGATGTTGCGCGTCTTGCGCGAGCAATTATTGAAGCCAAACAAAAAGTGCGTTTTTGCGAACGCTGCTTCAATCTTGCAGATGCCCAATTGTGTGCAATTTGTAATGATGCAAAACGCGATTCATCAATTGTCTGTGTTGTGGAGGATTCCAGAGATATTGCAGCGTTGGAACGCACGGGTGAATTCCGCGGGCGCTATCACGTGTTGTTGGGTCTTATCGACCCTCTCCAAGGAGTGAATCCAGAGAATTTGAAGGTGCGAGAACTTATTGCGCGCATCAAGCCAGAGAACATCTCAGAAGTGGTGGTGTGTACAAGCAATAACACCGAAGGTGATGTGACGGCAATGTATTTGGTGCGCCTGTTAGATCCATTGGGTGTCACTGTCACACGGTTGGCAAGTGGACTTCCCGTGGGTGGCGATATTGAATTTGCTGACGAAATCACATTGGGGCGAGCTTTTGGTAATCGCCGCAGACTTGATCCCTAAGTAGCGGTGTGCGTTCCCGTTTTGGGAATGCGAACAACGTGAGCGTGATAGATGCTGCCCTTACCACTTGTGGCATAGGCAACTACACAAGCAATGGCAAACCATGCCAGCCCTTGCCCACCAAAAAGTTCTAAACCCAACACTGTGCACGCAAGTGGGGTGTTAGTGGCACCTGCAAGTACTGCTACTGAACCAATGAGAGCAAACACCGCGATGTTGGCACCGGTGATACTTGCAAAGCTTGCTCCCGCAAGTGCACCAATCACAAACAATGGAATGAATTCACCACCGACAAAACCCATACCAATAGAAAGCGATGTGAGAGCAAACTTTGTACCCCATTGACCCGCAGCTGAACCATTCATTGCTTCAAGTGCGAGTGGTATGGAAAGCCCCGAATAGTCACGCCAGCCAAATGCAGCAATGACTATGACAAGTATGACTCCGCCAATTAATGGGCGAGCGGGATACCACGCAATAAAGCGGCCCGATGTGCGACGAATGAAATGTGTGACCGTGATGAATGCCCATGCCAAGATGCCCGCTACAGATCCGAACAACACAAGCTTCCATGCAGCAGAAACATTGAGATCACTAGATGTCATGGATGGGAAATATGTGTGTTCAATACCGATGCCGTGTACTACTGCATCACCAAGAAAACTTGCAACAAATGCTGGTACAAGTGCTTCGTAACGCACGCGTCCCACACGTTGTACTTCCAAAGCAAAGATTGCGCCCGCTACGGGCACACCAAAAACTGAACCAAACGCGCCTGCTATTGCGGTGACCAACATGATGGAACGTTCCATTGGAGGTAGGCCAAGTTTTTTACTCAGTGGATCTGTGACGCCGGCTGCTAATTGAATTGCAGCACCTTCTCTACCTACGGAGGCTCCCGCAACATGAGAGATCACGCTTGCACCAAAAATTAATGGAGTGAGACGAAAAGGAATCCATTCAGATTGACCATGAATTTGTTCAATGACAAGGTTGCTTCCTCTCTCTAGCCCTTTGCCGCCGTAGTGGTACGCGGCACCGACGAGAAGTCCTGCAAGTGGTAACAGGAAAAGCAATCCATCATGTGAGGATCGAGTAGTTGTGGCCCAATTCAATGCACCAATAAAAGAAGCAGAAAGAACTCCCGATGCAAGACCGATTACAACAGCAAAGGCCACCCAACGTGCGAACCGAATCGCTACGTTGAGTGGCCTTTGAGACATCTGTGTCTTAGACAGTGCGCACGATGATGGCGTCACCTTGTCCGCCACCGCCACACAATGCTGCAGCACCTACACCGCCACCACGACGATGCAATTCGTGCAAGATGGTGAGTGCGAGTCGGTTACCGCTCATGCCAATGGGGTGTCCCAATGCAATTGCTCCGCCATTGACATTGACAATGTCGTCAGAAATTCCCAATTCACGCATGGACGCAATACCCACTGCAGCGAATGCTTCGTTCAATTCAAACAAATCAACATCGCTCGTCTTCATCCCCACACGATCGAGGGCTTTGAGAATGGAGCGGCTTGGCTGATGAAGCAACGATGCATTGTCTGGGCCAGCGACCATTCCATAGGAGACCACTTCACCGAGTGGCTTTACTCCGCGTGCTTCAGCAGCTTTCTTGGACATCAACACAACTGCTGATCCACCATCGGAAATCTGGCTTGCGTTTGCAGCAGTGATTGTTCCTTCTTTATCGAAGGCTGGCTTCAATCCACCAAGAGAGTCCATTGTTGTATCGGCGCGAACACCTTCGTCATCTTTCACCATGACGGGGTCGCCCTTGCGCTGCGGAACTGCTACTTCAACAATTTCAGCCGACAACTTGCCTGCAGCAATTGCTGCGGCTGCTCGTTGGTTGCTCTTCATTGCCAAGTCATCTTGTTCTTGACGGCTAATGCCACCAGATGTGTAACGCTCTGTGCCAAGACCCATGAGGCATGCATCGAATGCACACCACAAACCGTCACGCACAATTGCATCTTGCAACTCTGTGTTGCCGTATCGGAAGCCACCACGTGCACCTTGTGCAAGGTAGGGAGCATTGGTCATCGACTCCATGCCGCCTGCAACAACAATGTCTGCCTCGCCTGAGGCGATCATTTGGTCGGCCAAGTAAATGGAGTTCAATCCAGACAGACACACTTTGTTGATGTTGATGGAAGGAACATTCATCGGAATGCCGGCCTTTGAGGCAGCTTGGCGAGAAGGAACTTGGCCTTGTCCTGCCATGAGAACCTGGCCCATAATCACGTGCTCAACTTCTTCAGGTTTTACGCCGGCGCGCTCGAGGGCGGCCTTAATTGCGAATCCGCCAAGGTCGGCTGCGCTAAATGACGACAGTGCGCCACTCATCTTGCCAATAGGGGTTCGGGCTCCTGCAACGATGTATGAACCGGCCATTTTTGCCTCCAAATAAATAGGCACCCCTGAGGTGCACTTGTTGAAAACAGGTTAGGAGATGATTGGCCGAATCTCGCTATCGTCAAAGAATGGAAAAAATCCTCCAAGCCATCATGAATGGTGCGTCAGGTGAAGAACTTGCCGCCATCCCCCTCCCCGACACCTACAGAGCAGCCTTTGTTCGCAAAGAAGATGAACACATGTGGGACGGCGTTGCCAGCCAAGATAAGGATCCTCGCAAGAGCATCCATATTGGCCAAGTTCCCATTCCAGAGATTGCTCCCGATGAAGTAGTGATTGCTGTGATGGCATCGTCCATCAACTTCAACACTGTGTGGACGTCAATCTTTGAACCGATCAGCACCTTTGGTGCACTCGCTCGACTTGGTCGCGAGAGTTCATGGGCAAAGCGCCACGACTTGGATTACCACGTAGTGGGTTCTGATGCATCTGGTGTGGTGTTGCGTGTAGGTAGTGCAGTGCGTAACTGGAAGCCTGGCGACAAGATCACAGTGCATTGCAATCATGTAGACGATCAAGATCCTTCATCACACAGCGACTCGATGATGGGTTCTAACCAGCGCATCTGGGGTTATGAAACCAACTTTGGTGGCTTAGCTGATCTTGCAGTGGTGAAGGCAAACCAGTTGATGCCAAAACCTGCGCATCTCACATGGGAAGAAGCAGCAGTGAACGCATTGTGTAACTCCACGAGTTACCGCATGTTGGTTTCACCAAACGGTGCAAACATGAAACAAGGCGATGTCGTTCTCATCTGGGGAGCATCGGGCGGTATTGGCGCATATGCAGTGCAGTACGTATTGAACGGTGGTGGAATTCCCATCGGTGTGGTGTCATCTGAAGAAAAGGAAGAAATTCTTCGCGAGATGGGTTGTGAGTTTGTTATCAACCGCAAGAAAGCCAACTACAAGTTTTTCAAAGATGATGGCTCACACGATGAAAAAGAATGGCGCCGTTTAGGTTCAGACATTCGTGCACTCGTTGGCGAAGATCCAGACATCGTGTTTGAACATCCTGGTCGCAGCACATTTGCTGCTTCTATTTACGTGGTGAAAAAAGGTGGAACGGTTGTGACTTGTGCAGCCACCAGCGGTTTCATGATGGAGTTCGACAACCGTCACTTCTGGATGCGCTTGAAGAAGCTCGTAGGTTCACACTTTGCGAACTACAAAGAGTCCTATGAAGCAAACCGCCTCCTCCAAAAAGGAATGATTCACCCCGTGATGTCACAGGTGTTTACTTTGGAAGAAGTGGGCGAGGCTTCGTACCAGGTACACAACAACATGCACGAAGGAAAACTTGGTGTGTTGTGTCTTTCACCTGAAGAAGGCCTTGGCGTAGATGACCATGAGTTGCGAGCAAAAGTTGGCGACAAAGTCAACTGGTTCCGTCGTTAACAGTTATTAAGAAGGAAAAGAAATGATTCTTACTGAGATTGATCACGTAGCAATCGCCGTGCGCGACCTTGAAGCCGCAGTTGCCTATTACGAAAAAGCATTTGGTGCCACTGTGGACCACCGCGAAGTTGTGGAATCAGATGGTGTGGAAGAAGTGTTGATGAAGGTGGCAGAAAGCTATGTGCAGTTGCTGACACCCACATCACCGGACTCGCCGGTTGCAAAGTCCATTGAGAAGCGTGGCGAAGGCCTTCATCACATTGGTTATCGCGTAGATAACTGCGCTGAAGCCCTTGCATCAATGATTGCTGCTGGCGCAATTCCCATCGACAAGGCACCACGTCCGGGTTCACGAGGCACCACTGTTGCCTTTATTCATCCCAAGGGCAGTTTCGGAACCTTGATCGAACTCGTTCAGGAGTAGCAATTCACCTCATTTATGAGGTGCTTGGATAATTCTCATTTTTGTCGTTAGACACTCCACATGAAACACATCGTGTGGACCATTGTGGGTCTTGTCTTTGGTTGGCGTGCGCAACGATTAGCTCTACGCGACATCGCTGCATTGCGCTTTCAACACACAACTTTTGGCGAGGCACATTTTTCACAACGTGGAATCACCGCTGCATTTTCTGTGATAACTAGTGGAGCACTGTGGTGGGCCTTTTCACAAAAGTTTGACCACGACCTCACTGTTGTTGCGTATGGCTTGTGGTCTGGGTTGTTGCTGCGTGTGTTTCTCATAGACATCGACACCCATGTCATACCGCGTCGCCCCATTGTGATCGCGACTTTGGGGGGTGCGGTTGCGTTGTGCATTGCTGCTGTGAGTGACAGCACAGGCAGTGTGAGCCAGATGTTGTTGGGCGCTGTGGTGATGTGGATGGCTTTGAAGATTCTCGAGGTCATTTCGCATGGTGATCTAGGCGCCGGCGATGTGTCACTTGGACCACTATTGGGTCTCTTCACTGGATGGTTAGCAATAGAGCGAGTCTTTATTGCATTGGTGGCCGCATTTTTTGTGGGCGGCATCTTTGCAATTGCGTTAGTTGCTGTGGGACGTGCATCAAGGCGCACGTTCATTGCCTTTGGTCCGTTTCTTGTGATCGGTGCCCTGGTAGGAGTTCTACGGTGAACACACAGTGGACTCACACAAGTGAGTTCACGCCAAGAAGTTTTTTCTAGCGACCTCGAAATGGTTGAATGCCATTAGGTGGCACCACGCCAAGTCGACCTCTTTGGTAATCATCGAAAGCTTGTTGTAGTTCTTGGCGTGTATTCATCACGAATGGCCCGTACTGCTCCACAGGTTCGCCAATAGGTTGGCCACCCATGAGAATCACATCGAGTGGTTCATGTGATGAGGCCTCCAAAGTGATGGTGTCGCCAGCGCCATACACAACTGTTTGACCAACACCCATCGCAAGATGTTCTGTGCCAGCAAAACCTGAACCCTTGAGGCCATGTGCAAGTGCATTGAATTTCGGATTCCATGGCAACACCATGCGTGCACCAGGGGACAGGGTTGCATGCGCAATCACGATGGGGGTGTGTGTGGAACCAGGTCCAGTGACTCCGCCAAGGTCGCCTGCGATGAGACGAATAAGTGTTCCTGCATCTGGTGTGGTGAAAAGTTTGACGAGATATGAGTCAAGGTTCTGATACGCAGGAGGAATCATTTTGTTTCGTGCGGGAAGATTCACCCAGATCTGCAATCCATGAAACAGGCCGCCCTGAATCACCATGCTTTCGGGTGGTGTTTCAATGTGGAGAATTCCACCGCCTGCAGTCATCCATTGCGTATCGCCATCGGTAATGACCCCACCGCCGCCGTGAGAGTCTTGATGAATGAACGTGCCATCCATGATGTAGGTCACTGTTTCGAAACCACGGTGCGGGTGCCAGTCGGTGCCACGTGGTTCATATGGTGCGTAATCAACAGCACCCATTTGATCCATCATGATGAATGGGTCGACAACATCTTTAGGTAATCCTGCAAGCGCTCGACGAACGGGGAAACCTTCACCCTCGAGGCCTTGTGGTGCGGTGGTCAGTGATCGCACAGGACGATCTTGGGCATCGATGCCAGGAGCTTCATAGCGGGGAAGAGTGAGTGTGTCGGCGGTGACTGCAGGCATTACGGAGCTCCTAAAAGTAGTTGCGTGGACAACTATATCTCTCGTGGGGCCAACAACAACCTGTCTGCGATACTGAAGAACCATGATTGTGCATCTCATCGACGGAACCTACGAGCTGTATCGGCAACACTTTGGTCAAGCAGTGCGCCATTCCACGCCACCTCCATTGGCTGCGACTCGGGGCGTGGTCACCTCCACACTGCAGTTACTTGCTGGCGGCGCCACGCATGTCACTGTCTCTGTGGACCATGTGATTGAAAGTTTTCGTAACGACCTGTATGACGGATATAAGACATCTGACGGAATGGAAGAAGAGATTCTTCATCAGTTGCCCATGATGGAAGATGCATTGCGCGCACTCGGCGTGCCGGTGTGGCCGATGGTGAAATATGAAGCCGACGATGGTTTGGCCGCCGGTGCATTCCGCGCTGCCAATGATGCACGAGTGGATCAAGTGCAAATGCTCACGCCAGATAAGGACCTTGGGCAAATGGTGAGCGGTAATCGCGTGGTGCAATACGACCGTCGTAATGATCTCATCATTAACGAGGCAAAGATTATTGAAAAGTTTGGTGTTGGCCCCGCAAGCATCGCTGACTGGTTAGGTCTTGTGGGTGACACTGCCGATGGATTTCCTGGACTTCCCGGCTGGGGTGCAAAAAGCGCAGCAACGGTACTTGCGAAGTATCTACACATTGCAGACATCCCAAATGATGAAGCGCAATGGGTCACTGATGGTGTTGCTGTGCGCGGTGCAGCAAAGTTGGCAGCAACATTGCGAGATCAACGCGAGATGGCAGACCTCTTCAAAGTGATTGCAACTGTGGTAACCGACGTGGACGACGATGTACCCATTGGGAACGTCGACGATTGGGAATGGCGCGGCCCTTCTAAAGAACTAGCAACGATTGCTCAACAATTAGAAATGACAGACCTTGTGGAACGCGCCGAACGCGCCATGATTGGTCGCTAGTAATTCTTAGCGTGGCACACCCTTCACGGTGTATCTCAATGTGCGGGCTTTAATCTTTGTCTTGTCCGGACGTGTCTTTTTTGCACTAGTGACCCACTGGCGTGACCATTTGCCTTTAGCACTAAGTGTTGCGGTGCCCTTTTGAATTGAATCGACGAGGGGCGCAGGAAGAATGCACGCTTTCTTTGGTGTGTACCATTTCCATTTTGCGGTTTTTACTTTTTTAGTTGAACCAAAATCGGCATAGACACACTTGTATTTTTTGGTCTTGCTGCCATCTTTGTATGTTGCAGAAAGAGTCATCTTGGTGATCTTTCCTGCGTAGTTCTTCATACGAATTTTGGGTTTGATGCCGTTCTTTTTGTCGACAGTAAAACCAAACTCATTTGTGATGATGATGTTGCCCGGGATTACTGATGGCCAGATGCCTTCTGTGAATGCATCAGTTTCTGAATCTGTGAGTGGTTCGGTGTCCCATGACGGCAATCCAGAATCCGTTGGTGTTGGTGTTGGTGTTGGTGTTGGTGTCGGTGTTGGTGTGGTTTGCACGTGGGTGGAAAGGTTCGCCACGGCAAGCGGTACAGGGATTCCAAACTCTTCTGCTGAGACCCCAGATATTGTTTGAATCTTGGAGGTGGTGCCGGCTGCTGAGTACGCAATTGTGACAACCGCATCTTTTGCAATTCGATTGGTGACACTTAGCTTCAAAACATAATTCCTGATTACGACAATTGATGTAACTGGATTTGGAGATGTACCAACCATGACCGTAAATCGAGCCACATCGGGTGCGGTGCCGCTCAGGTTGCTATAAAACTCCAAATCAACTTGGTTTTGGTAGTAGACCCCGTTCGAATGCACCAGGTAGATGTAGTCGCCGTCCTCTCGGATGTATCGTTGTCCGAAAATCGGTGGGTCATTGGCCCCTGCTTTTGCCTCGGGGATGTTGGTGATTGGGTTGGGCACCGCGAGGGCAACCGCAAAAAGGCCAGTCACTAAAAAGATGGAGGCGATTGCCTTTTGGGAACGGAATCTGGTGGTCTTGAACACCTAGTAATTATAGGTGCTATTTAAATTCCTTAATCGCCTCTCTGGGGGCTTCTAGGAGCACCCCCAAGCGAACCTCAGATCAAAGCTTGTTGACGCGCCGAACGCGCCATGATCGGTCGCTAGTAATTCTTAGCGTGGCACACCCTTCACGGTGTATCTCAATGTGCGGGCTTTAATCTTTGTCTTGTCCGGACGTGTCTTTTTTGCACTAGTGACCCACTGGCGTGACCATTTGCCTTTAGCACTAAGTGTTGCGGTGCCCTTTTGAATTGAATCGACGAGGGGCGCAGGAAGAATGCACGCTTTCTTTGGTGTGTACCATTTCCATTTTGCGGTTTTTACTTTTTTAGTTGAACCAAAATCGGCATAGACACACTTGTATTTTTTGGTCTTGCTGCCATCTTTGTATGTTGCAGAAAGAGTCATCTTGGTGATCTTTCCTGCGTAGTTCTTCATACGAATTTTGGGTTTGATGCCGTTCTTTTTGTCGACAGTAAAACCAAACTCATTTGTGATGATGATGTTGCCCGGGATTACTGATGGCCAGATGCCTTCTGTGAATGCATCAGTTTCTGAATCTGTGAGTGGTTCGGTGTCCCATGACGGCAATCCAGAATCCGTTGGTATTGGTGTTGGTGTGGTTTGCACAGGTCTCGGGCCCGCATCATTGTTAATTAATAGATTGAGGAATTCTTCTGTGTCGATTCCATTTGAGTCTTGAAGAGCTGCATTACTGGGGTCGTTGTTTTCTGTCGGAGGACGATAGGAAACCCTGATTTCCGATCCTCTGTAGACAGTGAAAGTGAGGGTGAGATCAACAATGCTGCCGAAGTAACCGATTGCTGTCACTGGATTCGCGACACCATCGACTTGCACATCAAACGCTGTGAGGGGGGGTGGGTTTGTCGAAGATGGCCAGTAACCAAAAATCAAGTTGATTACATTTCCTCGGTTCCAAGTGCCGCTTGCAATAGGCCCAGGTCTTGTCGCTGCATACGCGGTTTGGCCAGGCAATGGGATAGGAAGAGCGAGTAGCGCCAGCGCCAAAACGGCTGACACGGTGACTCGAACAAAGGGTGTCTTTAAAGAAACTACATTCACCCTAATAATTATAGGAGAGTTACTGGCCCTATTCGTCGCCGTTCACGATGTCTGGCAGTTCCACACCCTCTTGCTGCACCGGGAGCAACGCAGAAAGGGCAGTGATTGCGGCGGCAAGATCGTGTGCTCGAAGTGGCTCGGTTACTGCTTGAGTGGCGAGATGCCCGTCAAGTTGCAAGGAATCCGACCAACGGATTTCAAAATGACGATGTCGCGGATCTACACAGAACACCAACGATGCACCGGACCATTTCACTGCAAGTTGGTTCGCACGTTTTTCTGGATGCCTTCCTAAGTTGCCGACATGCACCACTATTTGATGTCCCGAGGTTGCTTCTGCCTCATGTATCGCGTGAGCAACTTTGGTTTTTTGTTCTAACCACCACTTCGGCATTACCAACTCCCGCCTGCTCCGCCGCCACTAAAACCGCCTCCGAAACCTCCACCAAAGCCGCCTCCGCTGAAACCTCCGCCTGAGCCGCCAAAACCACCTGGAATAAAGATGCCGCCATATCCACGGCGAGAGCCGCCGGAGGTCCAAGTGGTGTGGCGCGCAAATTGTCCAAGGACTGCAAGCAATATGGATCCACCCACAAATAAAAAGAACAGAACGATTCCTATCCAATCTGCCCCAGTGCCATCGGTTGATGTGGGTGGGTTGTTCATGGTGGGCGCTGGCAATTGTTCGCCGCGCCAAACCGCCATCACCGCACGTGCACCTTGCACTACTGCACCGTTGACATCGTCAACACGCAATAGAGGCAACATGATCTCATCGATGATGCGACCTGCTGCAATGTCGGTCAAGTCGCCTTCCACACCGCTGCCCACTTCAATACGCAGCTCACGGTCTTCTAGTGAGATCAGAACAAGCACTCCGTCATCTCGTTGCTCATCACCAATTCCCCAAGTGCGTGCTAGATCTATGGAGTAATCCTGAATAGATGCATTCCCGGTAGTTGCAATAACCGCAACTGCAACTTGTGGTCCGCTTGCTAAGCGAAATTGTTCAAGCTCTGCAGATAATGAGATTTCGATGTTGTCATCAACAGCGTTCACAACATCAACAACTGGCGCAGAGAACTCCGGGAAAGAAACTGTGTTTGTTGAGCAACCAGAGAGAAAAAGGATGCTTGCACCCAATCCTGCGGCCGCTATTCGCAGGATGTTTTTCATGGTCACTTGTTATTCACCTGGATTGAGGTCAACGCTCGGCGCTTCGTCGGCGCCAGCGCTTGCTTCAAAAAGGTCTCTTTTTTCAAAACCAAAAATTGAGGCAACTATCGCACGTGGAAAACGGCGAATGTTTCGGTTGTAGTCGGTTGCCGCCTCGTTGTAGGTTCGACGTGCTTGCGCAACACGGTTTTCTGTGCCTTCTAATTGCACTTGTAAGTCTCGAACATTTTGCAGACTTGCCACTTGTGGGTAGTTCTCCACTACGACGAGAAGGCGTGAGAGTGCGCCTTCCAAATCTGCTGCAGCGTCTAGACGATCTTGTGAACTTCCTGCACCGGTGTAACGAGTACGAGCCTCGGTCACGCTGTCGATGATGTCGCGTTCTTGTTCGAGTGCACCTTCAACAGCACTGACCAGATTGGGGATGAGGTCAAAGCGTCGTTGTAGCTGTACTTCAAGGTCGGCGACTGTTTGATCAACACGCGATTCACGGTCGACGAGGCCGTTGTAGGAACCCACGATTGAGACAATGAGCAGAACAAAAACTGCTGCAATTGATCCGCCAATGATTCCAATTTTTGAGTTCACAATGTGCTCCTTGGTTCACCACACCTTGTTGTACCCGTGGGCAGTGAAGTGACGGCCAGGCGACCTGCGGCGCACGATCGTTCCCGTGTGGAGGCTGCTTCCGTCAGGACCTGACCTGGTTTACGGGCGACCGTCGCACAGGACCCGACCGCCACCTCACCACCCACGGATCAAGCCGTGATTGCTGAGGGTTACAGCGTACATCCGAGATAACCTGACTGCCTCGTGAGCTCAGCAATGATCTCGCGTGGAAGAGTGCGAGAGCGGCCGAACCGGCACGCTTGGAAAGCGTGTGAAGTGAAAGCTTCCGTGGGTTCGAATCCCACCTCTTCCGCCAGAGTAGGTATGTTTGCCTGATGACCAACGAAGAAGCCATGCGTGTCGCCCTTGATGAAGCAAAAATGGCAGCACTTCAAGGTGACGTGCCAGTTGGGGCTGTGGTGCTGCACAACGGCGAGATTATTGCCCGTCGCCATAACGAACGAGAATTCGCCAAGGACCCAACAGCGCATGCTGAAGTGTTGGCATTACGCGATGCCAGTCAGAAACTTGGTAGCTGGCGTTTAGACGAATGCACACTTGTCGTCACACTTGAACCATGTGTGATGTGTGCAGGTGCTGCGCAATCATCGCGAATTGGACGCCTTGTCTATGGTGCTGCAAATTTTGAAGCAGGTGCGACTGCGAGCTTGTACAACGTGATGAGTGACCCACGCCTTGGCCACAACCCACCTGTAGAACATGGTTTGCTTGCAGAAGAATCAGCAGTGTTGTTGAAAGAGTTTTTCCAGCAACGTCGCTAGAAAAATTCGAAGTTATATCCGAGGTCGCAAAAGCGCCTGAAGAGAAGTCATGGCGGCTTGGTGCCATTGTTCATCAGCGGTGTCATCGTTGATGATGTCCACCAGCATGCGCCCGAGAAGGAATGATTGAATGAAGTGAGCCGTTCCCTCTATGGGCTCGACAGGGTTGATGAAGCCTTGGTCACGTGCGAGGCACAAAGTCTCTGAAAACTCTTCAGCTGCGCGTACTTGCATGCGTTGCAGTGATTCTTTAAGCGCTGGAGCGTGTTCAGATGCTGCAAATGACGCAAATCTTTGTGCGCGCGTAATCCTTTGTTGGTGTGAGGCTGCAGATCGAATTCCTAATTCGATGATCAGCCATGCTTCTTGCGGTGTAGAGAGGCTTCCCAACATTTGCCGGGTCTCTTGATCGCTAGCTGTCAAGGTTGTTTCTAGACGATTCAACTCAATAGCAATAATCAGACCATCGCGGCTCCCGTAGTGGTGGTACAACGAACTGCGAGACACCTCTGCATTTTCAATGACGCGATCCAGATTGAAACGAGAAGGACCCGAATTTTCAAGTTCCTTAATGGCAACATTAAGAATCTTTTTTGCAGTTTCAATGCCGTTACTTCTTTTTGCTGGCATACCTGCCTCCCTAACTGACCGAAACACACAATAACGGGCTGGTGACTATGGAATTGCCCCGATAGCGTTTATTGACGGAAGGGTGCCAGAGCGGCCGAATGGGACTGTCTCGAAAACAGTTGTGGTGTCACAGCCACCGCGGGTTCAAATCCCGCCTCTTCCGCCATGAGATATACACAGCGAGTTAAAGGTTTGCTTTTTGCGAACCCTCTTCGTGTGCTACCTGTTGCATTTGGAAGTTTGATCGCACTGGGGACTGCACTTTTGATGTTGCCCCTCTCGTACGCAGATCAGCAAGACATCTCATTTGTAGAGGCACTGTTTACGGCAACAAGCGCAGTATGCGTGACAGGTCTCACCGTTGTAGATACCGCAACTGCATGGACCGGATTCGGCAAAGCCGTGATCATGGGGCTAATCCAACTTGGTGGCCTTGGAATTGTGACTGTGGTGAGCGTTGCCATTTTGCTTGTATCTGATCGCATTGGAATGGCTCACACACGAGCATTGGCTGCCGAAGTAGGTGCCGACACTTACACAAGAATTTCTGGACTTGTGCGCGGAGTAGTGCTCACCACACTTTCCTTTGAGCTTGTTTTTGCAGTGTTGCTGAGCACGCGTTTTTACTTCGCTTATGACTACGACTTATGGTCATCAGTTTCTCACGGGGTATTTCACAGTATTTCAGCATGGAATAATGCAGGCTTTGCTCTTTATAGCGACAACTTGATGCAATTTGTGAACGACTGGTTCATCAGTATTGCTATTTCTATTGCTGTCATCATGGGCGGACTTGGCTTTCCGGTTCTGCGCGCTTTCACAGTGCACGGTGCACGTTGGAAGTCGTGGTCTCTTCACGCAAAATTGACAATCGCTACCTCGGGCACTCTTGTGTTGTTTGGTTTTGTAGCTTTCGCAGTACTTGAATGGTCGAACAAAAACACTCTTGGTGCTCTTTCATCAAGTTCGCGTATTCACTCGGCCTTATTTATGTCGGTGCAACCGCGAACTGCCGGCTTTAATTCTGTGGACATTAATGCGCTGAGTGAAGAGTCGGTCTTTGTATCCATTGGATTGATGTTGATTGGCGGAGGAAGTGCATCTACCGCTGGCGGAATCAAAGTGACAACATTTGCGTTACTTGCTTTTGTGATGTGGGCAGAAGTTAGGGGAGATCGAGATGTGCACATCTTCAAAAAAAGAATCCCTGAAGACATTCAACGCCAAGCACTAACTGTTTCTTTAGCGGGTGTGGGAATTCTTGCTGTTGCCACACTTGCGATCATGGCGGCTGGAGATTCCAGTCTGGGCAAGAGTGGTTTCGAGGCAGTATCGGCGTTATCAACAGTGGGCCTATCTGTAGGAATTGCAGGCCAAAACAACGCACTCACCGATGTAATCCTCACCGTGCTGATGTTCGTAGGACGACTAGGCCCTGTGACATTGGCAGCGGCCATCACATTACGTTCACGTCCAAATCTTTATCGGTATCCCACCGACCGTCCATTGATTGGATAACACGATGAGTCAAATCCACAACGAACTATGGATAGTTTGCATTAGAGAGGTAACACACCATGTCAACATTTAATCCAGCTACTCATGATGCCGCAGACCGAAGCGGAGTGCTTATTGTGGGCCTTGGTCGATTCGGTGAGGCTCTTGCTCGAGGATTGATTGAGCAGGGCATCGAAGTTCTTGCAGTGGATTTCGACGAAGAAATTGTGCAACGCGTGTCTGGCGATCTTCCTAATGTTGTGCAAGCAGATGCAACATCAGCGAGAGCGCTTCGTCAAATTGGTGCAGAACAATTCACTCGTGCTGTGGTCGCAATTGCCACCAATATTGAGTCTTCCGTGCTTGCGACGTTGGCACTCATTGATGAATTGAAGATTCCCACCGTGTGGGCTAAAGCACTCACTCTTGAACATGCAAAAATTCTTGAGCGTGTAGGTGTGCAGCGCGTGATTCAGCCTGAACACGACATGGGACAACGCACTGCGCGCAGTATTGCTCGCCGTGTGGCTGACTATTTCCACGTAGAGGACAATTTTGCACTTGTTGAAATGGTGGCTCCACTTCGTTATGTGGGGAAACCTCTTGGTGAAACAGGTATCCGTGCAAAGTACGGTGTGACCATTGTGAGCATCAAGCCACCTGGTGGCGAATTTCAGCATGCTGACCAAACAACCGTATTGCAATCCGAAGAACTCATTCTTCTTGCCGGTAAGCCAAGTGATTTAGATCGATTTGTAGCAGACGCCTAGTGCGTAGCCACTGAATCTCAACAAAGCTTTTCTGTGAAATCGATCTGCAGATCAATCAAATAGTCATCAGTGGTATCGGTGACACACGCATTTTCGCCATATCCAGTGTGGCGATTGGCATCAACAACTATGAGACGACCATCTTCTAGCGCTGCCGCCATTTTTCGTGTGCTGGCCAGTGGAGTGGCTGCATCTCCCGTTACTCCAATCACCAAAATTGGTCCGGCATTTTCGCCAGTGATTTCTATACGGCGATCAGTTTGTGCGGGCCAAAACACGCAGATATAGCCGCCAACAAAACCTGGATAGAGCAATGGTGCAATTTCTTGAAACTTGGGCGTATGGGAATCCGCCTCAGACACAGATTGTGGGCCTGGATCATCGAGGCAAGTGATTGCAAGAAACGCTTCGAGTTCGTTGCCGTACTCTCCATCAATTCCTCGTCGGTAGTACTCGTCGTAAAGAGCCAAGATTCCTTCACCATCGCCGAGTTGAGCAGAGGCAAGTGCATCATCAAGTTGTGGCCACATAGAAGAGGAATACATAGCCATCGCTACTGCTGTTTGCAGAATGGATTGATTGACAGGGGCACGATCAGATGACACCTGAATGGGACGCACATCAACTGATTCCATCAGTTCAATAAATGCTTGTCGTGGATTGCCGTTGTTGTAGAACGCACACAGGGGATCTTTCGCACATTGATCTAGAAACTTTGAAAACTCATTTTCAAAACCTTGTGCTTGATTGAGGCCGGACTGCACATAGTCAGCGCCGGGATCAGTGGCTCCGTCTAGAGCTGCTGCACGCACAGTGTTGGGGAACATGGTCGCCCATGTTCCGCCAAGTTCGCTGCCATACGAGAAACCCAAATAGGTGATCTTTTCCTCACCAAGTGCTTCACGAATTGCATTCATGTCACGTGCGGAATTATTTGTAGAGATATAAGGCAAAATCTCGGTATTGCTCTCTTCACATTCATCGGCAAAACGTATTGAGACATCAATGAGCCGTTGTTTTTCTTCATCGTTTGCTGGTGTGGGGTCAATGGCGAAGTACGGGTCGTATTCATCAATGCAGTCCACAGCTGGGCTGGAATTGCCAGTGCCACGTGGGTCCCAACCCACGACATCAAAAACTTCCAAAAGGCGAGAACTGAGATAGGCGCTTGCATTTTCTGCAATTGCGGTACCACCAAATCCCGGACCGCCAGGATTCACCAACATCGATCCAATTCTGTTGGATGACTGTGTTGCTGGATGTTTGACCAAACTGAGAGTGAACTGACCTACGTCGGGATTTTCATAGTCGAAAGGCACTTTGAGACTGCCGCACAAGAGAACCTCTTGGGCATCATCGCTACATGGCGCCCAATCGATGGTTTGATCACTAGTTGGAACAGTTTGACTTGGTTGAGAAGTGCTTGAGGAACAGCCCGCCAAAAGAACAGCAACAATTGCAGTACGAAATAGCGTGCGCATCACATATATGAGACTACGCCTCACTTCACCCGTAGCCTCTATGACATGCGAATGGGTCCTCACATGCTTTTGCCAAGCGATGCCGATGTGGTCAAGGGTGCGCGCATGAAGCGCGATTCTCTGCGTCGTGCATGGCAGTTTTCTGCTCCCTATAAATGGCACATCATCGGGTTCTTGGGCGCCATCGTGGTGTCGGCCGTTTTGGCCCTTGCGCCGCCATTGCTGTTTCGTGCAATTTTGGACCGTGCTATTCCTGAAGGCAATAGAGGGCTGATTACCACACTTGCAGTTGTTGTTGTTTTTGCAGCCATTGGTGATGCCGCCTTAGCAATTATTCAACGTTGGTTGAGTTCCACGATTGGTGAAGGCCTTATTTATGACTTGCGTGTAGCGCTCTTTGACAAAGTGCAAAGAATGCCGATTGCGTTTTTTACTCGTACACAAACTGGCGCATTAATTAGTCGACTCAACAGCGATGTTGTGGGTGCTCAAACAGCAGTGACTTCCACGTTGGGCAGTGTTGTATCAAATGTTGTAGTTCTAGTAACCACATTGACGGCAATGCTCATTCTTGAATGGCGACTCACATTGTTGTCTCTCGTAGTGCTGCCATTGTTTATTGCACCAGCAAAACGTGTAGGGACAAAGCTTGGACTCATCGCGCGTGAACAGATGGAATTGAACGCGCAGATGAACAATCAAATGAGTGAACGCTTCAATGTGGCGGGTGCGATGATTGTGAAACTCTTTGGACGTCGCGAACGAGAAGTAGATGTTTTTTCCTCGCGTGCTGCTGGCGTGCGTGATACTGGCATTAAATCTGCGCTCTATGGTCGTGTTTTTTTCGTCGCTTTAGGGTTAGTGGGCGCAATGGGCGCGGCGGCAATTTATGGCATTGGTGCTCACCTAGTTGTTTCTGGGGGGATAAGTGCCGGAACCCTGGTTGCAATGGCTGCATTTGTGCAACGGATCTATCAACCACTCACAGGACTCACCAATGCTCGCGTGGAAGTGATGACTGCATTTGTGTCCTTTGATCGCGTATTTGAAGTTCTTGATGCACCGGTCTCTATCTCTGATCGACCCGGAGCAGTCGATCTTGTGAACCCTCGTGGAGAGATTGAATTCCGCGATGTGACCTTTAGGTATCCATCGGCGGCAGAAGTATCGGTGGGCTCATTAGAGACCCCCGGTGGTGGAATGTCGGATCCCGATGTTGATGTCATTGCACATCTCTCTTTGCATATTGCACCTGGCGAGACAGTGGCGGTAGTGGGTGCTAGCGGATCTGGCAAGAGCACATTG
Organism: Ilumatobacteraceae bacterium; assembly: GCA_044239355.1. Taxonomy (GTDB): domain Bacteria; phylum Actinomycetota; class Acidimicrobiia; order Acidimicrobiales; family Ilumatobacteraceae; genus UBA2093. The sequence goes on from JBIIBO010000010.1 coordinate 34,270, forward strand.
TCCACATTGGTTCCGCGCTTATATGACGTCACACAAGGTGCTGTGTTGATTGATGGACTAGACGTGCGTGATCTGACGGGAAATAGTTTGCGTGCAGCTATTGGTGTTGTCACACAAGATCCGCATCTATTTCACGAATCCATTGAGCAGAACCTGTTGTATGCGCGCCCAGATGCCACGCATGAAGAAATGGTGCAAGCTTGTCGTGCAGCTCGAATTCATGACACCATTTCTCAACTTCCTGATGGGTACACAACTGTTGTCGGTGAGCGCGGATATCGCCTCTCGGGTGGGGAAAAACAACGTGTTGCGATTGCACGTATGTTGTTGAAGAATCCCGCCATCATCATTTTGGACGAGGCCACAAGCCATTTGGATAATGAAAACGAGTCTTTGGTGCAAGAAGCATTAGACGCTGCTCTTCATGGACGAACTGCACTTGTGATTGCACACCGACTTTCTACAATTCGAGACGCCGATCGCATTGTGGTCTTGGATTCTGGCCTGATTGCAGAGCAGGGAACCCATGATGAACTTATGGCTCTCGATGGGATGTATGCATCGCAAGTGCGGGCAGGCGAGACGTTCGACGCTGCCACACCTAATGTCTAGGGTGCGAGCCACTGGGCAAGACGCCAGTTCAACGTAATTGTCGTGAAGGGGTAGTCAAAAGTAGTGTTGGGTTCTTCAGATGATTGATGAGATTGAATATTTCAACGGAGCACCGGCCTTTACGGTGGGACAGTTCTCCGATGTCCTCAACCTTGTCCTCAAAGCTTCTTTTGATGAAGGAGTATGGATCGAGGGTGAGATTGAGGGTGCCAAGCGCCCTAATCCACATATGTATTTTTCTTTGATTGAAAACATTGACGGCAAAAAGGCTCAGGTCAATATCAATCTTTTTGCAGGTCCTCTCAAAAATGTGCAGGCGAAAATGCGCCAGCAAGGTATTGAGATCAAAGACGGCATGAAAGTTCGTCTCTATGGCCGTCCCGAGTATTACGGACCATTCGGAAAACTGAACATCATTGTGACTGATATCGATACTCAGTTCACTGTGGGTGATATTGCGGCTCAACGCGAAGCACTTCTCAAAGCACTCCTTGAAAAAGGTGTGGATAAGCCCAACAAAAGATTGTCTGTTCCATTAGTGCCACTTCGTCTTGGTGTGATTTCCTCTAGCCAGGCAGCTGGCTGGGCCGATGCACAACAGACGTTGTTGGAATCTGGAATTGGTTTCCATGTTTCTTTTCTTGATGTGCGCGTGCAAGGTGATGATGCGCCACGCCAAATAGTTGCAGCGCTCGATACTTTGTCGCGCCGCAAAGATATTGATCTTGTGCTGTTAATGCGTGGTGGTGGTTCAAAAGGCGATCTTGCCGCATTCGATGATGAACGAATTGCCCATGCAATCGCGCGCTGCTCTCATCCTGTCTTCACGGGCATTGGGCACCAGATCGACACAAGTATCGCTGATGTGATTGCCCATACTGCACACAAGACGCCCACAGCGTGTGCCAAAGCTGTCATTACCCACGTAGAAGAATTTATAGGCGATCTGTCGTGGTCGGCAGGCGAGCTGCGCCGTGTCACTGAAAGATCTTTAGAGCGTGCAACAAATCGCATCGGAATGTGCATTGAACGCCTCAGGACAAGACCCAAACTTGTTCTAGAACGTGCACAGCAAAGAATAGAGATGAATAAAACATCACTGCGATTGCTGGACCCGGCAACAGTTCTTGCAAAAGGGTGGAGCATTACGCGCACATCTAGTGGCGCCATCGTTCGTTCTATTTCCGATGTTGCACAAGGCGACACATTGGTGACCACTTTGATTGATGGTCAAGTGACAAGCACAGTAGAGGAGGTTGTCTAATGGCAACGAAGAAAGCAGCACAGTCAGAACCCAAGGGTTATGCCGAAGCAATGCGAGAAGTGGAAACAATTCTTTCTGAACTCGATTCCAATTCGGTAGATGTTGATGTACTCGCCGTCAAGGTAGAGCGCGCGTCTTTTCTCATTAATTGGTGTAGCGAAAGAGTCACGTCTGCCCAGATGACGGTGGATTCACTTGTGGCTGATCTGGCCGAATATGTTGTTGAAGATGATGAAGACTCTGATGATGAAGACTTCGATGATGACGACGACTAGCGCACATGACTGATGTCATTGCCCAGGTCGATGCGGTGTTGGCCGATGTCATCTCCTCTCATCGGCGACAGTGGACGCAATTATCAACCCATATCGCCGTTATTTTTGATGAACTAGAACTTCTTGTGCTTGGCGGCGGCAAACGTCTGCGCCCACAGTTTTGCCATCTGGGATGGCGTGCTGCGGGAGGCACACCAGATGTTGATGTGCCTATTCGACTAGGTGCTGCAATTGAACTTCTTCACGTGATGGCTCTTTTGCACGATGATGTGATTGATGATGCCGCGACACGGCGTGGTCGCACTACAACGCATCGTCGGCAATCTGGTATTCATTCCGAGAAGGACTTACTCGGTGAATCTCGTCGCTTCGGAGAAGGAGTAGCTGTTCTCATTGGGGATATCACCTATGTGCTCTCCGATGTACTTGTTGAAGATCTCTCACAACCGGCGCGATCGGTATGGAACGATTTACGACTAGAGATGAATATTGGTCAGTATCTCGACACGGTGGGGTCTGCTTACCGGGAGCGTTCGGAAACTTTTGCCGAACTGGTGTGTCGCTTCAAGAGTGCCAAGTACACCATTGAGCGCCCATTGCATGTGGGCGCAATTGCAGCCAACGTCTCGCGAGGTCTCGCTCTTGCGCCGATGTTGTCGGCATATGGATTACCTCTAGGTGATGCGTTTCAGATTCGTGATGACGTGTTGGGCGTTTTTGGTGATGAGAAAACTGTGGGTAAGCCCGTAGGTGGCGATTTTCGAGAAGGTAAACCCACGCCAATGTTGGCTTATGCCTATGAACATGCAGATGTTGAACAACGAAAAACGTTGGACATTGTGGGAAGAGAAAATCTCTCCGAACAAGATATTTCAGCGTTGCAACAGGTTGTCATCAACACCGGAGCAAAAGATGCAATGGAACAACGGATCAGCATTTTGGTAGATCAAGCAATTGCTGCATTACAGCCCTCAGAACTTGCAGATGACACTTTCACGGATTTATGTGCATTGGCACATGCCGTCACACAGCGCAACGCTTAAATTGCTGCGTAAATTTCTAACGCTTCGTCCACGGTGACTCCTGTAAGTACTCCGGGTTCTGCACGAATAGCTTCGATCCATGGCGGTGTCACTCGGGTGGTGACAGCGATGGGTTCATCAATTGATGATGCAGTAACTGCAAGACGAGTAAATGTGACTGCATAGTTGGGTGGTCGCGCATCACGTGAAAGTTCTATGAGTGCCCATGGGTCAGGTGCTGTGCCTGTGCGGATTCCAGCTGACGTGATCTCTGAACTCGATGTTGCATGAATTGCACCTCCGGAAAGTCCAGGACCATCTGCGATGACGACGCCTTTCACAAGATGTGGTCGTGCTCCAGCAATGAGGAAAGCTACGTAGCCTCCAAGGCCGCGGCCCATAATGGTTGCCTCGTGAAGATGGCGCAGTGCCACATCAACATCGGCCATCAGGATTTCAGCTGAGTATCCACCTCCATGGGGAATTGTGGATTCACCGTGTCCGGTGAAATCAAGTGCCCACACCGGCCCATTCCACTGCACAGGCAGATTGCGCATTGCGTGAGCGCTTTCACCAAGTCCATGAAGTAACAGCAGTGGTCTCCCGTTGCCTTCTCGAATGTGATGCAGAGCAAGAGTGATGCGATTGTGTTGGAGATAAATGGTGTTCACGACAAAAACTCCAAAATGATTTGGGCGACACGTTCTGGTTCTTCAATATGAATGAAATGTCCAATGCCGTCAAGAACTTCTAAGCGACCTCCAACAGGTAACCATGGCGTGATGTCACGCGCACGTGCACCCCATCCCATGGGTTCATCCACTGTTCCCAGCAATCCAAGAAACGGAATGGGTAACGAGGCCATGCGCAAAGCACTCCACTCTGGTCGCCATGGTCCAAATCCGCCAAAGCGCATTGATGGATCAAGTTTCCATCTCCAACCATCGCTGTCTTGGCGTGCTCCCACCGTGACGAGATACTCCAGCCACTCAATAGACAAACGTGGATTCATCTTTGCTCGACGTTGTGCAAGGTCCACCAGTGTCCCTGGTTTGCGGTGTGAGTTGTGTGCTTCATGTCGGTAGTCGAGCCATGCACCAATTTCGGTTGCCATCAAACGTGATTGATCATGATCTGGAACATCTGGCATGCGACGCTTGCTTGGCATTCCATCGATGTTGACCATGCGTGTGATGCGATAGGGGCTTGCTTCAGTGAGCTGCATCATGAGTGCTCCACCTTTTGAGTGGGCAACTACTGGTGATGGATCAGAAGTTGTAGAACTCATCACAGCAAGGGCATCACGAATGTCGGCATCCCAGCTGTACAGCGCGGCGTAATCGCTATCTCCGTGTCCTCGGTGGTCCCAAGTGACAACCCTCCAACCTTCTTGGGCAATGCGAGGAGCAAGAACATCAAAGGTGCGGGCGAAATCAGAACCGCCATGGGCAAAAAAGACCACTGGGTCTTGGCTGCGGCCCCATTCGTACACAGCAATACCCACGCCATCAGCATCAACACGGCGAAATCGGTCAGGAGGGCGTGCGCCGGGGAAGGTTCGGGTCTCAGGTGTCATCGGCTTACGAGGTTACGACAGCGGGCGGGGTTTATCTGTAAGCGAGATGCCCATACGACCGATGACACATGCACCTAACATGGCACTGATGTTCCTGCGCACTCGACTACATACTTATCTCGTGTGGAGCACAGGAGTCTTTGTGTTCCTTGCCGTTATCTCGAGTCTTCTCACCGATGGTGGTGGGAATGGATCAAGCGCGGCTTCCACCAGCACCAATCTGGCCCAGTCCACTACATCTGGAGCACCCACCACAACAGGCGCACCGCAGAAATACACCGTGCAATCGGGGGACACTTTGTACCGCATTGCGGAGCGTTTTAATCTTTCGGCGCCCGCTTTAGTTGCTCTCAATAACATTAAAAATCCGGACAATGTGCCTGCCGGAACTGAGCTCTTACTCCCACCCAGTAACGGTTTTGTGCCCATTGGTGCCACAACCACGATGCCGCCATGACCTCCATGGTGACCTGGGCGTCCGTACACTAGGACACATGACGACAACGTTTTGGCCGACCCAAGAACATTGGTCGGTGGCAATTCCATTGCAGACACCTCACCCGCGTCTTTCTTGTTTGGATGAGACGGGGTTTGTAGATCTCAAGCCCGCACCATTTGATGTCCCCGCAACAGAGTGGGAATCACTTGAATATTTCGATTGGAAAAGTGGTGGCGACACCAACTTCGCACCTCTTGCATCGGCTGATGGTGAACTTGATTGTCGCGGTTTTTGGGATAAAGGCAAAACCGACAAAGACGCCGAGTGGACGTCTAATGCTGCACTTGCACCATCACTAAAAAACTATGTGGCCTCGGTGGGTGCCAACTTTGGCCGGGTGCGCATCATCAAACTTGCACCACAAGATCGTGACCAAGCAATTCGTTCAATTCACCGTGATGACAACAACAGATTTAATCCAGAGAACGAAGGATGGGTTGTGCGGACATGGTTGGAGTTAACCGATAGCCCAGACAGCTACATGTTGTTGATGGATAACGGGCCTGATGGTTTGCCAGATCCCTCTACAGAACGCAGAGTTCCACTTTCACGAGGAGCACGTTTTGTTGTAGATACCCAACGTTTGTGGCATGTGGTGGTCCATAACCACGACTTCCCTCGCTATGCGCTGATCACAAGTTTTGAGAGTGGTACAGCACTTGATGAATTTATTTCTCGCGAACGCGCGTAAATACGTTTCTAGAGAACTGATTCAATAGCGCTGATGACTTCTGGTGCGTCAGGTGCAGTTTTTGGATGAAATCGTGCAACAACATTTCCTTGACGATCAATAAGGTATTTTTCAAAATTCCATCGGATGTCACCGTCGACACCTTCTGCATCTGCGGTATGTGACAGTTCGGCATATAACGGATGTCGTTGTTCACCATTCACGTCGATTTTTTCTGTGAGTGGGAATGTGACGCCATATGTTGTGGAACAGAAAGTTTGAATTTCATCTGCAGTTCCAGGCTCTTGACCCATGAACTGGTTGCACGGCACGCCAAGAACGGTGAAGTTGCGCTCGCCATAAGTTTTTTGTAGTTGTTCCAACTGCTCGTATTGAGGAGTGAGTCCGCACTTGCTAGCGACATTGACAACCAAGACGGCCTTGCCCTCTAATGAACTCAGCAAATTGGGTGTGCCGTTAAGAGAAGAAATGGAATGGCTGTAAATACTCATATGTTGTGCAACCACCGATTGGCGGTCACCATTCCCGTATGGGCGAATTAATTGCCGCGATGTGCAACAGCAAGTTCGGCCACTTCACGCATAATGCGTGCAATGTCGAAGTCTTTTGGCGTGTAGACCGCTGCAACACCTTCACGGGTAAGGCGCTCACGATCTTCTTCTGGGATGATTCCGCCCACAATGACAGGTGCATCTACGCCTTCGGCACGAAGACGACGCACCACATCGGGAACAAGTTGTAAGTGTGAGCCAGACAAAATGGAGAGCCCCACTACATCTGGATCTTCATCGCGAGCGCTTGCAACGATTTGTTCTGGTGTGAGACGAATGCCGCTATAGACAACTTCCATGCCCGCATCACGTGCAGCAACAGCGATTTGTTCTGCACCGCTTGAGTGGCCATCAAGGCCAGGCTTGGCTACAAGAAAGCGGGGAGGCCCGCCAGCAATGGTGCGTACAAAGTCTGCTACTTCACCAAGAGCATGGCTGCGTCGTCCCACTGCTGCGTTCACACCTGTAGGGGCGCGGAATTCACCAAACTCTTCACGCAAGACCTGCGACCATTCACCTGTCGTACCGCCGGCTTCTGCCAATTCGATGGAGACTTCCATAATGTTGTCGCCCGAGCGTGCAGCTAGACGAAGTTGGTCGAGTGCAGCTTGTACGCGAGCGTTGTCACGAGTGGCGCGCCACTGTTCTACATCGGCAATCATTTCTGCCTCTACGGCGGGGTCAACTACCAAAATGTTTCCTGGTGTTGCAAGAGGACTGGATTCAGTTTCGCTGAAAGAGTTCACGCCAATAACTACTTGTTCACCTGATTCAATGCGGCGTGTACGCGCAGCCATGGATTGCACCAAACGTCCTTTGAGTTCATCCACTGCATTGAAAGCACCACCAAGTGACAAAACCTCTTCAAACTCGGCCCATGCGGCATCGCGCAACTCGGCCGTGCGGGCTTCAATTACCTTTGAACCGTCAAAGATGTCGTCATACTCCAAAAGGTCAGATTCAAATGCGAGAACTTGTTGCATGCGCAGTGACCATTGCTGATCCCAGGGGCGAGGCAAACCAAGTGCTTCGTTCCAGGCAGGTAATTGCACACTGCGTGCACGAGCATTCTTAGAAAGTGTGACAGCGAGCATTTCCAACACAATGCGTTGCACATTGTTTTCTGGTTGTGCTTCAGTGAGACCCAAAGAGTTCACCTGCACGCCATAACGGAATCGCCGTGCTTTGGGATCAGTGACGTTGTAACGTTCACGTCCAATGCGATCCCACAACTCTGTGAATGCACGCATTTTGCACACTTCTTCAACAAAACGAATTCCTGCGTTGACGAAGAATGAAATGGATCCAAACACTTGATCAAATTGTTCTTCGCTTACTTGCCCACTTGCCTGAACGGCATCAAGAACATCAACTGCAGTTGCAAGTGAATATGCAATTTCTTGAACTGGAGTAGCACCAACTTCTTGTAAATGGTACGAGCACACGTTCATGGGATTCCATTTCGGTGCGTTGTGTGCACACCATGCCACCATGTCCACAATCAAACGCTTTGAAGGTGCTGGCGGGAAAATATATGTGCCGCGGGAGAGGTATTCCTTCACGATGTCGTTTTGTGTTGTGCCGCGAAGTTCACGAGCAGTGACACCTTGCTCACGAGCATTTGCTACATACAAAGCAAGCATCCATGCAGCTGTTGCATTGATGGTCATGGAAGTGTTCATCTTGCCCGGCGGAATGGAGTCGAGCAATGTGCGAAGGTGTCCGAGGTGTGCAACAGGTACACCCACTTTTCCTACTTCGCCTTGGGCTAACACATGATCGGGGTCGTATCCCGTTTGCGTGGGAAGGTCGAATGCGATGGATAAACCTGTTTGACCTTTGGCCAAGTTGGTGCGGTAGAGCTTGTTGGACGCTGCGGCCGTGGAGTGGCCCGAATAGGTACGCATCAACCATGGGTCATCGCGGCGGGGGGTGCTTGCATCTGTCACATCTCAAGTATGGCAACGCAGATGGGCGTTCCCCACAGGGCTATGGGGCAATCGCTTGAGCCAAAAGCTCCAGATACTTAGTTCTGGGCACTTCGACACAGCCCAAGGTGGCAAGGTGATCGGTGCACCATTGGGTATCTAGCAAGGACATGCCGGCCGCGTTCATGGCATCAACCAAATGCATCACCGCCACCTTGGAGGCATCACGTTGCAGGTGGAACATTGATTCGCCGGCAAAAAAATTATTGATGCGTACTCCATAGAGACCACCAACGAGGCGATGGTCGGTGTCCCACACTTCCACACTGTGTGCGTGGCCAAGTGTGTGCAATGTGGAATATGCATCGATGAACTCTTGGGTGATCCACTGACCCTCGGTGTGTGCAGAAGCACACTGTTGCATTACTTCGGCGAAAGATTGATTAAACGTCACAGTGCATTTGCGTGCGCTTTGCTTCATTGATCTGGTGATGCGCAACTCATGTAGAGGAATGACGCCACGCGCAACGGGGGACCACCAACCCAGGTCACGATTTTTGTTTCCTACATACATGGGAAACATCCCATGCGAATAGGCGTACAACAATGTGTTGGGCGCTAGGTCGGCACCTACTGCAACAACATCATCGTCGTTGGACCATTCGTGTGGCTCGGGAAAACCCCAGTCACATGTGCTCGGTGGCAACACGTCACCGACCGCGTTTCATTTAGTAACTGTAGAAGCCTTGACCAGATTTGCGTCCCAATTTGCCAGCGGCCACAAGGCGACGCAATGTGGGCACTGGTGCATAATTTGGATCTGCAAACTCTGCATATAACGCATCAAGAATTGCCAATGATGTGTCAAGACCAACAAGGTCAAGCAGTGCGAATGGTCCCATGGGGAAATTACATCCACCCTTCATGGCGACATCGATGTCTTCCATAGATGCAGTGCCTGTTTCCCAGATACGAATTGCGTTGTTCAAGTAAGGGAACAACAACGCATTCACAATGAAGCCTGCCCGATCCTTTACTTGCACGCCAGACTTTCCACACTTTGCTGTGAAGTCATTTGCTGCTGCGATGGTTTCATCTGATGCAGTGATAGGTCGTACAACTTCTACGAGTGGCATTGCAGTTGCAGGGTTAAAGAAGTGGATACCACATACCTTGTCGGGACGATTTGTCGCCATTGCCATTTCAACTACGGGAAGCGTGCTGGTGTTGGTAGCAAGAATTGCACTTGGCTTGACGGCTGCATCAAGTTCGGCGAACAATGCTTTTTTCACAGCGAGATCTTCCACAACAGACTCAATCACAAGATCGCAATCTGCAAGATCGGAAATCTTGTCAGTTGCAGACAAGCGAGACAAGATTGCTGCTTTGTCGTCAGCGGTGATCTTTTCGCGTTGTACTTGCTTGTCGAGTCCTTTTTCAACCGAGGTGATCATTGCTTGTGCAGTAGCAGCGCTACGTGAGCGCACAACGACGTCATAGCCAGCTTTTGCAGCAACTTCAGCAAGTCCTGAGCCCATGATGCCCGAGCCACAGATTCCAACTTTTTTCATGTCAATCCTCCCGATTAGGTATCCCGCGAGGCTAACAATGTGACCTGCCATCGCAACAACTGCGAGGCAGAAGCACCTTATTTCTCGGTAATGGTGACCGAGTTGACTGTGACAGTGCGGCTTGGCTTCCCACCCAAACCATCGTCAGTGGGGCTATGAAGTGCCTGAATGGCTTTGACCACATCAAGCCCTTGGGTGATCTTGCCGAAGGTGACGTAGTTGCCTTGGCCATTGAGGGCCGATGCGTTGGGGCCAGTGACAAAGAAGAACTGGGCGCCACCCGAGTTTGGTCCTTGTGATCGAGCCATCACAAAATCACCTTCTGAATACTCAAAACCCGTTCCTTCATCGGCGATTGTGTAACCAAACTTGTCCGAGGCACTAAACCCACCACCTTGAATGATGTCAATGGAAGGGTCTGTGCGAAAGATGGTGGTGGTGTCGTAGTAGCGATAACGCGCAAGCGACACAAAGTTGTTGACCGTGCCCGGGGTGTTCTTGGTGTCAAGTTCGACAACCACTTCGCCCTCGGTGGTATCAAATGTTGCGGTGTAGGACTTTGTAGGGTCAATGCAATTTTCCATTGGTCCGTTAAAGGAGTCCACTCTTGTGGCTTCACCCTCTACTGCCGGACATGGAGTCAGTTCAACTGGTGCCGATGTTGAAGTGTCGGTGGTGGTCGACTCGTCGTCACCTGTCACCAGGTTGGCGACAAGAAAGAGTGCCAACACCACGACGGGGATTCCGAGACCAAATCGCAGACCACGGCTGCGCACCTTGTTCAGTTTCTGTTTGCGGATGCGCTCTTGACGGGCGCGTTCACGGTTTGCCTTTTGACGTTGTCTTTTATCTGTTCCCACGAATTCGGCAGGTTAGTGGCATCGGGGTAGCCTTTGACGGCAGTGGCACTGATTGTTCAAAAATATGGCGGCACCTCGGTGGCTGACCCCGACCGCATCAAGTCGGTGGCTGATCACGTGGCCTTTACGCGCCGCCACGGAAATGACGTGGTGGTCGTGGTTTCTGCCATGGGCAAAACCACCGACACCTTGCTGTCGCTGGCTAATGCGGTGTCCGATGTACACCCTGGCCGCGAAATGGACATGCTCCTCACAACTGGTGAGCGCATCTCAATGTCCTTGCTCTCCATGGCTTTGGCTGGCGTGGGTGTTGACGCGGTGAGTTTCACTGGCTCCCAAGTGGGCATCATCACCGACACCATTCATACAAAAGCCAAAATTCTCGAGATCAAAGGTGACCGTGTGCGCGATGCGCTTGCCGAAGGCAAAGTGGTCGTGGTTGCAGGTTTCCAAGGAGTCTCCACCGACAGTGAGATCACCACTCTTGGTCGCGGCGGAAGTGACACCACCGCAGTTGCGTTGGCTGCTGCTCTCAATGCCGATGTGTGCGAGATCTACACCGATGTCACCGGCGTGTTCTCTGCTGATCCACGCATCGTTCCGCAAGCTCGCAAACTTCGCCAATTGCAGTTCGATGAGATGCTGGAGATGGCTGGTGTCGGAAGCAAAGTGTTAGCACTTCGCTCCGTTGAATTTGCTCGTAATCACAATGTGCCCATTCATGTGCGTTCAAGTTTCACTTGGGAACACGGAACATGGGTGAGCGCAGAGAAGTCACAAGGAGAAAACTCCATGGAAGAACCAATTATTTCTGGTGTAGTACACGACGCCAGTGAATCGAAAGTGACGGTGGTGGGAGTTCCCGATCGCCCCGGCATTTCTGCTGCACTATTTGAGAATCTTGCGAATGCAAACATCAACGTGGACATGATTGTGCAAAACACATCAAAAGATGGCCTCACCGATATTTCGTTCACCATGCCTAAAGCAGACATGAACGTTGCTGAAGAGATTGTGTCCAATGTGGCCAAGGAAATCGGCGCACAAGGTGTCACTCACGATTCTGAAATCGCCAAAGTGTCATTGGTGGGTGCAGGAATGAAGACAAGCCCAGGTATCGCCGCGAAGATGTTCCGTGTCTTGGCTGACAACAACATCAACATTCACATGATCTCCACCAGCACCATTCGTGTGTCTGTTGTGGTGTCATCTGCCGATATGGAATCCGCAGTGACCTCTCTCCACTCAGCATTCGATTTGGATTCGGGCACTGCATATTCGGCACCATTACCCGAACGCAAGTAGACCGCCTGTAATACTCAATAAATGGCTCGTCGACGACAAATCATTCCTTGGAGGGCTGCAGGCACTCGCGCAGAGATGCGCCGCAATGCCGATGAAGTAGTTCAAGACACTGGTTGGGTCTTCAACAACGAAACAGGATCTGCACTCACGCTGGAGCATTTTGTGGCTACCGGTGATGCCGAGGTAGATGTCTATCTGGATCGATTTGGTTGGAACGAGATGCCATCCACAATGTCCATCTTGGAAATTGGTTCTGGTATTGGACGCATGACTGCGGCATTAACGCGAAAATTTCACACCGTGTTTGCAAGCGATGTGGATGCGGCGTTCTTGGAACGCTGTCGCGAGACTGTGTCACGCTTTGGTGATGTCACTGCATTGCGCACTGTGCATATCGCCGATGGAAGCTCAGTGAACGTAGAAGACAACAGTGTGGATCTTGTCTTTTCCTACATCACCTTGCAGCACTGCAAGGCAAGCGATGCATTGCGTCTTACCTCTGAGGCCACTCGCGTGGTCAAACCTGGTGGTTGGATTGCACTGAACTACCGCACCTATGTTCCCGCGGATGCATTCCTGCTCCCGGCTGGCGCATTGATGCGAGTGCTGTGGAACGTGCCTGGCATGGGTCCTAAGTTGTCGCAATGGCGTTGGTCTACTCGTTTGGGCTGGCAAGCAAACCGTTTGAATCCTCGGCGAGTGTTGAACTTACTGGAGACTTCTCGAGTGGAATTTGACGAATTGGTAATTCTCCATCATCCGGGTCGCCCAGCCTCACAGGCCATATTTATGGGAGAGCCCGTTCGCCAGCGCGATTTAGATGTCGCCAATAAAAGTCATTGGTGGCTGCTCGCTCGTTGCCGTTAGTCTCGTGTGTTATGCGAGTAGGTGTTATTGGAGCAACCGGACAAGTGGGCAGCGTGATGCGCACCCTCTTGGCACAACGTAATTTTCCGATTACGGAACTTCGTTTTTTTGCCTCGGCACGTTCGGCTGGGTCCAAGTTGCCATGGGGTGACGGGCACATTGTGGTGGAAGATGCCGCAACTGCTGATCCAAGCGGATTGGACATTGCACTGTTTTCCGCAGGCGCAACGTCGTCTCGCGAACTTGCTCCAAAGTTTGCTGCAGCAGGTGCGATTGTTATTGATAACTCCAGTGCATTCCGTATGGATCCTGAAGTGCCTCTGATTGTGAGTGAAGTGAATGGCCATCTCGCACATGGCACTGCGAAGGGAATCATCGCGAATCCCAACTGCACAACCATGGCTGCAATGCCCGTGTTGAAACCACTTCATGATGAAGCAGGTCTCATCAAGATGGTGGCAAGCACATATCAAGCAGTGAGTGGTGGCGGACTAGCTGGCGTTGATGAACTTGATGTGCAAACACGTGCCATGTACGACAAAGCAGCAGGACTCACATTCGATGGAGATGCAGTGGTGTCGCCTGAGCCAAAGATATTTGCACGCACGATTGCATTCAACGTTTTGCCATATGCAGGGGCGCTTGTAGATGATGGTGATGGTGAAACCGATGAGGAAAAGAAACTGCGTAATGAGACACGCAAGATCTTGGAAATCCCAGGGTTGAAAGTGTCAGGACTGTGCGTGCGTGTACCTGTGTTTACAGGACACTCACTTGCTATCAATGCCGAGTTTGCATCATCCATTACCGCAGCACGTGCGCGCGAGATTTTGGCCAACGCGCCTGGTGTGTCATTGGTTGATATACCTACGCCATTGCTTGCTGCAGGGAAAGACCCCAGCTATGTCGGGCGTATTCGTCAAGATGAAACCGTCGATGACAATCGTGGATTGGCTTTGTTCCTGAGCAATGACAACTTGCGCAAGGGTGCAGCATTAAACGCTGTGCAAATTGCAGAGTTGCTCGTCAAATAAAATTTGGGGCCAGATAGCCCGAATGAATTAGACAGGTGTCGTTGCAGATTCTTCTGCGGTCACTTCTGCTTCGACAGAGCCTTCATCGTGTGAGACTTCATCCTCGGGAATCTCAATGGAGGGAAGACCTTCGGCATAACAACCGCCAGAGGCAATTTCGTTCACTGCTTTACGTAGACGAAGAGAATCAAGTGGCTTAATAGTCCACCCATCTGCACCACTGCGACGAGCCATATGAATATCGGCTACACGGTCGAGCATCATCAGTACTGGCACCTTAGGTAGGCGTCCATCTGATTGATCAAGGCGAAGATCCATAGTGATGGCCATGCCGCCCATGCTTCCCACTTGCATGTCAAGAATTGCGATGTCGGGAGTTTGTGCTGCAACTGCACGCGACACATGACGGCCGTTGCTCACAATTTCAAATGTGGTGGAGGGGGAATCAAGTGCCGCCACAACCTCATTGACGACCCATTGTTCATCGGTAGCAATCAAAATATGCACGACTTGACTCTACTTGGCTGATGGGTGTGCTGCGAGTTGTTCAGCCAAGGCGCTGATTGCCTCAATACTGTGAATATCTGTGGGAAATTCAGTCACCGCGGTGAGGTGTGCTGGCGGGAATTTCACGCGGGTGCGGCTAATGAATTCTTCAATGCCGGCTTCGGCGCGTTCTGCGTCAACCAGTAGTCCAGCCAAGATGGTGTGTGCTGTGGCGACGTCACCTGTGGCATTGCGTGCAAAATTCATCTGATCTGTAGATGATGTATCGCCAAATCGTGGGGGCATCCGATTTGCCACCACGTAACGCAAGTCAATTTTTAAACGAGACAGTTCTGCCACGAAGTGATCTGCTTCACCAAGTGCATCTGGCGAAGGTGCTGTGACAACCACAAAACTTGTGTCGTCACTACGCAAGGTGCGTGCAACGGCAAGCGCGCGTTGCGTGAATTCTTTTTCCATGCCATCAAAAGCACGCAAGAAAGATGCAACTCCAGATAGTGCATCAGAGCCCACGACCGAAGAGATTGCTTTGAGTACAGGGGTGATTGCTGCACTGGCAAAACGTAGACCCCCACGACCTGGCGCAATTAACACACGCACGATCGGGTGCTTGAGAAAGCGTGCAAGTCGTTCTGGAGATTCAAGAAAATCCAATGCATTGCGTGAAGGTGGAGTATCCACAATGACCACATCAAATCGATCATCGTTGTAGAGCTCGTAGAGACGTTCTGCCGCCATGTAGTCGCGAGTCCCCGACAATGAACGAGAGAGACTCCTGTAAAAAGAGTTCTCCATCATTTCTTTGGCGCGCTCTGGTGTGGGAGCCGCTGAACGCACAAGATTGTCAAATGTTTCTCGCACATCAAGCATGCTCACCCACATCTCACCTGATGCTGAAATTTGGACCTGTTCTGGTTCATTGCCGAGTGATTCGGTGAGACCAATTGCATCTGCAAGACGTTTTGCGGGGTCGATGGTGATGACTACAACTTTGCGACCAGCATGAGCTGCAATCACGCCAAGCGACGCAGCGATACTTGTTTTACCTACGCCACCTGTTCCGCATGTAACGATGACGCGTGCGTTTTTGCACATCTGCTCAATGGCTGTGTCACTCATGGCAACTCTTGAATTCGTGTAGTGAGTTCGTTAGATAGTGACTCCACAAGGTCCGCGCCTTGGGTGACATAGCGATGTGTACAAAGTTGTTCAGATTGAGTGAGTTCACTCAATGTTGTGAGTGCTGCTTGTTGTGCTTGCATACGGGTAGAGACATATTCATATGCTTCCTGCAAGGGGGTATCTAAGTTCTGCGCGGATAAAGCCGGTACATCGCGTTCACATTTGTTCACCACGATGGGTAGCAATGTCATGGACAACGCGTGTTGTAGTTCGTGAATAACTTCAGCTGACTCCATCACTGGGGTCATTGCTGCAGTTGTCACCATCAAGATTTTGCAGCGAGTGGGGTCGGTCAACATAGTGATGACTTCATCGGATTGTTGACCAATAGGTCCAGATGGAATTGCACGCTTTAACTGAGCAGGTGCACGCACAAAGTCAATTGCGTGACCAGCAGCTGGACCATCAACGATGATCACTTCTGCTCGTTTGTCTTTTTCGTATGCCTTGATGCGTCCAAGAACTAAAAGGTCATCGAGCCCTGGGGCAGTGGTGGCCACCAGTTCCACGATTCCCGAGCGAGCCAATTGGCGTGACAAAAGTCCCATCCCCTTTGAGGAGAGAAAATCACTGAGAGCACCGCCTGGAGTGACAGTGACATGTTCAAGGTGCTCATTGGCAGGAACCTCAATAGATTCAGAGTGAAGAGAGACTAATAGGGTACGAAGACCGCTTCGGGCCGAAGCCAGCGCTAGGGCAGCCGCGACAGCGGATTTCCCAACGCCGCCTTTGCCCGCAACAATGAGGACACGCTGTGTCGTGAAAAAGTGGTGTAGTTCCATAAAGCAAGGAGTAACTAGTGAGGGTAGGCGCAAAAAGACGCTTCGTGTGCGGACTTGGACTAGTTCTTATTGCCCCATTGGTGGGGCTGATGGCATCACAAGGTGCTCAAGCTGCTGGAGAAGCGGAAAATCTCGCCCCTGTTGATGTGGTGGAAGTCAGTGGATTGATTGACAATGTTGTTGCACAAAACATTGAAGAAGCAATTACGCGTTCTCAAGCAAATGGATCTCAAGCTCTAATTCTGCAGATGAATACCAAAGGCGCAGTGGTGAGTCGTGATCGAATGGCACAACTAGCTGGCGCAATTGCCGCATCAAAAGTTCCAGTTGCAATTTGGGTGGGTCCAAGTGGTGCACGAGCTTTGGGTATGCCTGCACAGTTACTCACCGTTGCAGATGTGACAGCTATGGCACCAGGTGCTCGTATTGGTCGGACTGGCTCAATGTTGACTGTGAATGATGTGGAACTGTCTTTTGGTGATGCACAAGATGCTGTGTATGCAAAAACAGTGGGCTTTATTGAAGCACGCGAGTTAGGCATATTGAAATTTTCCACCGATGACCGTGGTGTGCCTGTTTTGCGCAACATGTTGTTTGCTCTCGATGGAGTTGAATCACGCGGAGTTGTTCTTGACACCGTTGTTGATGTTCTCGATGCACAAGGGCAAGTCACTCGCGAAGCTACGACAGTACGCTTCTTCAAATTGGGACTCGTGCCGCGTTTGTTGCACACAGTGGCAAGTCCTGCATCGGCTTATTTGTTGTTAACCATCGGACTTGCGTTGTTGGTGTTTGAGTTCTTCACTGCCGGTATCGGTGTTGCAGGTCTTGTCGGTGCAGTCACACTTATTTTGGGTTCAGTAGGAATTGGTGAACTACCCATGAGTGGCTTTGGTATTGCACTGTTGCTGTTGGCAATGGTTGCCTTTGCAGTTGATGTGCAAGTGGGAATACCGCGGTTATGGACAGGGGTGGGCTTAATCCTCTACATAGTTGCCTCTTTCACCATGTTTAGACCCGTTGATGGACTCACGATGAGGCCTTCGTGGATCACTTTGGCGGTGGGAATCATCGGTATTGCATTGACGTTTATTGTCGGCATGCCTTCAATGGTGCGTACACGTTTTGCCACTCCAACAATTGGTCGCCAAAATCTCCTTGGTGCCACCGGAGTAGCAGTGGGCGACATTGCACCCGATGGAGTGGTGATGGTTGATGGCGCACAATGGCGCGCACGCACAAACCGTGCAACACCTCTAGTGGGTAACGCAGAGATTCGAGTTGTCGATATTGATGGCGTCACATTGCAAGTGGAACCCATCGAAGGCGGCGCACGCGACTATCGCGAAAAGAGAGCATCGCACTAGTCCTATGTGGTTCTTGCTCATCGTTGCTCTCATTGTGGTGATTCCACTCGCTGAGTTGTATCTCATTGTGCAAGTAGGCCAAGAACTAGGCATTTTGCCCACCATTGCATTGTTGATTGTGATCTCTGCTGTCGGGTCGGCATTGGTCAAGCGTGAGGGTCTTCGCGTGTATCGCGAATTTGTGAGCGCGATTCGTTCAGGCGTAGAACCCACACGACAAATCGTTGCCGGAGTGTGCGTACTGGGTGCCGGTGTCATGTTTTTGGCACCGGGTTTTTTCTCCGACATTGTGGGTATCGCATTGTTGTTGCCACCGACGCGGCGTGCGGCAACTTGGCTTGTATTGCGGGGATCTGCTCGTCGCACCACGGTGATACGTGCAACCCACACAGGACCTATCGTTGACCTCCGTGGACATCTGACAAGAACAGATGACGTCATTGACGTAGAACCACGCGAGGGGGACGAAGCACAGTGACATCTGCACCACAACACGACGAGCCATTTGATCCAACGCAAGTTCCAGTGAAGCCGGCTGCCACGGTGTTGTTAGTGCGCGATGCCGACGCAGGCGGCATTGAAGTGTTCATGTTGCGTCGCACGTTCAATGCAGCTTTTGCGAGTGGGATGTTTGTTTTTCCAGGCGGCAAAGTAGATGATGTTGACGGAGTCGAGGAAATCGCAGAACTGTGTGATGGTCTTTGGGATGACGAAGCAAGTGCACTGCTAGGCATTGCATCTGGTGGCCTTGCCTATTGGGTGGCCTGCATCCGTGAATGTTTCGAAGAAGCAGGTGTGTTGTTGGCTCGTCAACAGCACACTGGAGAGATCATTCGGTTTGATGATCCCGTTGTGGCCCAACGTTTCCAAAAAGAACGTGAGAACATCCATGATGGTTCTGTTGCATTATTAGATCTGTGTGAGCGCGAAGGTTTAACACTGACAACCGATGAGATTCACTATGTGTCTCATTGGATTACACCAATGGGTGAGCGTCGTCGATTTGATACTCGTTTTTTCATCGCTCGAGCACCGAGTGCGCAAGAGCCACTTCACGATGATGGCGAAACAATTGCCAGCATGTGGATCAGCCCTCAAGAAGCAATAGAACGTGCGCATGAAAAAGATTTGATGTTGATGCCACCCACAAAAGCAAACATTGAGTTCTTATTGCCATTCACCACAGCAGATGAAGTCATGAAGGCTGCTTCTCAGGTGAGTCGTCCACAAGCAATCTTGCCAAAGTTGAAAACTGACTCTGATGGCCGAGTGGTGGGAATCGCTATGCCGGGTGATCCTGAGTACGCCGGACTGTAACGCCCACTTCTGCTACCTCTGCATCACGTGCAGAACATCCAGCCATGTCGTCGACATCGGGGGTGTCTTCAATAATGCGTGCGGCAATCTGCGAGAACACTTGAGCTGCAAGCCCTGTGCCGGTTAATACCACTGGTTCACCGGCATCACTTCCTGCAGCAACTGTGGATTCGATAGGAACTTGACCCAATAGTTCCACTCCAATTTCATCAGCTAATGCTTGGCCGCCTCCTGTACCGAACAATGCGTAACTCGTACCGTGTTCGCATTCAAACGCACTCATGTTTTCAATCACGCCGGCAACACGGAGGAAACTTCGCCGTGCCATGTCTGCTGCGCGAATGGCAACTTTTTGTGCCGACACTGCAGGTGTGGTCACAATCAATAAATCTGTGCGCGGCAACATTCGCGCTAATCCCATTTGCACATCTCCCGTGCCTGGCGGCATGTCGATCACCAAATAGTCAAGGTGTCCCCAGTGCACATCGTTCAGAAATTGTTCCACAGCCTTTGTCAACATCAACCCACGCCACATCAATGCGGTTCCTTCATCTTCCACCAACATGCCTGTGGAGACCACTTTGAGGAGGCCATTACCCACGCGACGTTCATTAGGAATGATCATCGGCTTGTCGCGACCTTCAATGGTTGAGGCTTCGAGACGATCGGGAATTCCCAACATACGAGGAATAGAGAAGCCCCAAATATCGGCATCGAGAACACCTACAGTTTTTCCAGCAGCAGCCAACGCAGCAGCGAGGTTGACGGTGACTGATGATTTGCCTACTCCGCCTTTGCCGCTGGCGATGGCAAGAACACGTGCTGCTGTGGGGACTGCGGTGTCAGTGGCATTTTCTCGTGCGTTCCATCGCGCGCGCGTCATTACTGCGGTGCGTTCGTCTGGGGTCATCTCGCCCCAGTCGATTTTTACTTTTTGCACCCATGGGTGCACTTCAAGGCGTGAGCGAATGTCTTTTTGAATCTGGGCACGCAAGGGGCAACCACGAATGGTCAACTTCACCCCAATGGTGACGATGCCATCGGCCATGGTGATATCTCCGGCCATTCCGAGGTCGACAATGTTGTCACCAAGTTCAGGGTCAATGACGGCCCGCAACAAGTTACGAACTTCTTCAATCGTTGGGGCCGGGGAGGTTCTCTGGCTCACAAAAAACAGTGTACGGGGATTGCACTATTCCTGACTTGGTAACTAGGATATGGGCAAGTTCATAGTCCGTTATTCGGAGGGTTTAGCCATGATCACATTGACCGATACAGCAGCACAAAAAGTCGCTCAGCTTATTGAAGCAGAAGGCGCATCAGATCTCGCATTGCGCGTTTCTGTCAAGAGCGGTGGTTGTTCTGGATTCTCCTACGACATGTACTTCGACAGTGACATTGCTACCGATGACATCACCTTGTCTTTTGGTGCTGTGAAGGTCGTTGTTGACTCCGCATCAGCATCGATGCTCGAAGGCGCAAGTCTTGACTTCAAAGACTCACTCACTGAGCAGGGATTCTCCATTAGCAATCCCAACGCAACACGCTCATGCGGTTGCGGCAAGTCGTTTAGCTAATTCCCGCCGCGACGAGTGCGTCGCGAATTTCATCGACATCGAAGATGGCATCAAGTCTGTTGACGAGTACGCCTTGTGCGTTAGCGATGTATAACACCGGCTCAAAATCCAAACTGTATGCAGTGACTGCTGGTGCAACTTTTGTTGTTGTTCTATCTGTATAGACATCGGCATGCACAAACATTGCTCGATCTCCCACAGTTGTTGCAACATCAATGAGTGCATCAAGGCCAGGTGCACATGTTCCTGTTTTGCAATATGCAGGTGTACCAATGATGTAGACAACTGGCTTGCCACTTGCTAACGCTTCAGTCAGCGTGACGTCATGAAAAGGACACGGCGAATCAGGACGTGTACAGAGAGGATCCACGCCTCGCGCATCGCTCAATGTGGGCGTATCAAATGCGGGAAGTGGGTCTCCCACTAATGGCATCGCAACAGCTGCACGGTCAAAAATTTGAAAACTCATCTCCGCACTGGGTGCTTCATTGACAGTGAGTGAATAGATTCCTGGTTCTGCAATGTCGACTATGAACGGCCAATAGGGAATGGACATGTTGGCTGCATGCATATTTGCAGTTGTGTAGGCGATGATTTCTTGACCGGTATCGGTATTGGTGACCGAGGCCGTCAGTGTGGGTGGAAGTGATGAGATCTTGTCACTGCCTAAAAGGCCAGTTGTGTCGGCCAGTGAAATAGGGAGACGTACCGCGCCAGGCACCATGCCTGTGGGCGGGAATCGCTTCACTAATTGATGAGAGTTGTTGACCTTGCCAATGCTGTTGCCTGATGGGGAACTTGAGCCACCACAAGCGGCAAGAAAGGCGCCTGCTCCGACTGCGGCCGAGAGGCCAAAGAACTTCCGACGGCTCAAGTAGTTGGGGGGATTCACACACACAATGGTACGCCGTAGGTGCGGTGGCATAGGATGAGACATATGGCTGCACCAGTTCAACCCCCCTATACCCCCGTAGTTCGCGCTGGCGATTGGGTGATCGTGTCGGGTCAATTGGGCATGAAAGACGGTGCTTTAGTACCAGGTGGAGTTCTTGCCCAGACCGCACAAGCAGTGGTGAATCTCAAAGCACAGTTGGCAACTATGGGTGCCACAATCAATGACATTGCAAAGACGTTGTGTTTCCTTACCGACATGGACACTTTCCCACAGTTCAATGAGTCCTATGCGGCCGGTTTTGGGTCTGCGCGTCCTGCGCGTTCAACCATTGGTGTGAAGCAGTTGCCTTTCGGTGGAGCTGTAGAAATCGAAGCGTGGGCGTATCTGCCTGCAGGTGCAGCAAAGAAAAAAACTGCAGCTAAAAAGTCTGCAACTAAGAAATCAGCAGCAAAGAAGCCTGCTGCAAAAAAGACCGTGAAGAAAGCAGCAACTAAGAAGGCTGTTGCGAAGAAGTCCGCACCAAAGAAAACGGCGAAGAAGTCGCCCGCACGAAAGAAGAAGTAAGAACATGCCTGGTCCACTCATCCTTGTTGCCGTTCTTTTGGTTTTCCCCATCGTTGTGGGTTTGTCGACCGCAGCACTTGCTGGCGTTCTCGGCTACTTCTTGAATCGTGATGCAGAGATTCGCCACGAGGGCAGCGAACTGCTCGAGACAAATATTTAATTTGTCACTTGATGCACGGTCACCACAATGACGGCTGACCTCCTCATTCACAACGCGTTACTTGTCGCCACAGTGGACGACGCACGTCGTGAAATACCTGGCGGATGGATCGCCATAACGGGCGGTTTCATTACTGCGATTGGTTCTTCTGTCGACCCATTACCTGAAGCAAAAGAAACACGCGATGCATCGGGCTGTCTTGTGACACCAGGGCTCATCAACACACATCATCACTTGTACCAAAACTTGACGCGTGCATATCCACCAATGACATCATCACCATTGTTTGGTTGGTTGCAGACCCTGTATCCGTTGTGGCGAGTGCTTAATGAAGAGTCGGTGTATGCATCTGCATGGGTGGGTCTTGCAGAACTTGCATTGTCGGGTTGCACCACTTCAACTGATCATCTGTATCTGCATCCCCGTGGTGGTGGAGATTTGCTTACCGCAGAAATCACCGCGGCTCAAGATCTCGGCATGCGTTTTCACCCCACGCGTGGCTCCATGTCGTTATCGCAAAAAGATGGTGGACTTCCACCCGATGATGTGGTCCAAGAAGATGATGAAATTTTGTCCGAGTGCCGCGATGCCGTAGAGCGTCATCACGACCGTGCGTTTGGGGCAATGACACGTGTGGCACTGGCTCCTTGTTCACCTTTTAGCGTGACAAAAGATCTGATGATTCGTACTGCACAGTTAGCCGAAGAGCTTGATGTGCGTTTGCATACACATTTTGCAGAGAACTCTGAAGATGATGAATTTTCCCTCGCCACATTTGGATGTCGACCTTTTGAATACTTACAAGAAGTGGGTTGGCTCTCTGATCGCACTTGGGTGGCGCATTGCGTGATGCCAAATCCCGAAGAGATTGTGCAGTTGGGTCGCGCCGGCATTGGAGCGGCACATTGTCCGAGCAGCAATTTGATTTTGGCTTCAGGCATTTCGCCGATTGTGGATTTACGTCGCGCAGGTGTGCACGTTGGTCTAGGTGTAGATGGATCATCAAGTGCAGACTCGGCATCGTTGTGGCTCGAGGCGCGTCAAGCAATGTTGCTTGCCAAACTACGCAACGGTGCAGATGCGGCTGATGCACGTATGGCACTTGAGGTGGGAACAATTGGTGGAGCGGGATGTCTCGGTCGATTGGGTGAGATTGGCCAAATTGCTGTGGGCCAAGTAGGCGATATCGCTATCTGGGATGTGACGGGAATTCGATTTGCTGGCGCCATTGCAGACCCTATTGAGGCATGGTTGCGTTGTGGGCCTGTATCGGTGCGCGACACGATTGTGCACGGAAAGTTTGTGGTGCGTGATGCACAGCTGGTGAGTAGCAAGGTGGACGAGATGTTGACTGTGCACACCAAGTTGTCCCGCCAGATGCAGCAATTGGACTAAGCAATGTTGACGGCACTGTTCTTAAGTTTTGGCGTGGCTTTTGTGGCCGAATTTGGTGACAAGAGCCAATTGTTAACGCTCACCTTGGCTACCAAATATCGTGCGGTTCCAGTTCTTATTGCTATTACCGGCGCAACGATGGTGTTGCAGGCGATCTCTGTGGGCATCGGAGGTGCACTGGGAGCGTCGTTACCCACCACATTTATTAATGCATTTGCCGCGGTGGCATTTTTAGGTTTTGCCGTCTGGACGTTGCGAGATACTGATGACGAAGAAGACGCAGAAACTTCGCCGACGTTTACTCCCCGACGAGTGATTTTTTCTATTGCCACCATGTTCTTTCTCGCTGAATTGGGCGACAAAACAATGTTGTCATCGATGACATTGGCAACTGATCGCAATCTTTTTGGCACATGGCTGGGCGCCACCTTAGGAATGGTGGCTGCTGATGGATTGGCGCTGATCTTGGGTAAATATCTTGGCGACAAAATTCCGCGAAACGCGATTCGATATGGCTCAGCTACCGTGTTTTTCTTGTTTGCGGTGTTGATGTTTGTTGAGGTGCTGCGCTAAAGCCCCACTATCCTCAAAGTGTGAATCTTTTAGGTGAAGTCGTTGTAACCATGTTGGTGATCTTGGATCCACCGGGCAACGTTCCGATTTTTCTTGCGGTGACTTCTCGCTTGTCGGAAAAAGAACGACATCGGGCGGCTTATCTGGCTATTGGCACAGCCTTTCTAGTTATCTCCATCTTTGCAATCGGTGGACAAACGATTCTCGACTATCTCAAGGTCTCGGTTCCCGCATTACAAGGCGCCGGTGGACTCCTTCTGTTATTGGTGGCCTTGCAGTTGTTGCATGGAAAGACCGAAGAAGAAAGTTATGCGGCTGCATCTCCAGAAGATCGCACATCGATTGCAATGGTTCCTCTCGGAACACCACTTCTTGCTGGCCCTGGCACCATCGTGGCAACCATTCTTTTCTTCCAACGCGCAGATGGTGCAGGGGAATGGTTCAGTGTTCTTGGTGGAATTGCCATTGCACTATCCGTGAGCTTGCTCGCACTTCGCTTCAGTGGCCTTGTGGTGAAACTTGTGCGACCTGCAGGAGTGATCTTGCTTGCCCGCGTTGCGGGAATGATCCTTGCAGCCGTTGCAGTGCAGATGATCGCAAACTCTGTGATCGCGTTTGCACGCGAAGTGTAATTAGGTGCTCCAGCGGCCTTGGCCGAAGCGATATCCCACAGAGCGCACTGTCTGAATCAGGTTGGCGTGTTCCTCGCCAAGTTTGGCGCGTAGTCGACGCACGTGCACGTCCACGGTGCGCGCACCGCCGTAGTACTCATAGCCCCATACACGCGACAACAACATCTCGCGAGTGAATACCTTGCCTGGGTTTTGTGCCAAGAACTTCAACAGTTCGTATTCCATGAACGTGAGATCTAAAGCATTCCCATTGAAACTTGCTTGATAGGTCTCGAGGTTTAAGACAAGACCAGAATGTTCCACTAAATCTGCACGCGTTGCACCTTCGGCCGATGAGAACAAGTGACGTAGTCGCGCTTCAAGTTCGCGTGGATGAAACGGGCTCAAACAGAAATCATCAAACAAATCATCACGTAGTTCTAGTTCTGCCAACTGAGCACCCGAAATCAGCAGCAACACTGCATTCACCGGATTATCGCGCTTGCGTATTGCACGGGCAAATGCCCATGCAGACTCGGCATCTTCATCACAAGAGATAATTGCGCCCATCCATCCACTTTGTGGTTCAAGGCGGTGTGCCTCTTCAGCACTAGAGACGGCTTTCCAGCGATAGCCGCCAAGGTCAAGAGTGCGTGCGAGATCAGGCGTAGGTGTCCCAGGGAATACGACGATCATCTCAACATTCATTGAAGATCTACAGACTCCTCAGATAACGGTTGAGCTCATAGGGAGTCACCTGAGTTTTGTATTCCATCCATTCGCGACGCTTGTTGCGCAAGAACCAATCAACGATGTGTTCTCCTAGTGCTTCCACCACAAGCTCTGACTTCTCCATCAACTTCAATGCATCAGAAAGAGACTGTGGCAATTGAGTGACGCCAAGTTTTGCCAAATCGGCATCATTCATACGGAACAAGTTGGCGTCTGCTTCTGCCGGCAAGGTATATCCCTCACGGATACCTTTCATGCCTGCAGCCAACAACACCGAAAATGCAAGGTAGGGGTTACATGCCGGATCTGGCGAGCGGTATTCAATGCGTGTGGCATTGGGGTTACCGCGCTTGGGAATGGGTACTCGAACGAGTCCGCTTCGATTGTTGCGCGCCCAACTCACATGTACTGGTGCTTCAAATCCAGGGACAAGGCGCTTATAGGAGTTCACGTATTGGTTGGTGATTGCAGTGATTTCACCTGCATGGTGCAAGAGACCGGCCATGAATGACTTTGCAATGGGGGAGAGATGGTGTGGATCATCTTCGGAATAGAAGGCATTGACGTTGTCTTTGAACAGTGACAAGTGCAAGTGCATGCCCGAGCCCTGCACTCCTTCGAGAGGCTTGGGCATAAACGTGGCATGCACGTTGTGCATTGCAGCAATTTCTTTCACGATCATCCGGAACGTCATTACAGAATCCGCCATTGTTAATGCGTCTGTATGGCGTAGATCTATTTCTTGTTGGCTAGGTGCATCTTCATGGAATGAATACTCCACGGGAATTCCCAACACTTCAAGCGTGCGAATGGTTTCTTTGCGCAAAGATGATGCAACATCTGTGGTGGTGAGATCGAAAAAGCCACCTTCATCCAGGGGAATAGGTGCTTCACCTTTTTTAGGTGTCTCGAAATAAAAGTATTCAATGTCGGGAGCGATGAGGAATTCAAATCCATCTGCACGTGCTGCATCAAGATTGCGTCGCAACACTTGTCGTGGATCGCCTCCAAAAGTTGTGCCATCCAGATTATGAATGTCGCAGAACACGCGTGCCTCTGCAGTTTTTGGATCTACCCAAGGCAACACTTCAAATGTGTTGGGATCGGGAATGGCCAAAACGTCAGATTCCTCTGTGCGTGAATAGCCATCGATGGAAGAACCGTCAAAGCTCATGCCATCGTTGAGTGCATTCTCAAGTTCAGCCGGTGTAATCGCAAAACTCTTGAGAGTCCCAAGGACATCGGTGAACCACAAACGAACCAGGCGCACGCCTCGCTCTTCTACGGTTCTCAATACATATTCACGGTGTTGATCGAGCATCTCGCCCATTCCTTCAGTCTGTCCCCACATAGGGGCACTTGGCTACCTGAAAAGAGAAACGAGGGGCCAAAGGCCCCCCGTTTCCGCTAATTATTTGATTTGTGGGCTTAGCCGCACACAGTCTCAAGGATGAGACGTGTGACGAGGTAAGGATCACAGTTCGCGTTTGGACGACGATCCTCGGCGTATCCGCGCTGGTCGCGCTCTACTTGCCAAGGAATACGCACTGATGCGCCACGGTTCGATACTCCGTAGGAGTACTCGTTCCAAGGTGCTGTCTCGTGCTTGCCGGTAAGACGGCTTTGGATGTCGTGACCGTAGTTGTTCACGTGTTCAAGAACTCGGGTTCCCAATTTTTCACATGCTGCAACTACTGCGTCGTAGTTCTCACGCATTGCACGAGTAGAGAAGTTGGTGTGTGCACCTGCTCCGTTCCAGTCGCCCTTTTCAGGCTTTGCATCGAAAGAGATCACTACGTTGTAATCCTCAGCGATGCGGTGGAGCAACCAACGTGCAATGTACATGTGGTCAGAAACTGACAATGCATCTGCGGGTCCAATTTGGAATTCCCACTGACCAGGCATTACTTCGGCGTTTGTGCCGGAGATGCGAAGTCCTGCATCGATGCATGCTTGTGTGTGTGCTTCGATGATTTCACGACCGACAACGCGACCTGCGCCGACGCCACAGTAGTAAGGGCCTTGTGGCTTTGGGTATCCGCCTACAGGGAAACCATATGGTGTGCCATCAAGACGCAGCATTGTGTATTCCTGCTCGATGCCGTACCACATCTCTTGGTCTTTGTACTTTGCAGCAACCTCTGCGCATTGTGCACGAGTGTTTGATGGGTGTGGTTGGCCAGTCTTTGCGAGAAGAACGTCGCACATCACCAAAACGTTTTTGCCACCACGAATGGGGTCTGGACAATGGAACACGGGACGCAAGATGCAGTCAGATGCATCGCCGCTTGCCTGTTCGGTGGAGGAACCGTCAAAGCCCCATTCATCCATCGGCATGTCAGAGATGGCGCCCGCGAAATCGGGGAGGACCTTGGTCTTAGAACGCAGCATAGGTGTGGGCTGGGTTCCGTCGATCCAGATGTATTCAGCCTGAATGGGCATGATGTATTCCTTTTCCTAATGGGGATATCCCCTGTTATGTACCTACAGGATGTCATAACGCCGTTTCTCTTCCTTTTCCCAAATGTGAACGCTGTGTGAAACGGTGCCCAAAGGCCTCCTGGAGCTGGCGTGAGCCTTATCTAGACAGGGTTTGCGGAGGTAGGTGGTTAGCCTCAGAGGCGTGAGTACTTCTCCTCAATCGTCGAAAATCGGGGCAATTCGGGTGGCTCTGTCCCAATTGAACCCTCTTGTCGGGGATTTGGCGGGCAATGAGACCAAGATTTTGGCCGACTACTCGCGGGCTCAAGCCGACGACTGTGACGTGATTGTGTTTCCAGAATTGTCTGTAACCGGATACCCACCCGAGGACTTGTTGCTCAAAGGTGCTTTTGTGCGCGACAACATCCACACCTTGGATCGCATTGCAGTCGCAACTGGCGAGTGTGCCGCGGTTGTCGGATTTGTTGATGAAAAAGACGGCAAGCTTTTTAATGCTGCGGCGGTGTGTCGTAATGGTTCTGTCGAGTTGGTGTATCACAAACAACTTTTGCCGAATTATTCGGTGTTTGATGAAGAGCGATATTTCGAGTCAGGGTCTGCTGTTGTCAACGGAACAACATCAGGTGTGCATGTCATCAATGATGTCACGGTGGGAATTTCCATTTGTGAAGACATGTGGTTTGCCAATGGTCCAGCGCTTGCACAATCGGGTGCAGGCGCACGTGTGCTGCTGAACTTAAATGGCTCGCCATTTCATCAAGGGAAGCATCGCGAACGCGAGGCGATGTTGATAGAGCGTGCACGAGCCGCACAATGCGCCATTGTGTACGTGAACCAAGTGGGTGGCCAAGATGAATTGGTCTTTGATGGCTCCAGTGTGGTGATTTCAGCTGATGGCACTGTTGCAGCTCGTCTCTGTTCTTTTGATACCGACTATGCAGTGGTGAACGTGGAGGCAAACGGGAAAGTTGCTCCCGGTGCAGTCGTTCCATTTGACGAAGACATTGATCGCGTCTATCGCGCCTTGGTAGTGGGTACGCGTGACTATGTCACCAAGAACGGTTTCACCGATGTGGTCATTGGCTTGTCAGGCGGTATTGATTCATCAATTGTGGCTGCCGTTGCAGTAGATGCTTTAGGTACAGCGCACGTGCATGGCGTAGCGATGCCATCGCGTTATTCCAGTCAAGGTTCACTTGATGACGCTGCTGCATTAGCAAGTGCTTTAGGTATTGATCACCGCGTAGTTTCTATTGAGCCCGCGTTTTCTGCCTACCTAGAAATGTTGCAGCCTTCGTTTGCGCACAGAGATCCCGATCTCACTGAAGAAAATTTGCAGAGCAGATGTCGCGGAATGACATTGATGGCATTGAGTAACAAATTTGGATGGATGGTGCTGACCACTGGCAACAAGAGCGAGATGGCTGTGGGTTATTTCACTATCTATGGTGACTCTGCAGGGGGCTATGCACTCATCAAGGATGTCTACAAGACTGATGTGTTCGCATTAAGCCGACGCATTAATGAACGCGCTGGTCACATCATCATTCCTGAGTCAGTTCTCACAAAACCACCGTCGGCTGAACTGCGCCCCGACCAACGAGATGATCAAAGTCTTCCGCCTTATGAAGAACTTGATCCGATTCTTCGTCACTACATCGATGACGATCTCACTGTGCCCGAGATAGTGGCGAAGGGATTTGCTCGTGAAGTGGTCTCGCGGATTGCACGCCTTGTTGATGTCAATGAATACAAACGCCGGCAATGTGCACCTGGAGTGCGTGTATCGACAAAAGCTTTTGGAAAAGATCGGCGTATGCCGATTACCCATGGCTATCGAAGCGACCGCGAATAACCAGAGATTGCAAGAGCAGTGAGTACTGCCAAGATGGTGGCGGCAATTGCAGGCCCGAGTGGGCCTACCCAGTCATAGAGCGATGTAGCAACACTGCTGAAAATCGCACGGCCTAATGTGCCTGCACCCACTGTGAGTCCCAAACCAATTCCACCGGCCGTGGGGACAAGATTGGCTGCAATAGGCAACATGGACACGAGTGCAAATTCAAAACCTGCGACGTAAATGATCAACATAGGTATGGCAAGAAATGCGAACTGGTGACCCACGGTCATGAGGACTCCCGCTATTGCCATGGCCGCCACGCCGCGCATCACACTTTTCTCTTTGCCCCATTGATCTGTCACGCGACTGCTGCCAATGCTGGATCCCAACTCAAATACGCCGAGCACCACAACAATCACAATTAAGCCAAGGCTGGTGAAGCCAAATTCATCTTCGAACCATGGACCAAAGGTGATGCCCACACATTGACTTGCACCCATTAAGAGAAATGCGGACGCAAAGATATATAACCCATTGCGCGGAACTTTGCCTCGTTGCATTGATGGTGGTGGCGCATGTGCATCATCTCGTGGCAAACCTGTAGCAATAAGAGCACCAGAGATTGCCATAGCCACTGCACCTAACAAGAAACCCACCCGCCATGAGAAAAGGGCGGTTGCGATACCCATGGCTGCAACACCTATGAATAACGACAAAGCCCATGATGTTTCAATGATTCCCACAATGCGCCCACGACGTTCATAGGGCACATGATCATTGACCCACACAATCAGTGACGTATCAAAAAGAACTTTTGAGCTGCTCATCAAGAACATGCCGACACCAAAAACCCAAAGGTTTGTGGCTGTCGCCAAGATGACGACGGCGGTTGTTAACAGTGATACTCCGAGAAGCATCGAGACCAAACGATTACCACGGTCGATGAAACGACCAATTACTGGTGAGAGCAAACCTGCAAATTCACCAATCATGAAGGCCACACCAAGTTGAGCAACCGTGACGTCTAAGCCACGAGCAATAACTGCAATAAACGGAGGAGCGAAGCGGTAGCAGGCATTGGACACCAAACGTGCCCACACAAGCCGATCAAGATTTTTGAGTACGACCGGTGCATATGACTGGTCTAGATAACGGGCAAACACGTTTAAAGTTCTTCGCCTAGTTCGCCGTGTTCGAAGAGATCCACAACATCGCCAATTTCAATAGACAGTGATGGTTGTGGACGCACAACGAAGTGGCAGCCACCTAAATTTGCAATTCGTGTGTCGGGTACACGATGTGCGCGCCTCATCACACGAATCACGCCGGCATGTGCGATGCAGAGAACTTCGGCACCTTGGTAAGTGTGTGCAAGATCTGCAAGTGCCGACGAGACGCGCGCAACGATGGATTCATCATCTTCAAAACCAGGGGGGCGTTTGTGTTCGGCTAAATATCCAGGCCAGTCGCGTTCGATTTGTGCAGGGGTGAGCCCTTGCCATTCGCCCACATCTGTTTCGCGTAGACGTGCGTCGGGAGGAAGAAGTCCGATTCCAAGATTGTCGGCAATGATCGAAGCAGTGCGATGCGCACGCAAAAGATCACTAGAGACCACGGCATCAAACATGCCGAGTTTCTCGGCCGCACGTCGTGCTTGCTCATAACCAAGATCGGTGAGTTCAATATCGGCTTGACCCTGCCAACGACCCATGGCATTCCATTCGCTTTGCCCATGGCGCAGCATCAGTATTCGGGTCGATGAAGTCACCAGACAAGTGTAGTTAGTGGGTATGTGCAGTTACTGAGTGATTGCAGCGAGAATTTCATCAAACACCGCGTCTGCAAGGGCTCGCATCTCGTCATCGGTGCGATCTTGAATGGGATGTGATGTGAACACACGCTTCATTGTGGGGAAGCCCAATGCAACTGACTGGGCATCGGCCGCTGTCACAAACTCATCAGAGGCGACAAACACCCCTGGAAGTCCTCGAAGTTCTAAATCTGCGATGTCATGCACACTGCATGTCGTGCAGCTGCCTCAATCGGCAAGTGCTTCAATCACCAATGTGCACTGTGTGGCAATTTCATGCCGTAAATCAACAGGAGCTGGTTTGGTGAATGTGGGTTTAGAGAAGCGAAGAACTTTTGCACCGCGGTCGGTCAGTTTTTGTTCGAGGCGATCGAGGAAGACATTGCCGCGTGGTTTGGAGATATCAAGCAAGCCAATGACATGGCCTTCCACGCTTGTTGGGCGTGCCAACAACTCGCGTGTTGCCGGCTTTGACTCATTGGTCGGATCAAGAATGGTGATGGAAGCCATTGGTGTTCAGTATGTCACGAATGGCGACATCAGGTTCCTACTGTGCGCGTCACGGGGTCGCTACCAATTTTTCCATTCGCCCATCCTGCAATCACTGAGGAGAAAAGGCCTGCACCACCACCGGCATAGGTCACCAACAGTCCGCCGGGCCGGAACTTGGGCAACGTTGCAGATTCCAAGTGCGAAGGAATACCTTCGGCCATGCCGAGTGCGCCGCGCACAAGGTCAGTGCCGGGCCGAAGAGAACGCTGAGTGATTTCTTCGATCAGTTTTTCTCTTGTCCAGCCTTCATCAGCGAACATGCGGCCGTGGTCTGGGCTAATCGTCAAGATGGCATCAAATCCAAGAATCAGTTTTGGATGGTGCACTGTCAATAGACATGCCACATATGAATTCACCAGTTCATCTGCAGTGCGTGCAAGTTGATCCACCACACAACGTGGGCCTTCACCTGCAAACACTGTGACAGCATTTGTTCCTGCAGGTACACCGCGCTCAGTGGCAAGCGAAGTGAACGGTGAACGTTCTTCATCTTCGGCAAAACAAAAAGAAATCTTTCCAGGGTTTCCATGAGTTGCTCTATCTACTTCGCCAGGTCGTCCGCCACCTACATTGCGAATCGTTAATTGCACTGCACGACCAATGGTGTTGTTGGCACGATTGCCTTGCCCAAATGTGTTGATTCCTGAGTTCATCCCAATGGCACGTGTTCCTGGGCCATTGCAGACAATCACCGGACCGACCGGCATGGTGGTGGCGAGAACGCCATGCATGTTGAATTCGTCGTTGCATACAGCTTCAAGTGCTGCGATCACCCACGGCATGTACTCAGGAAGACAACCAGCCATCACAGCGTTGATAGCGATTTTTTCTACTGTGAGTTCAACGAGGTCAGGTGGACACAACGCGACAACATCTTGTGGATGGCGAGTAGTACCGGTCAACATTTTTAGTACGCGTTCACGCGTGGGTGGGATAACAGGAAGTCCATCTGTCCAGCCACGTGCATACATTGCTTCGAACTCATCTTCTGCAGCAGAAAATTCAATAGTGCGCGCAATAACGGGTGAGTCTGTAAAACGTGCACGCAATGCATCAACACGGTCGGGGTCCACACTCATCGATCCACAGCCCGGGCGCATCTCGGGAAGATCTTGACCAAGAGTGGCAACTCCAGTGAGCTCGCGCCACTGTTGTTTCGACCAACCGATTGTGCGGGCTACTTCATGCCCGTTTTCTACTTTGATGACGGTGGGAACAGTTTCAATCTCGTGATGCCAAGACACAGATAAATCTTCATCATGGAGTGGTGCGAGCGTTGCAGGAAATGCAGGATCATCTTGGGTGTAGACGGTGAGCGGCATTCCCGTTGCGGCAAGTTCACCAATCACTGGTTCCACCATTTGACATGTTGCGCATTCTCGCTTCACAACAATGACGAGGCCATCAGGCAACTGAGGTGCGATGTGTTCCATGGAAGAACGGTACCCTCATTGCGGGGGCGTACGAGTACCTGGTGGGCTTCACTGTCTTCAAAACAGTTGGAACGGGTGAACCCCGTTCGGCGGGTTCGATTCCC
>JBIIBO010000037.1:0-5751 GCA_044239355.1 Ilumatobacteraceae bacterium
CAACTAGAGGGATGGTGACAGTGCGAGATGCTCCGTCTTTGGCAACTACTTGTACTTCCCGACTGAAGATGGACTGGAGTATTGGTGCACTTGTTGCGATATCTGCACACAAAATGACAATTTCATGGGGTTCAAGATGTGGAAGTTCATCGAATGCATGCAAAAGCGCATCATGCAGAATTTCAACCTGTCGAGTTAATTCGTGTGTGCGATGTATCTGTAGAGAAAGATCATTTGTAGAAAATGGCCGTGGTGGCACATGTGGTTCATGAACAACACAATGTTGTAGATGTTGTAGCCGTGTGCGCTCTTGTTCTACTGCCGACGAGGTCACGAACGATGGCTGAATGCCAAACGATCCAAGCACAAGTTGTGCTTCATGGGTGCCTTGCAGCCATGTGCTTAACAACGGATGCACGCCAACTTCCACCACTACATCTTTTGGCCGAATTGGTGTTGCCCCAAGTGCACCTTTCATCGCAAGTGCACCAGACTGCCACTTTTGAGCCAGCGCTGGAGACGGATGCACCAGCACGACATCGACAGCAATATAAGTAGAGAGGCTCTGGACAAGCTGAATAGTTCGACTATCGAGAGCCTGAAGACCCACAATTAACAAGCGTTCAGCGTTCGGCGTGATTGAACCATCATTGAGCCCACCCACCAAAGTATTGATGTGGGCTGGTGGGCTTGGTACCCCAATGTGAGCTCGTACTTTTGTCCAAAGATGGAATTGCCAGACATCTTGGTGGTCGAGTGCTGGCTGAATGATTTCCCACTCGCCTTCAGAGATCTTGTCACCAAGCTCAGGTGCGAGTACTGCAAGACCTTTTTCCCAAGCATCAATCATCTGAGGTCGACGTGCGTGATACACATCGAAGGTGTCAGCAATTGCGCGCGCCGCACGCAACATGCCGCCATAGCGCAGTGCAAGTGCTGATGCTTCAGGAAAATCTGTCAGACAATTAAGCACAGCAAAAGTGAGTGAATCAATATCCCACGGGTCATTTTGTGCGCGAGTGTGCCCCGCTAACTGGCGAATCATTCCTACATAGCCAATGTTGATATTGGCTGATATGCCATCTATTTCGCCAGGCGTGGCACCAACCGTGGTTGCGATTTGTTGAAGTAGCCAAGCGCGTACTCCGGCGTTAGGAACAACAATGGTGTCTGATGCAAAGATGTCGCGATCTGACGGTGATGAGTTGAGATACGCGACAACTGGCTGAACAACGTGAGCCAGGTTTTCCACGTACGAGACTCGTAAGCCGCCACCGAAATCTTCTGCCACTTTGCCTTTCCTTCTGCTGGCAACATTTCAGTTCCAGCCACCTTGTCAAGGTACTACAAGGGTGTAACGTCCAAAATTAAAGGAAAAGATTCAGATCCTGAAGGCGCTTGTCGTTAGAGAATACCTCAACAGGCGGTTCTGTTTTTAGACGCAACGCCCGTTGAATAATGCGACACGTGGTGTGCTGGTTGTATTCAGCCAACGTCACTGCCCAACCATCACGTCCTGCACGTGCGGTACGGCCCGAACGATGCAGATACGCCTTGGTATCGATGGGTGGCACATAGTGCACAACACATGCAACATCGTCAATATCAATTCCACGTGCTGCGACATCTGTGGCCACCAACACTTTCAGTTGATTATTCGTAAAACGTTCAATCGCTTTTTCACGAGCAGATTGAGTCAGATCACCATGCAAAGCAGAGGCATTGACGCCAAGATCTTGCAAGTTCTCGGTAACCCGATCACAGAGACGCTTTGTGTCACAGAAAACAACAGTCTTGCCAGTGGATTCGACAATTGCCGAAATCACTTTGTCTTTATCCATTCTGTGCACAGCCAAAAACAAATGGTGCATGGTGCCCACTGTGTCGGTGGGTGCATCAATGGACACTTCTTCGGGTGACTTCATATAACGACGTACAAGGTTTCCTACTTGGCCATCTAAGGTTGCAGAGAACAACATGGTTTGATGGTCACCAGTGACATGTCGCAACACCCATTCCACTTGGGGAGTAAAGCCTTCATCAGCCATGCGATCGGCTTCATCTAGCACGACAACTTGCACATCATCAAGACGCACTTCTTCTGCCTTCATCAAATCAATGAGACGCAGTGGAGTGGCAACGATGATGTCCACACCTTTTTCCAAGGCATCGATTTGATCATCTCGAGAGGCGCCTCCATAGACAGGAAGAATGACTCGATCACAAGATGCGCCGATGGGTTGGAGAACTTCTGCAACTTGCAAGGCAAGTTCACGCGTGGGTACCAATACAAGTCCTCGTGGGGCACGTGGTGAGGCGAATTTTTCTGTTCTGGCCAGCATGGGAATCCCAAATGCAAGTGTCTTACCCGAACCTGTGCGCGCACGGCCACACACATCAACTCCCCGCATCGCCACAGGAATGGCTTCGGTCTGGATAGCAAATGGAGCAGCAAAGCCAGCAGCAGCAAGGCCGGCATCAACGTTGGGGGGCACGCCCAAGGCGGCAAAACCTGTGGGAGTGGCAATTAAAGAATCAGTCATGTCGGTATCTCACCGTATCGGCACTTTCCCCTATCTATTGGGGATGTTTGCCCCGAAACGCCGGGACCACATGAACTCTTGGCCCCACAACGCCAAGCAACAGGTGAATTTTTTGCAAAGAGTTGCACGACGAAGCCTCCCGTGCGTTAGGTTCGTTTTTCCTGATACGGGAAACTCCCGTACAGAAAGGACCAACCACAACGGATTGCACCGAGCAAAAGTCGTACGGACCGAATCGAGAGATCACGACCTGCGCCACCCGCCACGGGCCAACCCTCTACCCACCAGGGAGGTGTTCTCATGGACGCACAACTCAACGGAATGCACACGCATGGCCGAAAAGGACTTGTATACGACTGGCAGGCATTGCTCGTGCCCGATGAACCAGAGTTCAGCGAAGCGCTGGACGAAATCATGCACGACGACTCTGTAGTGGCAGAACGCAGTTAAGAGCGCGTGATGACAACTTCAATCCCCCAGGTCCCTCGTCGTTTGCTTGTCCTTGGTTGTGGTGGTGTCGCACAATGCGCACTTCCTCTCATTGTGCGCGACACTGCAATTGATCCCGCATCAATCACCATTGTCGACTTTGTTGATAACCGACATCGCATCGCTGATCTTCTCCAAAAAGGCGTGCAGTACGAGATTGGTCGCGTTACTCCTGAGAACATTGATGAGTTTTTGTCGGCACGTGTCTCACATGGCGACATGTTGCTTGACTTGGCGTGGAACATCGATGCTCCTACCATTTTGAACTGGTGTCACGATCACGGCGTGCGTTACCTCAACACATCAGTGGAATTGTGGGATCCATATGAGGACATGGCGACTACTCACCCACTTGAGCGCACGCTGTATGTACGCCATCAGTCACTCACCAAAATGATTCGTCAATGGGGTGGCAACAGCGGAGCTACAGCGGTTCTTGAACATGGCGCCAATCCAGGACTTGTAAGCCACTTCGTCAAACAGGCACTCGTAGAAATTACTGAAAAGATTTTGACCGAAGGTCGTGCAGGCGCTCGTCAAGCAGATCTTGAAAATGCACTAGCGCAACGCGAGTTCAACCGACTTGCCATGTTGACTGGCACCAAAGTCATTCACATCGCAGAACGTGATACACAAATTTCATCGACACCAAAAGAAGTGAACGAATTCGTCAACACCTGGTCTATTGATGGCTTCTACGAAGAAGGCATCGCACCAGCAGAGCTTGGTTGGGGAACACACGAGAAAAAACTCCCTCCACGCGGCTATGCACATAATGACGACGGGCCAAACAACCAGATTTGTATTGCACAACCTGGGATGAACACTTGGGTGCGCTCATGGGTTCCATGTGGTCCAACTCATGGAATGGTGATTCGTCACGGTGAGGCCTACACAATGTGTCATCACCTAACCGTGAAGGACGCATCGGGTAACGACATCTATCGCCCCACTGTGCACTATGCATATTGCCCATCCAATGACGCAATTGCCAGTGTGCGCGAATTGCAGATGCGCAACTGGGAGATGCAACCAAAGCAACGTTTGCTTACCGATGAAATCGTGAGTGGCCGCGATGAGTTGGGAGTGTTGTTACTTGGTCACGACTTCAATGGCTGGTGGACAGGATCGCTGTTGTCTATTGAAGAAACACGCGCCGTACTTCCTCACCAAAGCGCAACAACCCTCCAAGTAGCGGCCTCGATTGTGGCCGCAGTGCAATGGATGATTGTGGAGCCAGAACGCGGAATCTGTGTTCCAGATGATTTGCCACATGAGTTCATCTTGGAAAAGGCTCGTCCCTATTTGGGCACCCAGTTCTCAGGACCCACTGATTGGACACCGCTTCAAGAACGCAAAGACATCTTTGACCAATGGGCCGATCATGGGGACAACCTTGACCCCACCGACCCCTGGCAATTTGGCAACTTCCTCGTGGGAGACGCCTAACCACACGTTGGGCCTCATCGTTGAGACCAACCTTGACCATGGTCTGGCAGTTTCAACGGTGAGGTAGCACTGGCCTTCATTCTCGTATAACCTGACAGCAGTGATTACTTCAACCAATCTCCTCCTTCTTATGTAACGGCAGCAGCCGCATATCGTTGCTGTCGAAACCCTCTGCCTACGCAGGGGGTTTTTTGTTGCCCTAACTCTTCTTCCCTGCCCACTACAAAGGACCATCACATGCCTCCACACAACGTGACACCAAAGAAAATGCCTTTCGAGAAATATTCACCATGGATTCCCTTGGTCCTCGAAGATCGCACATGGCCAAATCGTCGTATTGAAAAAGCACCCATTTGGTGCAGCGTGGACTTACGCGATGGCAACCAAGCACTGATTGACCCCATGGACCCAGAGCGCAAGCTCCACATGTTTAATGCCCTTGTCAAGATGGGTTTCAAAGAAATCGAAGTGGGGTTTCCCTCTGCCAGCCAACCTGATTATGACTTCGTACGACACATCATCGAACAAGATCTCATCCCTGACGATGTCACTATTCAAGTGTTGGTGCAGTGTCGACCCGAACTCATTGAACGCACATACGAATGTTTGAACGGTGCGAAGAATGCGATTGTGCATTTCTACAACTCCACGAATCCTTTGCAACGCGAAGTGGTATTTGGTCTCGACAAGAAAGGCATCATCGACATCGCAGTAGATGCTGCACGTCTGTGTCGAAGCTACGAACCCATGTTGGCCGGAACACATCTGCGTTATGAGTACTCCCCTGAGAGCTTCACATTGACCGAACCTGATTTTGCCGTAGAAATCTGTGAAGCAGTAATGGATGTCATCGCCCCCACCTCAGATAATCCATTGATTCTGAACTTGCCTGCAACCGTGGAGAGCTACACACCTAATGTCTATGGCGACGTTATTGAATGGTTCATCCGCACCATCAAAAACCGTGACGCGGTGATTATCTCGCTCCACCCACACAATGATCGCGGTACAGGAACTGCAGCAGCCGAATGTGGCTTGATGGCAGGTGCTGATCGTGCCGAAGGAACATTGTTTGGAAATGGTGAGCGCACCGGCAATTTAGACCTCATCAATGTTGCCATGAACTTGATGATGAACGGCGTGGATCCTGAACTGGATATCTCCGACATCGACGCATTGCGCCGCGTAGCTGAATACTGCAACCGTTTGCCTGTGCCCGAGCGCCACCCCTACGTGGGTGATCTTGTGTACACCTCATTTTCGGGTAGCC
>JBIIBO010000038.1:0-5475 GCA_044239355.1 Ilumatobacteraceae bacterium
ATGCATTACTGACTGCATCTTGTACCTGTTCGCGTAGTGCCTCAGGTGTTTGCTGAGCAATCTGATACGCAGCCCCCACAGAGTCTTCAGCAATCTCTAATAGACCAGGAGAAAGATTTTCAGTGAGCCCCGGGATTTTGTCAAAGTTCTCGACAATCTTGGGTGAGTACAAACTGACGAACACAGAACCCACGACAGCTACTCCAAGAACTCCGCCCACTTCGCGACCTGTGTCATTGATGGCTGAACCCACACCTGCTTTATCGCGTTGCAATGTTCCCATGATTGCGTCCGTACTCGGTGAAGTTACTAACGACAATCCATTTGCCATCAACACCATAGAGATGACAACCAAACCGAAATACCTCGATTCCTGTGTCATAAAACTGGCCAGGAAAATTCCTAACGACATGTTGAACAGTCCCAATGCAACAACGCGCTTGGTTCCCCATCGCAAAGCGGCGCGTGCCGCAAATGGTGCAGTCACACCAGCGCCGATGGCAAATGGCAATGTGGCAACACCTGCAAGCAATGTGTCATACCCGCGGACGAATTGAAAATATTGCGTCACCATAAATACAAAGCCAAACAAACAGAAAAAGGCAATACCGATACTTGCTGCTGCGGCACTCAAGCGCGGATTACGAAAGACTCGCACATCAAGAAGTGGATGGGTACGACGTGACTCATACTTCACAAACATCACTAACGCTGCGAATCCAACGACGAAACCAAGGTTTGACTTCATTGAACCCCAGCCCCAAATGGGTGATTCGATCACTGTGAAGACAATTGCTCCAATAGCAATAACCGACAACACAAAACCGCCATAGTCAATCGCGTGAGGATTCTCATCGCGCGATTTTGGAATCAAAAATGCACCCGCACCAATCGCGATGAGCACAATCGGTACGTTGACCAGAAACACTGAGCCCCACCAGAAGTGTTCAAGCAACAATCCGCCAGAGATCGGGCCAAATGCCACGGCCATTCCAGAAACCGCTGACCACAATCCAATCGCCTTCGCTCGCTCCACTGGGTCAACAAATAAATTTGTGATGATTGCGAGAGTGGCAGGAAATACAAGAGCTGCCCCTATGCCCATTGCCCCACGCCAAATAATCAATTCAGTACTTGAATCAGCAAATGCACCAAAGGCGCTAAATACTCCAAAGAGCAACAATCCAATTTGAAGTGCACCTTTTCGACCAAAGCGATCCCCAAGACCACCACCGGCTAGGAGCAAACCTGCAAAGACCAATGCATAGGAATCAACAATCCATTGCAATGATGTGGTTGAGGCATTGAGCTCTTGCTGCAATGTGGGCAACGTGACATTCACGATGAGGTTGTCCACCACAACGATGAACACACTGATGGCAAGGACTCCAAAGATCCACCATCGACGCTCGTAAGTCTTCTGATCAATATTCATACTTGACAGTGTCTAGTTCAAGGGCTTGACGCTGTCAAGTTGTACGCTGAGGCATGTGACGCCCCCAAGTTCGCACACAGAACAGCCCGATGTACAGCGACAGGTTCTTGATGCAGCAATCGACATCATCACCTGCGATGGCGTGGAGCATGTTTCTATGCGCGAGGTGGCACGACGTGCCGGCGTGAGCCACCAAGCCCCTTATCACTACTTCGGAGATCGAGCGGGAATTTTTGCCGCCATCTCAGAAGAAGGATTTTTGGGTCTCTCCGATGCACTCCACCACGCAAATTCCTCCAGTACTAATCCTGTTCGCGATGGTTTACGCGCCTACGTCACTTTTGCGATGTCACATCGCGGACATTTTCGTGTGATGTTCCGCAATGACATATGTGGCATCTCGACCCACGAATCTGCATTGCTCGCCGCAGATAAAGCATTTATTGCCTTGCTTTCATTGGTGAACCATGTTGTTGATGGTGAGCCAAGTGAAGAAAATGCAATGGTGTGGGCCACTACTTTGTGGAGCATTGCCCATGGCTTAGCCACTCTTGTGATTGATGGACCTCTCATGCCGAGACTTGCAAAACAACCCAGCATCGGTGACACAGACAGTTTTCTTGAATCTGTCTTGGACCAATTCGAGACAATGGTCAATCAACAGGCCAAAGCACTTTTCAACACATAACTACTTGCACACCCTCAATACATTGCAACCTAAAAAGTGCACGGTGTTGGGGGTGGGCTACAACACCGACAGACTAGAAAGATGAGTACCCCCACAATGACTGTTGCTGCTTCTACAACGGACGCCACCAAGGTCTACGGCAAAGGCGACAGCGCCGTATATGCCCTCAACAATGTCTCGGTCGACTTTTTCTCCGGGCAATTCACCGCAATCATGGGCCCAAGCGGATCTGGCAAGTCCACCTTGATGCACTGCATTGCTGGACTTGACGAACTCAGCAGTGGCTCTGCACGCATTGACGATGTTGACCTATCTACTTTGAAAGACAAAGCACTCACTGAATTGCGTCGCGAAAAAATTGGTTTCATTTTCCAGTCTTTCAATCTCGTCCCCACACTCACAGCAGATGAAAACATCCGCTTGCCTTTGCTATTGGGTAATGAAAAAGGAAACGAGGAGTGGATTCAGCGCGTCATCAGCACTGTGCATCTCAACGATCGTCTGACTCATCGCCCAAGTGAACTCTCAGGCGGCCAACAGCAACGCGTTGCTGTAGCACGTGCTCTTGCCAGCGAACCGCGCATTATTTTCGCTGATGAACCCACCGGCAACTTGGACTCCACCACCGGAACAGAAATTCTTCGCTTTATGCGCATGGCAGTTGATGATTTGGGCCAAACAATTGTGATGGTCACCCATGATCCGGTGGCAGCAAGTTATGCGGACCGCATTGTGTTTCTTGCAGACGGAAAAATTGCAGGAGAAATGCTGCAACCCACACCAGAAAAAGTTCTCGACCGTATGAAGAGCCTTGGTAGCTAACTCATATGTTTCGTATTGCCCTTAAAGGAATATTGGGACGTAAAGCGCGTCTTGTTCTTACTTCTCTTGCTGTCATCATCGGCACAGCATTTTTGGCAGGAACATCTGTATTTACTGCAACGCTAGATCGCACCTTCAACAACTTGTTTGAAGATGTCTTCAAAAACATCGACGGATACGTACGTTCAGCTGAAGTTATTGAAGGCGAATTTGGTCTTCAAGAACGCCAACGCATTCCAGCTGAACTTGTGGACCAGGTGAACGCAGTACCTGGCGTCGCCGATGCAGTGCCCGAAATTCAGGCATTTGCACGCATCATTGGAAAAGATGGCAAGCCCCTTGGTTCAGAAGGTGCTGGTCCTCCCACTTTTGGAAGCGTTGCAGTGGAGTTCAAAGGTGCACTGTGGACTATCTCTGAGGGGCAATGGCCCGTTGGCGCGAGCGAAGTTGCACTCGATGAGGCATCTGCACGCAATGGAAACTACGTATTGGGAGACACTGTAAAAGTTGTTGCCCAATCGGGCAGTCGCGAATTCACCTTGGTGGGCATTGCCTCATACGGTGATGTGCGCTCCCCTGGTGGTGCCACTTTTGCATTGTTCGATGTGCCCACAGCAGCAGAATTTCTTGGTAAACCAGGATTTCTTGATGCCATCTTGGTAGTGGGTGACGGTTCACGAACCGATGAAGAACTCGCAACAGATATCGATTCCATCTTTGATCCGGCACTCAAAATTGAAACCTTGACAGGTGCCGAAGTCAC
Source organism: Ilumatobacteraceae bacterium (assembly GCA_044239355.1). Classification (GTDB taxonomy): domain Bacteria; phylum Actinomycetota; class Acidimicrobiia; order Acidimicrobiales; family Ilumatobacteraceae; genus UBA2093. The sequence goes on from JBIIBO010000038.1 coordinate 3,709, forward strand.
CAAGGAAACACAAGATGACATTGGCGAGGCGCTTTCGTTCTTCGGCATTTTGTTGAGCATTTTTAGTTCCATTGCACTTGGTGTGGGAAGTTTTGTGATCTACAACGTGTTCTCTATCTCTGCTGCACAACGCCAGCGTGAGAATGCATTGCTGCGCGCAATTGGCGCAAGTCGTCGCCAAGTCACTCGAGCCATGTTGATTGAATCGGTCATCGTGGGAATCTTTGGTTCGATCATGGGATTCTTTGGCGGCATTGGATTAGCAGTCGGCCTGAGCAGTTTGCTGCGTGCACTTGATATCGATTTGCCCCAAGGTGGCCTTGTGGTCACACCTGGCGCTGCACTCAACACCATCATGGTGGGCTTAATTGTCACTGTGTCTTCTGCATATTTGCCGGCACGTCGTGCAGGTAAAGTTCCGCCACTTGCTGCAATGCGTGCAACCGCATTAGAGACAGCAGGCCCTGGTCGCATACGCGCCTATGCGGGACTTGCATCTATGCTTCTTGGTCTCATCACTATTGGTGCAGTAACACTTGGTGCATCTAACTCTTTGCTCGGTGTGGGTGTGCTGTTGGTATTTGCTGGAACCATCATCCTTGGGCCCGCTATTGCGCGACCAGTTGCATTGGTACTTGGTCGACCTGCTGCTGCACTGCGGGGAGTGACCGGAACAATGGCACGTCAAAACGCTGCGCGAAATCCAAAGCGCACCTCGCGCACCGCATCGCCTGTTCTTATTGGTGTGGCTTTGGTAGCGGCTGTGTCAGCATTAGCAGCCAGTATCAACGGACAAATTTCAGATATCTTCACCAAACAATTCAGTGGTGACTATGCAGTGAGTTCTCAAGCACAAGGTTTTGGTGGCTTAAGTCCATCACTTGCCACGGACCTAGGCAAGATCGATGGCGTCCAAAGCGCCACTGGCATTGGAAGTCTCCTTGTCAAGATTGACGACAGGGGACGCACTCTTACTGTGATTAGCCCCGACACCATCGAAGGCAACTACGACATTGGCCTCATTGATGCCAAGTATTCCGACCTCGACAAAGATGGCATTTTTGTGTCGCTGGATTACGCAGAGCGCGAAGAACTCAGCGTAGGTTCCACCGTCAATGTTGTTCTTGCAGATACAACACAGCGTGCACTCACCGTGCGCGGACTCTATGAATTCAACGACCTAGCGGGCAACCGAGTAGTGAGTCGAGAGATGTTTGCAGATGCAAACGTCACAAGCTTCGACTTTGGCATCTATGTTCGATCAGCTCCCGGTGCCGACTCTGAGCAAGTGCGTGCAAGTCTGCAAAAAGCCGTCGATGATTATGGTCAGGGCAAGTTGTTGTCGAAGCAGGAATACATTGATGAGCAAGCCGGTCAAATCAACCAACTCTTAGGTCTTATCTATGGCTTGCTGTTCTTATCGGTCATCATTGCCATCGTGGGCATCATCATCACATTGTTGCTTTCAGTATTTGAACGTCAACGTGAGATTGGACTTCTTCGTGCTGTGGGCATGACGCGATCACAAGTGCGCACCACGGTGCGTTGGGAAAGCGTGATCACCTCACTCCTCGGTGCAGTGCTGGGAATTGTGTTGGGATTAGCGCTTGGATGGGTTGTGGTGTTCTCACTGCGAGATCAAGGACTCACTTCATTCCAGATTCCAATTGGGACAACAATCGCCATCATGGTGCTCTCATTCATCGTGGGCGTGTTGGCTGCGGTCTACCCCGCGTGGCGAGCCACAAAAGTTGATGTGTTAGAAGC
>JBIIBO010000011.1:0-63550 GCA_044239355.1 Ilumatobacteraceae bacterium
TGGGTGATCGTGGGTTGGCGGAGTACACCCCGTTTGATCAGATCGATAAGGCCCCTGAGGAAAAAGCTCGTGGTATTACGATTTCGATTGCTCATATTGAGTATGAGACTGAGAAGCGTCACTATGCCCACGTGGACATGCCAGGTCACGCTGACTACATCAAGAACATGATTACTGGTGCAGCACAGGTTGATGGCGCCATTTTGGTGGTTGCTGCAACTGATGGTCCGATGCCTCAAACACGTGAGCACGTGTTGCTTGCACGCCAAGTGGGTGTTCCTTACATCGTTGTTGCGTTGAATAAGTCTGACATGGTTGAAGATGAAGAACTTCTTGAACTTGTTGAGATGGAAGTGCGTGAGTTGTTGAACGAGTATGAGTTCCCTGGTGATGATGCGCCTGTGGTTCGTGTGTCTGCGTTGAAAGCTCTTGAAGGTGATGCTGCTTGGCAGGAAAAGATCATGGAATTGATGACTGCATGTGACAATTCTGTTCCTGAGCCTGTGCGCGAGTTGGATAAGCCTTTCTTGATGCCTATTGAGGATGTGTTCACTATTACTGGTCGTGGAACTGTTGTGACTGGCAAGGTTGAGCAGGGCAAGGTCAACACTGGTGACGAAATTGAAATTGTTGGTTTGCGTGACACGCAAAAGACGACATGTACTGGTGTGGAAATGTTCCGCAAGCTTCTCGATGAGGGTCAAGCTGGTGACAACATTGGTGCTCTTCTTCGTGGAACAAAGAAAGAAGATGTGGAGCGCGGTCAAGTGTTGTGTGCTCCTGGTTCGATTACACCACACACCAACTTTGAAGGTCAGGTGTATGTGTTGACGAAAGAAGAAGGTGGCCGTCATAAGCCGTTCTTTAATAACTATCGTCCACAGTTTTTCTTCCGTACCACTGACGTGACGGGAACTGTTCAGTTGCCTGCTGGTACTGAGATGGTGATGCCTGGTGACAATGTGGCTATGACTGTGGAGTTGGGTAAGCCCATCGCTATGGATGAGGGTCTTCGTTTTGCTATCCGTGAGGGTGGCCGTACGGTGGGCGCAGGTCGCGTCGTCAAAATCATTAAGTAACGGAATCAGTAATGGCAACTAACAGCATTCGCATCCGTCTCAAGGCATTTGACCACGAGATTATCGACAAGTCGACACGCATGATCGTGGAGACCGTATTGCGTACCAACGCAAAAATCCGTGGACCAATTCCCTTGCCGACAGACAAGCACCGTTTCACAGTGATCCGTGGACCACACGTTGACAAAGACTCTCGTGAGCATTTTGAAATGCGTATTCACAAGCGTCTCATCGACATCGTGGAACCCAACAACAAGACCATCGACTCTTTGCAGAGAATTGAACTTCCTGCAGGCGTAGATATCGAGATCAAGATTCAGGGCTAAAAACCTCGGGTTGAATAACTTGCTAAAGGGGCGGCCGAAAGGCCGCCCCTTTGCTATTTCTTAGGAAATTCTTCACTGAGGTGACGTCCTAATGAAGGTTGTACCTGTCCATACTTGAGACATGAGCACTGACTCCCACTGGATCAATACACCTCCCAAAGTTGCCGCTCGTCGTCCACTTGGGTCACGTCTGGCCGCTGTTGCGGTTGTTTTAACCATGGCCTTTGGTGGTGGTGTGATTGGTGGAATCATCGGTTCGTCTCTCGATGATTCCAACGGTGGAGCGTCTTCACCGCTGATCACCGCTGCACCTATCAATCCTGTTGATATCGGTAACACCAACATTGCACAAGCTGCAGCTGTGATTGCTCAAAGCGTTGTCACAATCAGTAGTGACTCGGGCACTGGCACTGGCATCATCGTGACAGCCGACGGTGAAGTACTCACCAACCAACACGTCATTGATGGTTCTGATGAAGTGCGTGTGCGATTGTTTGGCGCCACGTCACCCATCATCGCCGACGTCTTGGCTGAAGACGCAAGTAACGATCTTGCATTATTGAAGTTGCGTAACCAATCAGGATTAACACCAGCAGTGTTTGCAGACGCAGATTCTGTAGCAGTTGGTGATTCGGTGGTAGCAGTGGGATATGCACTTGCTCTTGATGGTGGGCCGAGCGTAACAAGTGGAATCATCTCAGCATTGAATAGAACACTGCAACTTGATTCAGAAGTGTTTCTCAATGCACTTATTCAAACTGATGCTGCGATTTCTTCTGGTAACTCCGGTGGTCCACTGATCAATCTTCGAGGTGAAGTAGTGGGAGTAAATACTGCAGTTGCAAACGGTGGCATGAATAGTTCTGCGAACAGTATTGGATTTGCAATTGGTGTTGCAGAAGTAACGCGGGTAACAGAGTTATTGCGTGCAACCACCAACGGTGCATCACGTCAACAAGGTTTCTTGGGTATCAGTCTTGGAAGTCGCGATGATGGTGGGTCTGGCGCAGTGATTGGTGAAGTGACTGTCGGTTCTCCTGCTGCTGTTGCAGGTCTTGAAGTAGGTGACATCGTTCTTGAAATCAATGATCAACCAATCTCGGGAGATACGTCACTTGTTGCAATTATTCGTGACTCTGCGCCAGGTGAAGAAATTGAAATCATTGTGGAACGCGATGGAGTGATGCGCACATTGACTGCAACCTTGACTGCACGTGAACGCGAATAATTCATTCACCATCGCAGACAGCTTGTAAGTAGTTATTTATTGGCGAGTTGAATCTTGGGAAAGCGCGGGTCGTCAAGATCATCGCCATCGCACAGACCGTTTGGGGTCAGTGGCGGTGAAGTCTTCCAAGGCCGGGTTATCCAGCGCGCATCATCGCCGACATATCGATAGCTCACCACGCGACGACGAAACGGGTGAGTAGTCGTGCCTGGTGCGCCATGGAGAGTGCGAAAGTGGAAGGCAACAACATCTCCGGGTTCAGCCGCACAGCTCACAATTTCTCCCAAGGCTTCCATTTCTTCCACAGTGGGGAACGTCTCGAAACCGTCGGCTTCGGGCACATAGGGTGAGTCATCCACGAAGCGATTGGGAATGAAGCGGCGAGTGGAGCGATGGGTTCCAGAGATACATCGCAATGAGATCTGTTCGGGGACCGAATCAAGAGGAACCCACAAGCTCACATTGTCCATGCCCTCCACCCCGTAATAGGGGTCGTCATGGTGCCATGGGGTAGGGGTAGTGGTCCCGGGTTCTTTGACCAAGACATGCTCGTGGAAAAAGCGAGGCGTCTGGGTGCCCATGAGTTCGCCCGCAATCTGGGGCAGCACGCCATGTAGGGCGGTGTCTGCAAACTCTGGAATCGACTGCCAATTCACGTAATCATCAAAAAATCGGCCCTTTGGGGCCTCGGGGTTGGCTTGAGTGGTGTAGTCATTGGACCATTGGCTGGGTTGGGCCAGGTTTTTCTCCACTCCTCGCTCAATCTTTTCAAGGGTCTCAGCCCCAATAACGCCCCTCAGGACGACAAATCCCAGACGGTGATATTGGTCAATCTGATCTGGGGTCACCGTGGCCATGTCCCGATGTTAGAAGGCATCTCACTGAACCAATGATTTTCACAATCACACAAAGATGCCTCGATGGACCTACTCAATGGGCCCACCTCGTGGGGTGAAAATCTGTCCCGTATCCCCTTTGGGGTTCGGCTTTTCCGCCGATAGTGTTTCCAGTCCATGCGATTTGGGCCTCGGCCCGATGAGCTAGATCGATAGTCGAAAACACAATCGACGTCCGTGAAGGCCGCGAAGCAGAAATGCCAAGTGGAACCACACGGCAAAACCCAGACAGGTGCTCCGTCAACAGTGATGTTGTCGGAGCATTTGCGTGAAGTAACAAAACGAGAAAAGGGTTGCCGCCATGGCACAAAAAGCGATCGTCGGCGAAAAGGTCGGCATGACACAAGTGTGGGGAGATGACCAACGCGTCATTCCCGTCACTGTCCTGCGTGTCGAACCAGTACGCGTCGTCCAAGTAAAAACACAAGACCGTGACGGGTACACCGCATTGCAAGTCACATACGGACAAAAGAATGCGAGCAAGCTCAGCAAGCCAGAGCAGGGACATTTTGCGAAAGCAAATGTTGAAGCAGGCCGCCGACTTGTCGAGTTGCGTCTTGATTCCGTAGACGGTTTCGAAGTTGGCCAAGAGATCACAGCTGATCTTTTAGCTGCCGGAGAAAAAGTAGATGTGACTGCAGTAAGCCGAGGCAAAGGTTTTGCTGGTGGCATGAAGCGTCACAACTTCAGCGGTCAAGGAGCCAGCCACGGTAACCACAAGCATCACCGTGCACCCGGTTCTATTGGTTCATGTTCTTTCCCAGGACGCGTTTTCAAAGGTCTGCGCATGGCAGGCCACATGGGTAACGAGCAAGTCACCACATTGAATCTCGAAGTTGTACAAGCAGATCCAGAGCGCGGAATTCTTTTGGTAAAGGGTTCAGTTCCTGGTCCTAACGGCGGCGTTGTCATTGTGCGCAACGCAGTGAAGGCGAAGTGATTCACATGGCATCTATCGCAGTAAAAAATTCATCCGGTGCAAGTGCAGGAAAAGTTGATGTAGCAGACGATCTGTTTGCAGTTCAACCAAATGTTCCTGTGATGCACCAAGTTGTGAAAGCACAACTTGCAAACCGTCGTGGCGGAACCTCTGCAACAAAGACACGTGCTGAAGTTGCAGGAACAGGTAAGAAGCCTTTCAACCAAAAGGGAACTGGTGGCGCACGTCAGGGTTCAACCCGTGCACCTCACTTCACCGGTGGTGGTATCGCACACGGTCCACAGCCACGTAAGTACACACAGCGCACACCTCGCAAGATGGTGCGTCTCGCTCTTGCATCTGCATTGTCAGATCGCAATAACGAAGGTCGCGTTGTTGTTGTTGATTCCTGGAACTTCACAGCTCCAAGCACAAAAGCTGCAATCGCTGCGCTTTCTGCAATCGGAACAACTGGCAAAGTTCTCGTCGTTGTTACTCCTCAAGAAGAGATTGCAATCAAGAGCTTCCGCAACCTTGTAGAAGTTCAGTTGATTCTCGTTGGCGAGTTGAACGCCTACGACGTGTTGTGTAACGACTGGGTTGTTTTTTCTAAAGACAGTCTTCCTGGCGCAAAGGATGCGAAGTAATGAAAGATCCTCGCGACATCATCATTCAGCCAGTGGTCTCTGAAAAGAGCTACGCACTGATGGAGACCGACGTGTACACCTTCCAGGTGCATGTCGATGCAACAAAGCCCGAGATTCACGATGCAATCGAAGCAATCTGGGGCGTAAAAGTGCTGAAGGTCAATACCTTGAATCGCAAGGGCAAGTACCAGCGCACTCGTAACTCCAACCGAATCGGTCAACGCCCGCATACAAAGCGGGCCATCGTCACATTGGCAGCGGGCAGCAAGATCCCGCTGTTCGAAAGCTGAGCTCATCATGGCAATTCGTAAGCGCAAGCCCACAAGTCCCGGACGTCGTTTCCAGACCGTCTCTGACTTTTCTGAAATCACAAAGTCAACACCTGAGAAGACACTTCTCGTTTCGAAGACAAACAGTGGTGGACGTAACTCCTATGGTCGCAAGACTGCTCGCCATCGTGGTGGAGCACACAAGCGCCAGTACCGCATCATCGACTTCAAGCGCATCAAAGATGGTGTGAGTGCAAAAGTCGCCGCTATTGAGTACGACCCGAACCGCACATGTCGTATTGCACTTCTTCACTATGAAGACGGCACGAAGGCATACATCTTGGCTCCTAAGGGTCTCGAAGTTGGTATGCGTGTTGAATCCGGACACGGTGCAGACATCAAGCCAGGCAATGCAATGCAATTGCGTTACATGCCAGTGGGAACTGTTGTACACAACGTAGAACTTCGTCCAGGTCAAGGCGGCAAGATTGGTCGCTCTGCGGGAATGGCAGTGCAATTGGTCGCCAAAGATGGTGACTTTGCAACTCTTCGTCTTCCTTCAACTGAAATGCGTCGCGTCCTTTTGGATTGTCGCGCAACCGTAGGTGAAGTTGGCAACGCAGAACACGAACTCGTCAAGATCGGTAAAGCCGGTCGTAACCGTTGGAAGGGCGTACGCCCACAAACTCGCGGTGTTGCAATGAACCCAGTCGACCACCCACTCGGTGGTGGAGAAGGCAAGACCTCTGGTGGTCGTCCACCAGTGTCGCCTTGGGGCAAGCCCGAGGGTCGTACCCGTAATAAAAACAAGCCGTCACAGCAACTTATTGTTCGCCGTCGTCGTGCAGGAAAGGGACGGAGGTAACACATGTCTCGCAGCCTCAAAAAAGGTCCATTTGTTGACGAGCATCTGCTCAAGAAAGTGGATGCCGCTAATACAGCTGGCGATCGCAAAGTGATCAAGACTTGGTCACGTCGTTCAACAATTGTTCCCGACATGGTCGGTCACACAATTGCAGTGCACGATGGCCGTAAGCACGTGCCCGTGTACATCTCTGAGTCAATGGTCGGCCACAAGTTGGGCGAGTTTTCTCCTACCCGTACATTCCGCTATCACGCGGGACAAGAAAAGAACGCGAAGAAGTAAGCCATGACCGGTCCAAAGCTCAATGAAGCAAACCGCGTTGCTGGAAGCAAGAGCGGAAGTCGCGCAAGTGCAAAGTATGTGCGTTCATCTGCATCTAAGGCACGCGTGGTTTTGAATCTCGTGCGTGACAAAGATGTCCGCACCGCAGACGAAATCCTTCAATTCACAGATCGTGAAATGGCACGAGTTGTGCGCAAGGTATTGGCATCTGCAGTAGCTAATGCAACAACCAATGACAATCTCGATGCTGACGAATTATTCGTTAAGGCATGTTTTGCAGACGAAGGTCCAACGCTGAAGCGTTTCCGTCCTCGTGCAAAAGGTCGTGCTGGAAAAATCTTTAAGCGCACCTGCCACATCACAGTGATTGTTGATCGCATGAGCGATGAGCAACTTGCTGTGCGTGAAATCAAGACAATGGCAAAGGGTGCACCAACTAGCAACCGTCGTGCACGCGTTGCTGCAAGCCGCAAGACCACCACAGCTGAAGCTCCTGCAGTGGAAGAACCCACTACTGAAGCACCAGCAGATGAATCGACCGACACCACGACTGAAGAAGCAGGCAACTGATGGGCCAGAAAATAAATCCATACGGCTTCCGTCTCGGAATTACCACCGATTGGAAGAGCCGCTGGTTCAGTGAGCGCGAATACAAGGATTACCTCACCGAGGACTGGAAGATCCGCGAATACTTGATGACAACATTGGAAGATGCTGCTGTAAGCCGTGTAGAGATTGAGCGCACACGCGACAAGCTCCGCATCGACGTGCACACTGCTCGTCCTGGAATTGTTATTGGTCGCAAAGGTGCAAAAGCAGATGAGCTTCGCACTGGATTAGCAAAAATTACTGGCAACAACCGTTTGCAGTTGAACATCGTAGAAATCAAGCAAGCAGAACTTGACGCAGCATTGATTGCACAAGGCGTTGCAGACCAATTGGTTAACCGCATCGCTTTCCGTCGCGCAATGAAGCGTGCAGTGCAAAACGCTCAAAAGTTTGGTGCTTTGGGAATTCGAGTTCAGTGTTCCGGCCGTTTGGGTGGCGCAGAAATGAGCCGCACCGAGTGGTATCGCGAAGGTCGTGTTCCTTTGCACACATTGCGTGCAGACATTGATTACGGCTTCCGTGAAGCTCGTACCAGTTCTGGTCGCGTGGGTGTAAAAGTGTGGCTGTACAAGGGCGACATCGTTCCCTACAAGACCACCACTCAAGACAAGATTTCTCGTGAAGCTGCAATGGCAGTGGGCGACACTTCAGGTCAGGCATTCGTAGAGCAGACACCATCACGCAAGGTTGTGTCATCGGCTGGACCACGTGCAGTAGATATCGAGCCCGAAGTCACTCCTTTGATTAAGGAAGCTGACCCAGAGTTCGAGCGCTTGTTAGAAGAAGAAGAAGCGATTGAGCGTCGACTTCACGAGTCTCATGAGACTCCAAAACTCCGTGGGGAGGATTAATCATGTTGATGCCTCGCAAAGTTAAGCATCGTAAGCAGCATCGCGGTCGTACCACTGGTACTTCCAAAGGTGGAAACACACTGGCATTCGGCGAATTCGGCATTCAGGCTTTGGAGCCAGGCTGGATCTCTGCACGTCAGATTGAAGCTGCTCGTATTGCAATGACACGTCACATCAAGCGCGGCGGAAAAGTGTGGATCAACATTTTCCCGGACAAGCCAGTGACAAAGAAGCCTGCTGAAACACGCATGGGTTCTGGCAAAGGTAACCCAGAGTTTTGGGTTGCTGTTGTGAAGCCAGGTCGCATCTTGTTCGAGTTGTCGTATCCAAACCCAGAGATTGCAAAGTCTGCTCTTGAGCGTGCTGTGCAAAAACTCCCTATCAAGGCTCGCGTTATTTCACGCGACGAGCCAATCTGATCTCGAGGAAGGACTAGATAATGGCACGTTCAATTTCTGATCTCCGCGATATGGATCTGGCTTCTTTGGTTGCCGAACTGCGCGCATCCAAGCAAGAAGCTCTCAATTTGCGATTCCGCAACGCCACTGGCCAACTCGACAAGCATGACGAGTTGCGCAAAGTGCGTCGCCAAATCGCTCGCATTAATACCATGATCCGTCAGCGAGAAATCGCTGCGGCTGAGTCGGCTGGGAAGTGAGTAGTCACATGGCAGACAACAACACACAAGAACGCAATGCACGTAAGGTCCGCGAGGGTCTCGTTGTATCGAACAAGATGAACCAGACTGCAGTCATTGCTGTAGTTGAGCGTGTTCGTCACGCGAAGTACGACAAGTTCGTTATCCGCACAAAGAAGCTCTACGCACATGATGCGGCAAATGATGTCAACATCGGTGACCGCGTCCGCGTGATGGAAATCCGTCCGATGTCAAAGCTGAAGCGCTGGCGCATCGTCGAAATTTTGGAGCGTGCAAAATGATTCAGCAAGAATCTCGTCTTCGCGTTGCCGACAACAGTGGCGCCAAAGAAGTCCTTGTCATCAAGGTTCTTGGTGGAACTCGTCGTCGTTATGCATCGATTGGTGACGTCTTTATTGGCACTGTGAAGGATGCAATTCCTGGCGCAGGCGTGAAAAAAGGTGAAGTCGTTCGTTGCGTAGTCGTACGTGTGAAAAAGGAAAAGCGCCGTTCCGATGGCAGCTACATCCGTTTTGATGAAAACGCTGCAGTTCTCATCAAAGAAGATCTCACACCTCGTGGTACTCGTATTTTCGGACCAGTTGGTCGTGAATTGCGCGACAAGAAATTCATGCGAATCGTTTCGCTTGCACCGGAGGTGCTGTAAATCATGAAGTTCAAAAAAGGTGACACCGTTCAAATCATTGCTGGCAAAGAAGCTGGATCTCAAGGAGAAATCATTGAGGTACTTCCAAAGGCCAACAAAGTGATTATCGAAGGCCGCAATATTGCTAAGCGCCACACAAAGGCAACACAGCAAAATCAAAAAGCCGACATCGTCGAAAAGCCAATGCCCATCGATGCATCCAACGTGATGCTCGTTGTGAAGGGTAAGCCATCACGCATTGGTTACAAGGTCAAAGCAGACGGTACGAAAGTGCGCGTCGCAAAGAAGACAGGAGAGGAAGTCTGATGACTACCGCAACCACTCCACGCCTCAAGGCTCGTTACGAAGCTGAAGTCAAGCAAGCATTGTTGACACAATTGGGCTTGGAAAATGCAATGCAAGTTCCCAAGTTTGAAAAAATTGTGATCAACATGGGTGTAGGCCGGGCAACACAACAGCCTTCATTGCTCGATGCTGCTGTTGCAGATCTCACAGCAATCTCTGGCCAAAAGCCCATCGTGACCAAGTCACGTGATTCAATTGCAAACTTCAAGTTGCGCGAAAACCAAGCAATTGGTTGCAAAGTCACACTTCGTGGTGACCGCATGTGGGAGTTCTTCGACCGTTTGTTGTCGATCTCAATTCCTCGTATTCGCGACTTCCGTGGCTTGCCTGCGAATTCATGGGACGGTCGTGGCAACTACACATTTGGTCTTTCAGAGCAGACAATGTTCCCTGAAATCAATTACGACAAGATCGATGCCCCACAAGGCATGGACATCACAATTGTCACCACAGCAACTTCTGATGCAGAAGGTCGTGCACTTCTCGACGCATTCGGTTTTCCGTTTAAGCGCGGAAACGAAGGCGGCCCCCCCGCAAAGAAAAAGTCCAAGTCACGCGGCCCTGTCCGCGGCGGCAAGAAGAAATAGGTAGAGGACAATGGCAAAGAAGTCTCTCATCAACAAGGCAAATGCAAAGCCTAAATTCAAGGTCCGTGGTTACACACGTTGCCGCAAGTGTGGTCGTGCGCGCTCAGTGCTGCGCAAGTTCGGCTTGTGTCGTGTGTGTTTCCGAGAAATGGCGCATGCCGGAGAAATCCCTGGCGTGACCAAGGCGAGCTGGTGAGGTATCCATCATGATGACTGATCCAATCGCCGACATGCTCACACGCATCCGCAATGCAAACACTGCATTGAAGGAAGTAGTAGTGATGCCATCGTCAAAGCAGAAAATCGCTCTTGCAGAGATCCTGAAAAAAGAGGGCTACATCGTGGATTACTCCGTAGCCGCATCTTCAAAAGGTCCTGGCAACGAGCTCAGCGTACGAATGAAGTATTCCGATGATCGTCACCGGACAATCAGTGGTTTGACACGTGTGTCAACACCTGGTCTTCGCGTGTATCGCAACTCCAAAGAAGTGCCTCGCGTACTCGGAGGTCTTGGTGTTGCAGTTTTGTCCACTAGTCAAGGTCTGATGACCGACCGCGAAGCGCGCAAGCGCAAAGTCGGCGGCGAAGTCCTGTGCTTCGTGTGGTGAGCAAAGGACAAAGGTAGGAAACGACATGTCTCGAATTGGCAAAGCCCCCATCGCAGTTCCCGCTGGTGTAGATGTAACCATCGCTGGTCGCACCGTCACCATCAAGGGCCCCAAAGGAACGCTGTCCCGCGATATTCCTGGGGAAATAATTGTGCGCAAAGAAGAATCAACAATTTTGGTTGAGCGTCCAAACGATGAGCGCGAAAATCGCTCACTGCATGGTTTGTCTCGCACATTGGTGAACAACATGGTGATTGGTGTAACCGATGGTTTCACCAAAGAGCTTGAAATTGTTGGAGTGGGTTACCGAGCAGAGGCTCAGGGTCAAAACCTGCGTCTTGCACTTGGTTTCTCTCACCCAGTCATGGTCCCAGCTCCTGAGGGAATCACTTTTGAGATTCCACAGCAGACTCGCGTGATCGTTAAGGGCATCGACAAAGAACTTGTCGGACAAGTAGCGGCCAACATCCGCTCTATCCGTAAGCCTGAACCTTACAAAGGTAAAGGTGTGCGCTACCTCGGTGAGCGCATTGTCCGTAAGGCCGGCAAGACCGGTAAGAAGTGATTCGGTAGCAGAGGTTTCATCATGCCAAACATTGCAAAAATTCGCCGCGAGTCGCGACTACGTCGCCACCGTCGTGTTCGTAAAAAAATTCATGGCACAGCTGAGCGTCCACGCTTGGCAGTACATCGCACCAACAAGCATTTCAATATGCAGCTCATCGATGACGATCGTGGTCACACAATTGTGGCGGCTTCGTCTATTGAGACAGACATGCGCAGCACAAGCGGCGCAACTGTTTCTGCTGCAACCAAGGTTGGACAATTAATCGCACAACGCGCCAAGGCTGCAGGAGTTTCATCGGTCGTTTTCGATCGCGGTGGCTTTGCTTACCACGGTCGTGTTGCCGCTGCGGCTGAAGCAGCCCGTGAAGCAGGATTGGAATTCTGATGAGCACATTTAATAACCCCGCCGCTGGTGCAACTCCAGAGCCCGGTGCATTGCGCGAATCTCGCGTGATTCATATCAACCGCGTAGCAAAGGTAGTGAAGGGCGGACGTCGTTTCTCTTTCACCGCACTTGTTGTTGTAGGTGATGGCAATGGCCGAGTTGGTCTTGGTTACGGAAAAGCAAAAGAAGTTCCTTTGGCAATTCAAAAAGGTACAGAAGAAGCAAAGCGCAACATGTTCGATGTCGCCTTGGCTGGAAGCACCATTACTCACCCCATCTTGGGAATCTCGGGTGCTGGTCGCGTGCTGTTGAAGCCTGCTGCTCCTGGTACTGGTGTTATCGCCGGTGGAGCTGCTCGTATCATTCTTGAAGAAGCCGGCATTCATGACGTGCTTGCAAAGTCACTTGGTTCAGCAAACGCAATCAACGTTGCACGCGCAACTATCGAAGGACTTCGCACACTGCAACGTCCCGATGAAATTGCAAAGCGCCGCGGTATCCCCGCAGAGTCTTTTGTTCCTAAGGGAATGTTGAAGGCATACATCGACCGTCAGAAAACAGTTTCTGCTGGAGAGGCACACTAGTCATGGCTGAAAAGACACTCACCGTTACGTTGAAGCGTTCCAAGATTGGCTCAAAGCCAAAGACTCGTGGAACATTGCGTGCACTTGGCTTATCTAAGATTGGTGACACAAACACCATTCCCGACCGTCCAGAGATTCGCGGCATGATTGCTCGCGTTCCCCACCTGATTGAAGTACAGGAGAACAACTGATCATGCGCGTAGATGAACTCGCTCCAGCACCAGGAAGTGTGAAGCGCCGCCGCCGAGTAGGTCGTGGTACTGCAGGTAAAGGTGGTAAGACTGCCGGCCGTGGAACCAAGGGTCAATATGCCCGTAACACGGTTGCACGTGGTTTCGAAGGTGGCCAGATGCCATTGAAGCAACGTGTTCCAAAGTTGAAGGGATTTAATAACCCTTTCCGCGTGGAGTACTACGCAGTGAATCTCGACTCATTGAATGAGCTTGGTTTGGCTGAAGTAACCCCTGAAATTTTGATGGAAAAAGGTGTTGCTCACAAGGGAACGCTCGTCAAAGTTTTGGGTCGTGGAGAAATTTCCATTGCTGTCAAAGTCTCAGCTCATGGTGTTTCAAAGGCCGCGGAAAAAGCAATTGTTGCTGCAGGTGGATCGGTCACGATCTTGCCATTGCCACACAAGATTCGCCCTCCAGCCAAGGGCAACCAGTTCACAAACCGCTAATTTTCGTTGTTGTGTAATCACACAACGATTGCAAGGAGTCACACGTGTTCTCAAACCTGAAGAACATCTTCAAGGTGGAAGATTTACGCAAGAAGGTGTTCTTCACCCTCTTGATGATCCTGGTCTATCGCTTTGGTACTGCATTGCGCGTACCCGGTGTAGATGCGGGTGCTGTGGCACAACTTCGTGAAGCAGCTAATTCACAAGGTGCACTTGGTTTCTTGAACTTGTTCTCCGGTGGAGCTTTTGGTTCATTCTCTATTTTTGCACTCGGCATCATGCCCTACATCACCGCCAGCATCATTATGCAGGTGCTCAATGTGGTTATTCCAAAATTGCAAGAGTGGCAAGAAATGGGTGCTGTCGGTCAGCGAAAAATTACTCAGTGGACTCGTTATGTCGCTATTGCTATTGCACTTCTTCAAGGAAGTGGTCTCACATTTATCTTCGGACAAGGTAATGGTTCTGCGTTTTTGGGTGCAGCTGCACAAGCACCAGACGTAGTTCTGCTCGATCCATTTATGCCACGTGCATTGTTGGTTATTCCCACACTGGTTGCTGGAACTGCAATGTTGATGTGGGTGGGTGAACTCATTAGCCAACGCGGAATTTCTAATGGAATGTCCATCTTGATTTTCTCGTCAATTGTGGCTGGTTTGCCCTATAGCTATTACTCCATCTTGCAGAGCCGCAAGTTCATTGTGTTCGCTGTACTCGTTCTTGTATCGCTAGGAATTTTGGCCGCTGTTGTGCGTGTGGAACTTGGTCAACGACGCATCCCAGTTCAGTTTGCAAAACGTGTGGTGGGTCGCCGCATGACTGGTGGACAAAGCACGTACATTCCGTTGAAGGTGAACCAGGCCGGTGTTGTGCCCATCATCTTTGCATCGTCGGTGTTGTTGTTGCCTGTGTTGCTCTCCAACATGTTGGGTAGTGCAGTGGGCTGGCGCGGTTCTGTTGCAACGTTCGTGAATGATTATTTGGTTAACAGCCAAAACCTTGTGTACATCGTGGGCTTTTTCTTGTTGATCATTGCCTTTGCATACTTCTATAACTCCATTGCTTTCGATCCAATCCGTCAAGCAGATCAGCTTCGTAAGCAAGGTGGATTTATTCCAGGTATTCGCCCCGGACCACAGACCGAGCGCTATCTAGCCAAAACTGTCAACCGCATTACTTTGCCGGGCGCAATCTTTGTGGGCTCCATTGCAATTTTGCCGTACATCATTTTGTGGGTAGGCGATGTCCAATCTTTCCCATTTGCGGGAACAACTGTGTTGATTGCTGTGGGAGTTGCATTAGAACTCATGCGCCAAATTGACAGCCAGTTGATGCTGCGTAACTATGAGGGCTTCTTGAAGTGATCATCGTCCTGTAAGGGTGATGATTGACTCTGATGAACGAGCAGAGATGCAGATGAATCCTGGTGCACGTATCGTGCTGTTGGGTCGCCAAGGAGCGGGCAAGGGCACACAGTGTGTGCGATTGTCCCGTCACTATGTGGTTCCCCATATCTCTACGGGCGATATGTTGCGCGCCGCGGTTCGTGAAGGAACTGAGTTAGGCAAAATGGCCAAAGCTGTCATCGACGCCGGCCAACTTGTGAGTGACGAAATCATGGTCGGAATTGTGGCTGAACGCCTGCAAGCCGATGACGCCAGCACACGCGGATACATCTTGGATGGCTTTCCCCGCACGGTGGCCCAGGCCATCTCCCTCGATGAGATCACCCAGGATCAACCTGTCGGCATGGCCGTTGACCTGGTGGTTCCTCGAGAACTCGTGCTGTCTCGGTTATCGGCTCGGCGGGTGTGCCGCGATTGTGGTGCCAATTACCAGTCCGCCGGGGTGGATCCCAGCCCTTGGATTTGTGAAAACTGTGGGGGAGACGTGGTTCAACGCGACGACGACACTCCTCAGGCCATCAATAATCGCCTCGATCTGTATGAGACCCAGACCCAGCCCCTGATCGATTACTACGGTCAGTCGGGTCGGATGTTCCATGTCGATGGGGTGGGCAGCCCCGATGATGTCTTTGACCGCCTGACCAAGGTGATCGAGGGGCAGATTTAGAACCCCAAACTGACACTTGGCGCTTGCCTAATGCGCCGATAGCATTGTCACTCGCCCCTTATGCAGGTCTGCTATGGGGGCATTTTGTCCCAACAACGAAGGAGGGCATCCTGGCCAATCCAAAGGAAGATGCAATTGTGCTGGAAGGCACAATTCTCGAATCTCTACCGAACGCAATGTTTCGTGTGGAGTTAGAGAACGGCCACAAAGTGTTGGCGCACATCTCAGGAAAGATGCGCATGCACTACATCCGTATTCTTCCGGGCGACAAAGTCCAGGTTGAACTCACTCCTTACGATCTCACCCGAGGTCGTATTACCTACCGCTTCAAGTGAGATCGCAATGAAAGTACGCCCAAGCGTTAAAAAAATTTGTGAAAAGTGCAAAGTCATTCGTCGTCACGGGCGTGTAATGGTGATTTGCGAAAACCCCCGGCACAAGCAGCGCCAGGGCTAAGAGAGTCAACGAAGGAAAGCTAAACACATGGCACGTATTGCTGGAGTCGATATCCCACGCGAAAAGCGGTTGGAGATTTCGTTGACATATATTTTTGGAATTGGTCGTTCTACTTCGCAAAAGATTTGCGAAGCAACAGGGCTTGACACCAATACACGCGTGCGTGACCTCACTGAAGATGAGATCAATCGCATTCGTGGATGGGTAGATCAAAACATCACCGTTGAAGGTGACTTGCGCCGCAATGTTCAACAAGACATCAAGCGCAAAATTGAAATTGGCTGTTTGCAAGGCATTCGCCATCGCAAAGGTTTGCCAGTTCGTGGTCAGCGCACGCACACCAACGCACGTACACGCAAAGGTCCGAAGAAGACAGTTGCGAACAAGAAGAAGGCAGTGAGATAACACATGGCTAAGCCAGCAGCAGGTGGACGTCGTCCACGTAAGCGCGAGCGCAAGAACGTCACCTCTGGTGTCGTGCACATCAAGAGCTCGTTCAACAACACAATCGTGTCCATCACCGACGCAGAAGGAAATGTCATTGCATGGGCATCTTCTGGCGGAGTGGGCTTCAAAGGTTCACGTAAGTCGACTCCTTTTGCTGCACAGATGGCAGCAGAAAAGGCCGGCAAGGCAGCGATGGAGCATGGTCTTCGTCGCGCCGAAGTTCATGTGAAAGGACCAGGCTCTGGTCGCGACACTGCACTTCGTTCCATTCAAAACCTTGGTATTGAAGTATCAGGAATTAAAGACGTCACCCCGGTACCGCACAACGGTTGCCGTCAGCCAAAGCGTCGGAGGAGCTAATCATGGCCCGCTATACCGGACCGAAGGTACGCATTTCGCGCCGCCTCAACACAAACATTTTTGAAAACGCTAAGGGCTCAAAGGCTCTTGATCGTCGTCCTTTCCCACCAGGTGCACACGGCCGCACACGCCGCCGTAGCGCAGGCAGTGAATACCTTGCTCAGATGCAAGAGAAGCAGAAAGCTAAGTACATCTACGGTGTACTCGAGCGTCAGTTCCGTCGCACCTACGAAGAGGCAAACCGTCTTGCAGGCCCAACTGGTGAGAACCTGTTGCGCTTGTTAGAGCTTCGTCTCGACAACATCGTGTTCCGTGCAGGTTGGGGATCAACTCGTCCACAAGCTCGCCAGTTCGTGAACCATGGTCTTATTTTGGTTGATGGCAAGCGCGTTGACATTGCGTCATATCGCGTAAAGCGTGGTCAAGTTATTTCTTTGTCACCAAAGGCAAAAGAAATGATTCAGATTCAACACAACATCGACACACTTGATCGTGCCCTCGTTGGTTGGCTCGAAGCTGGTGACAAGCAAGTCACCGTGCGCGACTTGCCACAGCGCGAGCACATTGATGTACCCGTCCGCGAGCAGCTCATCGTTGAGCTTTACTCGAAGTAACTACCAGTCTTTTCAGAGGAGAACACCATGCTTGTTATCCAGCGCCCTTCAGTCGAAGCCATTGGCGACGACCATCCCACCCGTCAGCGTTTTGCTGTTGGTCCACTCGAGCCAGGCTTTGGTCACACCATTGGTAACTCGTTGCGCCGCACATTGTTGTCGTCCATTCCAGGTGCTGCAATCACCACAGTGAAGTTCGACAATGTCGAACACGAATTCACCACCATTAAGGGAATGACAGAAGATGTCACCGAGTTCATCATGAACTTGAAAGACATCGTTGTGCAGTCCACCAGCGAAGAAGCAGTTGTTGTGCGCGTTGATGTCAATGGCCCAGCAACACTTACTGCTGGTGACATTCAAGTACCAACCGGTGTTGACATCTTGAACCCTTCTTTACATCTTGCAACATTGAATGCAGGTGCATCGTTGGCACTCGATATCACCATCGAGCGCGGTCGTGGATACTTGTCCACCGACCGTGATGCCGAGAGCCGCATCATTGGAGTTATTCCCATCGATGCAATTTTCTCGCCAGTACGTCGCGTCATGTTTGATGTTGAGCCAACTCGTGTTGCGCAAAGCACTAACTACGATCGTCTCGTTCTCGACATTGAAACAGATGGTTCAATTTCGCCACGCGAATCACTTGCATCTGCTGCTGCAACTCTTCGCTCATTGGTTGACCTCATCGCAACTTTGTCAGAAGAGCCACAAGCACTTGAGTTGAGTGAGCCCATTGGTGCCAACATCGGTGTTCCCGACTTGGATCTCCCCATTGAAGATCTCGACCTCAGCGAGCGTCCACGTAACTGCCTCAAGCGAGGACAGGTCAACACCATTGGTGAGCTTTTGTTGAAGAGCACCGATGACTTGTTGAACATCACAAACTTTGGTCAAAAGAGCCTCGATGAAATCATCCAGAAGCTCGACGAGCGCGGCTTAACTCTGCGCGCATAATTCAGGAATTCAAGGAGCATCACAATGGCAACACCACGTCGCGCACCACGCTTCGGCGGCAGTGCATCTCATCAGCGTTTGCTGATGGCGAATATGGCTGCATCACTGTTTGCTGCAGAGGGCATCGTCACTACCGAGGCTAAGGCCAAGGCATTGCGTCCAATTGCAGAAAAACTCATCACCAAGGCAAAGAAAGCCCAAGAAGAAGGTCCAATGCGTGTACATCGCATTCGCCAAATTCAGGGTTACTTGGGTGACAAAGAAATGACCAACAAGTTGGTTAATGAAGTTGCACCTCGTTACACAGCTCGCAATGGCGGATACACACGCATCTTGAAGCTGGGAACACGCCAGGGTGACGCTGCGCCAATGGCGCGCATCGAACTGGTCTAATGACACCACCGGTTATGGAACCGGATAATCATTTTTCCAACGGGCCCGCGCTTGCGCGGGTCCGTTTGTTTGTCACCTATCACGGTGCTTTTTTTCATGGCTTTGCGTCCAACAATGAGTCGCCCACGGTGGAAGATGCGCTCGTGGAAGCGATGTCCACAATTGCGCGCATACCAGTGCGCATCAGTACCGCAGGTCGCACAGATACCGGAGTACACGCGCGTCAACAAGTCATCTCGTTGGATCTTCCATCGAATACACATCTTGAGTCATTTGTGCGTGGAGTGAATTCCTTGTGTGCGCCCAACGTTGCGGTGTTTGATGCACAATGGGTAGACGATTCTTTTGATGCACGACGCAGTGCCACATGGCGCAGATATCGATATTTCGTGTGTAATCAACCCACACCTAATCCACTCGTCAAAGATTTTGCGTGGTACGTGCATCGTCCTTTGTCAGTGCCTCTGATGAATCTGGCAGCTGATGCGTTTATTGGCCATCACGATTTTTCAGCTTTTTGCCGACGTGAAACCACCCCTGATGGGCAAGAGCCCAAATCGATGATGCGCTATCTGCTTGATCTCAAGTGGACTGAAGAAGGGGAGGCAAGCCTGGTCTGCGAGATTCGGGCAAATGCTTTTTGTCATCAAATGGTGCGCGGCCTTGTGGGGTTCATGGTTGATGTCGGCCTCAAGAAACGTCCACCCAGTGATGCCATGGCTGTCCTTGTAGCCAAGGGCCGGGCCCATGGCTCTCGAGTTGCCCCTGCCCACGGACTGGTTTTGTGGGATGTGGGCTACGAGGGCACCCGGCTTCATCCCTAGTGCGGGATGTGCGGGCCCCAAGTCCCAGGTGATTTGGCTCCTTATTCGCGGTTGCCGTAGGCACATATGTGCCCCTATCCTTAACAAGCCCCAGTAAATGGGGTACGGGCGGTCCACGTGGGCCCCTATCAAGGAAGTCTCATGCGTACCTATTCTCCAAAAGCAAGCGAAATTCAGCGGGCTTGGCACATCGTTGATGCCGAAGGTCTCGTTCTTGGTCGTGTCTGCACAGAAGTTGCACGAATCTTGCGCGGCAAGCACAAGCCAGTGTTTGCTCCGCACATGGATATGGGCGATCACGTCATCATCATCAATGCATCAAAGATTGTGATGACTTCTGGCAAGTCAGAAAAGAACATGGTGTACACCTACTCTGGTTACCCAGGTGGTCTCAAGAGCGAGACATACCAAAACCTTCTCGACCGTAAGCCATCTGATGCGATTACTCGCTCTGTTGCAGGCATGCTTCCCAAAGGACCACTTGGTCGTCAAATGGTGAAGAAGCTCAAAGTGTACGCAGGACCAGAACATCCTCACGCTGCACAGTCCCCCGTAGTTCTCGATCTCAGCGCTGCTAAAGCACGCTGATACAACAAGGAGTCGTTGTGGCTAACACACCCATCACCCAAACAACAGGTCGTCGTAAAGAAGCAGTAGCTCGCGCCGTTCTTCGTCATGGAACAGGAATAATCACTGTGAATGGCAAGCCCATCGAGGCTTACTTCACTACAGCAGCTCAGCGCATGGTTGTCACCGAAGCGTTGCGTGTGGCAGAGCGTGAACAACAGTTCGATATTTCTGCAAACATTTTTGGTGGTGGCGTAAGTGGTCAAGCTGGTGCATTGCGCATGGCGATTGCTCGCTCCTTGCTGGACTTCGATCCAGAGTCTCGCCCTGTGTTGAAAAAAGCTGGACTTCTCACTCGCGATTCACGTCGCAAGGAAAGCAAGAAGTACGGCCTCAAGAAGGCGCGTAAGGCGCCACAATTCACCAAGCGCTGATGCGTGTTCGACGCCCTATTGGCGTCGTGTCATAAGGAATACCCACACATGTTGCACTTCGGTACCGATGGTGTTCGTGGTGTTGCGTTGGAAGAACTCACTGTTGGATTAGTACGTGATCTTGCACGTGCCGTTGCGCGTGTATTGCAGCCGACCGGAATCGTGGTTGGTCGAGATACACGAGAGAGTGGTCTCGCATTTGAACGTTCCATTATTGAAGGCTGTGCATCAGAAGGCGTTGCTGTGCATCTTTTGGGTGTCTGTCCTACTCCAGCAATTGCATTTGCTGCAGAACGACATGATTGGGTGGGGATAGCGATTACTGCATCGCATAATCCGTGGAGTGATAACGGTGTAAAGGTCTTTGCATCTGGCGGACAAAAGTTAGACGACGCCGAGCAAATTGAAATAGAACGTGTGTGGCATTCGTTGATTACAGATGCATCCCCCACATCGATGGGAACAGTGCATGACGCTGCCCATGTGATTGATGAATACATTGTGCACCGCACCAATATTGTGGGTGAATCCTTAGATGGACTCACGGTTGTTCTTGACTGCGCCAATGGTGCAATGTCACATGTTGCACCTGCAGCATTTCGTGCAGCAGCCGCTCATGTAGTGGTGATGGCAGATCAACCCAATGGTCGCAACATCAATGAACGTTGCGGTGCCACGTCACCACAGGCATTGGCAGAAAAGGTTGTGAGTGAAGGCGCCGACCTTGGCATCGCATTTGATGGCGATGGCGATCGTGTGATTGCGGTGTCGCGTACTGGGAACATTATTGATGGTGACTACATCATGGCCATCGCAGCACGAGATCTTGCAGAACGAGGATTGCTTCGTAACAAGGGAGTTGCAGTCACAGTGATGACAAACCTTGGTTTTCATCGGGCAATGGCTCACTGTGGCATTGATGTGATTGTGACCCCAGTAGGAGATCGCAGTGTGTTGGCGGCCCTTGAAGAATATGACTTGGTCCTTGGTGGAGAACAAAGTGGGCACATCATTCATCGTGCACATGCCACTACAGGAGACGGTGTTCTCGCCGGCTTGATGTTGATGGAATATCTTGCTCGTACGGATGTGTCATTAGATGAAGCTGCATCAATGATGCAGTCCTATCCACAAGTGCTCGTCAATGTGCGCACAACTGAGCGAGTACATGATCCAATGTCCGCACTTGGTGACGCTGTTGCAAGTATCGAGACAGAACTCGGCGCTGATGGTCGAGTATTGGTGCGTTCTTCTGGAACTGAACCACTTGTGCGGGTGATGGTAGAAGCCAGCACTGATGCGATTGCACAACAAAAAGCGATGAATTTGGCCAATATTTTGGTGGATGCCTACGGAGGCACGATTGAAGGTGCCCACTAGGGAACTAGTGGGTGTCGGTAATCTAGGAATCTATGTGTGGCATCGTTGGCATTCTTGCTTGTCCAAGCCATCGGCGTGCGCCAGATGCCAAAGACATCCTCTCGCTCCTGGATTCTGCGGTGGAGGTTGCCAGCAATCTAGATTCAGCTGCTGAATTTCTTGAACAAGTCGATCAACTTCTGCGTGGAGATGCTGGCGTTGTCGCACTTGCCGGCAATCTTTCCTTGGCTAATGACATCGTCACACGACTCAATGTTCTTGATGAGGTTGTTGATGTAGAGGAAGCTCGTATCGATGAGATGCACGTTGATTCACTCTCTCTTGACAAAGCCGTCGAACGAGTATCGCGAGTGCGAGATGCACTGTGGGCAATTCGTCGTGATCGATTACGCACCGCAGATGCTGTGCACGCATTAGCGGGACGAGGCGCAACTGAATCGAGCATTGCGGGTTACTTAAGTATTCAGCAAGCATTGTCGGCTATCGATCGAATGGAAGTGCGTGGGCGAGATTCCGCAGGAATCAGCGTCATCGTCTCTTCTCCTGATTTACACAACGCGCCTAGTGATGTTGTGGATGCAATTGCGCAGCGCGGAATTGATCCCTTGTTCACCAACCGAAGTGTGCGCTATAGCGGAAACACTGTTGTGTTTGTGTACAAAGCAGCTGCCGAGATTGGAGAGCTAGGCGACAACACCCGACACATGCGCGCATCGCTTGCCGCAGATGATTTACTGCGAAGAGTGTTAAGTCTCAGCGGTGCACGTACGTCCGTGTTGGGCCATACGCGTTGGGCCAGTGTGGGAATCATCTCTGAACCCAATGCCCACCCAGTGACAAGCGAAGAAGTGACAGATTCACGGGCATCGGTTTCTATGGCTGTTCTTAATGGTGATGTTGATAATCATGCAGATTTGAAGGCACGTCATAACTTGCGTTTCGCAGATCCCATCACAACTGATGCAAAGGTTATTCCTGCACTTGTGGATCGTGGAAGAACCGCAGGCATGAACACACTCGATGCCTTCTTGAACGCAGTGACTCAATTCGAGGGCTCGGTAGCCATTGGTTATTGCGCAGCAGATGAAACTCAAGACATGTACCTGGCATTGCATGGCAGTGGACAAGGTTTGTATGTAGGTCTCGCCGAGGATCGTTTCATTGTCGCCAGTGAGCCCTATGGCACTGTAGAAGAAACCATGGATTTCGTGCGTCTTGATGGAGAGACTCCACGCGATCCTTTGCAGCCTTCTACGCGCGGACAAGTTGTGCGCCTTAATGCAGACAAAGCCGGAACACTTGCCGGCATGTCGATGTATGCATACGACGGCACACCCATTGAGCTATCGGACAAAGATGTGGTGCGTGCAGAGGTCACTACGCGCGATATTGATCGCGGAGATTTTGCCCATTTCCTTCTCAAGGAAATCAATGAAGCTCCACGTAGTTTCAGAAAAACCATTCGTGGTCGCACCGAAACTCTCGATGGAGTACTTGTTCCCGATCTCGATGAAACCACTTTGCCTACCTCTATTCTTCGCCGGCTAGCCGATGGCTCAATTTCACGCATCCGCGTGATTGGTCAAGGAACAGCCGCTGTGGCAGGAACCTCTCTTGTCCCTGTATTGACGTCGTTATTGAATTCTTCAATTCATGTGGAGGCTTTGACAGCAACTGAATTATCAGGCTTTGCAATGGAGCAAGACATGTCCGACATGTTGGTCATTGCAGTCAGTCAAAGTGGTACGACCACTGATACCAATCGCACAGTTGACCTTGTTGCTTCGCGTGGGGCAGCAGTTCTTGCCATCGTCAATCGTCGTGGCAGTGAGTTGGCAAACAAAGCTCATGGCGTCTACTACACATCCGATGGCCGAGATGTGGAAATGAGTGTGGCAAGCACAAAGGCTTTTTATGCTCAAGTTGCAGCCGGCGCTGTGTTGTCGTGTGCAATTGCTCGTGCCACTGGAAAATCTGATGCACAACGTATGCACCGCATCTTGTCGTCGCTTATTGCGATGCCCAGTGCAATGGAGAAGGTGATTTCTCAGCGCGAAGAAATTGGGGACATTGCTCGTCGTTTCGCACCTGCTCGTCGGTATTGGGCTGTGGTGGGAAATGGTCCCAACACCGTGGCGGCCCACGAAGTGCGTATCAAACTTTCTGAGCTGTGTTACAAGTCCATCTCTTGTGACATCACGGAAGACAAAAAACACATTGACTTGTCGTGCGAGCCTTTAATTCTGGTGTGTGCTGCTGGTTTGGCAGAAGGCACCGCTACAGACGTAGCCAAAGAAGTGGCCATCTTTAAGGCACATAAAGCTCTTCCCATTGTCATTGCCACCGAAGGTGAAACTCGCTTCGACGCAGCATCTGCGGTGGTGTCGGTACCGGTTACTGATCCTGCAGTCGCATTCGTATTGTCGGCGATGGTGGGCCATCTGTTTGGGTATGAGGCTGCACTTGCTATCGACGATTTGGCCAAACCACTGCGTCAAGTACGTGAAGTAGTGGAGTTGATTGTTGGTCGCGGTGGCACCGGTGATGATGTCTTGGAACGCGTTGAGCGAGAAATTGTTCCTGTTGCTCAACAGTTTTTTGCAGCATTGCACACTGGCCAATACGACGGAAACCTTGAAGCCTCAACCGCGGTGCGCATTGTCTCGCTATTGCGTCTGTTGATTGGGCCACATCCTTTGCAGGCGTACCAACGCGAAACTGGTCGCGTGGCATCGCCTGCGGTATTGCTCGACGATCTGGTGTCGGGCTTAACGCGTGGTATCGATGAACTCACTCGTCCGGTTGATGCCATTAAGCACCAAGCAAAGACTGTCACTGTGGGAATTTCTCGCAGCGAAGAGGGACTGTTGGATCGTGTGTTAGTTCAAGCAGTTCTGGAATCTGGTGCAGCTCGTGAACAGGTGCCCTATGAAACATTGAAAGTGTTGGCTGCACTAGACGCCGCTGTGGAATCAGTCAATGGCTTTACTCGCTATTCAATATCTGGTGAGCCAGAATCGGGTACTGCAACGGTCTCAATTGTTGATCGCGGTGGTCTTGCGCGCGAATTAACTTCACGAGTAGATACGAATTCTTCGTTGTTGGGAACAAAGAGGCGAGTGGCTGCCGAACAACAACTACTTGTTGCCAAGGGACGCAAAGATGGCCGCACAGTTATTTTCGTTCCCGAAGTAAAGGGCTCAACAACAGTGGGTATCACATTGCTTCATGTGACATTCCGGAACCACGTTTCTCCTTCTATTGCTCGTCAAGTCTTGCAAGGTTATGACCGTCGTTACGATCGTCTTGTTGACTGGGTGACAGAAACTGAAGGATCATTTCGTGAAGATCGTTTGGGTGAAGTATCGATTGCTGACTTGTTGATTCTTCCTGTATCGGAAAGTGCCGACATGTGGCGCACCGAGGGTGACTAGATCATGAAGGGACTGGGCATTGATGCTGTCGACATAGATCGATTTAGAAGTCTGATCACGCGTCGTCCGTCTATGCGTACGAGGCTTTTTACTCCAGGTGAGTTGACATCACTTCAAGGACAAGTCGACGATGCGCCTTCTCTTGCAGCTCGCTTTGCAGTGCGCGAAGCCACCATGAAGGCCCTTGGTGTGGGTCTTGGAGCTTTTGATTTTCATGATGTCACTGTCCACCGACTTGAATCAGGTGCGCCAGTTCTCCAACTAAGTGGTCGTGCACAGGCTTTGGCCCATGCACAAGGCGTTGACAACTGGCATGTATCCATTACGCATACAGATTCAGTAGCAATGGCTGTGGTTGCTGCGCTGTAGGGCGCAATTCGACCAATACGCTTGAGGGGTGATTCCCGTTCTCACAGCCGAGCAAATGCGTGCAGCCGACACTGCTGCTCTTGACATTGTTGATGACCAAGAAGTGTTTATTCGGCGTGCGGGCTATTCGGTGGCAGTGGTGGCCAAGCAGATGTTGCATGGCACGTATGGTCGACGCGTAGTTGTCATTGTGGGTAAGGGACACAATGGTGATGATGGTCGAGTGGCTGCGAGCTGGTTGGCTCAATGGGGTGCACAGATTCGATTTGTATCGGCTGAAGATGCAGGCGAAGTCTTTATTGATCCTCGATCAGCAGACCTTGTGATTGATGCCGCATATGGAATTGGATTCCGCGGCACGTGGTCGCCTCCCATCGTGATGGATGTGCCCGTGCTCGCAGTGGATATTCCCAGTGGTCTGGATGCAACAATGGGATCTATCGCAGGTGGTGTTCTTGTTGCTGATCGCACCGTCACTTTTGCTGCCGTAAAGACGGGCATGTTGTTTGGCGATGGACCTTCGGTGTGTGGAGAGATTGATGTAGTCGATGTCGGTATCGATCCGCCTGCAGACTTACACACACACTTGGTTGAGTCTTTTGATATTGCTCGTTGGATACCAGTACGTGACCGCGGAGCACATAAATGGCATCACAGTGTGCGAGTAGTTGCAGGAAGCCCCGGCATGGCAGGTGCTGCATCTTTAGTGAGCGCATCAGCGATGCGTGCAGGTGCAGGGATAGTGCATCTTTCATGGCGCGGCGAAACAGATTCCGTCTTACCACCCACAGAAGTTGTGGGTCATGTTCTTCCTCGCGAACAATGGGCGAAATATCTCGCAACAGACATTCATCGTTTTTCATGTCTTGTCATGGGTCCAGGCTTGGGACGTGGAGATGATGTTGGGGTAGAAGTACGCGCCGTGTTGCGCGAATGTGATCTACCTACAGTGGTGGACGGTGATGGTCTTGTTGCAGCAGTTGATCCCAACGGTGGCCACTCGGTGTTTCTTGGTCGCACAGCTCCCACTGTGCTCACTCCCCATGATGGTGAATTTGCGATGCTCGGTGGAGACGCCAACAATCCCGATCGCATCGCAGCAACGTGTGAACTCGCCGAAAAAACCCAATGTGTTGTGGTCCGCAAGGGGCCAACCACCATTGTGAGCAATCCTTCGGGAGATGTCTTTTTGTCTACTTCTGGTGATGAGCGATTAGCCACGGCGGGAAGTGGTGATGTGTTGGCTGGTGTGATTGGCGCATGTATTGCACGTGGACTTGATCCATTTCTTGCAGCTGCAGCCGGTGTGCACATTCATGGACTTGCTGGGTCATCATGTGCCAGCGAAGGGGTCATTGCACGCGATGTGGTCTCGGTTCTCGGTGAAATTATGTCAAAGTTGGTAAACGATGTCCGTTGATTTTTCTACTCGTTGGGCGTGGGCCGAAGTGCACACTGGTCTGATCCAACACAACGTGGCGATTGTTGCCCAACGGGTTGCACCGGCACAAGTGTGGACAGTGGTGAAGGCAGATGCATACGGTCATGGGGCGGTGCCCGTTGCCCAAGCAGCATTGGCAGCTGGTGCGACTGGTTTGTGCGTGGCAATTGTGGATGAGGGTGTGGCACTACGCCGTGTCGGCATCACGGCACCAATTCTGATTCTCTCTGAACAACCTGCAGAATTAGCTGAGTTGATCGTGGGCTATGGCTTGACACCTACTGTGACAAGCACTCGCGGTGCGGCAACGATTGCCAATGCAGCTGCCACTGCTCAACGTGTAGTGAAAGTGCATCTCAAAATTGACACAGGGATGCATCGCGTGGGTGTTGCACCAGATGAAGCAGTCATGTTGGCCAAATTCATTACTTCATTTCCCTCATTAGAAATAGAAGGGATATTCACGCACTTCGCGGTTGCAGATGAGCCCGGTCACGAAGCTAATGAGCGTCAACTCACTACATTTCTTTCCACGTTGGACCAACTTGCCGCAGCACAGATCACGCCACCACTGATTCATGCGGCAAATAGTGCAGCAGCTCTTGCCGATGAGAACAGCAGATTTACTTTGGTGCGCACCGGAATTACTACATATGGTCTTACGCCGGGCGAGGGCGTCAATGAATTGTGTGCAGGTCTAATTCCGGCAATGTCATTGAAAGGCAAAGTGTCGGCTGTTCGATGGATTGAAGCAAATGATGCAGTGTCATATGGTCTGCGTCGACCTGTGGCCCAAGCAAGTTTGATTGCCACCGTGCCTATTGGGTATGCAGATGGCATACCTCGTGCATTGGGTGCGACAGACATAGCTGTGTTGATTAATGGTGTGCCGAGACGTTTTGCAGGAACTGTCACCATGGATCAAGTGATGATTGATTGTGGCTCTGATTCAGCTGTGACGGTAGGCGATGAAGTGGTATTCATCGGACGGCAAGGCGAACATGTAGTTACTGCAGATGACTGGGCGCGCGCGACCGGGACGATTGGTTATGAAATCGTGTGTGGGATTAGTTCTCGAATTCATCGGCGGTATGTGTGATCACGTGTCGCGCTGAATCGCTCACAGATACCGCAGACATTGCGGCAGCGTGTGCCGCACTTGTTCGTGCCCGTGATGTTGTGGTGCTTGCTGGAGAGATGGGTGCGGGAAAAACAGCATTCACAGTTGCACTGTGTCGTGCACTTGGCGTAAGTGAATCCGATGCTGTGTCATCTCCCACATTTACTCTCGTGCATTCCTATTTAACGGGTCGTGTTCCTGTAGTGCATGCAGATTTGTATCGACTCACCAGCAAGGGCGAGATTGAAGATCTGGGTTTACGAGAACAGGCAGACCTGGGTGCTTTGGTGCTAGTTGAGTGGGGAGATGTTGCGGAATCTTTACTGGGAGAGACTTTGAGCATCACATTGGAACACGATGATGAAGATGAAGATGCGCGCACCATTGTGTTCTCTGTGGAAGGGCATCAATGGGACGCACGTTGGGACCGTCTGCGTCAGGCCTTGAGTCGGTGGTCGGTGTCATGATCTTGGGAATTGAGACAGCAGTCGAGCATGTGGGTGTGGCCCTTGGTGATCACAGCCGCATTCATGGTTCGGTATCAGTTGCGAGCGATCGTCGTCATGCTGAATCGCTCACCCCAATGATTCAGTTTCTGATGCAACAAGTAGGTATCGATATGGCAGATCTTTCAGCCATTGCGGTAGACGTTGGCCCAGGGTTGTTTACAGGGATGCGCGTAGGCATTGCATCGGCCCACACCATGGCATGGGCACTTGATCTGCCTGTAGTTCCCGTATGCAGTCTTGACGCATTGGCCATGAATGCAGATTGGTCTGACGTTCCTGTTGCTGCAGCACTTGATGCTCGCCGAGGCGAAATGTATTGGGCGCTGTATCGCATGCGTGGACCCGGTGCTGAACCACAACGCGTCACTGAGCCAGTAGTGACAAGCCCAGACGATCTTGCCATCTATCTCGCTGACCGCGCCGAACAAGTGCAGTGTGTGGGTTCTGGTTTTGAACGTTTTCGCGAACAGTTTGCAGAAAGTCCGTGGGCAATAGTGAATGATGCCGGCCGCGCGTACCCATCTGCAGAAAAAGTGGTGACTCTTGCAAGCCATTTCTTGGCCAGAGACGAGACCATTTCTGCTGAACATGTGGCCGCAATGTATCTTCGTGCTCCTGATGCGGAAATCAATTGGAACATTCGCGAGGCAGCTCGATGAGTTTTATGCGTGAACGAGCGGTGGATACCTTGACCACTGAGACAATGCGACGTCGCCATCTGCGAAAAGTTCTCGAGATTGAAGAACAGTTGTATCCACGTCCATGGACAAACCACACCTTTGTGAGTGAACTGAGCCAAATGCGTGCGGGTAATCGTTACTACCTGGTGGCATATGTGGGAGACACCATGGTGGGGTACGCCGGGTTGATGTTTGCAGCCGATGATGCTCATGTCACCAACATTGCAGTGGACCCGGCCTGGCAAGGTCGCGGTGTGGCAACAGAAATGATGTTAGATCTGGTTCTTCTTGCCCACGACCGCGGATGTGTGGCGATGACACTAGAAGTACGTCATACCAATGTGGTGGCTCAGAACTTGTATAGAAGATTTGGCTTTGTTCCTGCCGGAGTGCGTAAGCGTTATTACGAAAACACTGATGACGCCATTGTGATGTGGGCCCATGGTGTGGATACTGCTGAATTCATGGAACGCATACGGTTGATTGAATCGAGACGATCGTGAGTTCTTTTGTGGTGAACGAATCGACTGTGGTGCTTGCTATTGAGACAAGTTGTGATGAAACGGCAGCAGCTGTGGTGATGGGTGGCAATGATGTGTTGTCTTCTGTGGTGTCTAGCCAGATAGATATTCACGCACGTTTTGGTGGAGTAGTTCCCGAAGTTGCAAGTCGTGCACATCTTGAAGCCATCGTGCCAGTTGTGCGACAGGCAATCTCTGATGCAGGAATTTTACCTGGACGTATTGATGCAGTGGCAGCTACGGCAGGACCTGGCTTAATTGGTGCATTACTTGTGGGAGTGTCGGCTGCAAAGTCGTTGTCATTGGTGTGGGATGTGCCCTTCATTGGGGTGAATCACCTTGAAGCACATCTTTATGCCGGCTTACTGGATGATCCAACTTTGCAATTTCCTCTCGTAGTTCTTTTGGTATCGGGTGGACACACGATGATTGTGGAGATGCGCGGACATGGTGACTACATCGTGTTAGGTCGCACAATCGATGATGCTGCGGGCGAGGCATATGACAAAGTTGCTCGTTTTCTTGATGTGGGCTATCCCGGTGGGCCTGCAATAGATGCACTTGCGTCCGAAGGCAATGCAAGTTCCATTGAGTTTCCTCGAGCGATGATGCACGATGGATTGAATGTCTCGTTTAGTGGTCTAAAAACTTCGGTCATCAACTACGTGCGCAAGAATCCCGATGTATCTAATACAGATATCGCAGCGTCATTTCAAGAGGCAGTGGTTGATGTGTTGTGCGCCAAGACCATCAAAGCGGCACAACAAGTAGGAGCCCGCGGAATTGTGTTGGGTGGAGGAGTCTCTGCTAACTCGTTGTTGCGCTCCACGATGACTACTCGTGGTCAACAGGCTGGTTTTTCTGTTGCACTGCCAAGCCGTGCCATGTGTACCGATAATGCAGCAATGATTGCCTCGGCGGCGTGGTATCGCTTGTTGTCTGATGGCCCGATGGATTTATCGTGTGGGGCATATCCCAATCTCAAACTTGCAGAGGTTCCCCGATGACACGTCATCGTTTGGTGTTGCGAGGACACGAGTTTCCTATTCCGGTGGTGTTGGCTCCGATGGCCGGGGTCACCAATATTCCTTTCCGAGCGCAATGTCGCACATTTGGCCCCGGCCTTATTTATGTGAGCGAAATGGTGATGGCTACCGCCTTGGTGCACGGTAATGAGAAGACTCAGAAGATGGTGGCCTTTGGCGAAGATGAAGATTTTCGAAGTCTGCAAATTTATGGAAGCGATCCAGAGTTTGTTGCACGCGCAGTGCGTCAATTGTGTGAGCAAGATGTTGCGGATCACATTGATATGAACTTTGGATGCCCCGCACACAAAGTGACACGTAAAGGTGGAGGAGCCGCAGTTCCTGTAAAGCGAAATCTCACACGTGCAATCATGCGTGCTGCAGTAAAGGCAGCAGAACCTTTTGGCGTACCTATTACTTGCAAGTTCCGCATTGGTATCAACGATGACATCGTGACATTTCTTGATACTGGTAGAGCCGCCGAAGAAGAAGGCATCTCAATGATTGCTCTCCATGCACGCACTGCCGAACAGCACTATGCAGGCGCTGCACACTGGGATCGCATTGCAGAATTAAAACAAGCAGTGACATCTATTCCCGTTCTCGGTAACGGAGATATCTGGGAAGCAACCGATGCCATCAAAATGATGGAACACACCAATTGTGATGGGGTTGTCGTTGGCCGTGGGTGTTTAGGAAAGCCGTGGCTTTTCCGCGACTTAGTAGATGTGTTTTCTGGTCGTGATGTATCGCCCACACCTACGTTGGGTTTTGTTCTTGATGTGATGGATGATCACGCGCAGGGTTTGATGCGCATCATGGGCGCTGATTTTGGAATTCGAAATTTCAGAAAACACTGCGGTTGGTATCTCACGGGCTATCCCGTGGGCTCAGAAGTACGTCGAGCATTTTCTTCAGTATCTTCGTTGGATCAACTTCGCGACATCTCATCACGACTTGATCGTGCAATGAAAGTTGTCGACGGTGGTGAACGATTAGCGCGTGGTCACACAAATGGTCCGATCAAAGTTGTGTTGCCCGATGGTTACTTGGACAATCGCGATGACATGACCATTCCCGATGACGGCCGGGAAATGGCTCTTAGCGGCGGATAGTTGTGAGTATCACCGTCATATTGGCCTCGCGATCACCACGACGTATTGAATTACTTGGTCAACTTGGAGTTGCACTAGAAGTGGTTCCAGCAGATATTGATGAAACACCACTGACCGGTGAGTTGCCGGTGCGATATGTCGAACGACTAGCTCGTGAGAAGGCAGGCGTGATTGCCGCATCGCGTGAGGGGATTGTTCTGGGTGCAGACACCACGATCGATATTGACAACGAGATTTTGGGTCAGCCAGTCGATGAACATGATGCTGCTCGCATGCTGCGACGCCTCAGTGGACGCACCCATCGAGTGCACACCGGGGTGGCGGTGATTCTTAAGGGCACGGTCCAATCAGTGGTCACCACCACCTTGGTCACCTTTGTTCCAGTGACCGATGAGATCCTGGGTTGGTATCTAGAGACCAAGGAGTGGCAGGGCAAAGCGGGGGCCTATGCCATTCAGGGCCTTGGGGCCACTTTGGTGGACAGGATTCAGGGGTCGTACTCCAATGTGGTGGGTCTACCTCTTCGGGAAACAGCTCAGCTTCTGGGTGTCGAACCCCCCAATGAGGGGTGAATTCTGAATTAGCACTCGCAGGTCTCGGTTGCTAATTGGGGGTAAAAGTCCCTATCCTTAGCAATCGCACTCACCGAGTGCTAAACCCCCCGGGCCGGGCCGCCGGCACGGACTCAATCCGCTCATTGCTGATTTTTTCGGAGGAAATTATGAACCTGAAGCCACTCGACGATCGAATTGTCGTAAAGCCCAGCGAGGCCGAGCAGACCACTGCATCTGGCCTTGTTATTCCTGATACTGCAAAGGAAAAACCGCAGCAGGGAACCGTTCTCGCAGTTGGCCCTGGCCGCTGGAGTGATGACGAAGGACAACACTTCGCACTTGATATCAAAGTTGGCGACGTTGTGTTGTACAGCAAGTACGGTGGCACCGAAGTGAGCCACGGTGGAGAAGACCTTTTAATTCTCACCAGCCGTGACGTTCTTGCAGTTGTGACGAAGTAGGTCACAGACATGGCAAAACAATTGAAGTTTCACGACGAAGCCCGTCGTGCCCTTGAAGCTGGCGTCAACAAGTTGGCCGATGCGGTCAAGGTGACACTGGGACCAAAGGGTCGCAACGTAGTGCTCGACAAAAAGTTCGGCGCACCGACAATCACCAACGACGGTGTCTCTATTGCAAAAGAAGTTGAACTAGATGACCCATTTGAAAACATGGGTGCACAACTGGTGAAAGAAGTTGCAACAAAGACAAACGATGTTGCAGGTGACGGAACAACTACCGCAACAGTTTTGGCACAAGCGATTGTGCACCAAGGCATGCGCAACGTTGCCGCTGGCGCAAACCCCATGGGTTTGAAACGCGGTATCGAAAAAGCCGTTGCTGCAGCTGTTGAAGCAATCAAGTCACAAGCAAAAGATGTGGATGACAAAAACGACATTGCGAGCGTTGCAACCATCTCTGCAGCAGATGCCTCTATTGGTGGCGTTATTGCTGATGCAATTGACAAAGTGGGCAAAGACGGCGTTGTTACCGTGGAAGAGAGCAATACCTTTGGTATCGAGCTTGATTTCACCGAAGGAATGCAGTTTGACAAGGGTTACTTGTCTCCTTACTTCGTGACAGATCCAGACCGTCAAGAGGCCATTATCGATGAGCCATACATCTTGTTCTATTCATCAAAGGTTTCTTCTGTGCAGCAATTGCTGCCAGCACTTGAATCAGTGATGAAGACAGGTCGTCCTTTGTTGATCATCGCAGAAGATGTTGAAGGCGAAGCATTGGCAACTCTGGTTGTTAACAAGATTCGCGGAACATTTAACTCAACTGCAGTAAAGGCTCCAGGATTTGGCGATCGTCGCAAGGCGATGTTGCAGGACATGGCAGTTCTCACTGGTGGCCAGGTCATCAGCGAAGAAGTTGGTCTCAAGTTGGAGAACGTGACGCTTGATCTTTTGGGTCGCGCGAAGCGCGTGATCATCACCAAGGACACCACCACAATTGTGGATGGTGCTGGCGAAAAAGCTGAAGTGAATGCTCGTGTTAACCAGATCAAAACAGAAATCGATAACACTGATTCTGATTGGGATCGCGAAAAACTCCAAGAGCGTTTGGCCAAGTTGGCTGGCGGTGTTGCACTCATCAAAGTGGGCGCAGCAACTGAAGTTGAGTTGAAAGAAAAGAAGCACCGCATTGAAGATGCGATCTCTGCAACTCGCGCCGCGATTGAAGAAGGCGTTGTCGCCGGTGGTGGTACTGCACTTTTGCGTAGCCGTCCCGCTGTGTTGAAAGTTGTGGAGTCACTTACTGGTGACGAAGCAACAGGTGCCCGCACGGTGTATGACGCACTTGTGGCTCCTGCCAAGCACATCGCAGACAATGCCGGCATGGAAGGCTCTGTTGTTGTACAGCGCGTTGAATCTGAAAAAGGTTCAATGGGTTTGAATGCAGCAACAGGCGAATATGTCGACCTTGTGGCCGCTGGAATTATTGACCCTGCCAAAGTGACCCGCGCAGCCTTGCAAAATGCTGCGTCAATTGCCGCTTTGGTCCTTACTACCGAGTGTCTCGTGGCCGACAAACCCGAGAAGAACGCTGCCCCCATGGGCGGCGGCGGAATGCCCGGTGGAATGGGGATGATGTAGGCACTGAGGCAGGGAATAAACCCTGACCACGGTCGGTTACATCTAGAGCCTCCCGTTGATGGCCCGGACCCCTAGTGGGCCGGGCCATCAATTATTTACAAGGGCAGATTCATTTATGGTTCGCAAAAAGAACACACCGGCACCATCTGGTGGACGGTCACCACGAAACATATGGGTTGTACAACTCATCGAATACATCTTGGGTTTGGGTACAGGTGCTGCAACAGTCAATGCAGCCCGGCCCTTAGGTCTTGCATTGGTGGCAGTACTCATTGTCTCTAACGCTGCTCTTTTGAAAGCACCTCTATCTGCGTTTCGCGTCACAAATGCTCGGGCACATCAACTACTTGGAATTGTGATTGCGTTGGTGTCGGTGGTGATTGCAGTAGCTATTCCAATGGATGTTTCTTCGCAGCTGATTGTCATTGCAGTTGCGGTGGCTCAAGGATTCTTATCGGTACGCTTTGGGAATGGCTTTTGATCGACCCGCACCAGATATGACGAAACTGTTTGCAGCATGGGAGGCCTGGGAAAAAGGCGAAGAAATGCCAGGCAAAGTTCTCGCTAATCTCAAGACTGCCGGCCTCGCAGAAATTCTTGCCGAGTTGAAGGCATCGGGTTGGACACCCACTGCTTCGTGACAACTCGGCGCGGCGGTGAACAAATCATCCCGCGTCCACCCGAGTGGAAACTCGGCGAACCCCCGACGTGGTTTGATGAAAACATTCGTATGGACATTCCAGAAATAGATGTCATTGTTCATCGCATTTCTACTCACGATGTGGCTTCCAAAGTAGCTTCGCAAGAGTTTTCGCAGGAGTGGATTTCTACTGCGCGATTATCTGCGGTACTTGTTCCCATTGTGTCTACAGAACACGGGCCATCTGTCATTCTCACAAAGCGGGCTGCTCACTTAAAAAATCACCGAGGAGAGATTTCCTTTCCGGGTGGTCGAGTAGAAGAAGCCGAGTCTGCTCACGGCGCAGCGCTACGAGAGACCGAAGAAGAAATTGGATTGCTGTCTCACAACATTGACATTGTGGGAGAGCTTGATTCTTTGACAACATTTGTGAGTAACAGTGTGATCGTGCCTGTCGTAGGACATGTGCATACTGTCAATGAACTTGTTGCAAATGCTGATGAAGTTTCGCGCATCATGGTTGTTCCTATTGCAGAGTTAATGCGTCCGGACACATATAGAAATGAATGGTGGCCCACGCCACGTGGAGATCTCAATATTCATTTTTTTACATTGGATGATGAGACCATCTGGGGAGCAACAGCGAGAATTTTGCGCCAATTTATCGATGTAGCTATCGCGCCTTCACTTTAAGGACCTGCATATGTGCGCACTGCGCGATAAAAAGTTTTGGCCCATGCACGACACATGCTTCGCGTAGTACGACTGCGCGCCGCGCAATTTTTATACATGTCTGATTGAAATACTTGATCTATGCGGTGACGTAAATATGGTGTCCACCATTTGCCACCGTGCAATGATTTGAAGTTTCGGTATCCGAAGTCATGTCGTTGACATGCCTGGGTGAAGTCAAAAGTGCGTCCAGTGTTGCCTATGACGGGAACGGAACAGCCATCTGTCGACCAGTCAAGGCGCTCATCGCGCAGCGGTGATTGGGCCGAAGCGATAAATGCTGTAAGCGTTGTGCGAAACATCAACGTGTGAGCAACAGTGTGTGGGGGTGCAGGGGGAGTAGTTGCCATAAAAATCGCGGCAACGACGAAGGTCTGGACAATTGCCATGTCATCCTCCTTGAGCACAGCGGTGTGTGCCACAAGAAAGATGTCAGGGAAACGGCGGGTTTAGTTTGTGGTGCGTAGGCACTTGAGGAGCAATGCCATCTCTACTGCGCCCACTGCGGCTTCGTCACCTTTGTTGTCGGTGCCGGGACCACTGCGATCAATGGCTTGTTGCTCTGTGTTCACTGTGAGAACTCCAAACATCACAGGTACGCCGGTGGCCAGTTGCACATTTTGGATTCCACGAGCAGCTTCACCACACACATAGTCAAAGTGAGGTGTATCGCCTTTGATAACGGTGCCAAGACACAACACCGCATCAACTTTGCCTGTTTCGGCAATTGCTTGTGCGGCAAGA
Organism: Ilumatobacteraceae bacterium; assembly: GCA_044239355.1. Classification (GTDB taxonomy): domain Bacteria; phylum Actinomycetota; class Acidimicrobiia; order Acidimicrobiales; family Ilumatobacteraceae; genus UBA2093. The sequence goes on from JBIIBO010000011.1 coordinate 36,525, forward strand.
GGCAACTCAAACGCGCCGGGCACCCATGCCTCTAAGACATCGCTATCTGCGACACCAAGTCGAGCGAGTCCACGGCGTGCTCCATCACGAAGTGCAGTGACTATGTGGTCATTGAAGCGTGCACTCAGGATGGCGATGCGCAATCCTGTGCCGTCGAGTTCTACGAGGTTGCTCTGTGATCCTGCGCGTGTCATTGGTCTGCTCCTTTTTGTTGATCAAGATTCATGAGATGTCCCATGCGCTCGGCTTTGGTGCGCAGGTATGACTCATTTTCTGGCGTGGGCACAGTATGCAATGGAACTCGTTCCACCACTGTGAGACCGTAACCGCCTAAGCCGCCGTACTTGGCTGGGTTGTTGGTCATAAGGCGAATCTGTTGCACACCTAAGTCGGCCAAGATCTGTGCACCGATGCCGTATTCGCGACTATCGATGGGAAGTCCCAGTTCAACGTTGGCATCAACGGTGTCCATGCCTTGGTCTTGCAATGAGTACGCACGGATCTTGTGTCCAATGCCAATACCGCGGCCCTCATGGCCACGTAGATACACAATCACTCCGGAGCCTTCTGTGTTGACGATGCTCATCGCTGCTGCTAACTGTGGGCCACAATCACAACGACGTGAGCCAAACACATCACCAGTGAGACATTCACTATGCACACGCACTAACACGGGCGTTGAGCTAGATACCTCACCTTTCACAAAAGCAAGATGTTCTACGCCGTCAATAGTGCTGCGATAGGCAACACAGGTAAATGAACCAAACTCTGTAGGAACAGTTGCTTCGCCCATGCGTTCCACAAGACGTTCATGGTGACGTCGGTATTCAATGAGTTGTGCAATAGAAGACAGTAAAAGTCCATGTTCATTGCAGAACTTGCGCAAATCATTGAGGCGCATCATCGTGCCATCATCGTTTTGTATCTCACAGATGATGCCTGCGGGCTGACAACCCGCAAGGCGCGCGAGATCAACTGCGGCCTCGGTGTGGCCCGCACGCTTGAGAACTCCACCAGGTCGGGCACGCAACGGAAAGATGTGTCCTGGTCGCGCAAAGGCCTTATATGTGAGTGTGGGGTCAGCAAGTGCACGCAGTGTGGCTGCGCGATCTGCCGCGCTGATTCCTGTAGAGGTACCTTCGATGAGATCAACAGTGTCGGTAAATGCTGTGCGCTGGCTTTCGGTGTTTTGCTCCACCATCAGTGGCAAACGCAGATCATCGCAACGCTCATCGGTCAATGGGCAACACACCACACCGGTGGAGTAGCGCACAATAAAGGCCAACTTCTCAGGTGTTGCAAATTCAGCCGCCATGATGAAGTCACCTTCATTTTCACGATCTTCATCGTCAACGATGACCACAATCTCACCGCGCGCCATCGCTGCGATGACATCTTCAATGGGGTCCAGTATTGAGTCGCTCATAGTGCATCTACTTTCATTTTTTGTGGTTCCATCACTATTTCAATGTCGTTGTCATATGGAGTGACGCCAACAATGTTGCAGTGGTGGAGATCTGTATTTACGCCAGCAAAAACCCCTAACGCATCTGCATCGCCAGAGATCATCGGGGCAATGTGGAATACGTAGCGGTCAATCAGATTGCGATCATGAAAGCCGCTTGCAATGGTGGGTCCGCCTTCGACGAGAAGTTGGAGCACTCCTTGTGCGCCGAGGGTGTCGAGCAATTCTTCTATGTCACCATGCCATGTTGTACATGGCTGCACGCGTGCAGTGGTTGACACTTGTTGCGTGCGCGACAACACGATGCGTTGTGGAGAAGGCCCGTCTACATGTCGCACAGTGAGTTCAGGGTCATCAGCTAAGACGGTGCCGATGCCTACAACAATCGCATCGCTTTCTGCGCGCAAACGATGAACCTGTGTGCGCGCACTTTCTCCGGTGAGCCATCGTGGGCCATTAGGCAAAAAAGAACGTGCATCAAGAGTTGTTGCCATTTTCAAGACAACGAAAGGTCGACCGGTGCGCCGGTGATGAAGATATGCCCCAAGTTGTGTACCAATCTCTTCGGCACAGATTCCTTCAACGACATCAATTCCTGCAGTTCGTAGCGCAGCAAATCCAGTTCCAGCCACGCGACTATCGGGATCGGTAATTCCTGCAACGACATGGGTGATTCCTGCATCGATGATTGCTTGTGTGCATGGACCAGTTCGTCCAATGTGTGAACAAGGTTCCAATGTGCAATACAAAGTGGCACCCACAGTTGACGCACCAGCTGCGCGCGCTGCCCCAATGGCCATCACTTCGGCGTGCGCATTCCCAGGACTTTGTGTGGCGCCTTCAAATATCGATCCATCAAGACACACAATCACTGCACCCACCCAAGGATTGGGGCGTGCGACCACACGCGCGGTATCAGCCATAGACATGGCACGGCGCATTAGCGCCTCGTGGTCGTTCATGTTGTGTCCTTGCTCCCATCCGGACTCTTACCGTCGGCCTCAGAATTTCACTGAGTCGGCTCCATCACCGAGGTGATGGAGTTCGCGGGCTGTAACCGCCGGTCGGGACTTTCACCCAAACCCTGCAAGGGGTGTTTTGTAATTAGCGAGGAGATTTTCCTCACCGCCGATGCTATTGGGAGGGGTGTTCAGCCAACAACCCGAGGATGTGTCGCCACATGGGAAACATCTGGGAGATATCCAGATTGGTGCCAGATTCCATGATGGGTCGAAATGCTCCTACGGCAATACCTATTGAGGTCGCGATGAGGGCAGCATTGTCGGCATCGTGCGGGGCGAGCCCTTCCATAGTGGCGTATCTGTCTCGAAGTGTCTGGAGAATTTCAAGATTGAGGCCATCTGTGAAGGTGTAGCCCTCCAAGTTAAGCCAAATCACCAACCGCACAATGAGCACAAGGCGATCATCAAAAGCGCTAATGGCCTCAGAACCTGCTGGCGCAATCTTGGCTTCTTCGGCGATTTCTTTTCTCAACGTTCGACTCACGGCGGCCAACAAATCATTCTTTGACCCGAACCAGGTGTGCACAAAGCCATGGTTCACGTCGGCCACATCAGCAATTGCTCGCACACTGACCTCAGAAAAGGGTCGATCTTTGACCAATTTCAATGCGGCTTCAATGAGGCGACGTTCGCCCTCGGCACGGCTGATAGGCGATCTGCGCTTCGTTACAGGTCGTGGGTCTGTGGACTCATGAACAGTCATAACGTAAACCTGATTTCTATTGAGTGACTTTCCAAAGAATTCAACTAGACCTCACCTGCACAGGGAAAGGCGATGACTCCCCAAACTATAGGATAGGGCAGTCGTTAACTGTTCAGTAGAACACGTAGGAGTCCAAACATGATTCGCAAAAGCCTGATAGCTGTAACTGCTCTTGTGATGCGTCGCCGCCGATTGGAGACTGAGCAATGAAAACCCGCATCGGTGGTTACAAGAGAATTCTTGTCACCCAAATTTTCTCGGCTTCAACTCTTGCTATTGCGACAACGGCAGTGATAGCAACACCTACTGCATTTGCTGCACCTCAAGGTTCTTGCACCACTGGCAATTACATCGAAACCACGGTGGGTTCAGATACGGTCGGCTCGTTTGGCGCGCCCGCAGGTGCTTCGTCAACGGGTTGTCAATGGACGGTGCCTGCAGGAGTCACAGGCGTACGAGTTCTTGTGGTCGCCGGCGGTGGCGGTGGCGGTGGCAATCTCACATCTGGCGGTGGCGGTGGCGGTGGCGTACTTCATGAAGTGGGTTACGCAGTGACGCCGGGGGATTCCATCAACGTGACCATTGGAAAAGGTGGTGCTGCAGGAAGTAACGCGTGGAATTTGCCGAATAACTTGAATAACGGCGTCAACGGTGACAACTCTGTATTTGGATCGCTGACCGCAATTGGCGGCGGTGGTGGTGGCGGTGGCGGCACCAACTCACAACGTGGAAACCCCGGATCAGCAGGTGGTTCTGGTGGCGGTGGCGGTCGTTGTTGGGTGCACTGCAACACAAGTACTTCGACATCAAATGGCAATAAGCGTCTTGGCGGTGCCGCAACGTCGGGTCAAGGTAATCGTGGCGGAGACGCCCCGTTCATGAGTGGCGCAGGTGGCGGCGGTGCGGGCGCGGCAGGATCTGCGAGCACGGGAAGCGCAGCCGGAAATGGTGGCGACGGCGTGTCGATAGATATTTCCGGTGCCGGTACGTACTTCGGCGGTGGCGGCGGTGGTGGAACTGAATCCGCAGCTACTCGGGCCAGTGGCGGTCTTGGCGGAGGTGGTCTCGGTGCTGTAAATGGAATTGAAGATGGTGACACTGGAACAGATGGAAGAGGCGGCGGTGGCGGTGGAACACGCACTGGTTCTGGTGGTATTGGTGGTTCAGGTGTTGTCATAATTCGTTGGGGCAGTGCTCCGATTGCGCCATCTATTTCGCTCTCATCGTCTAGTGGTTTTGCACTCACGAACTCTGCAGTTGGTTCGTTGTACACCATTTCCAACACTGGTGGCACAGTGACCTCGTATTCCATCGCTCCTGCGCTTCCAGCAGGACTTTCATTCAGCACGGTTACTGGCCTTATCTCTGGTACACCCACGGCGTTGTCATCGGCAACGAATCACACCATCACTGCACGTCGCGTGGATGCAAATAACGGTGCATCTAGTTCAGATACTGCAGTTTTCAATCTGGAAGTTGTGAATGTGGCGCCGACGACTACAACGCCTTCGACAACAACAGTTGCGCCCGTTGTTACCTCAGCACCGACGTCAGCAAGCGAATCAAATGTCGTAGATACAAATACAAATGTTATTGCTTCGCCACAAACCACTCGTCAAAATTCAACAGTAACTACCGTGGCGCCACCTGTGGTATCCACAACTACTGTTCCTCCGACAACTACTACCACTATCCCTGCACCGTCGGCTCCTGAGTTGTCTTCTGGTGAAGCGGGTGCATTGGTTGATGGTGAAGAAGTTGAGACGACTTTGACGCGCAGCAATAATGCACTTGTTGTCTCAGGTGCAGGTATTGAAGCTTCTGTGTATGGCATGAGCCCAGAAGGTGCGCGCATTGATCTCGACGAAGATGGTTTATTGCGGCTTGATACACAAGATCAAGTTGTTGTGGAAGCAGAAGGTTATGAAGCGGGCAATGTTGTGGATGTGTGGATGTATTCCACGCCCACACGTTTGGGTCAATTAACTGTCGATGCAGCAGGGCTGATTCAGGGTTCGTTCCTTTTGCCTGAGTCGCTGGAAACTGGTGATCACCGAGTTGTGCTTGATGGTCAGAACAGTCGTGGACAAGAAGTGATTTTGGGCATTGGTGTGTCTGTTGGTGAAGTGGAACAGAGTTCGTTGTTATCTCGACTCCTCATCATTGTTCCTGTGTCTTTGGCAATTTTGGCTGCGTTGATTATCCCAACAACATTGCGTCGCCGCCGTGAAGATCTAAGTGTCAATTAGGCACTTGATTTTTTTAAGAGTTAGTCTTTTCGTCATGCATTGCCATCGCATTCGCTTGTACAACCCGTTGCGTCATGGCTAGAAGGTTTGGAGTTCGTCGTCGATCTGAGTCATCAGAAGACGGCACTGGTTGGATTTATGCAGACCTGTTCTTGGCGATGTTCGTAGTTGGCTTAGGGTCGGCAATTGTCACTACGTCTGCACCGTCAAGTGGAGCCGCACCGACTGACAAAACCTTCCAACTGAGCTGTCAGGAATTTGCTATCAAGTTGCCCGGCAATGTTGCCAGTAGCGGGCCGGTAGTGGAATCTGAAGTGGCAGCAGAAATTGCACGCCGTGGCTGGGCACCAGAGGCATCAAAACCTGGTCTTGCAATTGTGATGGGTGGATACAACTCCAACGAGGCACCTGGTAATGGTGATTCTCGTGCACGACAAATTTTGCCTCGACTCCGGTCGGCTTCACCTTTGTTGGAACAAATTGAAATGCGCACAGTTGGCGCTCGTGCAATCACCGTTGATGGTCAACAATTCAACGTGGGCAATTCTGGTTCGTATCTCATGGTTGTCTATCTGTTGTACAGCGGACAAAAACTTGACGAAGATTGCACTCGATAGGAGAACACATGTCCATTACTCATTCAGCTCACGTAGATGCAGTCAACGCCCTAGATCGTTGGTTAAAAGTGTCAAAGCAATCGGATTCCCTAAGCGCAAGTGCTCAGGAGTTTGTTGATGATGTTCGAGAAAATCGAAACACGCAGTTCTGGTCGAAGGTCAACGTTGAGCAAATCTTGCCCTTTAAATCTGAAACACCACGACTCTTGCTCGTTATTCGAGCCGGTGGATTGTTCTTGCCCATTTTGTTGACATGGCTCGCGCTGTCACAAGTGATTGGGCCTTTTGCTCTCTACATTCAGAATCAACAACCCAGTGCTAACTTCTTGTGGTTCTGGCAAACAAACCCTGGTGGAGCATTCCCTGGAATCTATGAACTTGGCCACGTTGCTCTCACCGATGCTGCGGTACTTGCATTTCTCACGGTGTTGGCAATGCGCATCGCATGGTGGGAAACCTCACGTGCAGAACGCACAGAGGCCACATATACAAAAATGCTCGCCGCTGTCGAATTCTATTTTGTGCTTGCGCGGGAAAACTGAGCCAAAAGACTCACTCCCAATAACACTGCAAGCGCACCCATGGTGCGAACAGGTGTGAGTTGCTCGTTTAACGCAATGACACCAACTGCAATAGACACCACTGGTTCAATAGTGCTCAATACCGATGCAACTCCTGCGTCAAGTCGAGCAACTCCTGCAAGGAAAAATCCCATTGCAATGATTGTGCTCACGAACGCAGCAGCACCTGTGGCCCACCAACCCGAAGCATCGGTGGGGACACTTGATTGATGCAACGGCCACGCAACAAGATGAGCGGCCGCAGCACTCAACATGATCACTGTCAATGAAGTGAGTGCTCCGACTTTTGGCGTGACTTTGCTGGCAACCACGATGTAGATGGTGTACCAACCTGCAGCACCCAACATAAGAAGTACGCCAATAAAACTTCCTGCACGCACTTGACCCGCAGTAAGTGCTGTACCTGCCACAACAATTGCTAAACACAGCGATACACGCACGCTGGGCTTGGTACCCCATATTGCCCAACCAGTTAACACAACGAATACGGGGTAGGAGTAAAAAATCACCGTGGCCAAACTCACGTCAATGCGTTCGATGCCAAAGAAATAAAAACTTGATTGACCTGCGTATCCCAAGGCACCTAGTCCTATGAGTTGACCCAGTGTTTTTCCACGTGGCCACGCAACTCCACGTTGGTGAATCATGCGAATAATCACTAAGCCAATGGCAGCCAGAGAAAAACGGGCAATCAACATCCCCAGAGGATCTGCGCCGTGGTCATATGCAATGCGGGCAAACCATGGCAACAGGCCAAAAGAGATTCCACTGATGAGAATGTAGATAATGCCCACGTCGCAACCGTAGAGGGTGGGGAACTAGTTCTCCGACTTTGTCAACTGTTCGGCTATCGCACGGTCTCTGCGTATGACATTGCGTACAAGCACTGTGCCGATGATTCCCAAGCCGCCAAGCATGAGCGCAAATACCGAGTACTGCAGCGCGCCGCCTCGATCGCCGGCCTGTTCAGGCTTTTTTCCACACCCAGGTTTAGGAAGAAAGCCAATGCAGTCATCTGGATCTTTTTCAAGGTCATAGACGCCAGTGCCAGCGGTGACGGGAATTGTGGTGTCAACAGTTGAACTGTTTTCAGAGGCCGATACTGAGGACACTGCAAATGGAAACACAGTGAGAACAATGACACAGACGGTGGAAACAATTCGGGGCACGGCTCCATCGTCACACGCGAACTAGAGTTATACAAATCATGACGGCTCTTTCTGATTCCCATAACCACGACACAGTCCTCGTGGTGGACTTTGGAGCCCAGTACGCCCAACTCATTGCCCGCAGGGTTCGTGAGGCCCAGGTGTACTCAGAGATTGTTCCGCACCGCATTACCGCTGCCGAAGTACAGGCCAAGGCTCCACGGGCAATCATCTTGTCTGGTGGCCCCAAGAGCGTGCATGTTGAGGGCGCACCTGCACTAGACCCCGCAATTTACGAACTTGGGATTCCCATCTTGGGTATCTGTTATGGATGCCAACTCATTGCTCAACAATTGGGCGGCGTTGTAGCCCGCGGCGGTCGTGGCGAATATGGTCGAGCCACATTGTCACGAAAGGGCTCATCTTTGGTACTTGCCAACGATGCACCTAGCACCCATGACGTATGGATGAGTCATTTTGATTTCGTGAGTGAAACTCCTGCGGGCTTTGTTACCTCGGCGTCCACTCCCGATGCCCCTCATGCGGTGATCGAAAATGAGACACGAAAAATTTATGGTGTGCAATACCACCCAGAAGTTGTGCACTCATCACATGGGCAACAACTGTTGGAACGATTCTTAGTTGAAGTTGCAGGGTGTCGTCAAGACTGGACGATGGCAAACATTGTGGACGATCAAATTGCTGCAATTCGTGCGCAAGTGGGATCAGAACGTGCAATCTGTGGTCTGTCGGGCGGCGTCGATTCATCTGTTGCTGCTGCACTCGTTCATCGGGCAATTGGCGCACAGTTGACGTGTGTGTATGTGGACACCGGTCTCATGCGTCGCGGCGAGAGTGAACAAGTTGTTGAGACGTTCCGTCGCAGTATGGGCATTGAACTTATTCATGTAGACGCTGGTCAAAGATTTTTTGAAAAACTTCAAGGAATTACAGAACCAGAAGCAAAACGAAAAGCCATTGGCGAATTGTTTGTGCGGATTTTTGAAGAGCACACAGGCGGCATCACTGATGCAAAGTTCTTGGTGCAAGGAACGTTGTATCCCGACATTGTGGAAAGTGGTGGTGTTGATGGTTCGGCTGCTGTCATCAAGAGTCATCACAACGTGGGCGGTTTGCCCGATGACATGGAACTTGAATTGTGTGAACCACTGCGTGCCTTATTCAAAGATGAAGTACGCAAGGTAGGAATTGAATTAGGTCTTGCCGATGACATTGTGTGGCGTCAACCCTTTCCTGGACCTGGTCTTGGTGTGCGCATCATTGGCGAAGTCACCCCGGACAAAGTGGCCACCTTGCAGCACGCTGATGAGATTGTGCGTCACGAAGTTCGCGATGCAGGACTCGAACGTGAGATTTGGCAGTCCTTTGCTGTGTTGGCCGATATTCGAAGTGTGGGCGTGATGGGTGATGAGCGCACCTACGGGCGTCCGATCATCATTCGTGCGGTCACCAGCGATGATGCAATGACAGCTGACTGGGCGAGGTTGCCCTATGAGTTGTTGGAGAAGATGTCGAATCGCATCATCAATGAAGTACCAGGAATCAATCGAGTGGTCTATGACGTCACTTCGAAGCCGCCTGGCACAATCGAGTGGGAATAAGCCTCCCTTAAAGACTTTTTTCCTTGTGAAATAAGGGCCTTCGGGGCGCTGCAGGTAATCAAAGCACGCACGCAAGTACCCTTGAACGGGTCATGGTGAAGTTACGTATAACGATTCCCACCAGGAAATTTTCCTTAGTGTGTGGCCTTTTTGTGGCTCTCGTTCTGGGACCCACTTTGGTGGCTCCCAGCGTTTCGGCGGACCCTCTCGACGACAAACGCCGTCAAGCAGCGAACATCGCTGACCAGCTTGAGAACCTAGGCGACCAAATGAACTCCCTTGGCGAAGATTACGCCGAGGCTCTCACCTTGCAGTCTGAGTTGGGTATTGAAATTGAACAAGCCCAGGCCGATGTTGCCGCCGCTGAAGCCCAATTAGCCCAGATGCGTGGAACTTTGTACCTATCGGCTGTCACACAGTTCATGCATGGCGGTCGCAATTCAACGTTGACGAACTTGTTGGCGTCTTCTGGTGGAGTTCAAGATGCACTACAACGTGGACAGTTGATGTCGGTTGCAATGAACCAAGGTGCACTCACTACAGACTCTCTTGATTCCACAGCTATTGAGCTCACCAAGAAGCAAACGGTTCTCGAACGTAAGCGCAAGCAGGCAGAAAATGTTGCAGCCAATGTATTGAAGCGTCAAGGTGCAGCAGAAGCACTTTCGGCACGATATGAACAACTGCTCTCCACCGTGCAAGGCGATCTCATTGATTTGTTACGTGAAGAACGGCAACGCAGAGAAGCGCAACTACTTGAAGACTCACAACGCCAAGCCGCAGATTTCCAAAGTCGTTATGCAGCAACTCAACGAAAGTACGCAAACATTCCGTCTGTGTCTGCTCGCGCACAAACAGCCGTACGTGCGGCATTGACACAATTGGGCGTTCCATATCGCTATGCCACAAGTCTTCCCGGTAAGTCGTTTGATTGTTCTGGTTTAACCACGTATGCATGGGGCAAAGCAGGAGTGGGGCTGCCTCGTAACTCGCGCGCACAATTCAGTGCCTTGCCTAAAGTGCCGAAGAATCTTGCCCAAGCGGGAGATCTCATTTTCACTGGCTCTCCGATTCACCACGTGGGTATCTATCTCGGCAACGGCACCATGGTGCACGCACCACAAACAGGTGATGTGGTGAAAATTGGACCAATCCGTTGGTGGAAGGTCGTTGGCGTCGCCCGACCTCGATAGTTGCCACTACGGTTCTCACCTATGCAGGGAATTAATGAGGAACGTGTTGAAAAGTGGCTCCACGAACATATTGACGGTGTCCGCGGTCCATTTACCTTCCATCTCATTGCCGGTGGTCGCAGCAACATCACTTTTCGTGTCGTTGATTCACTAGGTACTCAGCTCGTTTTGCGTCGCCCGCCCATGGGTCACGTTCTCGCAACAGCACATGACATGGCCCGCGAGCACCGCATCATTACTGAGGTGGGGAAAACGAACGTTCCTGTGCCTCGCACATTGGGTCTGTGTACAGATACCGATGTGAATGACGCACCGTTTTATGTCATGGAATATGTTCCAGGCGTTGTGCTTGATAGTCCTGAGAAAGGACATCAACTACCTGTCCATCTTCGACTCACAGCTTCAGAGAATTTGATTGACGTATTGGCAGATTTACATGCGGCAAATATTGATGAAATCGGTCTAGGAGATTTGGCAAAACGTGAAGGCTATGTAGAGCGACAAGTGAAGCGATGGTCCACACAGTGGGCGCAATCAAAAACACGAGAGCTACCGGCCATTGAAGAAGTTGCGGTGCGTTTGGCAGACAACATTCCGGTGCAACAAGCCGTAGCCATCGCTCATGGCGATTATCGATTCGGTAACTGTCTGACAAACATTGAAAATGGTTCTATTGCCTCAGTTCTTGACTGGGAGTTATGCACCTTGGGTGACCCACTTGCAGATCTTGGTTATGTGGGTATTTATTGGACCGATCCTGGTCAACCCATGACACGTACGAACGATCCATCTGGTTTAGAAGGCTTTTGTAGTTTTGACCACTTAGTCGAAAGATACGCCCAGCGCACTGGCTATGACGTCTCGAACATCGGTTACTACAAAGCCTTTGCAAGTTTCCGCCTAGCTGTCATTGCAGAAGGTGTGTATGCGCGGTATCTACACGGTGCAATGGGAGATCAACAACTCGACCTTGAACCATTGAAGCTCAGTGTGGATACCTTGGCCGAATCTGCGTTGCAGTCATTACGAAAGAGATAATCAATGTCATTAACTACATGGGAAAAATCAACGTTCACTTCGGCAACCATTAATCGTGATACGTATCGAAAAGGAACAGGTCCTGTTGTCATCGTTGTTCATGAAATTCCTGGTATCACTCCTGCGGTGGAACGTTTCGCTGATGACGTTGTTGCTGCAGGTTTCACGGTAGTAATGCCAGATCTTGTGGGAACTGCAGGACAAGAAGTGTCAGGCAAGTACATCGCAAGCTCTATGGCCAAAGTGTGTATTTCGCGGGAATTCACCACCATGGCACTGGGACACACTTCGCCAATTATTTCGTGGCTGCGTGCCTTGGCGCGTTCGCTGCACAATGAAGTTGGTGGCAAAGGAGTGGGCGCAATCGGTATGTGTTTCTCCGGCGGATTTGCCTTAGGAATGATGGTGGACGACATCATGGTGGCTCCAGTGTTGTCTCAGCCATCCCTTCCTTTTTCTCTTGGTAAAAAGCGTGGTGCTGATCTCAACTTGTCGCCCGATGACGCCGCGGTTGTGGCACAACGCGCTGCACAAGGCTGCCAAGTATTGGGGTTGCGATTCGACCAAGACAAGTTGGTGGGTGAACGTTTTGCAAGTCTGCGCGAATTGCTGGGCGACGCATTTGTTGCTATTGAATTACCTTCGACATCAAAGAAGGATCACAGCGTGCTCACAGAACAACGTGATGAAGCGAGTGTGCAAAAAGTTTTGGAATTTCTGAAACAGAAATTGCACTGAGCCTTATCGAGGCCCACCGTCTACATTCAGAAGCATCCCTGTGGTGTAACTGCTTGCATCGCTTGCGAGATACAACGCAGCACCCACGATCTCGTGTGGTTGTCCACCGCGTTGTAGTGAATATGCAGTCTTTGCGCGTTGGTTGAATTGATCGAGGTCCCACGCTTTAGAGATGTCGGTAAGAAAGGGCCCCGGCACAATGCAATTCACTCGCACGTGAGGGCCGTATGTACGAGACAAGCCAATGGTCAAAGTATTGATTGCTGCTTTTGCGGCGCCGTATACAACTTCATTAGGTGACGGGCGTTGACTAGAAGTAGATGAGACGTTAATGATTGCCCCACCATGAATGTGCCCCGATGCATCGGGAGTGGTCATGTGGGTGCCAATGAGTGCCGATAAGCGAAATGGGCCTTTGAGATTCACATCGAGAACTTTGTTGTAGAGATCTTCGGTGACATCAACAAGAGATGAGTACAACGGTGCCATCCCTGCGTTGTTCACAAGAATGTCAATCTTGCCGAATTCACCAATAGCGGCATCGGCCAATTTCTGTGCGTCAGCCCATGAAGCTGCGTGATATCCCACAGCAAGTGCACCTTTGCCCATTGCACGAATTGCTTCGGCAACTTCTTCACAGTTTTCTTTTTTACGACTGGCGACCACCACGTTGGCGCCGTTTTCGGCAAATGCGAGTGCCATCTCTTTTCCAAGTCCGCGACTGCCGCCAGTAATGATTGCGGTGCGACCAGTGAGATCAAAAAGATTCTGAGTTGTCATAGAGAAACCTTGGCTATGTAGTCATCGTGTGGGAATGACGACACCATAGGCCCAATTTTTGTTCCCTTGGACAACAACAAGTGTCGCGCCAACAGGCCCTTGGCGGCTTTGGCGTTGTGCCCACCGACAACTCCACCCGTACGAGAGACGAGATCTACGCGCACTGCGTTGTCTACCGCTGACCAATCAATAGCTGCTCGGTGTTCTTGGGGAAGCAGATCGATAACAATGCGTCCACGTAAAAAGCGAACCAGAGATTCAGTGAGATCGTCGCGCCACCATGTTGACATCAACCCAAATGGCGCACATCTCGCACCCATCTTGAGGCGGTAGTCGGGCAGTGGGTCATCGCCACGAACAAGCCCGGCCATTCCAGAGGGAACAACAATGCGACCAAGCAGTGTTTTTCTCTTTGCCGCCGTGAGTGATGCGAGATCGAGGTGATCCCACACCACGCCTGTATAGCGCTGCCACGCCGGCAAGGTGACCGAACCTACGAGAGCGCTGTTGGCTGATTGGGCGCGAGTGAGATGCTTGCCCGAGACCCCCAAAAGAGCAGCCGACCCGCCTTTGGCTTTGCCCAAAGTCTGTGCAATGTCATGGCGGAAGCCACCAAAATCCTTCCCAAAGGCACCACTGTGAGGGTCCCAAGAAGTACCCGTTTGGCCACCATCGGCCTTGCCTTCAGAGGGGGGGAGCAGAATGACAAAAGTGGAAGTTTCCATGGTGAATTTTCTTCTCCTGTGACATAGGATACAACTATGCGAGTACACGTTGACTCTTCCAAATGCCAAGGCCATAACCGCTGTTACGCGTTGGCCCCCGAATTATTCGATGTCGATGATCTCGGCAACGCTTTTGAATTACACGATGGCAATGTGCCTGCTGGTCTTGAAGACAAAGCACGTCTTGCTGTTGCAAATTGTCCAGAGTTCGCAATTTCAATCGAGGAGTAAGAGATGACTGACACTGTGTACGGACCAGTTACTGACTGGGCAACCGATTTTGATCATGGCGCACCTGAATACAACGCCAACATTTACAAGATTTGGGAAGACCTCAAATCTGCAGGTTGTCCCATCGCACACACCGAGCGTTATGGCGGCACCTGGTTGCCACTAACAAACGAATTAGTGCATGAGATTGCATACGACACCGAGCACTTCACAAGCCGCAGCGTGGTTGTGGGTCAGTTGAAGCCCAGCGAAGTCGAAGATGCATTGCCCGCACCTATCGGTGGTGCGCCCCCCATCACATCTGATCCTCCTTTCCATCAGGAAGCACGTCGCATTCTTTTGCCAGCTTTTGCGCCGAAGAAAATTGATCCTTTGCGTGATGAAATTCGACAGATGTGTCACGACCTCATCGACCAGATGGGCGACGCTGAGTTGATTGATGCTGCTGAACAATATGCACAGCACATTCCTGTGATGATCATTGCGTCGATGGCCGGTCTTCCAAAAGAAGATGGTGACATTTTCCGATCATGGGTACATGTCATCTTGGCTGGCATTGGCGAATCGCGCGAAGAGCGTGAGCCTGTGTTCTTGGCACTCAATGAGTACCTTGAAAAGGCAATTGAAGATCACATCGAGAATCCACGTGATGACTTGATTAGCTTTTTGCTGGAAGCAGAAATCATGGGCAACAAGTTGTCCCGTGAGCATGTTGCCGGAACAATCATTTTGTTAATGGTGGCTGGAATCGACACCACATGGAGTGGCATCGGAAACTCCATCTGGCACCTCGCAACCAACCCTGTGGATCGTCGCCGTTTGATTGAGAACCCAGACATGTTGCCCATGGCAATTGAAGAGTTCTTGCGTGCATATGCACCGGTCACTATGGCTCGATTGGTGAAGCAAGATTATGAGTTCCACGGCGTGCAAATGAAAGAAGAAGATTGGGTTCTTCTTCCTTTCCCCGCAGCTAACCGCGATGAGGCGAAATTCGAAAATCCTGACCAAGTGATTATCGATCGTGAAGAGAATCGTCACGCAGCGTTTGGACTAGGAATTCACCGTTGTTTGGGATCAAACCTTGCACGTTTGGAAATGAACGTTGCAGTGGAAGTGTTCCTTGAGCGTTTCCCTGACTTTGAACTGAACACATCAGAAGAAATGGTGTGGAGCACAGGACAAGTTCGCGGACCACGTCAGTTGCCTATTCGCATCAAAGCACGCAAATAACGCAATCGTCGTTGACACGACCAAGACACATCCCGCACTTACACTGGCGGGGTCATGAATATGCCTGAAAATGCTTCGCCTGGCGGAGCAGTGCCCCTCAATCCAGATCAAGAAGAAGCTGTCTATCACCCAGGCGGCCCTCTATTGGTTGTTGCAGGTGCTGGTTCAGGAAAAACTCGTGTTCTCACGCAGCGCATTGCTTGGCTGATCTCTCAGGGTGTCCATCCGTCGTCCATTTTGGCAATCACATTCACCAATAAAGCCTCAGAAGAAATGCGTCATCGTGTCGCAGATCTGGTGGGTCCTGTTGCAAAAAGCATGTGGGTCACCACGTTTCACAAAACGTGCGTACGTATTCTTCGCCAACACGCCGAAGCTCTTGAATATCCCAAGCAATTCACCATTTATGATTCGCAAGATTCAAAGCGTCTCATTGGGTACGTCATCCGCGACATGGGCCTTGATCCTAAAAAGTTTCCCGCAGGTGCGGCACAGTCGCGCATCAGTTTGTGGAAGAACGAATTAGTCGGTTCTGCTCGTGCTCATGACACCGCCGAACATATTGTGGCGCGTCGTCATGCCGAGATTTATCGCGAATATCAAGCACGCATGCGTCGCGCCGGTGCAATGGACTTCGATGATCTTTTGGTCAATGTGGTGCGCCTGTTTGAAGCGCACCCAGATGTGTTGCGCTACTACCAAGAACGTTTTCAACATATCTTGATTGACGAATATCAAGATACGAACCAAGCGCAGAACCGGATTGTTCTCATGCTCGGTGAACAACATAAAAACGTATGTGTAGTAGGCGATAGCGACCAGAGCATTTACAAATTCCGCGGTGCTGACATGCGCAATATTGAAGAATTTGAAAGTGCATTTGGCGAGGCCACTGTTGTGGTACTTGCGCAGAACTATCGCAGCACGCAAACTATTTTGTCTGCGGCAAATGCCGTGATTTCCCAAAATATGGGCCGTCGTCCCAAAGATTTGTGGACTTCAGCAGGCGATGGTGAACGTATCGTGCGTTATTTCGCCGAAGATGAATACGACGAAGCATCGTGGGTGGCGCGCACTGCGCGAGAGGTTCACGACGCAGATCACCGCACATGGGGTGAATTGGCTGTCATGTATCGCACCAACGCGCAAAGCCGTTCTATTGAAGAAGCACTCATGCGTGCGAGCATTCCCTACAAAGTGGTGGGCGGAACAAAGTTCTATGACCGCCGCGAAGTTAAAGACGCAATTGCATATCTCAAATCCGGAGCTAACCCGCTCGATGAAATCAGCATCAAGCGAGTGCTCAATGTTCCCAAGCGCGGTATCGGTGATACCAGTATCGGAAAGCTTGATGCATTCGCCGCCGCTCAAGCCGTTCCATTTATTGAGGCCATGCGTCGTGCATCAGAAGCAGGTGTAGGCGGCGCTGCAGCCAAGGGAATTACTTCTTTTGTTGCGCTCGTCGATGAAATGCACGCAGCGCTCTCAGATGGACCATCTGCGTTGTTGGAAATGGCAATGAATAGCAGTGGCTATCTCACAGATTTAGAAAATGAAGATTCTGTGGAGGCTGCAGGCCGACTAGAAAACATCTCAGAACTCATTGGTTCTGCAGCTGAGTTCACGCAAGTAGATGAGTTTTTAGAACAAGTTGCATTGGTTGCAGACACTGATGATCTTGATGCCGACAATCACATCGTGTTGATGACATTGCATTCGGCAAAAGGTCTTGAATATCCCGTGGTGTTTCTTGTGGGATGTGAAGAGGGAATCTTCCCGCACAATCGTGCGCTCACAGATCCCAGCGAACTTGAAGAAGAGCGCCGTTTGGCGTATGTGGGTCTCACACGTGCGCGCGAGAAACTTCTTGTGTCGCATGCGTGGCATCGCATGCTGTTTGGGCAATCTCAATACAATCCACCATCAAGATTTCTGGCAGAGATTCCTGCAGAACTCTTTGATCGTCAAGGAAATGTTGATTCAGGCGCAGATCATGGTCGTACCTACGGGCGAACATCAAGTGATTGGCACGATGCGGATGTGCCTTCATATAAGCGACGTGATGAAGAACCTATGGGTCGCACCTTTGGTGCACGTCGTCAAGAGCGCGCGGTAGCTGCACCGGCGCAACCGCGCAACACCGATCATCTCGCTGATCTCAAGGTAGGCGATGATGTAGTTCACGCAATTTTTGGCGAAGGTGTTGTGATTGAAATTCGTGGCAGTGGCGAGAAGGCCGAAGTTGCAGTTCGATTCGCTGAACGCGGTACAAAACACCTTGCACTGGCGTGGGCACCGCTAAAAAAATTGTAGAAGCTAGCCAACTTCTGTTCTGAAGTAGTAGAAATAAGAGCATGAAGGCAGCGATCATTATTGAAAGTCTCACTGGCAACACATGGAAGGCCGGCGAGATGATTGCGGCCAATCTTCAACAGGAGAATTGGTCCATCACTGGAGTGTCGGCGGCAAAGACGCCAGATCACAAAGCAATTCAAGATGCCGATGTTGTCATTGTGGGCACATGGGTACATGGTCTTTTTGTTGTGGGTCAATCACCATGGGGTATCGATCGACTTCGTGCGCTTCCTGCAATGGCAGGAAAGAAAGCTGTTGGTTTTTGCACCTTCGCCTTGAACCCTGGACGTTCACTCGATGTGATGACGCGTGAACTTGAAGGTCGTGGCGCACAAGTAATTGGTGGCCTTGCATTGCATCGCGGAAAACTTGAAGCACATACGGAAGAGTTTGCTCTTCGTCTTGTAGATGCAACCTCGCCGTTGTAACTGCAACTAGCTGCCAGGCACCGATGTGTCGACTGAGTCGGTAATGCCGCGAAGGTCGATAAACAATGTTGATTTATTCTCTACAACAGGTCGCACGTTGTTGGGGGGTTGCAAATCTTCAACTGCGACAGTGCGACCATCACAGTCAGTGAATTCACGCGTGCTGGGAATTTGAGTCACTAAGCATCCCACCTCTTTGTCGGCAGGGAACCCCAAATAGACACGCCAACCAGTGGCGGCATCGTCGCCTTCATGGTCCAAGACCAGTGATCGCAGGCCATCGGCTGATTGGAGGTCGGGGAGCAAAATGGGGCCATCTTTGGCTACCGACTCAGCCAAGCGGTCCACTTTGCCCACTTCAAAGATTTTGTTGGCCACCACAGAGTTCGGCTCGGCACGGTCGGTAATCAGCGAGGCGATGCCCCATAAACCCAAGAAAAACAAGGAAAAGAAGAGAATTCCGCCCGCAACAGGCACGAGCGCCCTAGCCCAGGGGGACCGAAACCGAGATTTTTTCATAGTTCTATTGTGGCGGGTTAGTAGTCCAATGCCTGTTCGGCGTAGGGTTTCCTTTCTGTGAAGCGCCCCTACCGAGTTGTTGTTGCCAAACCTGGCCTTGACGGTCACGATCGTGGAGCCAAGACCATTACCCGTGCTCTTCGAGATCACGGCTTTGAGGTCATCTATACGGGTTTACACCAAACCCCTGAACAAATTGCAGAGACTGCTCTGCAAGAAGATGCCGATGCTGTGGGCTTGTCGTTGCTCTCTGGCGCACACAACACACTGTTCCCCCGTGTCATGGAAGAACTGCGTTCACGAGATCTCGCCGATGTTCTCGTGTTTGGCGGCGGGGTAATTCCCGATGCTGATGCGCGCATTCTTCGTGAACAAGGCGTGGGCAACATCTTTGGACCAGGGTCATCACTGAAAGCCATTTGTCAATGGCTTGAAGAAGAACTCGACACACGCGACTAAGAAAGAAAAAGCACCGATGGACCTTTTTGAATACCAAGGCAAGCAGTATTTCGCTCGCTACGACATTCCAGTTTCGGCTGGCGATGTGGCAGTCACTGTTGATCAAGCAGTTGCCGCTGCAGAAAAGGCGGGTTATCCCGTCGTGGTGAAAGCACAAGTCCAAGTGGGCGGTCGTGGAAAAGCTGGCGGTATCAAGTTGGCTGAGAATGCTGATGAAGTGCGTCTGCACGCAGGAAACATCTTGGGTATGGACATCAAAGGCCATGTGGTTAAGCGCGTGTGGGTAGAAAACGCAAGTGATATTGCCGAGGAGTACTACGCATCGTTCACTCTTGACCGTGGCGCCAAGAAGCACCTGTTGATGTTGAGCGCCGAAGGTGGCGTGGAAATTGAAGTTGTCGCAGAGCGCAACCCAGATGCAATTGTGAAGTTGCACATTGACCCTGTCGATGGTCTCCCACGAGAGATCGCACACAAGGCAGCAGTGGATGCAAAGATTCCAGCGAAAGCTGTTGATGGAGTAGCTGACATTTTGGTCAAGTTGTATCGCTGCTACACCGAAGGTGACTGTGACTTGGCTGAAATCAACCCTTTGATTTTGAAGCCCACAGGTGAAGTGCATGCACTTGATGCCAAGGTGTCTCTCGACGGCAATGCAGATTTCCGCCATCCCGAATGGGAAGAGTTCCGTGCAACAGAAGAACTTGATGCTCGTGAACAACTTGCTCGCGAAAAGGGACTTCAGTACATCGGCTTGGACGGCACAGTGGGCATCATCGCCAACGGTGCAGGTTTGGCAATGAGCACCTTGGACGTGGTGAACCAAGTAGGTGGCACTGCAGCAAACTTCCTTGACATTGGTGGTGGCGCCAACGCTGACCTCATGGCAAGTGCATTAGAAGTCATCAACTCTGATCAAAACGTGAAGAGCATCTTCATCAATATCTTTGGTGGAATCACCCGTGGTGAAGAAGTTGCCAAGGGAATTGTTGAAGCACTTGGTCGCGTGAAGTTGCGTGCACCAATTGTGATTCGTCTCGACGGAACTAACGCCGAAGAAGGCCGTTCCATTCTTGCAAATGCAGGAATTCCAGAGTCACAACTCACCAGCAAGCCAACAATGCTCGAGGCCGCAGAGGCCGCCGTGGCACTCGCAAAGTAAGGACTACTCCCATGGCTATTTTCGTAGACAACAACACAAAAGTGATCGTGCAAGGTCTCACTGGTGGACAAGGTAAATATCACGGACTGCGCAACAAGGCCTATGGCACACAAGTTGTCGCAGGTGTAACACCAGGTAAAGGTGGCACAGATGTAGAAGGCATTCCTGTGTACAACAGCGTGAAAGAAGCTGTTGCAGCAACAGGTGCGACCGCATCATTTGTCACCGTGCCACCCAAAGCAGCATCGGCTGCAATTTTGGAAGCAGCGCAAGCGGGAATCACATTCATTGTGTGCATTACCGAAGGAATTCCTGCACAAGATGAGGCACTCACGTACAACACATTGGTGCGTGATTTCCCACACGTGCGCCTGCTTGGTCCTAACTGTCCTGGAATTATCAGCCCAGGTAAATGCAACATCGGAATTACCGCTGGCGAGATTGCTGAACTTCCTTCAGCAAAGGGCCCCAATGTGGGCATCGTGTCGCGTTCAGGAACATTGACCTACCAAGCGTTGTATGAATTGAAGCAACGTGGCATTGGTGTATCTACTTGTGTGGGTATTGGTGGAGACCCAGTTCCGGGAACTTCATTTATTGATTGCTTGCGCGAATTCCAAAATGATCCCGAGACACACGCCATCATCATGATTGGTGAAATTGGTGGATCAGCCGAAGAAGAAGCCGCTGAGTTCATCAAGGCTCATGTGACAAAGCCCATGTCTGCATACATTGCTGGTGTCACTGCACCTGCAGGTAAGAAAATGGGTCACGCAGGAGCAATTGTTTCTGGTGGAAAAGGAACTGCACAAGGAAAAATGGATGCACTTCGTGATGCTGGCGTCAAGATAGGTCAAAACCCTACTGAGGCTGGCTCACTGATGGCTGAAATCGTCGCCGGGTTGCGCTGAGTGCCACGAGCCCTTCTTTCGGTTTACGACAAGACGGGGATTGTCGAGTTTGCCTCTGCATTGCATGCACTGGGGTGGTCGCTGCTCTCTAGTGGAGGAACAGCGCGCGCGTTAACAGAAGCGGGCGTACCTGTGGTTGATGTTGCAGAACTCACGGGGTTAGAACCCATTCTTGATCATCGTGTCGTCACCTTGCATCCGGCCATACATGGCGGCATCTTGGCTGATCGTTCTCAACAATCACATCTCGACGAACTTGCCCAACACAACATCGAAGCAATTGATCTTGTTGTCGTGAACTTGTATCCGTTTACGTCGGCACCAGGTGTGGAACTCATCGACGTGGGTGGGCCCGCCATGGTGCGCGCTGCAGCAAAAAACTTTGCACACGTGGGAGTTGTTGTGGACACCGCCGATTATGCCGATGTCTTGGAAATGATTGAAGGCGATTACTTCACCATCAATGCGCGTCGCATGTTGGCACAAAAAGCTTTTCGTATTACCAGCGCATATGACGCAGCAATTGCATCATGGCTTGCCGATGAGAGCCCAGATCGCTCCGCAGCAACTGTTCCACCCATTCTCACGCTTGTCGCGGAGCGTGCAGAGATTTTGCGTTATGGCGAGAACCCTCATCAAACAGGTGCGCGCTACCGCTTGCCTGGCGTAGAGAGCTGGTGGGATTCTGCGGTGCAGTTGCACGGCAAAGAAATGTCGTATCTCAATGTGTATGACGCCGAGGCGGCATGGCAGTTGGTAAGTCGTTTTGATCGCCCCGCAGCTGTGATTGTGAAACACGCAAACCCTTGTGGTGTTGCGCTTGGTGCCAACGTGGGCGAGGCCTATTCGCGCGCTCATGGCGCAGATCCCGTCAGTGCATTTGGGGGAGTCATCGCCGTAAACGGCGAGATTGATACAGAGATCGCTCAGCAAATCTCTCAAGTGTTTACTGAGGTTGTGATTGCACCGTCGTTTACGGCAGAAGCACTCGAAGTCTTGTGCGTCAAAGAAAATATTCGACTGATTGAAGCGTCGGCGCCGTACAACTCCATGGCCATCAATGTGCGATCAATTGATGGTGGATTACTTGTTCAATCAACCGACGAAGTTGATGAACCATTAGATGACTTTGACGTGGTAACAACCCGAGTGCCCACAGAAGATGAATGGCAAAATCTTTTACTTGCGTGGCAAACAGTTGCGTCCACATGGAGCAACGCCATCGTGTTGGCGCGTCACGACATAGTTGTAGGTATTGGTGGCGGGCAACCTAATCGGGTTGATGCTGCACGTATTGCAATTGGTCGTGCCGGAGAATCAGCACAAGGGGCAGTGGCTGCAAGTGATGCTTTCTTCCCCTTTGGTGATTCGGTTGCTGAATTAGCCGCCGCAGGCATTACCGCGATTATTCAACCTGGTGGGTCAGTGCGTGATTCAGAGTCAATTGAGGCTGCAAATGCCCACTCAATTGCAATGGTCTTTACTGGGACGCGCCACTTCCGCCACTAAGGCCAAACTAGGATTGTCTTATGACGCGCATCGCAGATCTACTGGCTACAGGGCGCACGTTCTCTTTTGAGTTCTCGCCACCCAAGTCAGCCGACGGGTCGATGTCGTTGGGTCGCACTATCGCAGAACTTGAACCGTTAGCGCCCTCGTTTGTGTCGGTGACATACGGTGCAGGCGGTTCCACGCGCGAGCACACACGAGACACCGTGTTATGGGTGCAACGCGAGACATCCATTCCTCCAATGGCTCATCTCACATGTGTAGGTCACACTCGAAGCGAAATTGCCGACATCATTGCCACCTATGTAGATGCAGGAATTGAAAATGTGTTGGCCCTCGCTGGCGATCCACCGAAAAATCCAGCAGATGCCCGACCCAGCGATTACACCTATGCAACAGATCTCATTGAACATCTGCGCGAGATCTCTGATTTATGCATTGGAGTTGCTGCACACCCAGAAGGCCATCCACGTTCACCAGACTTGGCTACCGACCGGCGTCGTTTGGCGGAAAAGATGAAAGTGTCTGATTTTGCAACGACACAATTCTTTTTTGATCTTGAACATTATGTGTCGTTAATGAATGACTTAGCCGACCTTGGTGTGGATAAGCCGGTGGTTCCAGGCATCATGCCGGTGACCAACATCGGCCAAGTGGAACGTATGGCCGAACTTTCTGGTGCTGCATTTCCTGATTGGCTTCGTGCTCGTCTTGAAGAGGGAACAAGCCCAGAACATGTGCGACAAATTGGCGTGGAGGCTGCAACACAGTTGTGTGCAGACCTTCTCGATGCAGGCGCACCGGGATTGCATTTCTACACCTTGAACAAGTCCACTACGACGCGCGATATTTACGCTCAATTGGGTTTGCCTGTCGCCTAAAGCGGTACATGTGATGAATACGCAGAACCTCCACTTCATGACGCCACCTGTGTCGCCTTCGGGCGGCATTGGACGTGGCCCGATTGTTCCCTATGTTCCTGGGCTCGATGGTTTGCGCGCGCTGGCAGTTATTGCAGTGATTGTGTATCACGCCAACAAACAGTGGCTCGGTGGGGGATTTTTGGGTGTTGAAGTCTTCTTCGTCATTTCTGGGTATCTCATCACGTTGTTACTCATTGCAGAACGCGAACGCACGGGAACAGTGTCTTTTGGACAATTCTGGTTTCGGCGTGCCCGACGTTTATTGCCGGCGTTGTTCACCATGCTCATTGCCCTCATCACCTATGTTGCTTTTTTCAATCGCGACTATCTGGGCACACTGCGAGGAGATGTAGTTGCTGGCGTGTCGTATGTGGCGAACTGGTTCCAAATTTGGACTGGTTCGTCGTACACCTCATCGGCAGAATTTGCCCCACTTCGTCATCTGTGGTCTCTCGCAGTAGAAGAGCAGTTCTACATCGTGTGGCCAGTGATTATGTTCGTGTTGTTACGCCAAGTGCGCGGCCGGGCTATTGCAGTATTTGGTGGAGTGTTTCTTCTTGCCGCCATTGCCATCAGTGTGTATGTCGCAACAATGTATGTGCCAGGAAATTTGTCCGACGCGTCACAGACAATGTCGTTGTTTGGCCGCGAAGTTCAACGCACTGATTATTTGTACTTGGGCACATTGTCGCGATCAAGTGGTCTACTCCTTGGCGCGGCCCTTGCCACCGTGTGGCAACCATGGGCAATCAGGCGTGGCACGGCAGGAAAGAATGCAAATGCATTAGATCTCGCCGGGGTGGTTGCGCTTCTTGGGTTGGCATTTATGTGTGTGCAATTCAAAGATGTAGTGCTGGTGGAAGATGTGGGCTCGCAGGGTTATGACTTGTTGTACCAGGGTGGATTTGCACTCGTAGGGGTGGCCACATTGGTTGCCATTGCCACAGTGACTCATCCTCGTTCTCGTCTGGGGCGCTATGTCTTGGGCTCGGCAATTCTTGTATGGATTGGTCGTCGTTCCTACGGGCTATATCTGTATCACTGGGTGATCTTCCAGATTTATCGACAAGACACCAAGCAATTGGGTACGCCATTGGGTCTCGCAGAATTTGTGGGTCTCATTGCGTTGTCGTTGGCGCTGAGCGAAGTGTCGTATCGCTTTATTGAAACTCCGATTCGCAAAGGACAACTCACTGCTGCCTACCGACGTTGGCGCGCGCATCAAGGCGGTGTGCGTGGCCCATTGCCTCTCGCAGTTGTAGCAGTGGCCCTCGTGCCGTTGTTTGCTGTTGTATCTATGGCAGGTGCAACAGTGAACACCAACGATGTGCAACAAGGTCTAGATGACAACCAAGGTGCAGTAGTGACAACTCCCACCACAGTGCCCACTGCGGCAACTTCCATTGCTCCACCCACCACTCAAGCTGTGCAGAAATTTGATGTGTTTGCATTAGGTGATTCGGTGATGTTGGGCTCGGCAAAAAAACTCACAGCTCAAGGGATCGTGGTGGATGCCGTCAAAAGTCGCCAAGTACGCGAAGGCTTACAGGTCATCAACTACTACACATCTATTGGTCAATTGGGAGACAACGTCGTCATTCATCTTGGAACCAACGGATCAACAACCACCGAAACTTTTCATCAATTGATTGAACCGATGTCTAAGGTTCCCAAGATTGTGGTTCTCACGGTACGAGTGCCCGGGCGGCCCTACCAAAAAACCAACAACGACATCGTTAGGGCATTGCCTGCTCGCTTTCCGAATGTGACGGTTGTGGATTGGCATGAATTGTCGAAAGACAACAAATCATGGTTCGCCGGAGACGGTGTGCACCTCAATGGTGCGGGCCAGGATGCCTATGTGGCTGCGATATTGGCCGCTCTTGGTCGCACACCTGTGGCACCGGCCACAACTACCGCTACCACGACGCCGTAAGAGCATCTCTTCTTGAACCAAGAGGCGTCTGCATTGGGATATGGGCCAGTGGCGCGCCTACTGTTGGGGCTATGACTACTCCTGTGCGTATTGCTGTTACTGGTGCTGCTGGCCAAATTGGCTACAGCTTGTTATTCCGGATTGCCTCGGGCGCCGTCTTTGGCCCGAACACTCCTGTGATCTTGCAGCTTCTGGAAATCACCCCTGCTTTAGGAGCACTTGAAGGTGTACGTATGGAGCTCGATGACTGTGCGTTTCCATTGTTGGCCGGTGTGGTGTGCACAGACAATGCAGAGACTGCATTTGGTGATGCCGATGCAGCCTTCTTGGTAGGTGCGATGCCACGTAAGGATGGCATGGAGCGCGGTGACTTGTTAAGCGCCAACGGTGGCATCTTCAAGCCGCAAGGCCAAGCACTTGCAGCTGCTGCGAAAAAAGATGTGAAAGTTCTTGTGGTGGGTAACCCCGCCAACACCAATGCTCTCATTGCAATGAACAATGCCCAAGGTCTTGATCCACGTCGTTTCACTGCGATGACACGTCTTGATCACAACCGTGCGATGACTCAGTTGTCGGCAAAAGTGGGCAAGCCCGTGACGTCAATCAAGAAAATGACGATCTGGGGTAATCACTCCAGCACGCAGTACCCAGATCTTTTCCATTGCGAAGTTGATGGCAAAAATGCAGCAGCACTAGTCAATGATCAGGCGTGGTTGGAAAATGATTTCATCCCCACAGTGGCAAAGCGCGGGGCAGCAATCATCAAGGCGCGCGGCTTGTCTTCTGCTGCTTCTGCAGCAAACGCAGCTATTGATCACATGCATTCATGGGCAATGGGGACACCTGCTGGAGATTGGGTCTCGATGGCGATTCCATCGGATGGTAGCTATGGCGTTCCTGAAGGCATTATCTCGTCGTTCCCTTGTGTGTGTAAAGACGGCGACTACAGCATTGTGCAAGGTCTCGAGATTGATGCCTTTAGCCGTGCACGTATCGATGCCACCGTTGCAGAACTCATTGAAGAGCGTGACGAAGTAAAGAAACTCGGCCTCATCGGTTAACAGAGGTAACGCCACTCGATGTGGCGTCGAGTTTGCTCAGTCGTAGGTGGTGAGTTCTCGCACTTGTGTGAAGGCTGCATCTAAAGCTGAAAACACGGGTGCGCATTCAATGAGTCGCGTGGTCTCGCCGGTCACGGTGATGAGGCCTTTGATGAATACCTCTTGGGCAGGAACACGTTCTGTGGCGACATCGACTGCGGTACGCCAAGATTGCTCCATACGCACGTGCTCATCGGGGGCTGGGCCTGCACCAAAAGACGCAACGTCGTTACCCACCTGTAGGTGGTAGACCACAGTGCCCTCAGGGCCATCCGTGACCACTTGAGTCACGCCAATGGACAACGTGCCAGCAAGGCTCTGGAGCGATTCTGAGGCCTCTACACGGGCTTGCATCGCATCTATCCAGTCAAGGCTCAGG
>JBIIBO010000039.1:0-5352 GCA_044239355.1 Ilumatobacteraceae bacterium
CCAAAGCACAAACCCACCCCTTCGTTCACAATCTCTTCAATGATTGCTTCTTCGGTCCACTCATCGAGGTCATAAACCAGCTGAGTGCGCTTATCTCCAAGAAACCGTGTGTGTTCAAATTTAACCGGGCGTTCCATGACCTCTAACGGTAGCCCCCCACTGGCAAAAAATCATGAACAGCGCACTAAGTTTCCACTAGAGATGATTCCCATACACACCCTCGACACTTTGGAACTGACCTTTGATTCCATGACCACTCTTGCGAGCAACTTCACCGAAGAGCAATGGAAGACACCCACACTTCTTCCAGGCTGGTCTGTCCAAGACAACTATTCCCACCTCATTGCACTGGAACGAATGCTCCAGGGACTTCCCCCCACCGAGCATCGTTCCCAAGAGTTTGACTATGTAAAAAATCCTTTCGGTGCCACCAATGAAAACGAAGTGGACTCCCGTCGACATCTTTCAGGGGCGCAAATCTTTGCGCAATGGCAAGAGATCATTGCGTTGCGTATGTCCACTCTTCGCAATGCAGATGCAGAATATTTTGCACAAGACACAATGACGCCCACCGGCCCAGGCACTGTGGCTGAGTTTCTTCACATGCGAGTTCTTGATTGTTGGATGCATGAACAAGATGTGCGTCGAGCACTTGGAATTCCCGGACACCAAGATGGACCTGCTGCGGAATTGACTATTGAACGGCTCACACGCAGTCTTCCCATCGTGGTGGGCAAACGCGCCGCTACACCAGAGGGAAACAGTGTCGTCATCGTGCTGAGTGGTCCCGTGCAACAACGCATTATCGCCACAGTGGTGAATGGCCGAGCCCAACTTGGCATAGAGGGCAACATTGCAGCCACCATCACTATGGACTCACAGACTTTTGTGCAGTTGGCTGGCGGCCGACTGACCTATGACGACGTTCGTTCAATGATCACCTGTGAAGGTGATCTTGAATTAGCTACACGCGTCGTCACTCAATTCACCGTGATGATCTAGAGATCAGACCTCAAGGGTTTTCAGCGCGTGGGCCTACAGCACCAATAGCTGCAAAGTATGCATTGTGTGCATCAACAACATGGATGATGTCCACGTCTTCGAGAAGTTCAATTCCTCGGTTCTCTGCTTCTCTCAACAAATACGCACTCAACACGTTCTCGTCAACAATGAGTGGTGTGTCAATGTCTTGAATTCGGTCAGTGACATCTGCCGGCATCAAGTTGCGTTCGGATAGCCAATTCAGATGCCCCAACAACAAACTGCGTAGTTCATCCATCGTGAGGCGTGACTGAGTGTCAGTGGGCAATCTGTTGGCCACAAACTCCACAGCAGAGTCAATTTCATAGACCACTCGCGGCGCAACTGCATCAAGCCGATGAGCTTCTCGCCCCACCACCACAGTGGCAATCACAAAGACAACAACGACCGAGAAAATGACGCTGAATACAACGAGAATCGACATGGGTTCATCCTATGTCGGACAATAAAAAAAGGGCCCGAGCAGATGCCCGGGCCCTTTTTATTGAATGAGGTAAATCAGATACCGATGCGCTGAGCAAGAAGCTCGCGATGGTAGGTGGGATCACCGAAAATGAGTTCACTGGACTTTGCACGCTTGAAGTACAAGTGAGCTGGGTGTTCCCAAGTGAATCCGATACCACCATGAATCTGAATGTTTTCTGCGGTTGCATGGAAGTAGGCCTCTGAGCAATATGCCTTAGCCAAAGATGCAACTGAAGGAAGTTCTTCGTTCATGTCAGCAGCACACCACATGCCGTAGTACGCAGCAGACTTTGCTGACTCCACTTCAAGCAACATGTCTGCACACTTGTGCTTGATTGCCTGGAATGAACCAATGGGGCGTCCGAACTGAATGCGGTCTTTTGCGTATTGCACGGCCATCTCCAGAACTTTCTGTGCGCCACCGACTTGCTCTGCAGCAAGACCCACAGCAGCAAGATCCATAACCTTTGCCAACACTTCGCCACCATTGCCTTCGGTGCCGATGAGCTTTGCTGGGGTGTTGCTGAAGTCAAGCTTTGCTTGCTTACGTGTCTGGTCCATAGTGGACAATGGTGTGCGAGTAAGACCCGATGCATTGCCATCTACTGCAAACAAGCTGATTCCCTTGCTGGTGCGAGCAGCCACGATGATCAAGTTTGCGGTGTGACCGTCAAGTACGAAGCTCTTGGTGCCAGAGATGGTGAAATCTGATCCTTTACCTTTGGCTTCAATGGTGATGCCTGCTTCGTCCCAACGACCTGATGGCTCTGTTGTTGCAAGAGTTGCAATTGTCTCGCCGCTTGCGATGCCAGGAAGGTAAGCCTTCTTTGCTGCATCATCACCAGAGAGCAACAGTGTGTTCGCTGCCAAGACAACTGTGGAGAAGAACGGTGCACACAACAAAGCGCGTCCCATTTCTTCCAACACAACACCCAACTCGATGAAGCTGTATCCCTGACCGCCGAACTCTTCGGGGATCGCAAGACCTTGGAGCATCATTTCTCCAGACATCTGTGACCACACAGCAGAGTCAAAACCATTCACGGTGTCCATTTGTTCACGAACTGCCTCTTCTGATGACTTGTTCTCTAGGAACGAGCGCACCATCTTGCGGAGTTCTTCTTGTTCTTCACTAAATGCAAAATTCATAGATGCCAGTTTGACGCCTCAGACCAAAACCTTCCGAGTCGGAATGTGTACACCTGTGTACTCATAGCGATAGAGTAGGCCAATGGCCACCATTGGGATCAGAGAACTCCGCACCGCATTGGCGTCATATGTGAAACGTGCCCACACCGGGGAACGCGTCGTCATCACCGTCGATGGAGTACCAGTGGCCCAACTTGGCGCCCTGAGCGGTGATTACGCCGGCATCTCCATTGCAGATCTGGTTGCCCGAGGCGCATTGGTTGCTCCACGCCGGCGAGGAGACTTTGTCTTGGATGAACCACTTCTTTTAACTACAGGCACGCGCGTGGATCGCGCTCTTGCCCAAGTGCGACTGTGAGCCCGTTGAGATGACCGTGTTCTTGGACTCTTCTGCGCTGATCTCACTGCATATCGAGAGCGCCTCTCGCGCAGTTGTGCAAGATGCACTCAACTCTGACACCACCTGGGCTGCATGTGCCATCACTCTTGCCGAATCTGTGGCAGCTATTTCCCGGCTCACCGATGAACCTGTCTTACAGCGATACCTCGAGGACAAAATCCGCCATACCTGGGATTATCTCCATGTTGTTCCTATGGACCAAGTACTCCTCGATGAAGCAGCCGCTCTGTGCACTCGCCAACCAGTTGGGCTCTCTACATCACTGCACCTGTGCGCAGCAGCACGATTGCCATCATCTGTGCAGTTCGTCACCTTTGATGCCGCACAAATTCCCGTTGCCCTGTCAATGGGATTCACAGTTGTGTCAGGCTAGGGAGATGGCACTGCCACACGACACTCTTCACTACTTTGATCACAACCTTGAAGTACACCGTGTCGTGGTCGGCCCATACGACAACAATGTGTTTGTTCTGCGCTGTAAACACACTTTTGATGCAGTACTGATTGATGCAGCTAACGAACATGAACTGTTATTAGAGATGTGCACATCACTGGGCGTGCGAAGAGTTCTGGAAACACATGGTCATCATGATCACATTCAGGCAATCCCTGCCATGCGCGAAGCGGGCTACTCAGTTGCAGTTGCTTCGGCTGATGCGCCCATGCTGGTGGATGTGGGATACGACACCTTTATTGACGACGAGGAAATTATTGAAGTGGGCCGACTTCGCTTGGAAGTCATTCACACACCTGGCCACACCGTGGGTTCGGTCTCGTTCAAAGTGATTGATGCTCCGCTGTTGTTTACTGGCGACACATTGTTTCCTGGTGGCCCGGGAGCAACACATTTCCCTGGTGGCAACTTCACTGACATCATTGAATCTATTGACACGAAACTGTTCACATACAGCCCTGACACCACGATCTTGCCTGGACACGGAACAGACTCTCTGATTTCCACCGAGCGACCGCATCTTGACGAATGGATTGCACGTGGCTGGTAAGAGTTCTCCATTAGGTGGAATGGCGCCGACCCAATTGCCCACTGCTCAACCGACAGAGCACGTTGATGCAATCGGTCGACTTTCTTCTCAAGATCGAACTCGGTTGCGCGCAATTCCTTCGTATCGCAATGCACTCACCGTGATCTGGCTGTATGGGCAAAACATCGCCATTCTTGTTCTTGCCGCTCGGATCAATCACATAGCAACATGGGGTCTTGCGTTTCTTCTCATGGGGCGCATGCACGCCCAGTTTTTATCTCTCATGCACGAAGCAGCACACCGATTGTTGTTTGCCCATAAAGCAACAAATGACTTTGTCGGTAATTGGTTGTTGGGTTATCCCGTAATGACAAGTACTCAGGCGTATCGACGAGTACACATGGCGCATCACAAACGCGAATTTGGCCCTAATGAACCAGACATTGCGTTATACGCGAATTATCCCATCACGTCGGCGAGTCTTCGCCGCAAGCTTGTGCGCGATGCAACTGGTCAAACAGGTTGGAAACTGTTGCGCGGGCAAATGAAGGGATTGCGTTCCCCTGATAATCGAGTGCGGCACACGTTGATCAAAATGCTCGCTCTGCAAATTGTCATCGCAGCAGCATTTTCTGCTGTCGGCTATTGGTGGATGTACCCAGCGATGTGGGTTCTTCCCTACATCACTGTCTGGCGTGTCATTAATCGCCTGCGTTCCATCGCCGAACATGGCGGCATGCGTGAGGATGATGATCGTCGATACACCACTCATTCGGTGCATCAACATTGGTTCGCACGTTTTTACATGGTGCCCTACAACATCGGCTTCCACATGGCACATCATGTCGATGCCGGTATTCCATTTCGACACCTCCCCGAGTATCACCGCATACTTCACGAGGCCAATTATTTGGACACCACCTTGGAGCACTCGTCGTATCGAGCCCTGTGGAGGGCATTGGTCACTCCTCGGTAGTTTCCACTATCTCCATAGTGGTAATACCGGGCTCTTGCCTAGACTGAAGGGCGTGAGTGACCTGTTTCGAATAGACAACCTTCATGCCCGCCCCCAAACCGACGAGGCCGAGGGTGCAGAAGACATCTTGCGTGGTCTTTCGTTATCTATTGCGGCTGGAGAAATTCACGCCATCATGGGCCCGAACGGATGCGGTAAATCCACTCTTGCAAGCACCTTGTTGGCCTCGCCCGAATATGAAGTCACAAGTGGGCAGATCTTCTTTCACGGTGAAGACATCACCGACTGGACAACAGATATCCGCGCCAAGGCAGGAATTTTTCTCGCCTTTCAATACC
>JBIIBO010000012.1:0-62157 GCA_044239355.1 Ilumatobacteraceae bacterium
TTGAATCCATTTCCCTCCGCCGGCATTACCCGGATCAGGTTCTTGGGTCGGTGGCCGCGGCCACCCTCTCAGCCTGCCGATTCGTGCAAGCTCCCCGTGGTTGTTAATGCCGATGTTATCTCGCAAGTGGGCTCGTAGGGACAACAGGTGTGCGGTCTAGTTTGGGAACACACAAGTACAAGGGGGCAACG
Organism: Ilumatobacteraceae bacterium; assembly: GCA_044239355.1. Classification (GTDB taxonomy): domain Bacteria; phylum Actinomycetota; class Acidimicrobiia; order Acidimicrobiales; family Ilumatobacteraceae; genus UBA2093. Next base: position 192 of record JBIIBO010000012.1, read on the forward strand.
TGGGATATCTCGACGGAAAAATTGCATTGGTCACTGGTGGCGGTCGTGGAATTGGCCGTGCCATTTCTTTGGCGTTAGCTACAGAGGGCGCAACTGTGGCCATCAACTATCGACGCGATAAAGAATCAGCCCAAGAGACAGCAGCACTGATTGCATCAATGGGCGGACATGCAACTGTGCATCAAGGATCCAATGACATCCCCGAAGACAACGTTGCGATGGTCGCCGAGATTGTGGCCACGCACGGAGGAATTGATATCGCAGTTCTCAACGGTGGTATTGCATCGCGCGGTCGTGGTGTGGTGGATACAGAAGCTGAAGAAGTATGGAATTTGGTGGCCACTCATGCGTTGGGGCCACACCAACTATGTCGTGCTTTTTTGCCATCTATGAGAGCTCGCGGCGGTGGACACGTGGTATTTATTTCTTCTGTTGCCACAACAGGCATGAGCGCTTTTGGTGCTCCCTACAACATGGCAAAAGCAGCCATGGAAGCCCTTGCGCTCACATTGGCCAAAGAAGAGCGGCCACATCAGATTCGTGTGAACATCGTGGCCCCTGGATTAGTGGAAACAGATATGGGTGTGCGTCTTGCGCGCGCCATTACCGGACGCCGCGAGATGGATGACTTACGTTCCATGGATAACGATGCGCCCTTTGGCCGGGTCTGTCAGCCAGAAGATGTGGCCCAAGCAGTGATGTATTTCTGTGCACCCCAAGCTTCCTACATCACAGGCCAACGCATTCAAGTAGACGGTGGGGGCTCCACTATGCGGGTGGGTCAATAGGTAACCCTCGCTAGCCTTCGGGGTGTGAGTCCACTTGCCCCCCAAAGCTCTGACACCATTATTGAAATCACCGATGAGGCATTGGCCCAATTGGTGACATTGCGTGACGAGGAACCAGAAAAAGAACGCCTTGGACTTCGTTTGGAAGTACTTGCAGCCCCTGGCGAAGAATTCAAATATGACTTGTCATTTGAAATTGTGACCCAAGCAGCATTCAGCGATGAAGTGCGCACCATTAACGGATTAAAGATCATCATTCCACTGCAAAGCTATGAACACATCAATGGTGCAGTGCTTGATTTCTCAGATCGTCAAGGTCTCATCATTCGCAATCCCAACAAACCGCCTGCAGCGGTGATTGAAGGACTTGTGACCGATGATGAAACGTCTGCAGCAGTAGAAGCTGTAATTGCTACCGATGTCAATCCATCACTTGCCGCACACGGTGGCTTTGTCACCTTTGTGGGTCATGACGGAGAAGGTATTGCCTATCTCACCATGGGCGGCGGATGTCATGGATGCTCAATGAGCAAGATGACCATGCTTGAAGGCGTGCAAACCACCTTGGTAGAGCAAGTGCCTGCAATTGCCAAAGTGCGTGACATTACTGATCACGCCACTGGGGCAAACCCTTACTACAGCTAAATGTGTCGCACGGGGGTGCGTGCGTGAAATGCTGTGAGGATGAAAATCTCACAACTGTGGTCCTATCCAGTGAAATCAATGGTGGGCGAACAAGTACCCCATGTTGAATTATCGACGTTAGGAATTGTGGGCGATCGCCATTGGGCGATACGCGATTTAGAGCGCGGTGGCATTCGCGGTGGGAAAAAGATTGGTGCGTTGATGCAATGTGCTGCACAACGACACGGCGATGACGTGATGATTACATTGCCCAATGGCGCAACAGTGTCATCACAAGATGCACATGTGAACGCGGTGCTCTCTCAAGCACTGAATCACCCGGTGGAGTTGACATCTTTGCCTGCCGATAACAATTTGGATCACTTTCGCCGAGGCCCTGGTGATTCTGATGATCCCATTCAAGAATTGCGCACAATTTTTGGTCGCACAGATGATGAACCTCTTCCTAACTTTGCGGCGTTTCCTCCTGAAGTGGTGGAGTTTGAATCGCCCCCTGGCACTCATTACGACTGTTGGCCATTAATGGTGATGACTACATCCGCAATGGATGCATTGCGTTCTGCGTTACCAAACAGTGTGATTGATGAACGACGTTTTCGCCCCAGCCTGATGGTGGAGACAACGGGGAAAGGTCATGTGGAGTTTTCTTGGAAAGGAAAGCGCGCACAGATTGGTACTGCTGAGGTGGAGTTTTTAGATCCGTGTCCTCGCTGTGTGATGGTGACCCAAGCAGTGAATGGCGACCTTGGACCCGACCGCGACATTTTGCGCCACATTGTGCGTGACCTCGATCAAAACCTTGGGGTCTATGCCCGCATTCTCGCCCCAGGTGTGGTGCACGTGGGTGATGCGGTGAAATTTCTATAGGAGAACTCCTTTGGCACACCATTTCTCTATGGTGGAGTCATGGGCTTATTTGATTCTTTTACGCAACGCAGAGCCGAGAAGAAGTATCAGCAAGCGCTAAGGGATCACAACGCCGAGATGACGTTGTGGAATGCAGAAGAACATCAACTCAACGAGATGCTCACTATTGTGCGCGATTCCATTGCGGGTAATTCTGCAAAGCATTTTGTAGACATGAATGACTACGGATTCATGATGACCAAAGATGAATTTCCTATTGCACATATTGAAGGGGTTGTGTATTTAGAAATTGTGCGTGCTCCCACTCGTTATAGCGGTGGATATGGCGGCGTGTCGTTTCCCATCTTTGGTCGCGTGCGCATCAACACAGGTCGCACAGGTGGAAAAGTAATTCCCGGAGAAGAATCCATCTCGCCTACAGATCAAGGCAATGCTTTAGTGACCAATGAACGCATCATGTTCACTGGTGCAAAACGCACCCACGAATGGAAGTTCGAAAAACTGATCAGCATGACTCATACCTCACAGGGGTATTCGGTGTTTGCTCCCGCAGGTCGAGGCAAACCAGCCGGACTTGGATATGGAGTATCAGTGTCCTCTGAAGTGCAGTTTCGTCTTGAACTTGCTGCGGCGTTTGCGTTAGGCACACTTGATCGCTTCGAACAAGAGCTCGCAACAGAGCACACACATCATCGGGATGAAAGACCCATCCCGCCGCCACCGCTCACCTAGTTAGGCTCGCGGTATGCGTATTGGAGTGTTGACTGGCGGCGGCGATTGCCCAGGTTTAAATGCAGTGATACGTGCCGTAGTGCGAAAAGCAATCAACGACATGGGGGACACTGTCGTGGGTTTTTTTGATGCATGGGATGGCGTTCTAGAAAAGCGTTCCATGGAGTTGAACGTGGCGGCATTGGCGGGAACATTGCCACGAGGTGGCACCATCTTGGGTACTCGACGGGGAAGTCCCTATGACTATCCCGACGGACCTGCACGTGTGCAAAAAAATTTGCAGGAGATGGGCATTGATGCCTTGATTGTGATTGGCGGTAACGGTTCGTTATGGGTGGCATCGAAATTGCACGCCGACATTGGTATTCCTGTTGTGGGAGTACCCAAGACAATTGATAACGACATCATGGGAACAGATGTGTGTTTTGGCTTTAACACTGCTGTGCAAATAGCTACCGATGCAATTGATCGTTTGCACACCACCGCAGAAAGTCATGATCGTGTGATGGTGGTGGAAGTGATGGGTCGCGACACTGGTTGGATTGCTACTCATGCCGGCATTGCTGGTGGTGCAACGGCAATTCTTATTCCTGAACGTCCATTCGATATTGCCGACATTGCAGATGCTGTACGGCGCAAACACAATCGAGGGCGCTATGCATCCATTGTGGTGGTGGCCGAAGGTGCCATGCCCAAGCCAGGAACCATGGATGCGCCCGTATACGAAAAAGATCCGTTTGGGAGGCCGCGACTTGGAGGCATTAGTTCTGAAGTTGCCCGTGCCCTAGAAAAACAGACGGGTTATGAAACCCGAGTGGTACAGATTGGGCACATTCAGCGTGGCGGAACACCAAATGCTTTTGATCGAGTTCTTTCCACACGTTTAGGAATTGCCGCGGTGACGGCTTTGCACGATGGTGCAACTCACTGCATGATTGCACTACGTAACGACGACATGGTGCGTGTGCCACTTGAAAATGTGGTGGGCAAAATTCGCCATGTGGATGTGTCGTTATATGACGATGTAGCCACCGTCTTTTTTGGCTAGCGCCTATTTGGCTACAGCAAAGTTTTAGCGGCGCACACCTTGTTGTTTTGCGCGAGCTGCCTTTTCGGTTGCCTTGCGAGCCTTGCGGGCCTCACGCTTGGCGGCTTGTTCCGCTTCATCTTTTTCCAACACAACTGCAACAGGTGCTGCACCCACTGGGGTGAAACGATCGTCGGTTGCAACAAGTTGACGGAAGCCCTTGAGCGAACGTGAGTATTGGATCACCATCAAGCGCACTGCTTCGATACCGAATTTTTCAATGGCTTGAGGAATCAAGGTCACCAATTCTTCTAACGAGGGATTCTCAGATGAATCACCAAGTTGTTCGATGCTCCACTGTGTGCATGGTTCTGCCAACACCACACCTGCATCATGTGCAACACGGCGCTTAGAGATGCCGTCGCGAACATGTGCACCCAAAGTGGCAGCATCGTCGTAGGCGCCGTCGGGAAGACCAACAATGCGCGCAAAACCATCTTTGAGGTCGCCTTCGAGAGCGTTAGCCAACTGTGCGAGAACTGAATCATCGAGGTTCTCAAATGTTGCTGCGTAGCGGCGGTCGAGGAGGAAGCGGTCCTTGTCGTCGTTCATGTTGTGCCTTTCCAAAAGTACCCCGCAAGGCTATGGGCAACTGATGTCAACGAGACAATGCTTGTAACTCTAAAACTCGGGCATTCATTGCAGAACCAGTGCGAATATTGGGCAATCGGCCTGCAAGTCCGAGGCTTGAGCGCCATGTAACCAGCCATGTGACATCCATGGCGGCACGAAAATGTTTTCCACGTTGACTATGGGAGGCGCGAGCGTAGGTGTACATACATGGGCTTTTTGCACGATCGCCATTTCGTGCAGTCCATGGAGTGCCCGGACCTTTACATGTCACTGGTGGTTGCCCATCACCTGGTGTGTAGGTGATGGTGTGTGGTGTTGCGGTGGTGGTGACCGAGATAGGACCAGCTTGTGTGGGAATCCAAGCAGTGACGCTCACAGGTTTCCATGCAGCTCGCGGAATCCAAAACCACGTTCCCACAGTGACCACCATTTTGTCGCTCGGCGGTGCCGTGCGTAGAAGTAGCGAATTCACTAATCGCGATACTTTGCTATTGGCTGATTCAGCGATGCGTCGTGGAGTGGAATCACGAATCCAGTGATACGACATAATGCGATCATCGCATGCGCGGTAATACAAGGTTTCATATTGGGTAGGACGTGTGCCCGCAATGGGGAGAGAGGCCGAACCTCTCACCGGCTCCCAGACACACGCACTTTCACTGGGCGCAACGTCGTATCTCACTTCGGCAGAGATGGTCTCGTTGTCCACAGAACCTGATCCTGTGCCTGTTGCGTGCGCAGCCAAGGGATGGGAGACATTGAGGCCAATGCCGGCAAGTACTGCACAGCCCACAAGAGCCGAGATGGTGTGTTGTCTTGAAAAAACCACGGTGCAACTTCCTTTCGGTGGGACAGATGTGTACCCCGATAGCATTCATTAACCCCGAATTCGGGAGGCATTAGCCGAAAGCGGATTGGTGTCCATGGCCCAACAACACCCTGAACTGGCACAAGAGCAGGAATACATCCTGTTTGCCTATGAGTGCCTGGAAGCAAGCCGTACGGGCGCAATGAAAATCCGCGAGCTCACTTCATCTGGGCCCGGTGGAACTTTTCAAGCACGCCTAGAGCGCAATGTCTTTGACGAAAATTTGGTGCATCGACTTGAACAACTCGATCTTGGGAACGCAGCGTTGGTGTTTGGCCGCATTGATCGAAATAGCGATATGGACGATGACAACGGAATTGAAACATTCCACATCGGACGTTTGGCAGTAGCCGACGCGGAACGCGAACCAGTTGTTGTGGATTGGCGTGCGCCGGTGGCCGAACCTTTTTATCGGGCTACAGGTCGCGAGCCGATGGGTCTTGTACGTCGTCGACATTTTGTTGTGGAAGGCGCGCAACTTCTTGCACTTGAAGATGAACTCTTTGGTGAAGGACATCTTGGCATTGGTCAAGATGATGGATTAGCAGACAACGATGCATCGCATGGTTTGCGTGGTTACTCCACATTGCTTACTGCACTTGGTCGTAGCCGAACAGGTCAATTAGGTGACATTGTTGCCACGATTCAGTCCGAACAAGATCAAATCATTCGTTCACCACAAGGTGGAGTTCTAGTTGTTCAAGGTGGCCCTGGAACAGGAAAGACGGTAGTTGCACTTCACCGTGCTGCGTATCTTTTGTACACGCATCGTTTTCCATTAGAAGACCAAGGCGTGTTGGTAATTGGACCCAACAGAGTGTTCTTGCGTTACATCGAAAGAGTGTTGCCTTCTCTTGGTGAAGCAGGCGTGAATCAAGTGATGCTTCAAGACCTGATTCCCGAGGCAACTTTTGGCGGTAAGGAATCTTCCGAGGTTGCTCGCATTAAGGGTCAAAAGAAAATTTCTCGAGTGATTGATAAAGCAATCTCTGATCGTGAACGACCACTGCGTGAAGATGTAGTGATGCCCTATGGCACCAGTTATGCACGTTTGACAGTGGAAGAGTCGATACACATCGTCAAAGCTGCCCGACGTCGTTATCACCGACACAATCAGGCGCGTCGTTTTGTAGAAAATGAAGTGTGGTCAGCAATGGCTGCCACGGTGCGTGGGGAAGCTGATCCTGATGAATTGCGCGATGCGTTGCGAGACACGCTCGAGATGCGCGCAGTATTTGAACGCATGTGGCCAGTGCTGAGTCCTGCACAACTGTTACACGATCTTTTTGGTTCACAAGCGTTGTTGAAGTTGGCTGGGCAAGGAGTTATTCCTGAGTCTGAATATCTTGCTTTGTATCGTCAACGTTCTGAATCTGTGCAAGACGTGCGCTGGAGCGCCGCCGACGCTGCACTGTTAGACGAAGCGCGTTTTTTGCTTGGACCTAAGCCACGTCGTTCGGGAAAGATTGACGAAGCCGATGAAATTCGCACTTATGGGCACATCGTGGTGGACGAAGTACAAGATCTCACACCGATGCAATTGCGTATGGTGACGCGACGTTCGTTGAGTGGCTCGATGACCGTTGTGGGTGACATTGCCCAAGCAACGGGGCCTTTGGCTGCAAATGATTGGAACGATGTGCTCGATCACCTTCCCTCGCGTAAAGAACCTCGTGTGGTGGGCTTATCTGTGGGCTATCGCATCCCATCACAAATTATGAAACTGGCCGACAAAGTGATGTTGGCAGCAACGCCAGGGTTGCGTGCACCACGAAGCGTGCGTGATGGTGATCAAGACCCACTGATTATCTCTGTTGCCTCGGACGCATCGCTTCCACACGCTGTTGCGCAACAAGCACGTGAAGTTGTTGCACAAGGTGATGGGCGAGTAGCAATCATTTGTCCAGAGGACATGATTGGTGGAATTAGTGCATCACTTGATGCTTTAGACATTCATTACGGATTAGCGCGCACCGCAGGTCTTGATCAAGGACTATCCATCGTCCCTGCCACCTTGGCCAAAGGTTTGGAATTAGACGATGTGATTGTGGTGGAGCCTGCAGCAATTGTGGAAGAAGACCCACAAGGTTTGCGTTTGTTGTACGTCACGTTGACGCGTTCTACCCGCAGTTTGTCTGTGGTGCATCAACGTAATCTGCCTGATGCAATGATCTAAGCAGATTATTTTGCAAGTAGTTCGGGAAGTGATTCGCGAATCAGCGTAAGAAAGCGTTTTGCTTTGTCTGCATCGGCAGGACGTTTGCGTGTTGTTGCAGTGCCAATGAGGCCCACAATTCTTTCCACGTCATCCACCATGTCTATTCCGGCAGCACGAATCTGAGGTTCAACTGCAACCAGTATTTGCTGGGCACGTGCGTATTTTGCTGTGATGATTTCACGTTCGCCATCAACAATTTCTTGACCAAGATTGTTTGTGAGTTCATCGAGTTGATCAAGAAGTTCCACAATGTCACCCTCGGGCGGAGCAAGCGTGGTTGTTGTGGTCTCACCAGGAGGCAATGTTGTGGTGGTGCTCAAGATTTGAGTGGAACATGCGGACAACACAACAGCGCACACAGCAGTGATTGCGAGATGTTTGATTCGGTTCATCGTGGGGGCTCCGATGCGGTGAAGGGTTGTTTAGACGGTAACGAGAATGCGTTCGGTGGCAAAAGAATCCACTTCAATATTTGCGCCATTGATGGAGATGGTCATTTTCCCCTGGCTAGGTGTTGAAGCCACCACGCCCGACATTCCTGGCATCAAATTTGTCTCTTCCAAAAATTCGAGCATGCCTGGGGAGAATTCGAGTTCTTCAGGGATGCGAGACACAGTAAATGTCTGGCCAGATGTCAATTCAACTAATGGAATTGCTTTGGGTGCGGTGTATCCCGAGCCGGGAATGGGATTGCCATGAGGACATGTAGTGGGATTGCCCAAGCGCTCGCGCATAGCTTCTTCCACTTCATTAGACATCACGTGTTCCCATCGTCCTGCTTCGCGGTGGGCCAATGCCCAAGAAAGTCCCAAGATGTCGGTCATGAAACGTTCGGCGATGCGGTGACGACGCACGACTCGTTGACCCAGTTCTTCACCTGAGGTGGTGAGGGTGATGTGTCCACCAGAAACAACAACAAGACCTTCCTCGGACATGCGCTTAATCATCTCTGACACAGATGGTCGTGACACTTGTAAACGATCTGCAATACGGGCCTGGATTACTTCGAGGTTGTCTTCGTGCAATTCGAAAATGCACTCACAGTATTCCTCGAAGGCTGGATGGTGTTCTCCAGGGGTAGGCATGATCACATTCTAGTGGGCACTCATCGAGATGGGTTTGGCAGATTATGGGGTCTGGGGTGTTGTTGGGGCCACACAACTCAGAGGTGACAAAGGGCCTATCGCGGTTTCGTGTTGCGCGACTGACCCAATGAGCGCAGACCGCCCCAGGCAAGTGATGCAACTGTTGCGCCTAAAGATTCAGGTTCAAAAGTGCGTTGTTCACGAATGACTTGTCGGCTCACTGCTTCTGCCATGCCCACTAGTCCGATTGCGAAAGTGTGGACATCTGTGCCGTCGGCATCTACAGCGATAAAGGGTGAGATAGCGCGCGCAGCACCATCTTCAAATTCGCTCACAATGTGTGCGAATTCTCCATCGACGCGCGCAGAACTTTCAAACAACAAAGAGAATGCCTCTTTGTTGCGTGCAACCCACGCGAAGTAGGCCACCATGCCACGTTCTGTTTGTTGGCGTGGGTCTCCTGTACCGGCTACTGCTTTTGTCACGGTGTTCAACAGATCATCGCCCACGTCGTGAAGTAGTTGTAGATACAAGGCTCGCTTGGAATCAAAATATTGATATACGACCGGCTTTGTGATGGACAACGCTTCTGCGATGTCGTTCATTGAAGTGTCGTGGTAGCCAGAAGTTGAAAATGCGGTTAACGCAACATCAAGAATTTGTCGTCGGCGATTGACGGTCACAATCCGCGCTCGCGGTCGTCGCGGTCGGCAGCTTTCACCGCGTAACCGATGATGATGGAAGGTGCCAACAAAATTGAGCCGATGATCAACGTTGCAATCACCACTGTGACAAGTGGGCCTTTGAACCCGAAAGCAAAGGCCATCACAAATGTGGACATTGAGATGGCCCAAAAGATGTATCCAATACGATTGGCCAACAGGTTGTATTTTGCGACTTTGGCACGACGAATGCGTACGGGATCAAACTGCGGTTGATTCATGGAATATAAGCGTAGAGGGTCGGCCGAGATTGTGTGTGGGCGAGGGACCAGAGTTCCAGAACAAGAATTTGATGAAGTTACACTGAGTTCACATGGTTGAAGTCGATGTGAAACGGGAATTTCGGAACGAAATCCAAGGGCTTCGAGCCACTGCATCTGTGTTGATTGCGGTTTATCACATCTGGTTTAACCGAGTCTCTGGAGGCGTTGACGTCTTTTTTGTGCTTTCTGGGTTTTTGATTATCGGTTCACTCACGCGTGAAGTGGAATCACGTCAACGTGTGGCAATCGGTGCTTACTACACAAGGATTGCCCGGCGAATTTTTCCCCTTGCATATGTAGTTCTTGGAATAGCGATTGTGGGCACGTGGGTCTTTGTGTCACGGGTCTATTGGGAGGACGTATTTGGTGGAATTCGCGCGGCCAGTGTGTATCTCGCCAATGTGTTCTTCGCCTCAACCTCGGTGGAGTACCTCGGGCAAGATGCCAACACAAGTCCTGCACAACATTTTTGGGCTATGTCCATTCAAGGGCAGTTTTATCTGTTCGTTCCTTTATTCATTGTGGCTTGTGCATATCTCTCTCGCCGCCTCGGTAAATCTGCTCGTGGCTTTGTTGTGTGGATGCTGTTACTTGCCACATTGGCATCGTTTGTCTATTCAGTGATTGCCACTCCACTCGAGCCTGCTCCGATGTACTTCAACTCATTTGCGCGAGTGTGGGAGTTTGGTGTGGGCGGATTGCTTGCACTTGTTGCCGCACCACTCACTTTCTCTCGTCGCAGCGCTGCTGTGATGGCATGGGTGGGCGCAGTAGTGATTTTCGGTAATGCAACTGTCATTCATGGGATTGCTTTTCCTGGATACATCGCATTAGTGCCCGTTGCGGGGGCCGTACTGGTTGTATTGGCAGGGCAAACCGCGGTGCCTTCTTTCCCAATTCGTCTTTTGGGAACGAAACCTTTGGTGCGTCTTGGCGACTACTCCTATGGGTTTTTCTTATGGCATTGGCCGTTATTGATTTTTGGCAAGTTGCACTTCAATGCAGATTCAGTGTCGCTACTAGGCGGTGTTGCCATTTTGTTCGGTGCACTTGTTCTATCTGGCGTGACGTATCACTTAGTAGAGGTTCCGTTCCTGCGTCTACGAAAAGGCCAAAGAAAGATCCCTACTGTAAAAGAGTTCGTCGTTTTGGGTGTTTCCATTGTGTTGGTTTTGGGTGCAACCTCTGTGTTGCAGAATCAAGTCTCCAATGATGTCAATGTCAATCAAGATGTCAATGCGAAATCGCAGTTTGAGGTCCTATCAAATGGTGAGACCTTGGATCTTTTTGATCCAGAACAGCCACTCACCCCAGATCCATTGGTAGCCAAACAAGATCGCGGACAAACGCGTGTTGATGGATGTTTTGAGAAAGACACGTCCTCGACGAGGGTGGAGATTTGTTCTTATGGCGATCCAAATGGACCCACGGTGGCTCTCGTGGGCGGTTCACATTCGCTGCACTGGTTTTCTGCAATGCAAGCCGCAGCAGTCACACATAAATGGGATCTGCAAGTCATTGTGAAAGTGACGTGTAGGTATGAGTTGTTGTTGGACAATCTTTGTGGGAATTGGTCAAAAAATGTTGAACAACATCTGTTAGCCAATCCTCCTGATCTGGTCATCACCACTGCAACAGTTGCTTCAAAACGAAATGAACGAGTTTTAGAAGGTTGCGTAGAAAGATGGAAAGTGTTAAGCAATGCAAACATTCCTATCTTGGCAATTCGTGACACTCCTTGGTTTCCGTATTCAATCCCGGCTTGCGTAGACGCAAATAGAAGTAATCCAAATTTCTGTGCGATGCAACGTAGTCAATTGTTGCTCGATGTGAATCCCGCCATTGCGGCAACTGTGGGAATCAAGAATATGTATCTTGCGGATTTCACCGACTACTTATGTGATGAGAGCATGTGTTACGCAGTCATCAACAATGTGGTGACCTACCGCGATCGTGATCACCTCACAAGCACGTTTGTCTCACGATTAGGGACGGCGATGGAAGAAAAGCTTCTTGAAATTCTGCCATCTGCAGCGCAAGAGTGATCTACAAGTTTGTTGGCAACAAACGGCTGAGCTGTTCAAAAAAGATGAAGAGCACTGGCAACATCACCACAGCCATCACTGGGTAAGAGATATATGCCCGGACTCCACGGCGGATTGCAACGACTGCTGCAACATAGAGAGCAATTAACGCAGCGAACCACAAAAGAACCCATGGCCACGCTGCCGAATCGTGGAACCATCCCTCATTTAAAAGTTCTGGCACATAGTCACCTGTTTGGGCAACAAATTGGGTGGGGGGTGCTGGTTCTACTGCGGGAACAAGTTCAGCGGTTACCACCATGCGTTTTTCTGATGTCCATTTGGGGTGACATGAAATGAGAGTCACGATTGCCGAATTGGGATCAGTTGTTTTTGCAACGTCCGTTTGTGTGGCTTCTACAACGAAGGGTTCTGCATTCACTATGTAGGTGAATTCACCCTCTGAGGTCTTGAGAATGATTTCATCACCTATCGCAATTTCATTGATACGACTAAACGGGGCGCCGTAGGTGGTGCGATGACCGGTGATGGCCACATTTCCTAATTGGCCGGCCAACGGAGAACTCGGGAACAAGCCGGGCCCTTTTTGTAGAGATTGTGCGTCCACTCCGGCAACGACAAATTTGTCGACATCGATACTGGGAATACGAATTTGCGAAATGACATCTCCGTAGAGAGGGGTGGTGGTTTGGGTTGTCGGGTTCTGGATAACTGCTTCAAATTCGGTTGCAAGTGTGTCCTGGGCGCGGCTTTCAGCTATTCCAGTTCCCCACAGTTGGTATGCCACAAAAGCAAGAAGGAGCGCTCCGATGGCAATCATGACGCGACCTACGACGTCGAGTGCGATCAACCCCATGCGCGCCCGTGGCGAAGTAGGGGTTAATTCAGGAGAACTCACCATTGAGACACTAGTTGGACGTTGGCGAGGTTGCTCAACGGTCACTAGCGTGACTAGGGCATGAACACCGTGATTGATCTCAAAGGAGTAGTTGCGGTACTCGGGAGTTTTCCGGCGTTAGCTGGCATTGATCTTCGTGTTGCACGTGGTGAGATTGTTCTCTTGCAAGGACCCAACGGTGCAGGAAAGACGTCTTTGTTGAGAGTGTGTGCTGGGTTGTTGCCGATTGAAAGAGGGTCGGGAGAAATTCTCGGTATGAATGTCTCCTTGCAGCGAGAGGACATTCGTTCGCGTGTGGGATTTCTTGGCCATGCCAATGGTTTGTATCTAGATCTCACCGTGAGACAGAACATGAATTTCTGGGCTGCCACTGTCGGAGCCCGCAATGTCGAAGTTGATGCGGCAATGGCACGAATGCGAGTAGATGGTCGACTTGCAGATGTGCGTGCTTCACAATTGTCTGCGGGTCAACGTCGCCGTACTGCATTGGCCAGTCTTATTGTGCGTCGTGCCGAGATTTGGCTGCTTGATGAACCACATGCAGGTCTTGATGCTGCAGGACGAGATGAAATTGATGATGTTTTGCGTGATGCAGTGCGTGTAGGGGCCACGGTAGTTCTTGCAAGTCATGAGAGTGAACGTGCAACTGCACTTGCACATCGCATAGTGAATATTGATGGCGGAGGTGCACCATGAGTGCGCGTGCATCACGGACTCATGTCGCTATTGCCGTGGCAAAGAAAGATTTGTTGGTGGAATGGAACAGCAAGATCTTGATGAATCAAGTTGCACCATTTGCCGCCATTGTGATGGTGATGTTTGCATTCGCGCTCGATAACGATGGAATCTTGCAACGAGTTGCACCAGGGTTGGTGTGGCTTGCCACATTGTTCTCCATGTTGGTGGTGGTGCAGCGATCGTTTGCTGTGGAGACCTCAGATGGTGCCCTCGACGCGTTGCGCGTTGCAGGTGTTGATCCGTCGGCAATTTTTGCGGGTAAGTCATGTGCGCTGATGGTGCAACTGTTTGTCTTGGAGGCGATGTTGGTGGGCACTGCAGTTGTGCTGTACGGGGTTGAACTATCGCTTGGTGGACTTGGCCAATTAGTTGTGACAATGGTCGCAGCGACAATTGGATTGGGATGTGTGGGCACTTTGTATGGCGGGTTAGCTGCCGGAGTCAAAGGGCGCGAAACCCTTTTGCCATTGCTGTTGTTGCCGGTGGTTGCCCCTGTATTAATAGGTGCAACACGGGCTACCGAGGCAGCTTTTGGAAGCGGTGGTGCACAAATCTCTGAAGGCTGGCCCTGGATTGTGCTTCTTGGGATCTTTGCAGTGGTCTTTTCCACAGTGGGATCTGTGGCGTTTGGCCCACTTGTAGATGAGTGACCCGATTTCCGAAAGCGTCTATTGGCGGTAAGACTTAGAGACGTGAACATCTCGACTGAGACCCGTCTATCGACTGGGACTGCCGCAACTCGTCGAATCGGTCTGTTGGCCATCGTGTTGTTAACCACCTTGGCAGTGCTTGGGTTATTCATCTCGCCAGAGGATGTGAATCAGGGAAGCACAGTGCGCATCATGTATGTACATGTACCCACAATCTGGGTGGCGTACATCGCTTTTCTTCTCACTGCTGTATGTTCGGGTAGCTATTTGTCTGGTCGAAACCGGTCACTAGGTTGGGATCGCGTTGCAGGTGCATCAGCTGAAATCGGTGTGTTATTTGTGGCGCTGTCACTGGTCACCGGAAGCTTGTGGGGCCGCATTACATGGGGAACCTACTGGGTGTGGGATGCGCGCCTCACCAGTACTGCATTTCTCTTTATTACCTATGTGGGCTACTTGGCTGTGCGTCGTCTTGATGGAACACAACGTCAACGCGCGCGACGCTCGGCAGTTCTTGCCTTACTTGCAGTTTTAGAAATTCCATTGGTGCACTTCAGTGTGCGATTGTGGCGATCGCTTCATCAGGAAGCATCAGTTGCCACCGGGGGCACAGATGTAGAACTTGATGACTTGATGTTGTTCTCGTTGTTCTTGGGACTCACGGCATTCAGTGTCTTATTCGTATGGTTGCTCTTGCACCGCCAAAGAATGATTTATCTTGAAGATGCAATGTCAAGTCAGGGACTTGATGCCGCAATTGAAGCTCGTCGAAAAGAAGCAGTGCGTTAGTTATGGAACATGCATCATTCATTATTGGAAGTTGGGTTCTGACGGGCATTGCTGTGGGTACGTATGCAGGTTGGATTATTAAGCGCGGCCGCGATCTTGCTCGACGTAGTCACACACAGGATTTTCCATGGACCTAACTCCACGACCATCATATGATGTGGTTGCATCACCGCGACGCAAGCGTCGTTGGATGCCAATGGCATTGATTGCCGTATCACTTATTGGTGGCGGGGTGGTAGTGACGCAGTTCCTCACAAGTGCAATTGACTATTACTGCAATGTGGATGAAATTGGCGTGCGCGACGGATGCGATTCTGATCGACGAGTGCGAGTGCAAGGCGTAGTGGAACAAGGTTCTGTGCGTAAAGAAGATGGAGCCACTGTCTTCACGTTGGGATTTAATGGCAAAACCTTGGATGTGACGTACCAAGGCGACCCAGGTGGCATTTTCCAGGAATGCATTTCTGTGGTGGCACACGGTCGTATCGCACCAGCAGGATTTGATTCCGATCGCATTGAAGTTCGCCATAGCAATCAATACGCAGAAAAAAATGAAGCGCGACTTGATGAATCCAACGAAGAGGCGGCTGCGTGTTCGCTGCTGGTGGAATAGCAGGCCCAGTTGGTCGTGCCGCGCTAGTCATAGGACTAGTTGCGGCAGTGTTTGGAATGATTGCCGCCATTTCGGGCACACGAAATAGTGATGCCAAAGTCATGCGGTTGGTTCCTCGTTTTGCCGTGTTGGCTTTCTTGTCGGCTTTGGGTGCATTCGCAGCAATGGAGTGGGCATTAATCACTCGCGATTTCTCACTTGACTATGTGCAACGTGTGGGATCTCGTAGCACTCCAGCGCTGTACAACTTCACAGCAATTTGGAGCGCACTCGAGGGATCCATTCTTTTGTGGCTCCTTACATTGGCCGGCCTCACGATGGCCATCATGATCAAGTACCGCGCCAAACTCACCGACCCGATGGTGGGTTGGGCAATTGCGACCATGTTTTTTGTTTCGGTGTTTTTCTTTCTCCTTACCTTGGGGCCATCTAACCCATTTGTTGTAGGAGCACCTGGCGTCTTCGATGGGCCAGGGCCTAATCCGTTGTTGCAGAACCACATATTGGTGGTCTTCCATCCACCCATTTTGTATTTGGGTTATGTGGGTATGACTGTGCCTTTTGCATTTGCAATTGGCGCACTGATTACGGGGCGATTGGGCGAAGGCTGGCTTGTAGAAACTCGACGCTGGGCACTTATCTCATGGGGACTGTTGACATTTGGAATCATCTTGGGTTCTTGGTGGAGCTATGAGGTGTTGGGTTGGAGCGGAGTGTGGGCATGGGACCCAGTAGAAAATGCTTCTCTTCTTCCTTGGCTCACAGGAACTGCATACATTCACTCTGTTCTCGTGCAAGAGCGACGCGGCATGTTGCGTGTGTGGAATCTCTCGTTATTGATTGCCACATTTAGTTTGACAATTCTTGGCACCTTCTTAACCCGATCGGGAATCTTGAACAGCGTGCATGCATTTAGCGAATCCGACATCGGGCCTTTCTTGCTGGGCTTTTTTGCTGTGATAGTGATTGGCTCAGTGGCACTGATTGGGTGGCGAGGCGATTTACTGCGCTCGCCAGGAACAATTGACTCACCTTTGTCGCGTGAGGGTGCATTTTTGGCAAACAACGTCGTCTTTAGTGTGTTTGCATTCGTGGTTTTACTTGGAACAGTGTTCCCACTTGTTGTTGAAGCATTACAAGATCGTCAACTCGTGGTGGGTGAGCCATTCTTTGATGCACTGTCTATTCCTATTGGATTGACGTTGTTGTTCTTGATGGCAATTGCTCCTGTATTGCCATGGAGAAAAGCATCGGGCGAGTTGTTGTCACAACGATTGTTCTGGCCAGCATGGGGTGGCATCGCAGGTTTAGGCGGCTCGATTCTCTTGGGTGCAACTGGTCTTAATCCACTGCTCACATTTGGTCTGGGTGGTTTTGCAACCGGGGCTGCTCTTCGTCAATTGGTGTTGGCGACGCGTCGGCAGGGTTGGCGTGGTTTGGTGGGACGAGCAAACGGCGGCATGGTGGTGCACATTGGTGTGATCTTGATTGCGGTTGCTCTTGCGGCCTCCAACAGTTTTACCCGCAGCCAGGAGCTGTCATTAGAAGAAGGTGTGCCTGCTGCATTTGGTGGTCACACATTTGAGCTTGTGGGATTTTCTGAAACAGATGATAATCGCAAATCATCGGTATCGGCGCTTATCAGTATTGATGGTGGACAGGCCTATGCGCCCGCTGTAAGCAAGTACAAGGCAATGGGAATGAATATCGGCACTCCGTCTGTGAGATCCACTTTCATTAAAGACATTTATCTCACCTTGGAGCCACCGGTAAAGCCTTCATCTGATGCGGCAAAGATCAAAGTCTTTATCAAGCCCATGATTTTGTGGTTATGGATTGGTGGAGGTTTGATGGCCTTGGGAACCTTGCTCTCTGCATTCCCTGGGCGACGCCGTCGTCGGCCCACCGACCCCACATCAGCACCGATTGGTGAAGAGGTGGCGCTATGAACGAACCCGTTGAAGTGGGTGTGCGAGAAAACCGCCGCGTCGCGCCATATGTTGCAGGTGCGGTGGGCGTTGTTCTTGCAATGTTCTTGGTGATCTTGGTGCTTGCGAATTCTGGTGAAGTCAATGTGGCGCGTTCGCCACTGTTGGGAAAACCCGCGCCTGAAGTGAATTCCACAATCATTGACGGTGGCGATTTCAGTTTGGAGCGACGCAAGGGCAGTTGGCTGGTGTTGAATTTTTTTAATTCAACATGTGTGCCATGTATTCAAGAACATCCCTTGTTGGTCAGTTTTGCTGACGCTCAAAAAACCAGTGATGATCCCGTTGAGATGTACACCGTTGTTAATGATGACAATGACAATGCTGTGCGTGCTTTCTTTCGTGCAAATGGCGGTGACTGGCCAAAGATTCGAGACGATGATGGAGCTATTTCAGTTGCTTTTGGTGTGTCCAAAGTGCCTGAGTCTTGGATTATTGATCCCAACGGATTTGTTCGGTTACGCATTCTTGGTGCTGTGACTGATGGATTTTTGGAAGAACAAATAGATCTTTTGAAGCGACAATTTGCAGGTATCGAATGAAAAAGTTGAAGTCTTGGCCTGTATGGATGTTGATGGGAATTCTCACAGTGGCGTTACTTGCTATTGGCATCACTCGAGATTCTGGTCCTTTGACGCAATCTGATCGCATTGATTCCATCAGCAAGCGCATCGCCTGCCCCACATGTGATGGTGAGAGCATTTTTGTCTCGCGTGCAACTGCTGCCGATGCAATTCGTCGACAAGTGGCCCGTGATGTGGCAGCGGGACGCCTGTCGGATAACGAAATCATGGCCACAATTGCCGAATCATTTGATGCACAAGTACTTCTTGTGCCACGAGCCACTGGACTTGATTCGTTGGTGTGGGTATTACCGGTAGCAGTACTTGTGTGTGCAGTTGCCGGGCTTGCTGTGGCATTTCGCCGCTGGCGCACCCAATTGAATGCCGATGCCACGAGTGAAGACTTTGCATTAGTAGAACGACTATTGGGCCAAGACCCGACTGATGCGGAAAATGTCTAATGAGTGACAATCTGCGCGACGAACTTGATTTTTTATTGGACTCACTTCGAGACTTAGAAAAAGAACGCGAAGCAGGCGACATTGACGATGTTGATTTCAATACCATTCGTGATGGCTATGTGGCGCGAGCTGCTGCGTTATCGCGCGAGATAGAGGGCCTCGAGCAATCATCTCCTCGCCCAAAGCCTCGTTGGACTCAACGCATAGTGGGCAGCCTTGTGGTGTTATCCATGGGTCTTGGCGGTGGGGTATTGCTCGCACAAAACTCTGGTCAGCGCTTACCAGGGGAAACTTTCACAGGTGGTATTGAACAAAGCACCTCCACGTTGTTGGCCAGTGCACGCCAATTGAATTTCTCTGATCCAGTGCGCTCCATCGAGCTGTATTCAGAGGTTCTCAAAGTGGAACCCGATCACCCCGAAGCTCTCACGTATAGGTCGTGGTTGTTGGCGTTGACGTCTCGTGATGCCGAAACAGCGGTGAAGCAGATTGCACTTACTACTGCGGTGACGGATCTCATTCGTGCACAACGTATTGATCCGTCATATCCAGACCCGTATTGCTTTTTGGGAATCGTGTATTTCCGTTTCTTGGAACAAGCATCGCTTGCTAAACAACAACTCGATGTGTGTTCATCCATGAACCCACCTGCATCTGTGTCTAGTTTTGTGGCGGCCATCTCAGATGAAGTGAACGCCGCCGTCGAACGCCAGCAATAGAACTACCGATTACCGGCTCGAATCCTTCTTGACTTTCCAGCGATTATTCGACTGAGATTCTTTGAGTCAGTTTCAAGAAAATGAGCCGATAGACGCTCTTTCTTTTTTGCACAAGCGATCTAAGCACTGGCAGAGGTTAAGGTAATTTCATGCTGGCGTATCTCGCGACTAAAGAGAAGTTTTTGGCTGATGCTCCAACAATTGATGACATCGTCGCTTCAGAAGTAAAAAAGCATCTAGGAATTTCAGTTGGTCCATCAGAGACTGCATCATGGAGAAATTCACTCGGGAATGCCATGTTCCATGTGATGGCTGATAGCGATATTCCCTCTGATGCATCTGTAGCTGTGGAGTATCGGCTGAATGGCCGAAAGTTCAGAATTGATTTTCTCATTGCCGGCCATGATTCTTTAGGGAATGAATCCATCGTGATTATTGAACTTAAACAGTGGGAAGAAATTTCTTTCTCTGGACTTGAAGGTCATGTCAACACGTTCCTGGGGGGCAATTACCGAGACGTGGTTCATCCGTCCTACCAGGCTTGGAGTTATGCATTTCACCTTGCGAATTACAACGAGTATGTCTACAGGCAACAACTTGCTGTGATGTCATGTTCGTATCTCCATAACTGTAAAAACAGAGATGTCGTCGCTGACTCTCGGTATCAAGATCACATCAAGAAAGCACCCGTGTTCATCAAGGGCGATGTGTCCAAGCTTCAATCGATGATTAAGGGGAAAATTTGTAAAGGGGGAGACTCAGAAATTCTTAAGAGAATCGATGCATCACCGATTAGGCCATCACAACAACTTGCAGAAGCGGTGGGCTCGATGCTGGAGGGCATTGAAGAATTTGTACTTCTAGACGAGCAGAAAACAGTGCTTGAGAAAATCATTGCCACATCAACGAAGGCTCAGGTAGAAGAAAAACAAGTCATTGTCATCAAAGGTGGACCAGGTACTGGGAAATCCGTGATTTCTATCAATGCCTTGGCTCGGTTATCGGGTCTGAGAATGAATGCGCGTTACATCACCCCCAATCAGGCCCCGAGAGCCGTCTTTGAGAAGAAACTGAAATCAGTTTTGAGCAATGGAGAAATTCACGACTTATTCAGTGGATCAGGTTCTTACGTGGGCGTGCAAAAGGATTCGTATGACACCTTGATTGTTGACGAAGCTCATCGTCTCAAGCTTCGGACGCAATATGCCAAAGGTGGAATCAACCAAATCAAAGAAATCATTGATGCCGCCAGGACGGCCGTGTTCTTCATTGATGAAGCCCAGAAGGTGACATGGAAAGACATTGGGGAGATTGCTTCAATTGAAAGATTCGCGGCCGAGGCTGGTGCTCAAGTGCAACATCTTGAACTGACCTCACAATTCAGGTGTAGTGGATCAGATGATTACATGGTGTGGCTTGATGATGCTCTTGGGATCAAGTTGGATAATGAAAGCTATTTTTCTCCGTCACGATTCGATTTTCGTATCGTTGATAGCCCAATTGAACTTCAGACTCTGATCGAGGATCGAAACAAGGAAAACAATAAATCTCGAATGGTTGCTGGATACTGCTGGGATTGGGTGAGTAAAAAAAGAAATTCATCCGATCTAGACATTCAATTTCCGGAATTTGGATTCCAAGCGAAGTGGAATCTTGACACTCCAAATGATGCATGGATTATCCGCGTGGATTCCGTGAAAGAAGTCGGATGTATTCATACGTGTCAGGGGCTGGAACTGGACTACGTGGGAGTGATTATTGGACCGGATCTTGTTTTTGAAGCGGGAGAACTCTTAACGATTCCAGCTGCAAGAGCCAAGACGGACAAATCCTTGAACGGTTACAAGAAAGAGATGAAAGAAAATCCAATTCTTGCGTCAGAAAAAGCAGATGAGATTATTCGCAACACCTATAGAACTCTCATGACGCGCGGCATGAAGGGCTGTTATGTGTACTTCACAGATAACTCAACCGCTGAATATTTCCGCCAACGACTCCCGAAAGACTGAGAAAAATATGAATGACGACATCCTTAGTGCTCTGATCAGAGAGATTCGTGAGTTTGCGGACAAAAGGGACTGGCAGAAGTTTCACACTCCTAAGAATCTTGCGATGGCAATCGCCGGAGAAGCTGGTGAATTAGCTGCAGAATTTCAATGGTTGACCCCAGAGGAGTCAATGCAGGATTCACTGACACCGGATCAACGTGAAGCCATCACACAAGAAATTGCAGATGTACAGATTTATCTTTTGCGTTTAGTTGATGTTCTTGGAGTCGATCTTCCTAGTGCGGTACGCGAAAAAATGGAATTTAACAACCGCAGATTTTGACCTTCGGTTTCCTGACACTTTCGAAGGGATATAGATAAGAATCTCTAAGAGTTGTTAATCAAGCTGCGTAGCTCGGCGACAGAGAGCATCGGCTTGCGAACATGAATCATTCGGTGGCAGTTGGCGCACAAGATTGCAAGATCGTCGAGTCGTGTTTTAGTTGCTCCACTTTCCGCAAGTGGAATCTTGTGATGACATTCAGCAAAGCCTTCGCCCCGATTCCCGTACTTTGCACCGAAATCAAAGTCGCAAGCCTCACAGGTTAAGGCCCCACCACATTCTGTGCGGCGCTGTGCTTTTCGTTTGGCAACGAGCTTCTGGTTTCTCTCTCTTGACCTATGTACTCGAGTGAGAATTCGGCCTTCAAGAGCTTCGTCTTCACCATCTTCGACGATCTCTGCAGCATCAGACAGAGAACCTGCTCGGATTGAAGCCGCTAAAGTGGCAAGCAATTGTGGTTTGTCGTGAAATTCTTCCCAGATCTCGCGATCCCCAATAGATGTGGCATCAAGTCCAGTGCCCTGGTATTTAGGATCTAGTGCTTGAAAGTTGGCTAGTTTCATACATACACCGTTTGCATTTCTGAATCGTGGTGTGAATCGCCATTCGGGGTGAATAGGTAAGCCATTGAGTAAGGAACTTAACTCTTGAACTTCTGGGTGAAGGTCGTCTAGCCATCCACGCCGTATGTAGAGGTCAAGTGCAAGGATAAGTTCATCTCTAACCCAAGTGGGCGGTCGTGTGCCACGTACTAAAAATCCGAGTGATTTCATCTTCTTTTGTACAGTTGCATGTCCTCCAGAAAAGTCAGATGGACCGAGCAAGGTTCCAAACTGATTTTTAAAAGCGACGCCAGCTATTGCCTTCGAGTCATACTCTTTTTCGTCATGCACTAGGAAATAGCTGCGTGCTTCACCAAACCCATACTTTTCTAGAAAGGCATCTTTGCCGAGTTGGTCGTACTCGTGAATAGCCGAAATAACGGCTTCCCGGGAAGTCAACTGGCTGAGACTTGATGCATATTTTTTATTTGGTTTACGCGCAGGTGACTGAAGGAGAACTTCTAGTTCAATTGCCACATCATCTGGCAAAGGGAAGTTGGTGGCTTGTCGACCGGTGAGCGGTGCGAAGTTCTTTAGAAGGGGAACTGCATCAGTTTCGCTCCTCAAAAGCGGTGGTTCAATCAGGTGGTCATATCGAATGTCAACTTTCCAATCACCAAACTTATTTGGTGATTCGTAACATTCAGACAGTATTGTGCCGACTCCGTAAAGGCCTGCTCGAGGTCCGCTGATTCGAAAGTAAACCACATCGCCCGGCTGCATCTCGTTACGGTGTTGATTGGCTGACCATGTTGCCTCGGCTGTGATTTCCCAATCAGCCAATAAGTCAAAACGGTCTGGGTTGCATTGGAAAATCCAGGTTTTCATACCGCCCCTTTCAAGACCGATGTTAGCGGTTGCTTGATTTAGTTGTGTCACGATTGCGTCGTTCGCACACCTGAAGCATCAAACCCATCAAACTAAGCGGCCTCAGCGCATACGTTCTGATTTCTTAAATGGTCGGGCGGTCCCAGTATTCAGCGTGTGTGAACAACTTGTTCACGTGATGCAACACAATGACAGAACCCTTGCGTGGCGAACGCATAGAAGCATCCACTTCCATGCCGCGACGAATGAGTCCATTCACTAAATCTGGGATGACGTCTCCGTGGCTACACAGAACGGCATTATCGGCAACATCGTCGAGAACCGCAAGGGATTTCTCAAGCGGGGACTCTTCGGTGAGGCGTTCATCGATGACGATCTCTAAACCAGTCATCTCTGCAAGTGGTTCAAGAGTCTGTACACAGCGCACATACGGGCTCGATAACAGCATGGAAGGCTGCTGGGCGAGTAGACGTTCGGCGATGATCTTGGATTGACTCAATCCCACTTGAGTGAGGGGTCGCACCATGTCGTCACCTTCCCAGGTGGACCGTGAGCCAGCTTTTGCGTGACGTACAAGAAAGATAGGCACCTAGCCACGGTACACAGCCTGAGTAACGGCAGAATGAACACATGGGTTTTTTTGACCGAAATCGAAAAGAAGTTGAAGAGCAGGGGTACGACCCCAACAGGCTTCCGCCAGGTCAATATCTCACAGATCGTTTTCCTGTTCTCCATGTGGGGGATGTTCCTACTTATGCCCCCGGTGAATGGAATCTTGCTGTTGGCGGTTTAGTAAATAACTCATTCACGCTCACCTTTGAAGAACTCACTGCATTGCCGAGCGTTACTCTCACCACAGATATTCACTGCGTGACGAAGTGGTCAAAGTTTGACACCGTGTGGCGAGGAGTGAAATTGAAAGATCTTCTCGATACCGCTGGTATTCAATCTGATGCAACTCATGTGATGGGTGTTGCCGAATATGGATACACCGCAAATCTTCCGTTAGAAGATGCATTACGTGATGAATCGATGGTGGTGTGGGAATACGACGGTGAGCCCATTGAACCGATTCATGGTGGACCGGTGCGATTGCTGGTGCCCAATCTTTATTTTTGGAAATCACCTAAGTGGTTGCGCGGCATTGAACTGATGAATGCAGATAAGCCCGGTTTTTGGGAACGCAACGGGTACCACATGTATGGTGACCCATTTCTTGAGCAACGCCACTGGGGCGATTAACCGTTACAAAAACTTGCGGAAAAGTTTTGCCTTACGTGCGGTGTAAGGCGGATATGCAAGCGAAGGATCAATCTTGGTGCTGCGTGTTAACACGGGCTTCATGTGTTGAAAGATACGCACACCAGATTTGCCGTGATAGGCGCCCATGCCACTTTCACCGACGCCGCCAAATGGCAAATGAGGATTGGTGATGTGCATCAATGTTCCGTTCACAGTGACGCCGCCCGCTGTAGTGCTATTCACTACACGCGAGATCACATTTTTGTTTTCGGCAAACACATAGAGCGCCAAAGGATGAGGGTGATTGTTGATGTGGGTAACTGCCTCGTCCACAGAGTCGATACCAATGATGGGCAAGAGCGGTCCAAAAATTTCCTCATTCATTAACTGCGAGGACATATCAACATTGTCAAGAACTGTGGGCGAAATGTAGCGCTGTGCAGAATCCACATCGCCCCCCACGACCGCATTGCCGCCATTCATCAAAGTGTGTAACCGTGTGAAGTGGCGATCGCTCACGATGCGTCCGTAGCTGTCACTGTTCTTTGGGTCGTCGCCGTAGAAATCTTTGATTGCATCTGCGATGCCATCAATCAACTTTGCCTTCACCGAGTTGTCCACCATGATGTAATCCGGTGCGATACATGTTTGGCCGGCGTTTAGCCACTTGCCCCATGCAATACGTCGTGCTGCAACGGCAATGTTTGCTGATTTATCAACAACAACTGGACTTTTGCCACCTAATTCCAAGGTGACAGGAGTGAGATGTTTGGCTGCAGCCGTCATCACAATGCGACCTACGGTTCCGTTGCCCGTGTAGAAGATGTGATCGAACTGTTGAGCAAGAAGCTCAGTCGTTTCGGCCACTCCACCTTCCACAACAGCAATCGCAGATTGATCCATGTACTTGGGAAGCAATTGTGCAAGAGCAGCCGATGTGGCACTAGAGACCTCGGATGGCTTCATCACTACGGCGTTTCCTGCTGCGATGGCGCCAGCAGCCGGAACCAACAACAACTGAATGGGGTAGTTCCACGGTGCAATCACAAGCACAACACCAAGTGGTTGTGGGATGCGGCGTGATTTTGAAGGCTGTGTGACGATGGGAGATGAGACACGCTCTGTCTTGTTCCATTTCTTGAGGTTCTTGAGCATTGACTCAATTTCGCCAAGAACAAAAGCGATGTCGGTGACAAAGCCTTCCACGGTGGGTTTTCCTAAATCAACACGCAATGCCTCAATGAAAAGCTCTTCGCTTTCTTCGAGCATCTTTTTCATTTGCTCTAGTTGTTGGCGACGCCATGCAAGCGGGGCGGTGTGTCCCGAGTTGAACGTTGCACGTACTTGCGTGACAAGTGATGCAAGAGAAGTGGTGCCAGTGGGAGTGTCAAGAACAGTCATATCGGGATCTTTCTGTAGTGGTGTGAGAAGGGTGTTTTAGACAGCGGTGACACACAAAGTGTCACCGGCAGCGATGGTGCCAATGGTTTCTGGGTCTGTTTCGCCATAAATAGCGCCCAACATTCCCTTCACCATGCCACGTTCCACTGCACAAATCACTGGGTGTTCAATTGCAACATCTCCAAAAGGACAATGACTTGTCACAATGCGCAACTTGTTGTCGCTTTTTTCAGTATGTGCAGCAAATCCATGTGCGGTTAAAGCATCTGCCACTGCTTGGATTGCAGAACGAAGAGAACGTGTACCCACGGCTGCATCATGTCCGGTGAGGCCAGTAGCCATCGCTTGGCCGTATTCATTGCCCACTTGTTCAGCAATGTCGTGTGCAATGTTGGAAGGCAATGCGGCAAGTGCTTTGCCGAGCAATGTGAGAATGAGATCATCGGTGCGAATAGGAAACTCAAATTCGGTTTCCTTGCTGGCGACGCGGTAATGCTTTGATGGTCGTCCAACACTTGCTGATTTTT
The DNA here is from genome assembly GCA_044239355.1 of Ilumatobacteraceae bacterium. GTDB lineage: Bacteria > Actinomycetota > Acidimicrobiia > Acidimicrobiales > Ilumatobacteraceae > UBA2093. The sequence continues at coordinate 26,435 of JBIIBO010000012.1, forward strand.
GGCGGGCCACTGTGACTTCTAAATATCCGCCAGCTGCAAGCTTGTCGAGGTGATGGCGTGCCACGTTGGCGTGGAGTTCAAACTTGTATGCCACCTGTGAAGCAGTGATTCCCTCGTCATGTTCACGCACAAAGAGGTAGATGGCTCGCCGTGTGGGGTCACCAAAAGCAGATGTGATCGCCGACACGGTCGCAGTAAATGCCTTCGGTGTCATGACATGGGTGGTGGTCATTTCACTCACAGGGGTATTCTACCTATGGCCATAGTGCAAATACCCCCCTTGGAGTCTTCATGTCATCAGTAACCGTCGAACAAGTCATCGAAGCCCTGCGCCCCGTTGAAGATCCCGAACTACATCGCTCGATTGTTGACCTTGACATGGTGCATGACGTAGCAATTTCCAGCCAAGGAGTGTCATTAACCGTGACATTGACGGTGCCGGGATGCCCGATGCGCAATGAAATTCAAGCTCGGGTCACCAATGCGGTGGCTCCTTTGATTGATGGCGCACCAGTGACGATCAACTTTGGTGTGATGACAGATGCACAACGTGCAAACGTGCGACAGATGTTGAACGGAAACCCAGGGGCAACGGCAGGTTCATCACAAGCACACGGCCATGCAGAAGGACGCGTCATTCCGTTTGCTGCAAAAGATTCAAAAACTCAACCATTGCTCATTTCTTCGGGCAAAGGTGGAGTGGGCAAGAGCTCGGTGACAACCAACTTGGCTGTTGCACTTGCAGCTCGCGGGCACACAGTGGGCATTGTGGATGCAGACATCTACGGTTTTTCTATTCCACGCATGTTGGGTGCAGAACGTGATCCGGTGATGATCGACAACATGTTGTTGCCGCCAGAGAACTACGGCGTGCGTTGTATTTCTATTGGTTATTTCGTACCCGATGGCGAAGCAGTTATTTGGCGTGGACCAATGCTGCACAAAGCACTAGAACAGTTCCTCACCGACGTGTTCTGGGATGAGCCAGATTATTTGTTGGTGGATATGCCGCCAGGAACAGGTGACATTGCATTGAGCTTGAGTCAGTACTTGCCCAAAGCTGAAGTTCTTGTGGTGACAACCCCTCAAGATGCGGCACAAAAAGTTGCACGCCTATCTGCTGCGATGGCCAAGAAAGTGAATCTTCCTGTACGTGGAGTTATTGAAAACATGTCATGGTTCACCGGTGACGATGGCAAAAAGTATGAGTTGTTTGGCTCAGGTGGCGGTCAAGAACTTGCCGATGAACTCTCAGTGCCTTTGTTGGCTCAAATTCCGTTGACACCACTTCTTCGTGAAGGAGGAGATGACGGGCGACCCATCGCAGCGGTCTCATCAGATTCCGAAGCAGGGCGTGCTTTCCATGAATTGGCCGAAAAAGTTGAGGCAATGAAGCCTAAGAAGATCTTTAGCAAGGGTCTCAAACTGCTCTAGGCGGTACCGTGTAGTGACAAAGCGTTGCGAATTGTTCGTAAACGCGACATGTTGACATCGAGGTAAACACAGTGGATATTCGCATTGGAGTCACACAGGCATCACGAGAGATTGCTGTGGAAGTAGATGACGACGCCAAGGTGCGCCAAGCTCTCAAGGCGTCGGTGGAATCAGCCATGAAGGGCGAGATCGACACTTTGTGGATCACCGATAAAAAAGGTCGCGACATCGCAGTACCGGCAGCCAAGATTGCCTACGTAGAGATCGGGTCTGCTGATGCCGATCGCCGTATTGGCTTTGGTGGCTGAACCCACAACGCGCGTATTGCCATCTTGACTCCTAGCCCATAGGGCAGACTTGCAAGGAGAAGGGAGCGTCCATGGCAACCATTGGTGAACTTGCACGCCAGCACACATCACTGTCTAAAGAACAGGTGTCTCACTTAATCAATCTCACTAGTGAGTGGGGAATGCTTGCTGACTTGTGTTTTTCGGACTTGATGCTCCATGTTCCCCGTGAAGATGGCACCTGGATTGTGATTTCCCAGGTTCGCGCAGCCACTGGGCAGACTCTCTACATCGATGACCGCGTAGGGGTGTCATCTCAGGTTGCCGAGTTGCCACTCATTGCAAAGGCATTTCAGACCAGCACGATTATCGAAGACGAAATCTTTTTTGAAGGCGTGGCCGATGACTGCCGCATGATGGCAATTCCAGTGCTGCATCAAGATGAAGTGATTGCAGTGATGTCGAGGGAATGGTCGCGTCGTACCGGGCGACAACTGGGAGAGTTGGAACGCAACTATCTGGACTTGTTCAACACTTTTGCGTCAATGATTGTGCGTGGAGATTTTCCATTTCCTGGCCGTGTGGCCGACAGCAGTGTTGCTCCTCGAGTAGGTGACGGTGCCATCGTGTTAGACGCAAAGGCCCGAGTGCGTTATGCATCGCCTAACGCGACCTCGGCGCTACATCGAGTGGGTATTAGTACCAATGTGGTGGGTCAAACTTTGGCCGAACTGGGAGTTAATGATTCATCTGTTCGTCAGGCGTTCGAGCGTAAAGAGCCCGTGGTAGAGGAATTTGAACAAAACTCTGAAGTGACATTGTTGACGCGATGTTTACCTCTTGTGGTGACATCTACCGGAGACAGCGAAGTGACTGGTGCATTGATGTTGGTGCGCGACGTGAGTGAACTTCGTCGTCGTGACCGTTTGATTTTGTCCAAGGATGCAACAATTCGCGAAATTCACCACAGAGTGAAAAACAATCTGCAGACGATCTCTTCACTTTTACGCTTGCAAGCTCGCCGTTTGCAATCAGCTGAAGCAAAAGCTGCAGTGACAGAGTCGGTGCGCCGTATTCGCACTATTGCTCTAGTTCATGAAGCTCTGTCCAGAGAACCAGGCGACGATGTGGCATTTGTGGAGATTGTACGGCCCTTGTTGCGTTTGGTGGAAGAAAGTTTGCAGTCCCCTGATCGCCCCATGAGATTTGAAGTGATGGGCGATGGAGGAAGGTTGCCTGCAACCGTGGTGACGCCGTTATCTGTTGTGTTGACCGAGTTACTGCAAAACGCAGTGGATCACGGCTACACCGAAGGTGATGGTGGCGGAAGTGTGGTGGTGCGACTTGGCTGCACCGATACAGAGCTCACCGTGGCAGTGATTGATGATGGTCGGGGAATTGCGCCAGATTTTTCACTCGACGATGCAACCGGTTTAGGTCTTTCCATTGTGCGCACCTTGGTGACCACTGAATTGGCGGGGTCGATAGATATGCGACCAGCCCGAAGTGAGGATTTGGAAGCGGTAGGCCTCACGGTGGTGGAGGGAAATACCGGAACGGTGATTGAGCTACGAGTGCCCATGGAGGGCGAGTAAATCTCTAGCGTGCGGCGGCGCGCTGTGCGCGGGCAGCAGCTGCGGCCTCGCGACGAATTTGGCGGCGCTCTTCTTCAGAGGTGCCACCCCAGATGCCAGTGTCTTGGTTGGTCTCGAGGGCGAACTCGAGGCATTCCACATTGACGGGGCATTCACAACAGACCGATTTAGCTTTCGCGATTTGCAATAGCGCTTGGCCAGTGGTTCCTACGGGAAAGAACAATTCAGGGTCGGTATCACGACATGTGGCGGCATTTCGCCAGGTGTAATCGGCACTTCCAAGAGCTAGCGAAGACGCGAGGATCGACACGGTCGTTTCCTTAAGGGTTCTAGGCGCCAAGGCGCGGATCGGATACGTGGGCGGCGAGCCGCCCGCATGCAAACGCTACGAGCGAAGTGGGCGAGTAACAATGACATCGGCAAAGTTCTTGCGATGTATTTTTTCTCATAGTGTGAACGAAAAGCGAAAGCAGGTTGTATATGGCACCGGTTCAGGTGATTGCTCACAGGGGAGCCTCATTGGCGGAACGAGAGAACACTCTTGCTGCATTTACACGTGCACACACAATGGGTGCCGACGCAGTTGAGCTTGACGTGCGTCGCACACTTGATGGCGCAATGGCAATTCATCACGATGCAACCCTTGGTGATGGTCGATTGATTTGTGCGACACATTCAGATGATTTACAAGGCGACGTTCCTTTTCTTGCAGAAGCACTGGATGCATGCGCAGGCATGTGGGTCAACATTGAAATCAAGAATTACCCCGCTGACCCCGACTTTGATGAGACAGATTCTCTTGCCGCAACAGTTGCCTCACATCTCATTGAACGTGGCGAAGACGAACGCTGGTTGATTTCGTGTTTTCATCGCCCCACCGTGGATGCAATGCGTACATTGCATCCTGGAGTGCGCACGGCGTGGCTCACGCTAGGTGTGCGAGAAGATGATTGCGAAAAAGTGGCCAGGGATATGGCGCGATCTGGCCATAGCGCCCTGCATCCTTGGACAGATTTGTTGACGCGGTCATGTATTGAGACTTTCCATAGCCATGGATTGGCAGTGAATTCATGGACCATTGATGATCCCGCACGTATGGCTGAGCTGATTGAGTGGGGAATCGATGGCATCTGTACCAATGCACCCGATGTGGCACTGGAAGTACTGGGCCGCCACTAGGGACGTGTGGGGTTACGGGTGTGAACGCACCAGGCGTAACGCATGAGGAACATGTTCAAACACAATCTCGCGCACTTCGCCCAAGTAGTCACCATCAAGTTGATAAGGGAATGCTCGTGCGTCATGAAAAGTGACCGAAGAGACATTGGTATGAAGATCTAGCCACGGGCGCTCTTCGATACCACCGCCACGTAATGCAGACCCCAAAGTGCGCAAGATGTGTAGTGGCTTCATTGTCTTGAATGTGACAACCGAAAGACCACTTGATAGCGATGTGGAAGGAACAAGATCTAAGGGGCGGTTTCCGAGGTAGGTGTAGGGATTCGTGTTCATCACCACAGAAAAGAACCCTTCATCTACACGTTTTCCATCATTGAACGTAAGTGAGAAATGCGGACGCTTGCGATCGAAGTCCGCAAAAAAAGTTTTGAGTGCAGCGACCACGAAAAGCGGATGCCCGAAATATCTTTTGAGCCACGCGCGTTGTTCGACCCACTTGACAACTGCAGCGTCATAACCCACACCTGTGTGAAAAGTGAAGTAACGATCATTTGCGCGTCCAAGTCCAATGGGTGAGATATCTCCTCGATCGAGTGCATCGATGATGTGTTCCACTGCTTGCAGTGCATCATTGGGCATCCCCAAGGTGCGTGCGAACACATTGGTGGACCCGCCCGGGAGAACTGCCAGGGCAGTTTGGGTAGTTGCCACGCCAGTTGCCACTTCGTTGAGGGTGCCATCGCCTCCGTAGGCCACCACAACGTCGATACCGCGGCGCGCTGCATCTTCGGCAAAACGGGTGGCGTGTCCACGGCGATTGGTCTCCACCACTTGGACATCGTGATACTGGGCGAGGCGTTGGTGCACCGCAACGGTGTTCTTGGCCGTCACAGAGGACGCAAACGAGTTGACGATAAGCAGGAGTCGCAAGGCATTTCACGGTATCAGGACTGCTGGGGACCCGATACGACAAAGGTCACTCCAAAATGGCAATTGTGTGGGGGTCCGGGTTGGGTGAAAGGGCTCTTAGTGGGTAACAATGTCACCTATGAATGTGATCGTGTGTGTCAAGCAGATCCCCGACCCCGCAGCGCCTGGTGCGCTTGATGGGGCCACTAACACGCTGAAGCGTGACGGCAAGTTAATTTTGGACGATTCCGACGCCTACGGCGTTGAGATGGCGCTCCAACTTGTCGACAAAGCAGGAGGCGGTGAAGTAAGTCTGATCTCTATGGCGCCTAACGGCGAAACAGCAGGCTTGCGCACAGCACTTGCAATGGGTGCAGCAAAAGGTGTGTTGGTATCTGATCCTGCATTGCAAGGTTCCGATGCACTCACCACTGCAAAAGTTCTTGCTGCAGCAGTCAAGAAACTTGGCGGCGCAGATTTGATCATCGGTGCAACTGAATCATCCGATGGTTACACCGGCACTGTTCCAGAACAGATGGCCGAGTTGTTGGGATTACCTTCGGTGACTTTTGCAAAGAAAGTTTCTGTTGAAGGTGGAGTTCTTAAAGTTGATCGTCAGACAGAAGAGGGCTACGACGAAGTCACATGCTCCATGCCTGCACTTATCAGCGTGACTGCCGGCGTAGTAGAGCCTCGTTACCCATCGTTCAAAGGCATCATGGCTGCAAAGTCAAAGCCAGTTGAAGAAGTGACCGCATCAGATCTTGGTGTGACTCCAGTGGGTTGGGCAGGCGCAGGCCAGCAGATCACCAACGTTGCTCAAGCTGAAGCACGTCAAGCTGGTGAAATCATCGAAGATGACGGCGAGTCATTCGCCAAGATCGTCGGGTTCCTTGAGAACCTGAAGGCAATCTGAGTAAGAAGTCAAGAGGAGAATCATCATGGCACTGAACAACGTTTGGGTCTTTGCACAGGTCGCTAATGGCGCACCTACATCGGCCACTCTTGAACTGCTCACCAAGGCACGTTCACTTTCATCAACTGTCACTGCGTTTATTGCAGGAGATGGCAATGCAGCAGCAGCTGCGCTTGGTGAATACGGCGCAACCAAGGTGTACGCCGCAGACACTGGCAAGAATTTGCCAGGCGTGGCAATCGCTGCAGCAATGAAGTCCGTCATCGATGGTGGCGAAACACCTGATTTGGTGATGTTCCCACAGAACTACGAAGGCCGTGACGTGATGGCTCGTTTGTCTGTGAAGATTGACAAGACAGTGATCACCAACAACGTGGACATCGTGGACAGTGGCAGCGGAGTGACCGTTGTGACACCAATTTTCGGTGGCAACACATTGGTCAGCACAACTTTTTCGGGTGCAGCACCATTCCTTGCAGCATTTCGTCCAAAGTCATTTGCTGCTGAATCAGCTGGTGGTGCAGCCGCTGCTGTGACGGCAGTGTCGGTTCCCGATTTGGGATCAACCGGTGGCGCACAAGTAAACGCAGTGCATGTTGAAGAGACAACTGGTCCGAAATTGGACGAGGCAAACATTGTTGTTGCTGGTGGTCGCGGACTTGGTGAAGCGCCTGCATACGCAATGGTGGACGAGCTTGCAACATTGCTCAAAGGTGCACCTGGTGCATCACGTGCAATCGTGGACGCCGGCTGGGTTCCCTACAGCTACCAAGTTGGTCAAACCGGCAAGGTTGTAAAGCCCAACATCTACATTGCAGCGGGTATCTCTGGTGCAACACAGCACATGGTGGGTATGAAGGGTTCCAAGAACATCATCGCCATCAACAAAGACAAAGAAGCACCTATCTTTGGAGTTGCAGACTTGGGAATCGTGGGCGACGTCCACAAAGTTCTTCCCAAGCTCATCGAAGCATTGAAGGGTCGCTAATTACAGCGAGTCGTGTGCACGTAGTGCAACACTGAGACCCTCATCGGGGTCGACAATAACGAGATGAAGCCCCCACCCTTCGGTGGGGGTTTTATCGTTTCTGAACGCGTAGTACTCACAGGCATGGGCAATCTCGCCACACTCATCGCGATCACAGGGCCATTCATCGCTAAGACCCGCGATATGGGCAAAGAGCCACCACACGTCGCTTCTAGCGGTTGCTACGCCTCGACGCTTGCCGTGTGCACCTCCGCTAGATGCGGCCCAAGCAAGGGTCTCCCAGGCCTCGTGACAAGAGATAGGGGATAGCTCGGTGTCGATGCCGGCGTATCCGAGTGCGCCAAGTGCATGGGCAGGGCTTGCTTCCACAATGGCGAGGTCAGCTGTTCCATTGGATTGTGTTGTCCATGAATTCATCATGTGGCGAAATGCATCGACGGTGTCTGTCTCATCAAGAGATGCAGTCTCGATACCTTCTAGGACAATTGTTTCGTTCCATCGCCCAGATGCAGGGAATTCTTCGACGACACCATCGTCGTTGTATGAGGCACAGCGATACGAGGGTTCCCACAATTGCACAGCAATGGGAATGTCGAGAATTTCAGGTTCGTGAGTATCAATAATGTCGCCACGCAGAGCACGTTCGTATGCAAAGACGCCACGATCGTGGCCAGGCTCAAGAAGTGGCTCGAGATCTTCCCAACTGTGATGTACTGCCAAGATTTCTGACACCGGCCCTGGCATAAATGTGCGTGCAGTGTCTTCGAGTGCGCGCACCGCAAAATGTGCAGGTGCCCACAAGGCAAGTCGATAATTAGCCAAAGTTGCTATCGGCCATAGTTGACGCCCGGTATGTACTGCAGCACGCGCATCATTGCGAATCTCTACAAGATGTTCCCAATCACGTGCGGCACATGTATCGTCCACATGTCGCACCAAACCATCGAGATCGGCGCGATGAATGAGTTGTTCTAGAGCAGTGGCCATGGGTACTGGTATCTACTCTCAGGTGAGGGGAACACTTGATGCTCAACGAGCCATTGTGCGCGTTCTTGAAGTGATTCAATTTCTTCATCGTCGAGAAGTGCGGCAACGCCAATAGGAACTGAGTGCAACAACGATTCCACTGGCGTGAGTATGTGGTCGGGAATGGTCTCGCCACCAAAATCCCAGATCACTGTACGCAGTTTGAATTCATCGCTAAAGCACACACCGTGGTCAATTCCCCAAATGTTGTCATCTTCATCCACGAGGACATGTCCGCCTTTGCGATCGGTGTTGTTGGCAACAACATCAAAGACGGCCATTGCGCGTAGTTGGTCGTGTAGTTCGGGGCGAGTATCGAGCATGGTGAAATAGTGCTGGGCAGGATCATGGTGTATGAAAAGCTGAAGTGAACCTTCACCCAAAGGCCCTTCTCGCAACACGGTGGGCGGCACAATGTGATAGCCCATTGCTTCGCTCAGACGATATGCGGCGATCTCACGCTTGTAGAGCCCTGGTGGAAAATCCCATAACGGACGCTCTCCACTTAACGGTTTATAGATGCCTTTGATATCGCTGTTCTCATCGCCCACCCACACACGAAAAGTGAGGTTTGATGAGTTCGGCATGCGACCTTCGATGATGATGTCGTGGTGCGTGAGCTGCTCGACGAGCTCAAGGCACTTTCGCATCTCAATTGAATTTCGGGCATGCATGGCCCGAAGGGTCAATTGCGGTGCCACACCATTTACAGTTGGCGCGACCTGCGGAAAGAAAGAGATCTGCGGTGTCGCAAAATGCGCGGGCCTGAGATGGTGTCACTAGTACTCGAACCACAGTGGAATCAATGTCGTCTTCTTCGTCGTCGAGCAAATCAAAGATGTCTTCGTCATCTTCATCCACAAGAATCATCTCTTCTAATTGAATCACCATACGCATGTTGGGCCGATCAACACCAAGTCCCACGGAACCCAATACAAAATCTTGTTCCACAGGGTTCACCAGTGACGAACTCACTGGATCAGTGGCTGCGCCTGTGTCGGGCATATCTTCAAGCATGGTGCGCAAATACTCAGCCAACGTGGCAACTTGTTGTTTCTCGCATTTGATGGACACGATGCGACCCTCTGCGCGCACTTGCAGATAAAACGTGCGTGCACCGGGCTGGCCGATAGCGCCCGTGGCGAAAGCGTCGGCGTTTTCGAAGTCGTAGTACATGCCCATTGTGTTACCAGTGTGCCAGCGAAATCATGAGGGTCGTAGTTCGGCTAAAGAGCCGCCGGTGGAGTTCACCGTGAGAACAATGGGGCCATGATGGGAGTACGCAATGGCACTCACAGAGCACGTGCCAATCACTATGCGCTGAAACAGATCGAGGTGTGTACCCATTGCATGGGCAACGGCTGCTTTGATGGGGTCGGCGTGGGAGACACACACAATTGTCCCGCCTGGGTGCGCGCTGCGTAGGCGATCCAATGCGGTCACCATGCGTGTTTGCATTTCAGTAAATGACTCCCCATTGGGAAAGCGAAAGGTGCTTGGCGCGCGTTGCACGGTGGACCATTCGGGCTTTTTCATAAGTTTGGATAACTCTGCTCCGGTCCAATCACCAAAATCACATTCCAAAAGACCCTTGTCGATTTTGACGCGCTGTTTCAGAGCCTTAGCGATAGGGGCTGCAGTCTCGCGTGCACGTTCTAGGGGAGAGGCATAAATGGCATCAATCTTGGGGAGCTCTGCGATGCGCTCGGCGACTCGATGTGCTTGGGCGATCCCGGCCTCTGCCAAATGCAACCCTGGGGCACGCCCAGGCAGAAGTTTGCCTGTTGTGGGGGTTTGGCCGTGGCGTACAAGTAGCACCACAGTGGCCGAAGGCGGAGCAGTTTTTGATTTTGTTGTGGCCATGGTGACTCCAACCTACTGTTGATGAGGTGGATTCGTTGAAGGCAGTAGGGCAGGACATTTCACAGTGTCGTTTATGTCCGCGATTGGTGCAATGGCGCGAGGACGTTGCGGCAGAAAAACGAGCATCATTTCGCAACGACACATACTGGGGTCGCGGTGTGCCGGGATTCGGTGATGCAGATGCCCGCCTATGGGTGGTGGGATTAGCTCCGGCAGCTCACGGCGCAAATCGCACAGGTCGCATGTTTACTGGGGACAGAAGTGGCGATTGGCTGTATCGCGCAATGCACAAAGCAGGGTTTGCTTCACAGGCTGAGAGCACTGGTCGCGATGACGGATTGGAACTTCGTAAAGCCTGGGTGTCTTCGATAGTGCGTTGTGCGCCACCTGATAACAAACCCACCAACGAGGAACGCGATACGTGTGTGCAGTACTTCACAAGAGAGCGTGCCTTGTTGAAAAATGTGCAAGTGATTGTGTGTCTTGGCAAGTTTGCCTATGACGCAGTGTGCAAAGAGTTTTCAGTTTCCCCAAAGCCAAAATTTGGACATGGTGTAGAAACAATTACTGATAACGGAATGCACATCATCTGTTCATTTCATCCCAGTCAACAAAATACGTTCACTGGAAAGTTGACTGAACCAATGATTGACGATGTCTTTTCCCGTGCGCGCAGCTATGCAGGGTCACCAAAAAGTTAGGCGTTGAAAGCCTTTGCAGTAAGAGTGGCCGCCGAGCGCGGCCATGGCATCAAGAATCGCTTGGGCTTGCGGGTGTAGCGCCATCGGGAACTACTTTCTTTTTCACTGCGGGTGTTCCTACTTTGACAGATTTTTCGGCCCACTCTGGCCAGCGGCGGCGACTCACAATCGACAAAGTGCGCAACAACTTCATTGCTACTTCATCTTCTTGTGCGGGACGTGCTTCAATCACGCCATCTTTAATCATTCTTTCAATGACTTCGACGCCCAACTTGGTGCGCACAATGGTCAAGGTCCAGTCGTTGTCTTTGCCAATTCCACCTGTGGAGATATCGGCGTGCTCTGCGGCAAAGTCGGGACAGTTCTTGCAACCCTCGCGAGTCCACTGGTGGCATTCCTTTAGATCAATCTCGTGATACGAGCCATCTTTCATCCAAATTTGGAATGCGCCTTTAATGTTCATCTTGACCATGTCTTGTTTTTTCAAACCGTATTTGGGTTCAAACAATTCAGTGAAGATGGCGTCATCGAATGTCTTACTGCACAGCAATCCAATGTTGAATTGGAATGGCTTAGAAACTTTTCCAGCTTTACGATCCCACATCACTGGCGGTGATGACACTTGGCAGCCCATGCCAACAAGAGCCAATTTGGTGAGACCTTTTTCTTTTGCTTCTGGCAAAGCAAGTGGGTTTGCACAATAGGTATAACGAGACCCGGCAGTTGCAAGCACTTCTTCTTTTGTTTGCACAAGCACTGGCTTGGCTTTCCATGCATCGTCTTGTTCTACGCCACTCACAAGTGCGCCTTCGATGTAGTTGTTATCAAGTAGCCACGACAACATCGCAGTGACGAATCCACCGTCTTGTCCCTTTTGGTGCTGGGTGGTATCTGTGGCGCGTGTGAGTAGTAGTTGTTCCCAGATGCCGGCCATCTCATCGTCTTGACGGTCGCGTCCAAACAGGTGATTGTTGGCAGCCGATTCCCAACTGCGGAAACGTGGGCATGCGCGGGTGCACGTGGTGCAACCTTTTTCACCGTGCAGACAATTGTCGAGACCAAGTTCTTCTTCAAGGTGGAAAGGCTTGTATTTGCCCTCTTCGTGTTCGTAGCCAATGACATCGTGTGGGCATGTCACTACACATCCTGCACACCCTGTGCACAGACCAGTATTGATGACTTCCTCGTAGAGCTCTTTCCATTGCGCGGTCCAACGCTCGGCTTTGGCGGGGGCATCAGGTGTCATCGTCATATCACGAGACTAGGGGTTTGGCCCGTGTGACGCCATGCTGGGTGGTGTTTAGCCCTCAGTTGTGGAAGTTTTGCCGGCGATTTGATTAATACGCAGACGTAACATCGGCGGCGCAACAACTGTGGTCACTAGTACGACAAGAAGAACTACCGCGTAGAGGTCGTCGTTAAAGACACCCACAGACACACCAATTGTGGCAAAAATCAGCCCCACTTCACCGCGGGGAACCATGCCCATGCCAATGAGAAGCTTGTCTGCTTTGGCTCCATGGGCGCCGAGTGCAGCAATCATTTTTCCGCCTATGGCGATTGCAGAAAGCACTGCTGCAATGCCCAGTACACGTAGATCAAAGAACTTGGTGACATCTGTGTCCATTCCAATCAGCATGAAAAAGACCGGGATGAAGATTGCACCAATTGCTCTGAAGTCCTGGGCGATTCGTTCGTGGTACGTGCTTCGTCCTAGTGCAGCTCCCGCGACGAATGCACCAATAATCGGTGCCAAGTTTGCACTGCTTGCAGCTGCCGAGAATCCGAAAGTGATGGCCGCTGCAACGACACCAATAGTGAGAGGTGACAATGCGCGTGCACCGATAGCGGTCAATAGTCGCGGAACAAGAAGAATACCGATGGCACCGGCCACAAGTAAGAAACCAATTGCAAGGCCGATTGTGTTGAGCAGGCCGCCTACATCCACAGAGCCTTGTTCCACAATGCGTGTGACGATGGTGAGAATGACAAGGCCGATGACATCATCGGCTACTGCTGCTCCGAGAACAATACGTGCCTCAGTGGAAGAGAGTGCTTTGAGATCTCCAAAGACTCGCGCGGTGATTCCCACACTTGTTGCTGCTAGTGCTGCACCGAGAAACAAAGAGGCGTTTACTGATTCGCCAAGAATTGAGCCAGCAAAGAAACCCGACGACATCGGTACGGCTACGCCAATGATTGCAACGAGTATCGATGCGCGACCCACTTTGCGTAACTCGTTGAGGTTCATCTCAAGGCCGACTTCGGCGAGCAAGATAATCACACCTACTTCGGCAAGTACACGGATTGCATCGCCTGGTTCAACAAGACCCAAAAGTGACGGTCCAATCATGATGCCCGCCACAATTTCTCCGATGACTGCCGGAATACCGATGCGCTCAGAGAGCTCGGCGGCTGCCTTGGCAATAATCAAGATGAGGGCTAGGTCAAGGAAGATCGACCCCCAGTCAAGGGAACCTCCCGCGGCAAGTAGGGCAGATATCACTTACCTATTTATAGGCGTCTTGATCACTCTGCGAGAAATCGTGCGGCTGCTTGAAAACCCTCTTCGGTCAATATCCAGCCCCTTTGGCGTACTATCCGCAATGAATCTGGGCCCAAAACCCGGCGAAGTACCACCATGGAGGAGTCCACGCGGCGGGCTGAACTGGCATCGAGTGCGGCTTTGCGCATCAAGGTCTCACGGCTCAGCACTTTGCCCTGGCTTTCCCACAGCACCCGAAGAACTTTCATCTCTGTGGGGGACAGGCTCAAGTTGTCCGAAGGGGAATCCATAGAGACCACCATATGGAGTCTGTTTTTCTGGGTTGTCAGGTGCCTGTGAACAGTGTGTGAACGGACACATCGGCCCAATGCGAGGAATTGGCAAATGTTCCGACAGAATCAAACACCATGGAACTCACCTATGCCCCCGAAGACGAACAGTTCCGCGCGGAGATCCGCGCCTGGCTGAAAGAGAACTTGCCGAAAGGTTGGTTCGACGATGGTTTCGACATGTCCAACGCTGAGCGTAAAAAGTTCAACGATGAATGGCCAACGAAACTTTTTGAAGGCGGCTGGATTTGCGCCACATGGCCAAAGGAATACGGCGGCAAAGGTTTGTCCACCATGCAAGGCGTTGTGTTGTCTGAAGAATTCGCTAACGCGAAAGCACCAATGCGTGCAGACTTCTTTGGAGACACTCTTGTGGGCCCCACACTGTTGCAGTGGGGAACCGAAGAGCAAAAGAAGGAATTCCTTCCACAGATTCTCAATGGCTCGATGCGCTGGTGCCAAGGTTTCTCTGAGCCCAACTCGGGTTCTGACCTTGCAAGCTTGAAGACATCGGCAATTCTCGATGGTGACGAGTGGGTCATCAACGGCCAAAAGGTCTGGACCACACAAGGTCACCATGCTGATTATTGCTTCTTGTTAGTGCGCACGGATCCAGAAGCACCCAAGCACAAGGGCATCTCTTACTTACTCGTACCAATGCGTCAACCTGGCGTTGAAGTGCGTGGAATTGTTCAACCAGACGGAACCGCAGAATTCTGTGAAGTGTTCTTCAACAATGCACGTTGCCCGAAGGACAATGTTGTGGGTGGAGTGAACAACGGCTGGGTTGTTACTAACTCAACGTTGGCTTTCGAACGCGGAATGAGCGCAACAACCGGCTATCGTCGCTTTGAAGCTGAGTACAAGGCAATGGTGCGCGGTGCGAAAGAAAACGGCGCAATCAATGATCCAAAGATTCGTCAGCGCTTAGTGACGTACTACACCAAGATTCAGATTTTGAAAATCAACGGTCTTCGTTCATTGTCCACCACATTGATGGGCAAGAAAGACTTGAGCATGGCCGCTCTTGGTGCAACCAACAAGATGTTCTGGACCGAGATGCACAAAGAAGCAATGGAGCTTGCTCTTGATATCTCTGGCCCAAATGCGATGTTGGTTGATTACTCGATGGGTGATGCCAACTGGCCAGGTACCGCACGCGAAAAGCGTCGTGAGGGTTATCCCGTCAGCGGCATGATGTCAGCGTTCTTCTTCTCTCGTTCTGAAACCATTTGGGGCGGAACTAGCCAGATTCAGCGCAACATCGTGGGCGAGCGCGTCTTGGGTCTTCCAAAAGAACCACAAGCAACAAAGTAATTGTGGACCTCAGCGCATAGCTGAGGCAATACAACTAATCAGTGGGGTTCCCATCTCCTGGGCTCACTTCTGCTGCTCTGACTGAAGCGTCTTGCCACGCGGCATGTGTACGTAAAGGAATTTCCTTCACGGCGTATGCGAACAAGAACGCAAGGATTGCTAGCGGTATTGCTACTTGATAAATCAGCACGATCGCATCTGAGACTGCCGTGATGGTTTCTGTACGTATGGGCTCTGGGAGTTCATTAATGAGGCGTGGCTTTTGGATGTATTCACTTTTCACTTTGCCAAGCACTTGAGCATTGAGCAGTGATCCAAATGCTGCCAAAGAAATAGTGCTGCCAAGTGAACGACACAGCACCGACAACGATGTGGCAACTCCCATATCTTGAACATCCACACTGTTTTGAATTGCAGTTGTAGAAACTGGCATCGATGCACCCGTGCAAATGCCGATGAACATCGTGCCGACCATGGCAAACATGATTCCGCGTCCAGAATCTTCGATCAATGTCAACATCGCAAGGCCCACAATCAAAAACGCAGTACCGGCAATGGGAAAAATGCGATAGCGGCCTGTTTGAGTGGTCCATCGTCCGACATAAAAACTCGACAGAGTGAGTCCAATCATCATCGGCACAAGGAGAAGACCTGAATTTGTGGGTGAGACGCCAGTGACTGATTGCAGAAACAGCGGCATAAAGGATCCGACGAGCGACATCGTGGCGGCTACCAAAGTAACCATCGGAACTACTCGTTGGATGGTGTGGTTCTTAAACAGATGCAGAGGAAGCATGGGATTGACTGCATGGGGTTCCCACATAAGAAAACCTGAGAGCAATGCAATGGTGACGCACAGCATTGTGATGGTGGGCAATGATGACCAGCCGTATTCTTCAGAAATCCAAGAGATGGTCAAGATCATCGACGCAACGCCACCTGTGAGCAGTGTTGCACCGAGCGTGTCAATTTTTGTATCTCGTCGAATGGTGGGCAAGTGCAAGAAGCGATGAATCATGACAAGGGCAAGAACACCGA
This sequence comes from Ilumatobacteraceae bacterium, assembly GCA_044239355.1. GTDB lineage: Bacteria > Actinomycetota > Acidimicrobiia > Acidimicrobiales > Ilumatobacteraceae > UBA2093. Next base: position 42,523 of record JBIIBO010000012.1, read on the forward strand.
ATGGCAAGTTCACCAAGAAAATCCAACGCCACGACACCGTTGCCACAATCACGCCGCCCACCAATGGGCCCGCAACGCTGGTGAGTGCCCAAATGCTGGTGAATGCGCCCACGTATTTTCCGCGGTCACGTGGCGACACAATGTCAGCGATAACTACAAATGACATTGCTTGAATGCCGCCACTTCCAATTCCTTGAATTGCACGAGCTACAACAAGCATGGTCATGCTGGGTGCAAGTGCGCACATCACTGATCCAAGTAAGAACACCACAATGGATAATTGGATAAGTGGTTTGCGACCATAGAGGTCACTGAATTTTCCAAATAAAGGAGTCACCACTGTTGAGGTCAACATGTAGGAAGTGGAGACCCAGGTGTAGGCGCGGATGCCGCCTAAGTCGCCCACGATTGTGGTGAGCGCTGTTCCCACCGTGGATGCATTGAGGGCAGAAAGTGCAGTGGCGGCCATCATTGCCGCATAGACCATGCGCACATCGCGAGCCGAGAGAGAAAATGGTGTTGTTTCGATGTTTGTAGAGTACAACTACACCTTGGCGGATTGCGTCATTTGACCTACTATTCAAAGATGGAACACAATGCACTACGCCAAATGCGCCTCGACACTCCGATTGGGCAATTGACCTTGGTTGCATCTGCAAAGGGGCTGCGTCGTGTTTATTTTGCAGAACTTACTGACGCCGATGTGGAAGATCTTGATGCGCTTGTGTATGACGCGAGTGATCCCATACTTGAAAGTGCGGCACGTCAACTTAGGGAGTATTTCTGCGGAGAGCGTCGCTCATTTGATGTAGCGCTTGATGTTGTAGGTACTGATTTTCAAATTGAGACATGGCATGCGCTTTCCAAGATTGAATTTGGGAAAACGGCCTCCTACGGACAACAAGCAATCCTTATTGGTCGACCTCGAGCGGTCCGCGCCGTGGGTGGGGCGAATCGTTGCAACCCGGTTCCCATTGTGTTGCCCTGTCATCGCATTATTGGTGCAAATGGAAAACTGACAGGATTCGCTGGTGGTCTTGAGACCAAGCGTTGGCTTCTTGATCATGAAAGAGAGCACATGAATCTCCCACAAGAAAATGAGAACTACGCGACATGCAGTTAGCGGTCAATATTCTCGGCGGTCTTCTCATTGCCGTGTGCGTGGTCTCTGCGCTTGGCGACTTTGCACGAGTGCCATCATTGGTGGAGACAATGAATCGTTTAGGGGTGTCACCCCAGATGTTGCCGATTCTTGGACTCATCAAAATACTTGGTGCGATAGGTGTGGGGATTGGTTTTGCGCAAAGTTTTTTTGCAGTCGCAATGGGTGTGTGTCTGAGTGTTTATTTTGCAGGTGCGGTCATTGCCCACACGAGGGTGAAAGATCCGTTTCGTGAATCAGCAGCTGCGTATTTCATTTTGGTGGCTGCGTTCACATATTTACTTACAGCTTTAGCGGCGTGAGTTAACCGCGAAACTTTGCCCATTCAGAATCATCTAGTCCAAGTTTGTTGAACCGCTTAGTGATCCACAGCGGCACTTCCATGGGAATGCCTTGTTCAATTTCTTTGACCATCTGACCATCTTCATCCCACATATGACAGGTGTTTAAGTTCATCGCATATGCACGCTTGCGTTGTTCTTCTGGCGACATATCAGTGGGAAGTGTTTGAGTTCCCATTGCTGCACCAGCTCGCATTGACCAACCACTTTGGATTGCTACTGGTGCCATGGCAGAAAGTAGTGCACCAATGTGTGTGCAACCACGAGGGCCACCAAACAACTCTTTTACTTTGTTGTTGAATCCACGCGCGATGGAGAGGCCAACCAGTTTTTGATAATCGGGCTCAATGTCGGTGCAATGCGTATGAGGCCTCTCTTTGAATTCCACATGAACTTTTTCGATAACGAACATGGGGAAGGTCACTTCGAGGTCCACGATCATGTGATGTACCCATAACACGTCAGGGTCACTGGCCACATAGAGCCCTGCAGGCTTTTCATCCACGACAACGCCACGCAATAAGAACCGATCCGGAGCCAACTTGTAGGTGCGCACTTCGTATCGCCGAGTATGAATCAGTTCGCCACCGATGGGGGGTTCAGGAAAAAATTGATACTCAGACACGAGTTCTACTTTGACAGAGGTGCCACGCAACAAGCGAACCGAGCGCATAATGGGGCAGACTAGGGAGCGTGACCTCTCTCAAACTGCAACTAAAAAATGACCTCACCACTGCGATGAAAGCAGGAAATGACATTGCAAAGTCAACGATACGCATGGCGTTATCGGCGATCACCAATGCTGAAGTTGCAGGCGATGAAGCAGTCGAGCTCAACGATGATCAAGTCATCAAGGTCTTGCAAAGTGAAGTAAAAAAGCGCCAGGAATCAGCAGAGGTGTACGAACAAGCCGGTCGCACTGAAGCTGCAATCAAAGAGCGCGCTGAAGCCGAGGTGTTGGCGGTGTATTTACCTGCAGCATTATCTGATGATGAGCTCGCTGGAGTTGTGCAAGAAGAGGTTGCACGCGCGGCGGCACAAGGCGCACAAGGTATGAAAGCAATGGGTGCGGTGGTCAAGGCCGTGCGTGAACGCGTGGGCTCTGGTGCAGATGGATCCAAGATCGCTGATCTTGTCAAAGCAGCTCTGTCAGCATGACGTCACCTGGGCCACAACTTGTGGAGTTATCGACGTCTATGTCGCGAGTAGCTGTGGCGTTACGTCGCACACTGCGCAGTTTGTATCACGTGCATCCCGAGCGAGACGACGACGCGATGGCGGAAACAGCAGAGTTGCTTGCAGATACTGTTGATGCTGCCGGCACCTTAGGGCTCGGTCAAGACTCAGAGGTTCGCTACACGAGAAGTCCGCTGTCTGGTGAGATGAATCCCATTGCACCGCCAGTGAGTTATGAATACGGCACGCGTTCCATTACGGCAAACGTGCGGTTTCATGAGGGGTATCAAGGGCCACCGGCATGTGTGCACGGTGGAATGATTGCCGCATTGCTAGATGACGCGCTTGGACGCACTCGACATCTCACGGGTCGTAACTGTGTGACGGGCTCATTGAACATCACCTATAAGCGGCCAACCCCCATTAATGCTGATCTTGTGGTGGAAGCGCGTATTGAGGAGATTCTTGAGCGTAAGTTTCGCGTGACTGGCGAGATTGTGTACGACGGGCACGTCACAGCATCAGCCGAAGCGGTGTTCGTTTTTCTTGACGACAAAAAATTCAATGCACTCGTTTCCGATGCCCGAGATGCATCGCGATAGTAGAACACTTAGAAAGAGCCCGTCACGGGCAAAAGGGGGACACCATGTCGAATGAACTCATTCTTGATTCACTGCGTCGTCGATTTCGCGCATTGTTTTCGTTATACGAAGATGCCACCGCCACGATGACTCTTGAGCAAGTGAATCACCGCGAGAAAGACCTCGTGATGCCGATTGCCTTCTCACTGTTCCACTGGGTGAACATGATTGACTCATCAATGATGATCCTCACAGGTGAGCCGTACATCTGTGATCAAGAAATTCTTGACGCAATCAATCTGACTGTTCCCGATCATGGCAAGCACAGAACTGTTGAAGAGATGCATGTCCAGCAGATTGGTAACTACGAAGCATTCATTGACTACATGAATAAGGTCTTTGCACGCATTGAGAAATATCTCGCAGAATTGCAACCAGAAGAACTGACCCGCTTGGTCATTCCTCGTCCATTTGGACCTCAGATTGCCAGTACCTTTTCAGCACGCGTAGCCGGTCCTGAAGGCATCACGGTTCTTGATGGCATTGAATGTTGGCTGTACCAACACGGCATGCGCCACATGGGTGAAATTGAATTGTCCAGAGCTTTCGTTGGTCTTCAAGGAATGACCAGCTAGGTAGGCATCAGACGTGGGTGTCGATGGAATTGGCGCTCACGGCAGGAATTGAACCTGCGACCCCTTGCTCCGGAGGCAAGTGCTCTATCCGCTGAGCTACGTGAGCGTGATGGAAACATCACTTTCGCCCCTCATTCTATGTCCTGTGCGAAATGGAACACCCGCCGAGGTCAAATGCGAGGCAGAATGGAGAGCCCATGGCAGATCCACTCGTTCTCTTGGCTGATCGTTTCGCAGCAGCATTTGGTGCTGTTGCTGACGCGCCCTGTGACCCGGTAGTGCGACCCAGTGAACGAGCCGATGCACAAGTAAATGGCGCGCTCTCATTAGCTAAGTCTTTGGGAATGTCTCCTCGTGATGTCGCTACAAAAGCCCTTGATGCACTTGGCGATCTCTCAGACATGATCGAATCCACCGAAGTTGCCGGTCCAGGTTTCATCAACGTCACCTTCACAAGGTCTTTTCTTGCACGTGAACTTGTTGCAGCAATGCAGAACGATCGACTCGGGGTGCGAGCAGCCGCGGACCCGCACACCTTTGTGATTGATTACTCAGCGCCGAACGTGGCTAAAGAAATGCATGTGGGCCATTTGCGTTCCACAGTGATTGGTGACGCACTCGTGCGCGCATTGTCGTACGTGGGCAACACCGTGGTGCGAGAAAATCACATTGGCGACTGGGGCACACCATTTGGCATGCTCATTGAACATTTGATTGATCTAGGAGAAGAGAACGCCGCCCATGAATTGGGTGTAGGCGATCTTGACGGGTTTTATAAGCAGGCCCGACAAAAATTTGAAGAGTCAGATTCTTTTAAAGATCGTGCGCGCCAACGTGTGGTGATGTTGCAAAGCGGCGATGACGACACCATGCGATTGTGGAAGACACTCGTGCTAGAGAGCACCCGATATTTCAACAAGGTGTATTCACAGTTGGGTGTTTTGCTCACAGATGATGACCTCATGGGGGAGAGCGCATATAACGATCTGTTGCTGACTGTTGTGCAGCGTTTATCTGATGGCGGTCTGCTAGAGATAAGCGATGGCGCAGAAGTGGTGTTTGCCGAAGGCTTCACAAATCGTGATAACGAGCCACTGCCTTTGATTATTCGCAAGGGTGATGGTGGTTACAACTATGCAACAACAGATCTTGCATGTGTGATTGATCGTGTGGAGCGCCTCGGGGCACAGTCGCTGTTATATGTGGTGGGAGCACCGCAAGCGCAACATCTTCAAATGGTGGAAGCAGTGGTGCGCAAAGCAGGTTGGCTACCCGAGGGATTCATTATGAATCACGTGTCTTTTGGCAGCGTCTTAGGTGCAGATCGAAAAATGCTGAAGTCCCGATCAGGCGAGACCGTGAAGTTGGCCGCATTGCTAGATGAGGCCGTTGAGCGCGCAGATGCGGCAATTGCAGAGAAGAATCCTGCAATGAGTTCTGAGGAACGCGATGTGGTGGCGCGCATGATTGGCATTGGTGCTGTGAAGTATTCTGATCTCTCGACCGACAGAGTGAAGGATTACATCTTTGATTGGGAACGCATGTTGTCGTTTGATGGCAACACGGCGCCTTATCTGCAATATGCACACGCACGTATTTGCAGTATTTTCCGTCGTGCAGGTGTTTCTCGTGATCAAGTGCGCAATGTAGTCCCCAGCCTTGATGATCCGCGCGAAAAAACCCTCGCCATGAGACTGCTGCGCTTTGATGCTGCTGTCTGGGAAATGGTGGATACGTTGAGTCCGCACAAGTTGTGCACATACGTGTTTGATGTGGCCACCGATTTCACCGCATTTTATGAACACTGTTCAGTTCTTAAAGCCGAAACAGACGACTTGCGCATGTCTCGTCTTGCTTTGTGTGATGCCACCGCCCGTGTTATTGAACAAGCTCTTAATCTTTTGGGTATCGATGCTCCGGAGCAGATGTAATGAAAGAAATTTCACTTTTCCCGCGACACAGTGCCGTAGACACTGACGGTGTTTTATCTATTGGTGGAATGCGTGTTGTCGATGTTGTGAATGAATATGGAACACCTGTATTCATCTACGACGAACAACATTTGCGTGAAACCTGCAATGAAGCAGTTGCTGCATTTGGTGCAGACAATGTGATCTACGCATCAAAGGCTTTTCTCTGTGTTGCAATGGCAAAACTTGCCTATGAAGAAGGTCTTTTGCTCGACGTCGCAACTGGCGGGGAACTTTTCGTTGCCTTAACTGCGGGAGTTCCTGCGTCTAGCTGTGTGTTGCACGGCAACAACAAAAGTGACGAGGAACTGCGCACTGCGCTCCAAATTGGCGTGCGTCACATCGTGGTGGACAGTTTTGACGAAATAGAACGCATTGAAACACTGGTGTCAACTGGATTACCGGCGCCGCGTGTACAACTACGCATTACTCCTGGTGTGCATGTACACACCCATGAATACGTGTCCACCGGCCAAGATGATTCCAAGTTTGGCTTTAACTTAAACAACGGTGATGCACATAGAGCCGTGGAGCGCGCGCGTGGTTCGTCTGCAATGGAACTAGTAGGTATTCACTGCCATATCGGTTCGAATGTTGTTGACGTGGACAACTTTGAAGACGCATGGAAAGTGATGGTCGATCTTTTCTTGCCGCTTGAGTTACCCGAAATCACGATGGGTGGTGGACTAGGTGTTGCCTACACATCTGGCGAAACTGCACCCTCGATGCAACAGTGGGCATCTGTGCTCGCTCGCGTGACATCACGCTTGCCGAACAACACAAAGGTGTATGTCGAACCTGGTCGAAGCATCGTTGCATCTGCTGGCGTGACTGTCTATTCGGTGGGAACCGTGAAGGACATTGATGGCATTCGCCGGTATGTGTCGGTAGATGGCGGCATGAGTGATAATCCACGTCCGATGATGTACGGAAGTGAGTACGAAGTATTTGACTCTAAAAATATGCGCGCGCCGCGTACATCATCTGCACGCATTGTGGGCAAGCATTGCGAAAGTGGAGACATCTTGATTCTCGATGCCCAAGTAAACCCCGACATTGCTGTGGGTGATGTCCTGGCTATGCCGGTCACGGGCGCCTATGGCTATTCGATGGCAAGTAACTACAACAAGGTCCCGCGTCCTGCGGTGGTCTTTGTGCAGCAAGGCACATCTCGCCTTGTTGTACGCCGAGAATCACTGGAAGATCTCGTCCGTCTTGACCAATAATTGGCTGCCCAAATAACTTGGGTGAGAATTCGCAGATGAAGCAATTAGGCTAAAAACCTATGGCTATTGCTCCTTCTTCATCTGTTGTGCGCATTGGCGTACTGGGCTGTGGCCATGTAGGCGCGGCCTTCATTCAACTTGTTGAACGTCAAGCAGATGTGATTGAAGCGCGCACTGGTGTTCGCCTTCAGGTGTCATCTGTTGCGGTACGTAACGTGAGTCGAGAGCGAGACGTTGAGTTGGCCGATGGTGTACTCACTCGCGATGCACATGCTGTGGTCAATGATCCCACTGTGGATCTGATTGTGGAAGTTATTGGTGGTATCGAGCCCGCTCGTGAATTGATTGCAACGGCATTGTCACACGGAAAACCCGTGGTCACTGCAAACAAAGAATTACTTGCCAATGTGGGTCATGAGTTGTGGGCTCAATCAGATAATGCGGGCGTGGACTTGTTGTTCGAAGCTGCTGTTGCTGGCGGAATCCCACTCATTCGTGCGTTGCGTGAATCACTACGTGGCGAACCAGTCACGCGCGTGATGGGAATTGTGAATGGCACAACCAATTACATTCTCACCAAAATGACCGAAGAAGGCGCAGACTATTCAGCAGCGCTCAGTGAAGCACAACGACTTGGTTTTGCAGAACGTGATCCGACCGCCGATGTGGAAGGTTTTGATGCCGCAGCAAAGGCAGCGATTATTGCAAGTATTTCTTTTGGCGCCCGAGTAGTTGCTGGCGATGTGTATCACGAAGGAATCTCGGCTGTGACGGACGCCGATATTGCAATCGCGCGTCGTCTTGGTTACGTGGTGAAGTTGCTAGCCATCGCAGAAAAGACTCAAGGTTCAGACACTGTCGCGGTGCGCGTGCACCCAGCGATGGTGCCAGTGGCGCACCCATTAGCCAGTGTGCGTGATTCATACAACGCCGTGTTTGTGGAAGGCGACGCAGTTGGGTCGTTGATGTTTTATGGACGTGGTGCGGGTGGATTCCCCACAGCGTCTGCAGTTCTGGGCGATGTGATTGACGCTGCGGTGAATCTTCGCAAGGGAACTCACGGCACGATCGGCTCTTTTTCTCGAGTACCTGTCATGCCGATAGATGAAACATCATCGGAATATCTCATTGGGCTTGATGTGGAAGACAAGCCTGGCGTGCTTCATGAAATCACAGGTGTGTTCGCACAACATGGAGTCAGCATTCGGGCAGCCGAACAAGAGGGCATTGGAAGTGATGCTCGCTTGGTGTTCATCACACACACTGCGCGTGAGGCCGATGTGCAGACATGCGTGAGCGAGTTGCGCAAGTTGTCCGTAGTGCGTCGCGCATCTGGCTTGTTGCGCGTCATCGGTGGTTGATTCCGTGAGGTATGTCTCCACGAGGGGTAATGCACCTGTTCTGGGTTTTGCAGATGTTGTACTTGCGGGGTTAGCAACCGATGGTGGTTTGTACGTCCCAGAGTCATGGCCACAATTGCCCAATTCGCGAGCTAATCGATACACCGATGTCGCAATGCAAGTTATTTCACCATTTGTGGGAGATGACATTGATCAAGGCACATTGTCACGATTGATCACTGAGGCCTACGATACTTTTCGCCATCCAGATGTAGTTCCGATTGTTGATCTAGAACCAGGGCACCAACTTATGGAGCTTTTTCACGGTCCCACGCTTGCTTTCAAAGATGTTGCACTTCAATTGTTGGGTCGACTCTTTGACCATATTTTGTCGAGTCGTGGAGAAAAAGTCACGATTGTGGGAGCGACCAGTGGTGACACGGGGAGTGCGGCAATTGATGGCGTAAAGAATTGCGCACATGTAGACATCGTTATTTTGTATCCCAAAGGTCGAGTGAGCGACGTGCAGCGCCGACAGATGACCACAGTGGATTCACCCAATGTGCGCACAGTTGCAATTGATGGAACCTTTGATGATTGCCAAGACTTAGTCAAGGCAATGTTTAATCATGCTGAATTTCGCGAAACACACAATCTCTCAGCAGTGAACAGCATTAACTGGGCCAGAGTGATGGCCCAGGTGGTGTATTACGTAGAAGCAACACGCCAACTAGGCGGGCCAATAGACGTCACTGTGCCAACGGGCAATTTTGGCAACGTGTTAAGTGGTTGGATTGCCCAACAAATGGGCGCACCACTTCGTCATCTCATCGTTGCATCAAATCAGAACGATATTTTGACTCGTTTTTTTGAATCTCAATCGATGAATGCGACCACTGTGCATCCCACATTGAGCCCGAGTATGGATATCCAAGTGTCCTCAAACTTTGAGCGTTTGCTTTTTGAGATGAATGATCGCGACGGAGCTGTCACTGCATCTCAATTGGCGCGGTTCCGTCAGATGGGCACGATGGGAGTTGAGCCTGATCAATTTGCACGATGGATTGCACCCACATTCCGCGCTGCCCGTGCAAGTGATCACGACACGTTGGCCACGATGCGGTCTGTTTTTGAAAGCACGGGAATGCAGATAGATCCTCACACTGCAGTGGGTGTGAAAGCTGCACGTGAATTTGCTGAAGATGGCGTACCAATGTTGACGTTGGCCACAGCTCACCCCGCGAAATTCCCTGATGCAGTGGAAAGAGCAACAGGAATTAGGCCAGAACTACCCGAACATTTGGCCAATCTTTTTGATCTTCCAGAGCGCACCGTGGATCTTCCTAACGATCTTGACGCTGTCGAGGCTTATGTCGCCTCCACTCATCGATAGTGCGTTGTTAACTCTGCGGTCCGCAGTTCTTTTCCATAAACGCGCCGTAACGCTGTTTGGCTTCCACCACTTTGGGGTCTGCAGAGATGGCATCAAGTGTGTTACGCACTTCTTCAATGCGAGCCATTGCCGTTAAGTCATAGTTGTTCTCACTAAAGACTTTGTCCATTGCGATGATGCTGTCCACCATGGTGGCCACATCATCTTTGATGTCGGCGGGGCTTTGATCACGCATTTGTAATGCAATGTCAGAGATTGTGGCTCGCAGTTCTTTCATGCGTTCAGGGTCAGTGATGGCGCCTGGGTCCTGGCCGTGTGGTCCGGCGCTTGCGGCATCCATGCGGATGGAGAGATCACAGAAAGACTCAAATTCGTTGGCGCTAGACGATGAACACGCACCTACAAATACAACTGTGGCCAGCACTGAAAGAGTCAATTTGAACACAACAAGGAACGGTACCAGCGCCCCTTATGAGATGTCTTGGCAGGTGGGGTTGTTGTTATCGGGCATGGATGTGGCTAAGGTTGTCTTTGCTCGGTTGTCCGAGTTCTCCCCGCCCTCGTAGAGGGGGGTCGAGAATCCCCGTGTGTAACGCACCCCGGTGCATTGCAACAATCCCCACGTTGGTCTTTGACAAAGACCATAGGAAAGCAGGAAAACATGGCTGCTGAAGCCCTGGAGAAATCCGCACTTGAATCAAAAGACAAAGACCAACTGATGGCTATTGCTGCCGCGCTTGGTGTGAAGACCTCTGGTCGCGCATCAAAGGCCATTTTGGTGGAAAAGATTTTGGAAAAAACTGGAGTGCCAGAGGCGACTCCAAAGCCGAAGCCTGCACGTGCTGAGAAACCCGCACGAGCAGAAAAAGCTGAGCGCGATGATGACCAAGATGATGACGAGACCCAAAGCGATACACCGCGACGTGGCAAAGCACCGGCACAATCAGAGCCAACCGTGTATCTCGGTGCTGATGGTGAACCACTTGCTGAGTGGGAGATTGAGTTAGCTCAACACGAAGGTCGACTCGGAGAATTGCAGACCGCAAGCCCTGGTGGTTCTGGTCGCAACGATCGTGGCGATCGCGGTGAGCGTGGTCCTCGTCAAGGTGGTCAGAACCAACAACGTCAAGGTCAAGGTCAACAGAATCAGCAACGTCAAGGTGATTGGGAAGAGGGGCGAGGAAATCGCAACAATCGCAATCGTCGTCGCCGCGGGCGAAATGGTCGCGACGAAGGCCCGCAAGGTGATGATCGTTACGAAGGTCCAGAAGGAATTTCTGAATCAGTGAGCAATGACCCAGTTCAAGTTGAGGGTTACCTCGATTTGCGTGATGAGGGCTACGGCTTCTTGCGTATTGGTGGATACAAGCCCACACGCGATGATGCCTACATCCCTGTGAAATTGACACGCCAATTCGGTTTGCGCAAGGGCGACCATGTCACTGGTCTTTCACGTCCAGCTGGTCGCAATGAAAAAAACCCAGCGATGTTGGAGATTCATTCTGTCAATGGTGTTGATCCTGAAAAGGCTCGTCAGCGTCCTCGTTTTGAAGATCTCACACCGTTGTTCCCTGATCACAAACTCAAGATGGAAGACCCTCGCGACCCCACCAATATGACGGCGCGAATCATCGACTTGATCGCACCTATTGGTAAGGGACAGCGTGGATTGATTGTGTCTCCTCCAAAGGCAGGAAAGACCACAGTGATGAAAACCATCGCTGCATCCATTGAAAAGAACAACCCTGAAGTGAAATTGATTGTTCTGTTGATTGATGAACGTCCTGAAGAAGTAACTGACATGCGTCGCACTGTGAAGGGCGAAGTTATTGCATCAACTTTTGATCGTCCAAGTGATGAGCACACTCAGATTGCAGAGATGACAATTGAGAAAGCAAAGCGCATGGTGGAGATGGGTGAAGATGTTGTCATCATCCTCGACGGCATTACCCGTTTGTCGCGTGCATACAACTTGGCAGCGCCTGCAAGCGGTCGAATTATGTCCGGTGGTATTGATGCCGGTGCGTTGTACCCACCGAAGAAATTCTTTGGTGCGGCCCGCAACGTTGAAGAAGGCGGATCGTTGACAATTTTGGCAACAGCACTTGTGGAGACAAACAGCCGCATGGATGAAGCCATCTTTGAAGAGTTCAAGGGAACAGGCAATATGGAATTGCGACTTGATCGTCGCATTGCAGAGCGCCGTGTGTTCCCTGCAATCGACGTGGATGCCTCAAGTACCCGCCACGAAGAGCTGTTGTTTGAACGCAAGCAGTTGCAGCTGGTCTGGAAGTTGCGCCGTGTTCTGTCAGGTCTTGCACAGGACGGAAACCCCGCTCCAGGGCTGGAAATGCTGATGGACCGCCTGAAAACCTTTGGTACCAACGACGAATTCTTGGCCGAAATCGCCAAGACGCCCGGCGCCTAGTTGCCGATACACTCAAGAGTCCGTTTCGAGGAGATGCCAGAGACATGAAGAGCGATACCCATCCTGAGTACACCAACGTCACCGTGAAGTGTTCATGTGGAAACAGTTTTGAGACCCGCAGCAGCAAAGGTGGCTCGTTCACCCTTGAATTGTGCAACGAGTGCCATCCATTCTTTACTGGTAAGCAAAAACTTGTAGACACAGGTGGCCGAGTAGAGCGCTTCAACAAGCGTTACGGTCAGCGCGCAAAGAGCTCCAAGCCAACCGAATAACGAGGTGTGTGCACCTGCATGGTGCACATCATTATTTGTCTTTTATGAGCGACAACGATGCGCAACGCCGTTCTCGGCTTCTTTCAGTGAAGTTGGCGGCGCTGATTGGTCAACATCTTGGGATTGATGCTGCTTCTTATACCCAAGAGCCATGTGGGCTTGGCGCTGCACTTGTGTGTGATGACGCCGTATGGATCTTGGTTGATGGCGATGCATCACATGCACTAGGTCCAGCAATTGCGTGGGCCTCAAAGTACTCACGACCTCTTCATCTTGTTGTAGATAATCACTCCGGAGTGCTTGTTCGTAGAGCGAGCGGCTTTGAATTGCCGATCTCGGTGTGGCACGTAGAAGGAAATGGTCTTCTTCCGGCAATTGCAGAGCCTCATCAAGAATTGGTACGTGCTTCTGATTCTCATAGTGCGTTGATTTCCCAGATTGACGCTGCAGGCGCAGAGTCCTTGGTGGAGTGGGGCGTTGTTGTGGGCGAAGTGCGCGGTTTGGAAATTTGTCGCGTGGTTGATGATGAACACACCAACGAGGCTCGCATTGAAGTGGGAATCGGGGCACATGATCGCGAAACATATGCGCTCGTACATCAAGCACGGCCTATTCATGAATCAATTGCAGATGTAGTAGCCACGGTCGGTGTGCACCGCGTGGAGGGTGCACCGTTTCACCCCTATAACCACATTGCTCCGGAAAGATTTGCTCGCTGGAGAGCACTGCAAGAACCCGCCGCACTTGGGTTTTTATCGCTGACGCGAATTGATCCACCTGTTCGGAGAACAAATGTCAAAGATTCAGTGCCATGCGTGGCTCTTGGTAAAAAGACAGATGGAACAACAACTGCAGTTGTCTTTGTGCACGGTATCGATCTTGATGTGGTGACTTTCTCTGTGGATGCAGCACTTCAGTATTCCTGTGAGTCAGTGATGATTGTGGCACGACCACAAGATGTGGTGGCTTCTTTGCGCACAATGGCAAGTGCAACTGTGATGACGACAACATTTTTGTCGTTGGATGAGAGATAAAAGCGCAATGAAGAAGAGAAGTCATTGGAAGACATGCATAAGCATTGCTTGCCTTGTTGCTGTATCTGTCTCGTGCAGTTCCCGTAATTCTGATGACCCCAATGTTTCGGCAGTGTCATCTGTGCCCGAGTCCACTGTTGCGCCTTCGACAACGGTTGCTTGGACCGAAGGCGCCGACGTTGCGGCATGGAATCAATTTGTGCAGTCCTATGAGGTTTTAGATGTATCGGAAGTCTCCACAGGTGAATGTGGATCTCGAGCCATGATGATTACCGAGGAAAGTCTGACCATGTATTGGTGGGACGGTGTGCGTTGGAATGACGATTCGGCACTTCTTGAAGGCGGAAGAGGTCAGCTTCCCCAAAAGGTGTACACACACGATTACACCAACGACGGAGTATTGGATTTCTTTGTTGTCTATGCCGATGAACTGCGCCCGCGCACCCAAACTTTTGGTGCGTTCTTTGCGTACTTGTGGGGCTTGGAAGATGTGTGTAAATGGGGCTGGGTGGATATCAACAATGGTCGCACCACAACCAGGGTTCTGCCATCTCCAGATGTAGATGTGCAAAAGGGCAAAATCTTTGCCAACGGATTCACTCAACGTCGAACTAGTGCACGAGGTGAGTACGAGTTCTTGCCGTCCACGGGAGCCTTTATGTATCGCGAGCTCGTCAAGAAGTAAGTCACATCATGTGCCGTAGCCTGTGGGGTGTATGAATGACCGGCTGGCATCAATTGAGAGGGACTATCTCGAGTTGGAAGTCAGTCTCGGCAGCCCTGAAGTTTTGGGGGATCAAAATCGCCTACGCGAAGCTTCACGGAAATACAAACAACTGACCCCGCTTGTTCAGTGCATTCGTGATTTACGCACAGCCCAAGGGGATGCAGAAGCTGCCAAGGAACTGATGAATGAGATGTCAGGGGCAGATCGAGATGCATTTCGTGCTGAAGCAACCGCGGCTGAACAGCGCGTAGAAGATTTAGAAGAAGAACTAAAGGTGTTGATGCTTCCACCTGATCCCAACGATGGGAAAAACGTTCTGATGGAAATCCGTGGGGCCGAGGGCGGGGAAGAGGCCAACCTTTTTGCTCGTGACCTTATGGAAATGTATGTCGCCTATGCCGCACGACGTAGTTGGGGCGTAGAAGTCATTCAGTCAGACCCATCCGACATGGGCGGAGTGAATCAGGCGACTCTTTTGTTTAAGGGTGATGATGCATGGAGTCGTTTGAGATTCGAAGGCGGACCACATCGCGTGCAGCGTGTGCCTGCCACAGAGGCCCAAGGCCGGATTCATACCTCATCGGCAACTGTTGCAGTAATGACTGAAGCCGAAGAAGTAGATGTCGATATCGACACCAATGATTTACAAATTGATGTGTATCGCGCATCAGGTGCTGGTGGCCAGCACATCAATACCACGGACTCCGCTGTGCGTATTACCCACAAACCCACGGGTTTGGTGGTTGCTATGCAAGATGAGCGAAGCCAGTTGCAAAACCGTGCTCGCGCTATGACAGTTCTTCGTTCGCGTCTTTTGAAGTTGCGACAAGATGAGCAAGAGGCACAAGCATCTGCTGAACGCCGAGCTCAAATTGGTGGCGGTGGCCGAGGTGAAAAGATTCGCACGTATAACTACAAAGAGAATCGCATCACAGATCACCGTATTGGCTTTACTTTGTACCAACTGCAAGCAGCCCTAGGGGGCGATTTAGATGCAGTAATCGATGCATTGACAGCAGATCTTCGTGCGCGTCAACTTTCTGAAAATGCCTAATTCTGATACCCATCGCACATGGCGCCAGTTGTTGAGCGAGACAGTTGATCGCTGCGGTAATCGCGTGACGGCGCGCTGGTTGTGTGAACACGCCAGTGGTGCCGACGGTGTGGAGTTTGATGAGATATTCGATGAGTTCGCAACAACACGTTGTGTGTCTCATCTAGATGCAATGTTGGCCAGGTTGGATACTGGCGAACCATTGCAATATGTAATGGGGCGTTGGGCTTTTCGATATCTCGATGTGATGGTGGATTCACGGGTACTTATTCCCCGGCCTGAAACCGAAATGTTGGCAGGGATGGTGATTGAGCAGGGTCGCAGAGTGCATGCAACTGGACGAGAAGTTCTCATTGCAGATCTTGGAACTGGTTCTGGAGTAATTGGTCTGGCTGTGTTGTCTGAGATGCCATATGAATCATGCACAGTGTGGATGACAGATGTGTCCCAAGATGCACTTCATGTGGCGCGTGCAAATGCGGTAGGTATTGGTCGGGTAGCGGCCCGTGCACGATTCGCCGAAGGTAACTGGTGTGATGCCTTGCCACAGGAGCAGAAGAATTCTTTTGACATCATCGTTGCTAATCCGCCCTACATCGCCCTAGATGATGTGGAAGTGGATTCTTCTGTGAGGAATTGGGAGCCACATAGCGCGTTGTTCTCAGGTGATGATGGCCTAGATGACATCACGCACATTGTGCATCAATCAAAGCTGTGGCTTCGCCCAGGTGGAATGTTGGCAATCGAAATGGGGCATCAACAGGGCGCTGTAGTGCAAAAACTTTTTCTTGACAATGATTTAGTTGATGTGGACATTCATCGTGATTTGGCCGATCGTGAAAGATTCGTGACAGGTTTTCTGAAGACATAAGTGCACGCTGGATGCACTTTGGCTGTTACGCCAGATGACGTTGAAGAAATGCAAGTTGATGCAGAAGTAAGTTTTCTGCAACTTCTTCTTGCGGAGTCATATGTGTCACTCCAGATAAGGGCAATACCTCATGGGTTTTTCCGGCAGCAAGAAGTATCGACGACAACTGCAACGTATGTGCTGCAACGACATTGTCATCAGCAAGACCGTGAATCAGCAAAAGTGGTTGAGTCAATTGCGAGACATCTTCCAATAGCGACGTTGCCAAATACGCCGAGGGATTTTGCGCGGGGTGGCCCAGGTATCGCTCTGTGTAGTGGGTGTCGTAGAGGTGCCAGTCAGTGACAGGGGCTCCTGCAATTGCTGCATGAAAACGATCGCTGCGGCGAATGACAGCAAGTGCTGCAAGGTAACCACCAAAGCTCCAACCTCGAATTCCCACGCGTGTGATGTCGGCACGGGGTTCTAGGGCAGGCAATGCATCGAGAACTTCTAATTGATCGGCAAGAACAGGTGCAGCGAGGTCGTTGTGTACGCCGCGCTCCCAATCACTACCTTTGCCAGGTGTGCCCACATTGTCTGCAATCACCACAACAAAACCTTGGTCGGCAAACCACTGTGAGGAAAGATATGCCGCACGTGATGCAACTACTCGTTGTGCATGTGGGCCACCGTAGGGATCAAAGAGAACAGGGAAAGGACCATTGCCTGCATTGCGAGGGGTCAAAATAGCAACAGGGATGTTGCGCGATCCCACAGTGGTGAGATGCACATTCGGCGACACCAAAGGTGTCTCTGCAAGAGAGGTGAGTGCAATGTCGCGCCCATTGTGTCGCACAGTAAGAGATGCTCGTTCTGTATCGAGAGTGGATTCTCGCAACACAAGACATTGGGCAGATCCAGTGGCAGACACAATGCCGTTTCCTTGGGTAAGTGGTGTGACTACCCCTGTCAACACGTCAATGGAATACACATTTTGAATCCATGGAGTTGCAACATCGTTAGCAATACACACAATTTCCTCACCAATGCTGACCAGTGAGCGCACTTGCAGATGTGTAGGAGTGATGGGCGTGTTATCCACGCACAGACATCTCGTGCCGGCTCGATCTGTGGCTGTGACAACTCGACCGTCGGGGAGAAGTTGTGGAAGGCCGGGCAATATTTCTACCCACGATGGGTCTGTATCGGTGAGCAGTAGCTCGGTCTCGCCGTTGTCTGTATTGATGGACCACACATCAACTCGTTGTTGATCACGAGTTTGTGTTTGCGCAATGAGGCCTGAGGCTGCCCAACTGACGTGGGTGAGATATTCGTATGGCTCTGTGAAGTGCACATGTGTGAGGGCAGCTGTGTCGGTATTGATGAGGTGCAGTGTCACTTCTGCATTTGGTGTTCCCGCTTGGGGATAGCGATGTTCAATCGCTGCAGCATGTGGGTGGGCGGGATCTGCGATGTGCCACACCTGAACCGATGAAACATCCACTCGACATGCAGCAATATGGGTTCCATCGGGGGACCACCAGTAGCCCCGGAAGCGCCCCATTTCTTCGGCAGCAATGAATTCAGCACTGCCCCAAGACACGGTGTCGGATGTTTCTGTTGCAAGTACACGTTCATTGCCGGCAAGGGTGGCAACACACAAACTCTTTCCTCGTAGATAGGACAACTGTGTGCCATCAGGGGAGAGACGCACATCGAAAACGCCTGGTGCAATATCGGGAGTGGTGATGACTGCGGTGATGAGATCTACAACAACGACATAGCCACCCAAGATGGTGACGGCTTGACGCACATCACGATCGCATGAATAACTCACTATCCCGCTAGCACCTTCTCTGGCTCGCTCGCGTCGTCGTTGTTCTTCGGCGGTGAGTGCACCCACATCGTTGCCGAGTGTGCGAGGGTCAAGAACAAGGCGTTCTGTACGGGTTGCAGTGTCGAGAACCCACAGTGCATTGATGTTGTCCACTCCAGAACTTGATCGTGCAAAAACAACACGTTCCCCATCGGTGGATACCGCAAAACTGCGCGGCTCACCCAAGGTGAGGCGTTGAGTGCGTGCGTACTGGCGAGGAAATGTATCGCTCACGCGAGCAGGGTACCTGTTGCATCCATACGAATGCGCTTGCCCACCCATTCGTTCTCGCACATGTCGCGTCCCAGTCCAACATCGGTGCTGTCGGCCCAGGCGCGACGCCCATCATCAAGAAGACATGAGGCGATGGAACGCTCTGGATTGCCATCGCGATCATGCATCACTGAATAGGCCTCCACTGTTGCTTGGCCGGCGGCCTCTGCGGGCAAAGCGAGTGTGCGACTAGGAAGTGCATCAATTGCATCTTGTGGGTAGTCGTATGCAAAGCCCTGTGCTGGTGGAGTGGTGGCGTACACACCAAAAGCGTGTTTGGTGGTGTAGCCGCCGTTTGCCCAGATCAGGCCAGTTGTTCCTTTTCCTTCGCGTAATTCTGACGTCAACGTGGCAATGGCGTGCATGACGTAGTTATTCCATGGGCCACCTGCAAAAGGAAGCCCACCGGTGCGTGTGAGTTGGCTATTGATATCGAGTCCCAGTGATTGTGCTCCTAATTGCACAGCTGCAGGAAAGCACGAATACAAATCAACAAGATCAATGTCGTCAATGGTGAGCCCTGCAAGTTCTAGAACTCGACGACCTGCAAGTTCGATTGCGGGAGTGTCATAAAAATGATTGCGGTGCGACACGAAGGGGTGTTCATGTGCATCGCTACCTGACTGCGGAAAAATCCAACGATCCCGAGGCACGCCAAGTGCAGTTGCCTTTTCTGCGGAACACAAAATGAGAGCCGCGGCCATATCCACATCGTTGTTGGAGTTCATGTACTTGGTGTACGGAAAACCAATCATGCGATTGGTTGCCGAAGGTGTGCGAATTTCTTGTGCGCTAAAGGCAGTGCGTGTCCATGCGTTGGGGTTAGTTGCAGCCACCGCACTAAAACGTGACCACAACTCACTGATATACATCTGGTGGTCTTGTACGGAACGTCCCGCACGTGCGCGAAGTGCAGTTTCAAACATTGGATAAATCTGAATGGGCATCATGATTTTGCGGGCGAGCTCTTCGGGCATGTTCATGGTGAGATCTTCAGAGGCCAAAGCCGGCTGATGATCGGTGGTGCGCCACTGTGGTTCTTGATCGGCCTTTTTGAAGCGAGCCCGCGTGCGGGTGGTTTCGCCCCCGGTGAGGATGACAAGGTCGATCTCTCCGGCGGCAATCTGCCGTGATGCCGTATTGACAAGAGTCTGAGGTGTGTTACCACCCATAGAGGAAAGAGCGGTCTCGCGTGGCGAAAGACCCAGATCTTGTGCAATCAGATAGGCGGGGTCGCCATATTTCCATGACAACAAGGAGACAACTCGGATGGCATCTGGTGCGGGAACAGCCT
>JBIIBO010000040.1:0-5201 GCA_044239355.1 Ilumatobacteraceae bacterium
AGGACTGCTGGCGATTTTTCTGGGGTCGTTTGGGATTCACAAGTTTTATCTCGGTGGCAAAAATCAAAAGACCGCCGGCATCATCATGTTGGTGATCACAGTGGTGGGATTTTGTTTCCTCTTTATTGGTCCACTCGTCACGGGTGTGATTGCTCTCATTGAAGGCATCATCTATCTCACTAAAGACGACGCCGATTTTGAGTCGACATACGCCAACGGCGACAAGGCATGGTTCTAAAAAAACGATTGTCGTTTATGCAGTGGGGGTTTGCCGGCGTAGTGCTGGCAGCCCCACTCACACGCTGGGTTGCGGTCACCATGGAGACCCAACCCACCACATGCCCCTCGCAGATTGTGTTTGGTGTGGCATGTCCGTTATGTGGGGCCACTCGTGCCAGCTTGCACCTGGCATCGGGCGATGTGGTGACGGCCCTGCAGTTCAACGCCGGACTCGTGGCTTTCGCCCTGGCCCTGGCGGTGGTGGCGGCCCGAGGATTCTTCCGTGAGGACAAGGTTTTGGGGGTTGCGAACCCGTTATCCACAGTGGCAGAATGTCAGAGATGACTAAGGAAACCACTGCCAGCAGCCTTGTAGTAGTACTTCAGTAGCGCGCCGACTTCGTCTGCGCGCTTGGAACCACCCAGACGGGTGGTTTTTTCATTTCTCGTCCGATTTTCTAGAACCCACACAACTCCCAAGACACCAGGAGACATCACATGTCCGCAAAAGAGATACTCACCGGAGCAGAAGCACTCATCCGTTCTCTCGAGCTTGAAAACGTAGAGACAATGTTTGGTCTTCCCGGCGGCTGCATTTTGCCTGCCTATGACCCACTGTTGAAGTCATCGATTCGCCACATTCTTGTGCGCCATGAACAAGGTGCCGGCCACATGGCCCAGGGCTATGCACACGTGACGGGTCGCCCCGGTGTTGCCATGGTGACGAGTGGACCTGCTGCCACCAACATGGTGACGCCACTGTGTGATGCGTTTATGGATTCCATTCCTATGGTGTGCATCACCGGTCAGGTCTCCACCACCGCAATTGGCACAGATGCGTTTCAAGAATGCGACACCGTGGGCATTACGCGCAGCGTGACCAAACACAACGAATTGGTGATGCGCGCAGAAGACATCCCCATGGCGATTCGCCAAGCATTCCACATTGCAACAACAGGACGCCCCGGTCCTGTGTTGGTGGATCTTCCTAAAGACATTTTGCAAAACAAGATGGAATGGAATTGGCCAACCGATGAAGAAGTGTTGGAAGCGTTGCCTGGCTATCGCCCCACCACTAAGGGTCACTCACGCATGATTCGCGAAGCAGCCAAGTTGTTGCTCTCTTCTGAACAACCCGTGTTGTATCTCGGTGGTGGCGTCTTGAAAGCACGTGCTGCTGAAGCTGTGCGCGAATTAGCAGAGCTGTTGCAGATCCCGGTTGTGACCACATTGATGGCACGTGGTGCATTCCCCGATGATCATGAACTGTGTTACGGCATGCCCGGTATGCACGGCACCGCAACAGCAATTACTGCAATGCAAAAAGCAGATTTGTTGTGTGCATTGGGCGCACGTTTCGATGACCGTGTGACCGGCAAAGTGTCGTCATTTGCGCCCGACGCAAAGATCATTCACGTAGACATTGACCCAGCAGAACAAGGCAAAGTGCGCAAGCCCGACGTGCCGATTGTGGGCGATTGTCGTTTAGTTGTTGAAGAAATCGTCAAAGCAGTGAAAGAGATGCTGGCCGATGGTGCAGTACAAGCCGACATCACTCCGTGGCGCTCACGTGTGAACGGTTGGCGTGAACAATTCCCGTTGACTTATGACCAAGCAGAACCCGGCGCTCGTTTGAAGCCGCAGTATTGCTTGGAGAGATTGCGCGATGCTGCAACAGACGACACGATTTTGGTTGCAGGCGTTGGCCAACATCAAATGTGGAGTTCGTTGTTCTGGAAATTCAATAAGCCCTACACATGGGTGAACTCTGGTGGTCTTGGAACTATGGGTTTTGCTGTGCCGGCTGCAATTGGTGCAAAGGCTGCAAAGCCCGAAGCAACAGTGTGGGCAATTGACGGTGACGGTTGTTTCCAGATGACCGCACAAGAATTGGTGACTGCAACCACCGAAGGCATTCACGTGAAGATTGCAATTTTGAACAACACCTATTTGGGAATGGTGCGCCAATGGCAAGAGATGTTCTATGGCGAACGTTATTCCGAAGTGGATCTTTCTGGTTGCCCAGACTTTGTGAAGTGGGCAGAAGCAATGGGTTGTGTGGGCATTCGTGTGGAATCACCCGAAGAAGTGGACGCCGCAATTGCAAAAGCAAACTCCATTAACGACCGCAGTGTGGTTGTTGAATTCCGAGTGGAAGAATTTGAAAAAGTGTTCCCGATGGTGCCTGCTGGGGCAAGCAACGACGAGGTGTTGTTGCATCCATCACAAGAAAGTCGCAGGGAGTTCCTCAAGTGACAACAATTAACACCAACAACCCCTACGGCGATTCGCATCGTCACCACATCTTGTCGGTGCTGGTGCAAAACCGACCCGGCGTGCTCGCACGTGTCTCGGGTTTGTTTGCACGTCGCGGCTACAACATCTATTCACTTGCTGTTGCCCCCACCGAAGACGCCCACTACAGCCGCATCACCATCGTGGTCGATATCTCGGCAACTCCGCTGGAACAGATCGTCAAACAGCTGTTCAAGTTGATTGACGTGGTGCGGATCACCGAATTGGACCCCCGCAAGACCGTAGAGCGCGAGCTGATGATGGTCACCGTGAAGGCCGATGGGGACCTGCGTAGCCAGGTCACCGAGCTGGTTGCCATCTTTGAGGCCAAGGTTTTGGCCGTCGGAACCGACGTTTTGACCATTTCTGTGGACGGAACTCCTCAGAAACTCGACGATTTTGAGGAATTGTTGCGTGAATATGGCATTGTGGAGAGCCAAAGAACGGGCAGAGTCGCTCTGCCCCGATTGGACCGAGAGGCACGAAAGAGTGCCACCAAGGGAAAGGCAAGCTGATGGCAGCAAAGATGTATTACGAAAAAGACGCAGATCCCGCGCTGATTCGTAGCAAAAAAGTAGCAATTATTGGTTATGGCTCACAAGGCCATGCTCATGCATTGAACTTGCGCGACAGTGGCGTGCAAGTAGTGGTGGGTTTGCGTGAAGGCTCCGCATCAGCTGCAAAAGCTGAAGCTGCTGGTCTCACCGTAAAGACCATCGCAGATGCTGCCAAGTGGGCAGACCTGGTCATGTTGACCATGCCCGATACCGAGCAAAAGGCCACCTATCAGGCGCACATCAAGCGTTACATGAAGCCCGGTAAAGCATTGGCTTTCGCACACGGTTTCAACATTCGCTTCAACCGCATTAAGCCACCAAAGAACGTGGACGTGATCATGATTGCACCCAAGGGCCCAGGCCACTTGGTGCGTCGCACCTACACAGAAGGCGGCGGTGTTCCCGCATTGATTGCAGTGGAGCAAGATTTCACTGGCAAGGCCAAAGACTTGGCACTTTCCTATGCAGAAGCAATTGGTGGCGCACGCTCTGGCGTGATTGAAACAACCTTCACCGAAGAGACAGAAACAGACTTGTTCGGCGAACAAGCAGTTTTGTGTGGTGGCGTTGCTGCATTGGTGCAGGCTGGTTTTGAAACACTGACCGAAGCTGGCTACCAGCCAGAGATGGCGTATTTCGAGTGCTTGCACGAAGTGAAGTTGATTGTGGACTTGATGTATGAAGAGGGAATCACCGGCATGCGTTACAGCATCTCGGATACCGCTGAATACGGTGACGTCACACGTGGACCACGCGTGATTACACCTGCCACCAAGAAGGCAATGCAAAAGATCCTCAAGGAAATTCAGTCCGGCAAGTTTGCTCGCGAATGGGTGAAGGAATCAGAGACTGGTCGCGTGAATTTCAATGCATTGCGCGAAGCAGGAGCTAAGCATCCCATTGAAGAAGTGGGCAAGCGCTTGCGCGGCATGATGCCGTGGTTGTCAGCTGGCAAGAAGTCTGTGTCAGAAGTTTCTGGCGGCTGATTGATTTCAGTAAAAAGCCCCGGGATCACTTCGGTGACCCGGGGCTTTTTCATTTCCGCACTACGAAACACAGGGTTCACAATTCCCGACTTGTTTAGTCGGCTTTTAGGCGCTATGGTTCCTCGCTATGAGTGAAGCCAACTGGGGTTTTGAAACCCGCCAAATCCACGCCGGACAAATTTCTGACCCCACCACGGGTGCACGAGCTGTTCCGATTTATCAAACAACTGCGTATCAATTCCGTGATGCACAACATGCCGCCAATCTTTTTGCCTTGGCAGAAATTGGCAACATCTACACCCGCATCATGAACCCCACCCAAGCAGTTCTCGAAGCACGTTTGTCATCTCTTGAAGGTGGCACTGCAACAGCTGTGGGCTTGCCCGGTGCTCTTGTGGTGTCTTCTGGTCAAAGCGCAGAAACTCTTGCCATTTTGAATGTGGTGGAAACAGGTGGCCACATTGTGGCATCACCATCGCTCTATGGTGGCACATACAACTTGTTGCATTACACATTGCCCAAGATGGGAATCGACGTCACCTTCGTGGATGACCCACACGATCTTGCTCAGTGGAAGAGCGCAGTGAAAGACAACACCAAGTTGTTCTTTGGCGAAGTGCTTGCCAACCCACGCAATGACGTGTTCGACATTGAAGGCGTCTCCAAGGTTGCACACGATGTAGGTGTGCCATTGATGCTCGACAACACCGTGCCCACACCATATGGCATTCGCCCATTGGAATGGGGAGCAGACATTGTTGTGCATTCGATGACCAAGTTCTTAGGTGGACACGGAACATCCATTGCTGGTGGCATTGTGGATGGCGGCAAGTTTGACTTCGGTGCAAGTGGACGTTTCCCGAACTTCACCGAGCCAGATCCGAGCTACCACGGTCTTGCATATTGGCCAGCACTTGGTGCCGGTGCATTCATTATCAAAGCACGCGTGCAGTTATTGCGCGACTTGGGAATGGCAGTGAGCCCATTCAATGCGTGGAGCATTTTGCAAGGCATTGAGACATTGTCGTTGCGTATGGATCGCCACTGGGAGAACACTGCAAAAGTTGTGGAGTTCTTGCAAACACGCAAAGAAGTGTCATCCATTAACTATGCAGGTTTGCCATCTAGCCCTTGGCATGAGCGTG
>JBIIBO010000013.1:0-60832 GCA_044239355.1 Ilumatobacteraceae bacterium
CCACAAAGTTAAGGCTAGCCCCGACCCATGTTCGGACGCTTGCCGTGGTTGGCCTTGGAGCGGCGCATGCGCGCCTTGCGCTTTTTGGTCTTCTTCGACATAGGAGACGAGGTTATCGGGCAATCATGCCCGCTCCACGTGCGGGGCTACTGACGGCGCCAGCGAGCGCGCCCATCGCTATATGGCTCGCCGGTGGTCTTGGTTTTTGCACACAGATAGGTACGTGCCGAATACGTGCCCAAGGCACCCTCGGGTGTGCAGTACGCCCCAGGCCTGATGGTGGGCAATTCGGGGTCTGCCTGTGTCGAAGGCTCTACCCCTGATGAGGGTGGGCTTGCGGGTATCGCAGGCAGTGCAGGTGTCGCAGGCATTGACGCAGTTGCCCACGGGGAGATGGTGGTGCCTGCACACTGGCCATTGAGCAGGTTCTTAAGCCGACCCCATTCACTGGAATCCATATTGAGACCCCACTGATACTTCACCGCAATCCAGTCCGAAATGTATGTGCAGATGTATGCACTACTTGGCGGCAGCCACTGAGACGGGTCGCGGTCGCCTTTGGAACGGTTCACCCCGCTCGTGACAGCAATAAGCACACGTCCATCGGTGAGATCGTTGGCAAATTGTTCACGCTGCGTCGATGACCATGAATATGCGCCTGAATCCCATGCCTCTTTTAAGGGAATGAGATGGTCAATATCAAGATCACTGGGGTCGGTGTGTGCACGCTCATCGAATGGAGACAACCAATCCCCTGCCACCACAGTGCATCCATACGCATCCACTTGGGCACTGGACAATGACTCGACAATCAACACTTCTTCACGTGTATTACAACCATCACCATCGGCATCAGTCCAGTGACGGAACAGATCACGCACATACCCATTGCCCACCTCGTTGTGCTGGGGTATGCCTTCCAATACCGAAAGTGCCAAGGTGCCAACATTGGACGAACTAGCCGATTGTGAACCCTTTGGAACAGAACTGTTCGGGCTCGGTACTTCCCCGCTTGCTTCGGGGCTCACAGTGGACGAGACGATTGAATCACTCCCAGACGAATTGGAAGATGAATCAATTGGGGCACATCCCACCGCCACCACCAGCGACAAAGCCGGAACCACCAGAAGTGATGTCAATGGAGATTTGTGCATTCGAACCATGTCTCTACGACGTTAACAACGCCGTAGAGAAAACTATTCGTTGTTCTTAAACGGAGTGACCCACTGCTCACCCCAGCTGCCTAATGCTGAAAAAACAGGAAGAAGCGCAATGCCCTTGTTGGTGAGGTGATATTCGTATCGCTTTGGCTTCGACGAATACATCTGCTTGGCCACAACTTCATGCAACACCAATGTGGTGAGACGATCCGTCAAAATATTTCGTGCAATACCTAAAGAGCCTTGCAATTCTTCAAACCGATGTGCACCGTTGGAGATGCCCACCACGATTAATGGTGTCCACCACTCACCCACTACTCCCAGCGCATCGGAGAGGCCGGTGTTGATGTGATCAAAATTTTTCCTAGGTGCCATATAGGAAGCCACCATAAATGATGGGTGTCTCATATTTGGGGAATTACGCGGGTGCTATTTGGCTAAATAGGGCGTCAATTTCTATGAAAATACACTCACCTGGGCACACATCGGCTGCTTGTACCACCGCTGCGATGTCTCTTTCGGCCACTTCAGCCAAAGAGCCTGACCCGCCGGGATCGTTGAGTGGGGCTCCGCGCTCTGCCACATAGGCAATTCCATCTTCCATCTGAACAAACACATCAGGACAGTGATCTACACACAATCCATCACCCGTACACAGGTCTTGGTCTATCCATACGCGCACGGATGCCACGGTACCGCCAATGTCGCCTTAGTCTGTGGCCCATGACAACTGCCACCCCATCTGCTTCTCGCCGGGAACACAAATGGGCCCGAAAAACGGGGCTAATTGACGATTCTTATGCGTGGCTTCTCACACAAGACGATCCCGAAGTGTTGTCGTATTTGCATCAAGAGAACAGTTTTTCCGATGCCTGGTTTACCGAGCACAACGCCGATGTCGATGCAATCTTTCACGAGATCAAAACTCGTGTGAAAGAAGATGACAGCACATTTCCTGTGCTGCACAATGAGTGGTGGTACTCCTCTCGTACGCACACCGGACAGGCGTACGCCATACACACCCGCGGAAAGACTCTTGAGACAGCATCTGAAAATCTTTTATTGGATGAAAACATTGAAGCGGCAGGACATTCGTACTTTTCTCTTTCCGCATTTGAAGTTTCATATAAAAATCAACTTCTCGCATGGTCCAGCGACACCGATGGCGGAGAAAAATACACCCTACGGGTACGCAATCTTGACACAGGCCAAGATCTGAGCGACCTCATTCCCAATACAACATGGGGCGGTGTTGCGTGGTCGGGCGATGACACTTGTTTGTTTTATGTAGTGCCCGATGATGCAATGCGTCCGTGGCAAGTGTGGCGTCACCAATTAGGCACTGCCACTAGTAACGATGTTTTGGTCTTTGAAGAAACCGATGAACGTTTCTTTGTCGGCATTGGTTCTACGCGTTCGGGCAAATGGATCACCATTGAAACTTCCAGCAAAACCTCAAGTGAAACATGGCTGATCGATTCCTCTTTTGTGACAGCAGAACCCATCTGCGTTGCACCACGCCGCAACAATGTGGAATACCAGATTGATCATTGGGGTGATTGTTTTGCAATTCTCACGAACCTTGACGCTCAAGATTTCCAAGTGATGCTTGCCGATGAATCTGCACCACATCAGTGGCGCAGTTTTATTGCACACACGCCCGGTGAGCGCATCACTGGCTTTGATTGCTTCAAAGACTTTGCCATTCTGCAACGGTGGCGAAAAGGTCAACAAGTCCTTGCAGTAGTTGATCGCTCAGCTGCTATCTCAGATATCCCCATCACCAACGAACCTCACGAAGCCGATCTCGACATCAATCCAGACTGGTCAAGCACTTCAATACGGTTGAGTTATCAATCTCTGACCACTCCAACAACTGTTGCCGCCTTTCACATCGACAACACCACGCTCACAACCTTGAAGCGCACTGAAGTTTTAGAAGTTGACGTATCTCACTACGTCTCAACGAGAGTGTGGGCGACAAGCCACGACGGGACATTGGTGCCTGTTGATTATGTGCGACACCGCGACACCCCACTTGATGGATCTGCTCCTGCACTTGTGTATGTGTACGGGGCATATGAGATCTCTACTCCGCCATGGTTTTCCATCGCACGTCTTTCACTCCTAGATCGTGGTTGGATCTGGGCCTTGGCACATCCTCGTGGAGGCGGCGAGATGGGCCGCCAATGGTACGAAGATGGCAAGTTACTGAAGAAGAAAAACA
Organism: Ilumatobacteraceae bacterium; assembly: GCA_044239355.1. Lineage (GTDB taxonomy): Bacteria > Actinomycetota > Acidimicrobiia > Acidimicrobiales > Ilumatobacteraceae > UBA2093. The sequence continues at coordinate 3,388 of JBIIBO010000013.1, forward strand.
CATTTATAGACACCATTGCGTGCGCCACGCACCTTGCCAATACCGGTGTGTGCAATGGAAACAGAATTGTTCTTCGTGGCGGCAGTGCCGGCGGATTAGCCGTAGGCGCATGTATCACCATGGACCCAGAAAGATTTGCTGGCGCGATTGCCGAAGTGCCTTTTGTTGATGTCACCAACACAATGTGTGACCCCTCGCTTCCACTTACTGTGACTGAATGGGAAGAATGGGGAGACCCCCGCCAAGAGCCCTACTTTTCTTATATCTCTAGTTATTCCCCTTACGACAACGTACGGGCTGTGAAATACCCCCACCTCTACATCACCGCGGGCCTCAATGATCCCCGTGTGAGTTATCACGAACCAGCTAAGTGGGCAGCAAAGATCCGACACCTTTCCCCTGAGAGCACTGTTGTCTTTCGATGCGAGATGGATTCTGGTCACGGTGGACCATCTGGTCGTTATGAACAATGGCGCGATGAAGCCAAAACTTTGAGCTTTGCTCTTGCCAGCGTTAACTCAACGCCGCAGAAATAAACAACACAGCCATTAATCCCAGATTGCGCATGACATCGCCTAGGCGAGGCGGCCGACGAGAACGTGAACCAAAACATGCGCATGGCACTTGTGATTTTGTCGCAATTTGTGCCACGAGAAATGCCGTGAATATCAGTAACAGCAAAGTGGCAATACCCAAAACCAACGCAGACGGCGTGAGACCTATCAGCAGTGCTCCAATAATCAGTTCTGCAAAAGGAAGTGTGGCGGTTACCACGGGCCACAAATGTTGACCACGTGCGTCTTCACGCCATTGTGTGCGATCCACTAATTTCATCGCACCAGCAACAGCTATCACCACACCCACACAGGCTGCAAGCAGATGGGCAAACATGCAGTTAACTCGGCTTGTGAGCGCTTGTCACTTTGCCCCGAAAAAACACCATGGCGTCATCTGCGCTTGGTGCATGCTCGAGGCCAATAACGCGTCCCAGAACAAAGAAGTGATCACCAGTGGTGATTTCAGATTCGATCTCACAATCAATCGACGCAATGACCCCATCCAATAAAGGTTGGCCTAATGGTGATTTCGACCATGAAAGACCTGCAAATTTATCGTCGCCTTCTTTTGCAAATGTCCAACACAATTGTTCTTGATCAGCACCAAGAACGTTCACGCAGAACTTTCCCGACTCTTTAATTGCTGCCCAGGAACGAGATTGAACGCCGGGGAAAAATCCAACAAGAGGAGGATCGAGCGACACCGATGCAAAAGATCCAATAGTGATTCCGATGGGATGATCATCTCTATCGAATCCGGTAATCACCACGACCGATGTAGGAACGTGTCCGAGCACAGCCCGAAAGTAAGCAGAGTCAAAATCTGTAGTCACATCCCCACAGTAGACCAATGCTTAGGAAAGAACGATTGTCGTACCTTCGCGCGCAACACATACCCCAGGGCCATTTGGGCGAGACATGCGCACTGCATCAAGTTCACTATCGGTCCTGTCAGGATCATGGTGATACAACGCAATACGTCGAGCGCCACATGCCTCACCGATATCAACTGCAAAAGTTGGAGTGCAATGACCCCAATGGCCTTTCACTGTGAATTCCTCGTCGGTGTACTGCGAATCGTGAATCAATAAGTCCACATCTTGTGCGAGTTCGCGCACACCATCAGGAACACGAAAAGTTCCATCAGTGGGTTGTTGATGATCTGAGATATAGGCAACAGATACATCGCCAAGTTCGATGCGATATCCCACGGTAGGTCCAATGTGTGGAACCGAGCGTGAGCGAATCCGATAACCATCAATGGTGAAGTCGGAATCAATCACGTCGTGGAATTCAAATTTCCCGCGAAGATCGTGCAGACCTACTGGAAAGGTTGGTTGGCGAAACGCTTGAGTGACAGCAGAGAGAAAACTTTGGCCATCATCTTGGCGAGGGCCGTACAACTCAAGTCGTGCGCCATCTTGCAAGATGGGCCCAAAAAAAGGAAGACCCTGAATGTGATCCCAATGAAGGTGAGTCACGAGAGCAACTGCATTGAGTGGCTCATCATGCTGTTGGGCGTACTCAAGGCCGAAATAACGCAAGCCCGTTCCCAAATCCAGCAACAAAGTGCGATTGCCTTCAGACGAGATCGACACACAAGAGGTATTGCCGCCATATTTCACGGTATTGGGCCCATGGCACGGCGTTGACCCACGTACGCCGTGAAATTTCACGTGTAGCGATGTCTCCCCCATCCCATGAACGCTACGAAACCTTTTGGGCAATGTATACATCTGCACAGGTGACGCCTGTCGCATTGATGGGACTACGGTTTGCATATGGCACACAGCATCACCACCCACACCACAACCGCAAACGGCATTGACTTCACATACTTGTCATGTGGCACAGGGCCACTCGCGCTGTGTTTGCACGGATTTCCCGATTCACCGCACAGTTGGCACCACCTCATGGTTGCCCTTGCAGATGCAGGCTTTCGAGCCGTGGCGCCTTTTACTCGCGGTTATGCACCCAGCAGTGTTGCTCCCGACGGCATGTACCAAACAGGCGCTCTGTCTGCGGATGCCAATGCATTACACGAGGCACTTGGTGGTGACAGCTCCGCTGTCTTGATTGGACATGATTGGGGCGCCCCCAGTGTGTACGGCGCCGCAGCATCTGCACCACATCGCTGGAAGTGTGTGGTGGGAATGTCGGTTCCTCCCGGCCCAGCCATGGGGGCTGCGTTTGTGACGAACCTTGAACAAGCCAAAAAGAGTTGGTACATGTTCTATTTTCAACATCCTCTTTCAGATCTTGTTGTACCGGCGAATGACTTAGCTTTTGTCGACATGTTGTGGCGAGATTGGTCCCCCGGTTTTGAAGGATCGTCGGGTGCAGAGAATTGCAAGGCATGTCTTCGTGAGCCAGAAAATCTTCAAGCAGCTTTGGGGTACTACCGATGCACATTGGGTTCCGGACCGCGCGACGCACACTATGACGACATACAAGCCGCCGGATCGGGAGAGCTTCCCATCCCTACCTTGTACATCCATGGGGCCAACGATGGATGTATCGGTCGCGAGGTTGCCGAATCTGTGCGAGTAATGAGTCCGTGGGTTCAAGTAGAAATTGTTGAAGGAGCAGGACATTTTCTGCAACTAGAAAAACCCGAAGAAGTCAATTCACTCATCATCAACTTTATTACGGCAAACTAAAGAATTCTCCGTGCCGTACCAATAGACCCTCAACAACAAGGTCGTTGAGTAGGCGTTCTGCGCGTTCGTTGTCGTCAGATAGTTGCATCGCTTCTGTGATCTCTATTGACGTGGTTATTCCGTTGAGGACAGCTTTGATTGCTCGACCTCGTGCTTGACGATCAGAACCAGAAAACCGCAACTGGGGTCGACTCACGCCGGCAGACCCTGATGCAGGATCATCGCCGAATCCTTTCCACGCACACACTGCATGCACCGGACACGTTGGGCACTTCGGCGTTCGCGCGGTGCATTGTCGCGCACCAAAATCCATCATCACTTGATTCCAAATCCATGCGGAATCTTTTGGGACCAGTACGTCGGCAATTTCTTGTAGTGATCTAGCCGACATTGAGACACCTTCAAGCCGCGACAGCACACGCGATACATTCACGTCCACCACCGCAACAGAGTCACCATGTGCGAAACACTGCACTGCACGCGCGGTGTATGCGCCAATGCCGGGAAGTTCTAGCAGTGCATCCAAACTCGAGGGCACACAGCCATCATGATCGTTCACAATGCGTGTTGCAGCAGCATGCAAGTTGCGGCACCGACGCGGATATCCCAAACCCGACCACAGATGTAAAGCGTCACCAAGTGGCGATTCAGCTAACGCCAAAGGACTAGGAAACCGTTGAAGAAAGGCCTCGTACTTGGGCAACACTCGTTCGACAGATGTTTGTTGCAACATCACTTCGCTGACCAAAATGCTCCACGGGTCGCGTGTGCGACGCCATGGCAGATCACGCAAGTTTGGCGCACCCCATTGAAGCAGTGCACCCACAAACGTGTTGTGTCGGTTTACTCGCCCCACACATCCTGTCCGTCGTAAGGACGGCGACGAGTGGGTGCAAATTCACGCTTCCACACCATGACACGGCGACGGAAGTAACACACTTCTTTTCCGTCTTGGTTGAAGCCTTTTGTTTCAACCGTGACAATTCCGCGATCGTTTTTGGACTTACTCTCGGCAACTTCAAGAACCCGAGTTTCCGCATGAATTGTGTCGCCATGGAAAGTAGGAAACTTGTGCTGCAATGTCTCCACTTCAAGGTTTGCAATCGCAGCACCACTTACGTCAGGAACACTCATGCCCAACACAAGCGAATACACCAAGTTGCCCACAACAACATTGCGCCCCTGCACACTCTCGCTTGCAAACCAATCATTGGTGTGCAACGGATGATGGTTCATGGTGATCATGCAAAAAAGATGATCGTCGTATTCGGTAATGGTTTTTCCTGGCCAGTGGCGAAATACGTCTCCTGGAGTGAAATCCTCAAGGCAACGACCAAAGGGGCGCTCATGTGTAGTCATGTGCCCAACGCTACTTGGGTCGGTCAAATCCATCCGTATCGTCGATGAATTCCAAGTCGCCAGGTTCAAAGGTGGGCATGATGAATTGCCCTGTGCGGTCGCGTGGAGCAAACTTTTCTACCCAATCAACTGTCGTGAGACCACGATCGGCTTGAGTTTGTGCCAATTGGGGAAACGATGCGAGCTTGCGTCGCCGGTCAATGGCAAAGGGCCCCACACGCAACGACAGGTAACACATCCATCCCACAACAATTGGCATCCAATACTGCGCCACGCGATATGACAACACCCCCACTGTCGCAGTACGAGACATGACACCAAAGCCCACCAACGTAGGAATGTAGATACCTTCAACAATTCCCAGACCCCCGGGAGTAATAGGTATGACCGAAAAGACGTTGGCAATGCCGAATGCCACAAGCAAACCATCAAAGCCGATGTTGCCACCAAAGGCCCGCAGAAAGACCCACAGAGAAAGTGCATCCAAGAGCCAGTTGGCCAGCGCCCATCCCACCACTTTTCGAAGCAACATTTTGTCTGCATAGAGATTCTCAAGTCGCCCACCAAGATGGGACAACACTTCAGCTGCATGATCTTCATCAAAGCGCAGTCGGCGAGACACAGAACGCACAAGACGTTCAGAGCGACCTTGGCCTTCCACAAGACCAAAGATGACAAACGCAGCAAAAGCCATTAACACAACACCCACAAGAGCAGCTGTTCCATAAATTGCGTTCACACCACGTGCAGGGATCGAGACAAGAAGCCCGAACCACAGCACGAAATTCAACACCACTGCAGATCCAATTCCCGCTGTCGCAAGAGCAAAAGCTGCGTCGGGTCCAGGCACTCCACACATCGTGATAAGTCGGTACCCCAGCGCCGAACTAGCTGCACTGCCACCCGGAACGATATTGCCGAGTGCTTTTGTGCTCAGTTGAATACGAAAGAGGCGAAGTACGCCAATTCGATTTCCCTCATCACCCATGGCTGCTTTCGTGAGTGCTGAATATGCAAACAGCGAGAGAGACTGAAGTCCAAGACCCACAATGAGTAGGTAAGGATCAATTCTTGCCAGGTCCTTGACTGCTTGACGAAAGCCCGGGATTAGAGGCAAGACAAAGAAGTAGACAACAGCTGCCAGCAGCACTATCTGCAGCGTGCGACGAAAGCCGCTTTTCTTCTTCTTGCTTCTAAGCATCGATACCATCGTGACCCACAGAGACAGTGGTTTGAGGGAATTGCTCTACCAACCTTGCCACCATTGACCGAAGCGTTGCCCCATGTGCAGCATCGGTATTGCCCAGATGTGCAATCACCAAGTCACGACGAGGCGATACCCACAGAATCTGCCCCAAATACCCATGTGCAATCAGTGAGTCTGTGTCGGTGGGCCACATCCACCAATGCCTGCCATACGACATGCCCATGTCGGGATCAAACGCAGTGAGTTGACGTGCTGAATCCACCCAACCTTCGGGCAGCACACGACGACCATTAACTATTCCATCGGCGAGATACAACTCTCCGAAGCGCACAAAATCTTGTGCCGTTGCATATACATAGGACGAACCCACAAATGTTCCGGTTGCATCACATCTCGATGTCGCACTGTGCATTGCAAGGGGCGCAAACAATCTTTGGGACATGAAGTTCGTGATGACCGATGCATCGCCAGAGGCAGCACCCAGTGCCCGCGCCAGAACCCAAGCCACGATGTTGGTGGTTCCCGAGGAATACACCCAGTTACTACCAGGTTCTTGCGTACATCTTTTTGACGCAGCAAAGCCGGCGTGGTCTCCCACAAAATCAGACTCACCAAACAACATGGTGATCACATCAGACACTGCATCATCGATGTAGTCCTCTACCCATTCGAGTCCACTAGTCATCTGAAGAAGATGGTCCAACGAAATACGTGACCTCATGTCGTCTACCCATTCAGGACGAAGATGGGTGTCTTCGAGGGTCAACAACGAATCATGCACAGCAATACCTACAAGTGCATGAGTAATGCTCTTGGCAATAGACCAAGAAATCAAGGTGGATGATGCGTCATGGTCGGGGCCGTACCACTCATAGATCACCGAGCCCTGATGTTTCACTACCAAGGCATGGGTAGAGCCCATTTCAGGTTGGCGTTGCGTGATCTCTTCACAGAGACGCTCCCAGCCATGCGGCACAGATTCAGAATTCACTCACCTTGACTTTAGGCGTGACCAATGACCGCAGGCATTTCAGACCCCAGAGGCGTCATCGGGTGCCGTCGGTTCACAAAAGCACCCAAAGAATCACTAGCGTTTCCCAGATGAGTACCTTTGAGCCAGACATCCATACTGCCGCCTCGATTATCTCCACCGCACGCGGGATGGTCGACAAAGCCATTGCATCGCTTGTCGCCAAAGGTGGTCCCGATGCTCAACAAACACTTGCCTATGACATTGCTCATGTGGCCGCACAGGTAGAGACTGCTCGCTCACTGCTCGACTATGGCGCCAAAGGCTCCGTCGAGGGAAACATCACATGTGCATTCACCGCCGACATGGCCCACGACTTCATCACACGCCTTATTGGTCGTGAAGCGTTGTGGGGTGTGCACGTTGCTGACTTGGCATTTGCCAATGAGTTTCTCAACACGTATCGCGAACCTGCGTTTCTTGCCTCACTTGCAGACGTTCAAGGTCCACGTCATCTTGCAGATGATTTTGAAATGGTGCAAGACACTTTCCGCTCCTATGCAATGAAAGTCATTGCACCAAAAGCCGAGCACGTACATCGCCATAACGAAGATGTTCCAGAAGAAGTGATTGCAGGTCTCGCCGAGATCGGTGCATTTGGTTTGAGTGTTCCCGTCGAATACGAAGGCTTTAGCGAAGGTGGCGAAGGTGAATACATGGCTTCGGTTATCGCGACCGAAGAACTTTCTCGTGGCTCACTGGGAATTGGTGGCTCACTCATTACACGACCAGAAATTCTCACTCGCGCGTTAGTAAAAGGTGGCACCGAAGAACAAAAGCATGAGTGGCTCCCCAAGCTTGCTTCAGCTGAAGTTCTTTCCGCTGTTGCTGTCACCGAGCCTGATTATGGATCTGACGTTGCAGGCCTCAAGACAACTGCTGTGGAAGCTGCCGGACCTAATGGTGAAGCTGGCTGGCTCATCAATGGCGTGAAGACATGGTGCACCTTTGGCGCGCGCGCAAATGTATTGATGCTGCTTGCACGCACCAATCCAGATCGTTCACTGGCACACCGCGGATTGTCCTTGTTCATTGTTCCCAAGCCCATTGGCGATGCACATGGATTCATGTTCACCCAAGATGGTGGCGGAAAAATGGAAGGCCGCCCCATTGACACCATTGGCTACCGCGGCATGCACAGTTACGAAATCGCCATCGAAAACTGGTGGGTACCAGAGACCAACTTGATTGGCGGACGTGACGGTTTAGGTAAAGGTTTTTATCTGCAGATGGCTGGCTTCGAAAATGGTCGTCTCCAAACTGCTGCTCGGGCCGTTGGCGTTATGCAAGCCGCATATGAATCGGCACTCGACTATGCACAAAACAGAGTTGTATTCGGAACACCTATCAGTGAATACGAATTGACCAAAGTGAAACTTGGACGCATGGCTGTGATCACTCAGGCATCTCGTCAGTTCTCCTACGCCGTAGCCCGCCTCATGGGCAAAGGTGAAGGCGCAATGGAAGCAAGCATGGTGAAGGCCTATGTATGTAAGGCTGCCGAATGGGTTGCACGCGAAGCGATGCAAATTCACGGTGGCTATGGGTACGCCGAGGAGTACAGCGTGAGCCGTCTCTATGTTGACGCCCGTGTGCTCTCGATCTTTGAAGGCGCAGACGAAACTCTATGTCTCAAAGTCATCGCCAAAAACTTGTGCGACGCATCCAAGAAATAACTACAACAACTCTTGTAGAGAACTAATTCTTCTGCAGTCCACCAAGTCAACTGCATCATCGTAGGGATCAACCAAGATGGGTGTCAGGCCCGCGGCAAGTGCACCGCCTATGTCCATCACCACACTGTCCCCTACGTAGGCGATGCGAGATTTGTCTATTCCTGAGAAATGCGGCAACGCAAAATCAAAGATTCTCGGATCAGGCTTTGCAATACCTACGACATCGCTATCAATAATGCATCGCACCCGAGGCAAGGGACCATCGCCCACTTGGCAAATACCACTGCGAGACAAGATCTCTTCGATTTGCCCAGATGCATTACTGACCACTCCAATCGGGGTTCCACGAGAATTCAATTCCCGCAGAACTTCACTGCTTCCCTCAATGGGCGCTCTCCATAGGTGAGCATGTCGCGTCCGAGAAAGTACGAACACTGCAGAGTCCACCTCATCGGGGTGAACCCCCACCAATTCGACATAACGGCGGTTGTAATGAGACCAATCATTTTCTGTGACCTGAGCACGTGACTTTGCCGCCATGGCTCCGTAATGGGCCCGGTGGTACTGGTCGTGGTCAAGCGTGGCTCCGTAATACGCCAAAGTGGGCGCCAAAACGGCGGGGTCTGGAATCACAAAGACTCCCCCAGCATCAAACAAGATTGCGTCGTATTGGGCTTTCACATTCCACACGCTACGACCTACTCTAAAGGTGTGCGTTCAGCCCGTGATTTTTTCAAACCTCTCGCCGCAGGTGCTCCAACACCTGTCACCGAGATCCCATTCAAGCCAAGTCGTGTCATCCACTTCTTTCCACCTCATAACGAAAAGATGGTGTCGAAGCTTCCTGAGACAATTCCCAATGTGGACATCATCTTGGGAAATCTTGAAGATGCCATTCCTATGTCTGACAAGCAAGCCGCTCGTGATGGCTTAATCAAAGTAGCCAATGAACTTGATTTTGGTTCCACCCAATTGTGGTCTCGAGTGAACAGTTTGGACTCCCCCTGGTTTCTCGATGACATGATCGACATTGTCACCAAGGCCGGCCACAAGTTTGACGTCATCATGATTCCTAAAGTGGAAGGTCCTGAGGACATTCACTATGTAGATCGTCTCCTTGCTCAACTAGAAGCCCGCGCAGGATTAAAGAAGCCAATCCTGCTGCACGCGATTTTGGAAACCGCACGTGGAGTTGCCAATGTGGAAGAAATTTGTGGTGCATCACCTCGCATGCAAGGCATCAGTTTGGGACCGGCGGACCTTGCAGCCAACCGTCGTATGAAAACCACTCGTGTGGGTGGCGGACATCCCGACTATGTGGTGCGCCAAGATCCCGAAGGCGATGACTACCAAGGTGTACGCCCGACCTATCAGCAAGATCTATGGCACTACACAATGGCGCGCATGGTGGATGCATGCGTAATGCATGGAGTGTTGCCCTTCTACGGACCATTTGGTGACATTAAAGATGTGGTTGCATGTGAGGACCAGTTCCGCAATGCATATCTGCTGGGTTGTGTTGGCGCATGGAGTTTGCACCCAGTACAAATTGATATCGCAAAGCGCGTCTTTAGTCCCCGACCAGAAGATGTTCGTCAAGCACAACGTGTCATTGATGCCATGGGTGATGGCACCGGCGCAATCATGTTGGATGGAAAAATGGAAGATGATGCGTCGGTGAAACAATGCAAGGTCGTTGTAGAACTGGCTCGCCAACTAGCCGAGCGCGATCCCGCACTTGCCGCCTCCTACGGTTTCACTTCATAACGTTCACTTATAACTCACTTCTTCACAAAGGATTCTGATGAGCTCACTTCGACCACGCCGATCTGCTTTGTACATGCCCGCAGCAAATGAGCGCGCATTAGAAAAAGCAAAAACCATTGCAACCGATGCAATCATTTTTGACCTCGAAGATGCGGTGTCTCCTGATGCAAAAGATCTGGCCCGCGCTCAAGCAGTTGCTGCTGTCAATAGTGGTGAATACGGAAAACGAGAGCTCACTATTCGTTGCAATGCATTAGCTACACCATGGGGACACGCAGATGTTGCAGCGGCAGCCAAGGCATGCGTGTCTGCTGTTGTGATTCCAAAAATCAACTCGGTTGCCGAAGTAGATGAAGTATCACGTGCACTCGATGCTGCCGGTGCGCCAAAAGAAATGATGATCTGGGCAATGATCGAAACCCCGACTGCCATCATGGATTGTCGCGCCATTGCAGCACACCCGCGTGTTGCGGTGTTGGTGATGGGTACCAATGACTTAGCCAAAGAGCTTCGCGCCGCGCAAGTACCTGGCCGTGCACCCTTAGTACCGAGTTTGCATATGGCCTTGCTTGCTGCTCGTGAAGCAGACAAGGTCATTCTTGATGGCGTCTACAACGACATCAAAAATGCCGAAGGTTTCACCACAGAGTGTGTACAAGGCAACAACATGGGCTTTGATGGAAAGACACTCATTCACCCCGACCAAGTAGCTATTGCAAACGATACATGGGCGCCTAGTGCACAAGACGTTGAGCATGCACGAAAAGTGATTGCTGCATTCAATGAAGCTCTCGCCGAGGGTAAAGGTGTTGTGCAGCTAGACGGAAAGATGATTGAAAATCTTCACGTGGCAAATGCTGAACGCGCCATTGCAATTGCAGATGCAATTGCACAGTTGTCGTAGTAATTTCTAACGAGAAAGTTCTTGCCGAAACAAGGCAAGTGTGCGGCTCCATGCTGTCTCAGATGCAGCGCGATCATAAATATCTGGTCGCGTGTCATTAAAAAATGCGTGATGTGTTCCCGGGTACACGTGAAATGTTGCATCTTTGCCCATGGCACGTAACTGCACCTCAAGGTCTTTTATCGCTTCAGGTGCTGCATTGCCACGGTCGTGTTCGGCGTAGTGACCTTCCACAACTGCCATCATGTTGTCCCAGTTAATTGGTGTATCGGGGCGCATCCCTCCATAGAAAGGCGCAGCTGCAACAACTGCATCAGGACGTTGGCAGGCAACCATCAGTGTCAATCCGCCCCCCATACAAAACCCAGTCACTCCCACATGGGTCTGTCCTGTCTTTTGCTGAAGCAGATCAATTGCTCCACTGAGATCTTTACCTGCGGTTGCAAGATTCAAACTCATCAAAAGCTTGCCCGCACTATCTGGCTCAGTGGTTACTTCACCGTGATACAGATCAGGTGCGAGCGCAACAAACCCCTCGGCTGCGAATCGGTCCACAATGTCGCAGATATGGGGAACAAGCCCCCACCATTCTTGGATCACAACAACGCCTGGCCCAGATGTTCCCGCAAGGTAGCCCCGGCAGGTTCCACCGTTGCTAGGAAATTCCACCATTTCACCCATCAATTGCTCCTTTGGTGTCGATACAGACAACCTAGACCTCTGCGGGTCCTGAGTGGGAGTACATAAGGCTTCTCTGCTCCATTGGCTAGCCACTAGCGTGGAAGCCGTGGCAAGCACCTCTCTCCCCAATCCCAGCCTCGATCTCACCCTTACTCCTGTTGGTCGTGAAGGACGCACATTGCGTGAATGGCTCACCACTTTCCATCTCGCATCTGTAGTTCTTGATCCATTCACCAATGAAAGTTCATGGATCCTCGAAACCGCAGTACGCGTGATGCGCCAATTCAGTGGTGCAGCTGTGCGCGTGAACTTCATCATCACCTGTGACCCAGATGAAGCCCGTGCGTTTTTGGGGCCATATGCCGATGAGTTCTTGGTCTTTTGTGACCCTGAACGCCATGCAGTGCGCGCACTTGGATTGACTGAATTGCCTGCTTTTGTCCTCATTCAATCCAATGGAGCCATTCCTGCAGCCGCCCAAGGTTGGACTGCTGCCGAATGGAAAGATGTTGCAACTCAGGTCGCCACTTTGACTGCATGGTCAAAGCCCACACTGCCCGCTCCAGGCGATCCCGGTTCATTCCGCGGAACGCCTGCACTTGTCTGATCTAGTAGCCAACAGCGGCCTTCCCATCGAGGAAGCAATCACGCCGCTTCGACGTGCACTCACTTCACATCGCCACGCCGTACTAGTTGCGCCACCCGGCGCAGGCAAAACCACACTTGTTCCCTTGAGGCTCATCAATGAACCGTGGGTGGATGGTCGAAAAATCATCATGTTGGAGCCTCGCCGATTAGCCGCACGTGCAGCAGCCACACGTATGGCGACCTTGCTGGGAGAAAAAGTGGGCGACACAGTGGGTTTCCAGACACGTGATGAACGCCGTATTGGCTCGATGACACGCATAGAAGTTCTCACCGAGGGAGTTCTTACTCGCCGACTGCAACAAGACCCCACCTTGGATGGAACAGCCCTCATTATTTTTGACGAAGTGCACGAACGCAATCTGCCCACAGATACCGGGCTTGCATTCCTTCTTGATGCGATTGCCTCGTGGGATTCGTCCACAAAAATTCTTGCGATGTCTGCAACTGCACAATCTGATCTTTTTTCACAAGTACTTGCCGACAATGGCGATCATGCGCCTGTTGTGTTTTCTGACGGAAAGATTTTCCCGGTGGATGTGCGATATGTGCCACGTCAAAAAGACACTCGTGTCGAAAACAGTGTTGCTGACACCGTCTTGACTGCGCTTCGAGATGACGAAGGAGACATTTTGGTCTTTCTTCCCGGAATCGCCGAGATCAATCGCACACAAAGCCTTCTTCAAGAAAAAGTTGGTGCCCTTGTTGACGTAGTGCGGCTTGCTGGCGCACTCCCGTTTGAAGAACAAGATGCCGCATTGCGCCCTGCACACGCGGGAAAGCGACGAGTGGTGTTGTCAACCGATATTGCAGAAACATCTCTCACTGTCGAAGGTGTGCACATTGTGATTGATGCGGGACTTGCTCGTACTCCTCGTCTCGATCCTCGCACGGGACTCACCGAGATTGTGACTGTTACTTCTTCGAGGGCGTCGGCTGATCAAAGAAGTGGTCGAGCTGGCCGCGTTCGACCAGGAGTGGCGTACCGATTGTGGAGTCGCATAGAAGACGCCACCAGACTTGCGCATTTGCCAGCCGAGATAACTCAAACCGACCTCACTGGATTAGCACTGGAAATTGCTGCCTGGGGCACACCTCTTGACGCCTTGAAATTTCTTGATGCACCGCCAGAAAAAAACATTCGTATGGCATCTGAGACCCTGCGCACATTGCATCTCGTTGACCAGAGCGGAACAATCACCCCCCTGGGCACACAAGTGCTCACCTTGCCGCTTCATCCACGTCTAGGGACAATGGTGGCTCGTCACCGCGATGATCCGGCACAGGGTTGGATTGCATGCATCTTGGCCGCACTACTTGATGAACGTGACATCATGCGAGGTCGCCCCGATGACACCCCAAGCGATATCGCACTGCGCGTCAAAGCTGTGACCGACTTGGAGTCACATGATCTCGTTGACCGCGGAGCCCTTCGTCGTGTACAAAACAGCGCACGCGACATTGCACGTCGCGCATCGATTAGCGCAAACACATTTGTTTCTGTGGACATCATCGACAAAATCTGTGGACCAATCTTGCTCACGGCCTATCCCGACAGACTCGCCATGCGTCGATCATCTGCTGGTCAATTTGTGATGCGCAGTGGAGGTGCCGTGCATTGTGACAATAAAGATTCTCTTGCCAAAGAACAGTTCATTGTGGCTGCCGACATCAACGCCCAACGAGGCACGGCACGCCTTAGACGCGCAGCTGCAGTAGACATAGACGTCATCGCACCAGTACTTGGTGACGACGTAGAAGTTGAGTCGTACTTGTTGTGGGATAAGCAACTCGATGATCTCGTGCAGCGGGTGGTGCGCAAAGTGGGAAACATTCGCATCGATGAACGTGATCTCACACCAGTGGCTGGCGCAGAGACCACCGAAGCACTCATTGATCGAGTGTGCTCCACAACTTTTGGTTGCCTGTCTGGTGGCGCGGCATTGCAGTTTCGCCAACGTGTGGCATGTCTACGTCACCATCTCGGCAACTCATGGCCAGATACATCCAACAAACATTTATTGGCCACCATTGACGAATGGTTGACGCCATATTTGGTAGGCGCAACCGGAAAGAAAGACCTCGCCACAATTGATCTCACAATGATTCTGCAATCTGATTTGGGCTGGGATCGTAGTTCCCAACTTGATGAATTAGTACCGGCGTCTTTCTCACCACCGCGAGGCCGCGAAGCAGAAATCAACTATGCAGACCCTGCAGCACCCACAGTGGCTATCCGTGTGCAGCACCTCTACGGAGTCACTGTGCATCCTTCGGTGATGAACGGCGCAGTACCGCTTCGGCTGCAGTTACTCTCGCCTGCTGATCGACCCATTCAAGTCACCTCAGATCTTCCTGGTTTCTGGTCAGGTTCATGGGCCCAAGTGCGCAAGGACATGGCCGGGCGTTACCCCAAACACGACTGGCCCATCGATCCATCTCAATAGCGCACACAGTTCTATGGGGCTTGCGCACCGTCGGGGACCTAACCTCAAGGTATGGCAGATTTCGCATTCACAGAGATTCTCCCCTTGGGACCAGACACCACGCAGTACCGCCTCCTCAGCACCGAAGGCGTCAGTGAAATAGAGACCCCATTGGGCACATTTCTCAAAGTGGCACCAGAAGCACTCACACTTCTCACTGAAGTTGCGATGCGTGACATCGCCCACCTATTGCGCCCTGGGCATCTTCAACAACTCAACAACATTTTGAAAGACCCCGAAGCAAGCCCCAATGACCGATTCGTCGCACTGGATCTTTTGCAGAATGCAAGCATTGCCGCTGGCGGCGTATTGCCTATGTGCCAAGACACCGGCACAGCAATCGTAAAAGCAAAAAAGGGTCAGTTTGTCATGACAGGCGGCGGCGACGAAGAGGCCATAGCGCGTGGTGTCTACAACACGTATCTCACTAGCAATCTCAGATACAGCCAAATGGCACCACTCAACATGTATGACGAGAAAAACACCGGCAACAACCTTCCTGCAGAGATCAAGATTGCTGCAACTGACGGTGATGCTTACAAATTTTTGTTTATGGCAAAAGGTGGTGGGTCAGCCAATAAGAGCTATCTGTTTCAAGAGACCAAAGCATTGTTAAACGAAAAAGCATTGCTGCCATGGGTATTCGAAAAAATGATTACCTTAGGCACAGCCGCATGTCCCCCGTATCACTTAGCGATTGTGATTGGTGGAACCTCTGCCGAACAAGCAGTAGAAACAGCCAAGCTTGCAAGTGCTCGCTATCTAGATTCGCTGCCCACCCAAGGTAGTGAGTTAGGTCATGGTTTCCGTGATATCGAACTTGAGCAAAAGATTCTCAAGCTTTCCCAAGAAACTGGCATCGGTGCACAGTTCGGTGGCAAATACTTTTGCCACGATGTTCGTGTTGTACGTCTTCCTCGTCATGGTGCAAGTTGTCCCGTATCTTTTGCTGTGTCGTGTAGCGCCGACCGACAAGCACTGGGCAAAATCACCAAAGATGGAATCTTTCTCGAAGCACTAGAAACAGATCCGGCACGTTTCTTACCTGAAGTGACCACTGATGACCTCAGTAGTGAAGTTGTACACATTGATCTCACTCAACCGATGGACCAAATTCGCGCAACACTGACGAAGTACCCAGTGAAAACTCGAGTGATGTTGACCGGACCTATGGTGGTAGCTCGCGACATCGCACACGCAAAACTCAAAGAGCGATTGGATTCAGGAGCAGGTCTCCCTCAATACTTAAAGGACCATTGCGTCTATTACGCAGGCCCTGCAAAAACACCCGAAGGCATGGCTTCTGGTTCGTTTGGACCCACGACAGCAGGACGCATGGATAGCTACGTGGAAGATTTCCAGGCAGCTGGTGGATCTTTCATCATGTTGGCTAAAGGCAATAGATCACGTCAAGTCACCGAAGCCTGTAAAGCACACGGCGGTTTCTACTTGGGTTCAATTGGTGGACCAGCGGCCCGACTCGCACAAGACTGCATCACAAAAGTGGAAGTGCTGGAATATCCAGAACTTGGCATGGAAGCAGTGTGGAAGATTGAAGTGCAAGATTTCCCTGCCTTCATCGTCGTGGACGACAAGGGCAATGACTTTTTTGATCAGGTGGGCCGCGGCGGCACACCTGTGCAGTTGCACTAGTTGTCAAGCTTGCTCACTGTCGGCTGATTAATCGCCAACAAAACCAGCCCAGTTGCCCATGTAACCAATGAACACATCGCTGAGACCTTCGCTGCGTAATGCATCACGAGATACGGGAAGTGCACGCATTTCGAACTTTGGGTTCTTCGCAGTCTGATTCGGGAAATCGTGATTGGTAATTGCCGCACGACCCACAGCAACGATGTCGGCACCTGCATCAACGGCGCGTTGCATGTCTTGTGCGTTATACATTTTTCCTGCCACCGCAAGACGAGTATTCCCGCGTTCCAAATTGGCGAAGATATCAATCAACCTTTGGTCTTCAAAGCCCTCATCTGCGCCGGTTTTAAAGACATCCCACAAGGACATATCAATCATGTCCACTTTGCCCGTGTCTACGAGGCGGCCATAAATCTCAATGATTTCCGCAGTCTTCATTCCAAATCTCTCGGGAGAAAGACGAATACCTACGTGAAAATTCTCGCCACAACGAGCATGAATACCATCAATGATTGAAAAAATCACACGTGATCGATTCTCCAGTGATCCGCCATATTGATCTGTGCGCTGATTCAGTTCACCGTTGAGAAACTGGCATAACAAATAGTCATGTGCTCCATGGAGTTCAATCCCGTCAAAACCAGCTTTTTCTACTCGTACAGCAGAAGAGATAAATGCCTCAATGACTTCTTCCACTTCGCCAGTCGTCATCTCACGTGCACCTAGTTTTTCATCTGCTCCAGAGCTCAATGGCTCCTGATGAATCAGTTCAGCTGGTGATCGTCGACCAGCGTGGTGTAACTGCACAATCGCTAATGAATCTTGTGACGTAATACCTTGAGCCAAACGCGAGAGTCCATCGAGATGGCTGTCATCGAAACTGCCTAATTGGCCGGCAAAACCTTGACCATTAGCAATCACGTGTGAGGCACATGTCATCGTTAAGCCAAAGCCACCCTGGGCACGCATAGTGAGCCACGTGTATTCATCATCAGACAAGGTGCCATCTACGTGGCTTTGTTGATTCGTCAACGGGGCCAGCATGAAGCGGTTCTTCATGCCTCGACCTCGTGTAAAAGACACGGAGTCAAACAAAGAAGTCATGCTTACAAAAGCCCCTTGATGGCAGCACGGGTATCTGCGATTTCATCTGGCGTTGCACCAAACTCCACAGCAGCAAAATCAGTCACTCCAATGTCGGCCAATGCCCCAACACGGTCTTGTACTTCTGCAATCGAACCCATGATGGCAATGTCTGCTGGACCCGCAGCGCCTTCTTTATCCAACATTGCTCGGTAGCTGGGCAATGTCCCATACACAGCAAATACTTTTGCTGCACGCTCAGCTGCTGCGGCCTTATCGCTCGTTACACATACGGGGAGCGCAGCAATGACACGTGGTGCAGGTCGACCGAACTCTTCGGCGGCACGATTGATAGTGGGAATAGTGTGACTAGACAGCGTTGCTGGACCAGTGCACCATGTCAATGTGCCGTCAGCCATCGCTGCAGTTACTCGCAACATTTGCTCTCCCAGTGCTGCAACCACAACACCAAAGCCATTTGATCCTTTTGCAGAAATTCCACCATGCACGTTGTAGGTCTCGCCTGCAAAACTGGCTGGCTCATTACGCGATAAGGGCATCAACACACTGAGATATTCCTTTAAGTGGCGCACTGGTTTGTCATACGACATACCGAGCATGCTCTCGATCACAATTTTGTGACTCAAACCAATTCCTAAGGTAAGGCGATTTTGCGATGCGGCCGCCACTGTATGGCATTGCTGAGCAATGGCATGAGGATGACGCGGGTAGGTAGGAACTACTGAGGTGCCTAACTCAATGCGCGGAACTTCACGACCCACAATGGCGAGCGTGGTTAAAGCGTCGTGTCCAAAAATGTTGGGAGCCCAAAAACTCGCAAACCCATCTTTTTCGGCTTGACGAGCCTCGCTGACAACATCGTCGATTGTTCCGTCGTTAACGGTCCCACTGAAAATTCCATACTTCATGGGAATTGACCGTATCAGGGCACCCCCGCTGACACTGAGTTCACCGAAGACTTAGGACAAGCCCACCAATTCCAGCCATTCCCGGCTGAAATAATCCACCTGACCATCGGGCATTAACAACACTTTGGTGGGCTTGAGCCGCTCTACAAACTCCACATCGTGGCTCACCATGATAATGGTTCCCTTCCACGATTCAAGAGCGGCTGCTACAGACTCACGACTATGTGGATCCAAGTTGTTTGTTGGCTCATCGAGAAGAAGCACGTTGTTGCGACCCACCATCAACATCGCCAGCGCAAGTTTGGTTTTCTCTCCTCCAGAAAGTGACCCTGATTCCTGAAAAACCTTTTCACCTTGCAGACCAAACATGCCCAGCAATGCACGCAACTGTGTCTCTGTCAATCCTGACCCAGATGGCAACTCACGGCGCATGTGCCAAATCAATGATTGATAGGGATCCAATGTGTCATGTTCTTGTGCGAAATACCCTACGGCAACTTGATAGCCCCATGTGAAGTCACCAATAGTGGCAGTTGTTTGGCCGGCAAGAATTCTTAACAGCGACGTTTTTCCTGCACCGTTTAATCCCAATACCAACAAGCGCTCACCACGACCGACGTCAAAAGTGACATCTTCAAATACCGATGGTCCTCCATAGCCCTTAGAGAGTCCCTTGGTTTCAATCACTGTGACACCGCTTTGAGGAGGGTCGGGAAACTTCACATTCAGCACGCGGTCTTTTTTCCGCGCAGCCGTTCCACCAGATTCAATCCGAGCGATGCGCTTTTCAATGCTGTGAGCCATGGTGGCCTTTGATGCCTTGGCACCAAAACGATCTACTACTTCTTGTAAGCGAGCAACTTCTTTAGCCTGCATTGATGCTTTTTTCTCGGCACGAGCTTCATCTTCGGCGCGTGATCTCTTGTATTGGCTATACGTACCACGATATTCAAATACCGCCCCTACATCATCTTCATCTGGTCGATCTAAATGCAGCACACGCGTGATCGCTTCGTCAAGCAATTCCAAGTCGTGACTAATCACAAGAAGAGCGCCTTTATAGTTGCGCAGAAAATTCAAAAGCCATGTTTTTGCATCAAGGTCTAAATGGTTTGTCGGTTCATCAAGAAGCAACATGTCGCTTCCCGCAAACAAAATACGAGCAAGTTCAACTCGGCGTCGTTCTCCACCTGAAAGCACGCCCAAGGGCAAATCCAAGCGGGTCGCTTGCAATCCAAGTCCAGCTGCAATTGAACGGGCTTCGCTCTCGGCAGAATATCCACCTTTGAGATTGAAGTCTTCTTCTGCTTTTGCGAAGCGAGCAACGTTTTTTTCGTCACTGCTCTCCTCCATTGCGATGCGTAGTTTTTCTAGCCGTTCAAGATCGCCATCTATATTGCGCCCAGACAGCACATGACTAATGGCTGGCTTTTTCTCCATTTCGGGCGATGTGCGTGGGTCTTGCGAGAGATAGCCAAACGCTCCACTTCTCGTTACTTTTCCCCGAGCAGGTTCTGCATCGCCACCCAGCACTTTGAACATCGACGTCTTGCCTGCCCCGTTGCGGCCCACAATCCCCACCTTGTCACGCGCCATGATGGTGAAGGTGGCAGATTCCACCACATTGCGTCCACCGACTTCAACGGTGAGATCTTGAACTTGAAGCACTATTGACCTGGCGCTGTATTTGCAGCGACAGTGGTTGAGGTTTGCATTGGCGCTGTAGTTGTTGGCGCATCGGCGCCAGGAACAGTTGTAGAAGTTGTCGAAGTCTCTTCATCAATGGGCAAATCAGACATTGACATCAAACATGAACCCGGTGACTTTGGAGCATCTCCTAGTGCTGATGCAACAGATGCAACAAGAACCTTTCTTCCTGCATCTGTGGGATGAATCATGTCGCGATTCAAAAGACCCTCTTGCAAGGACGCAGTTCCCCAGTCAAGGACAGAAACATTTGGATATAGCGATGCGACACGACGAATAGATTCATTCACAAGCTTCATTGAATCTCTAAACAATGTCGCCGTAAGAAGAAGCGTGGGACGAGGAGCCAAAGAATCCACGATGCGCGTGAGATCTCTCTCATAGTTCACTTGGTCGCCACCAAAGTTGGTGCCCAAGAAAACTACAGCTGCATCCCAACCTTCATTAATACGTTCACGAACGATGGTCCGGCCAAATCCAATGAGTTCTCCTTGCTTGGCCTCAACAGCCACTGCCCAACCCATCGGCACCAGAGCCGAACACATCTCGCCACCGTATCGACGAGAGGTTGCCTCAAAAATCGAGTCACCAATGATGAGGAGTCGATTACCGCTTGCACGCGGCCCCAACATCTCACCGTCCAAAATGGGAAGCTCTGCACGCACTCCATCAACAACTACACCTGAACCATCAGCTTGAACACCAGGAATGCGACCTACATATTCGAGAACGCCTGCACTATCGGAAGATCCCGATGCCCCACAGGCACCGAGAACCAGAACACTGCACAAGGCAATAGCGATAAAGCGAATACGGGGGGTATGCATGACCCCCCAAGGTTATTGGTTCTCACCACCAATCAGTGGTCAGCTAGACAGGACTTGGCGTTTTAGCCCAACGTCACTGCTCTGATTTGGTATCAAGAGGCATCTCACCTCTGGCGGCACGCAACTCATTACGGATCTCAATCAGCAAATCGTTTGTCGTGACATCAGTACCCGCTTCATCCTCGCCAGCTTTATCCCTGATGCGGTTGTACAACTTCACAACCATAAATAAAACGAGCGCCACGAAGAAGAAATTCATTGATGCGGTGGCAAACGCTCCAAAAGGAATATCGCTGCCATTAATAGTGATGACCCTCTTGGAGAAATCTGGTTGTGCACCACCAAAAATGGACCCAATTAGTCCGCCCAAAATTCCTGGACTTGTTCCACTTCCAGCAAATGAATCAACAACTGTTTTAAATGCAGCACCCATCACGAAAGCAACCGCAACGTCCACTACATTTCCGCGGTTGACGAATGCTTTAAATTCCGCAACGATGCCTCGTTTTGTAATTGCAGATACTTTTTCTTCGACTTTGTTGAGAACTTCAGGCATGCAAGAAGACTAGTCCTGAGATGGCTCCAACTCATCGAAAGTGTCTACTTTGCGCAACGAAGGAAACGCCACCCACCACAGACCAGCAACGGCAATTGTCGCCACTCCTCCACCAATCACTGTTGCGGGAGTTCCCACGAGGCTTGACACCGCACCAGATTCGAATGCCCCAAGTTCATTTGATGCACCAATAAAGACATTCTCTACCGCAGACACTCGTCCCTGTTTCTCATCTGGCGTCACGAGGGGCACAAGAGAACCACGAATAAACACGCTGATCATGTCTGCACTGTTTGCACCCATGACGGCAATAAATGCGATCCAATAACTAGTTGTTACTCCCAAGACCAATGTGGATATTCCAAATACCCCCACCGCCACAATGAGTGTGCGACCAACTTTGGACCGCACAGGGCGGAAAGATAAAAGTACCGCTGTCAGTGCTGCACCTATTCCACCAGCAGCGCGCAACCAGCCATAGGCAACATCGCCCACATTGAGTTGTTCTTCAGCAATCACGGGCAACAATGCCACTGCACCACCTGCCAGCACAGCAAACAGATCTAATGAGATTGCTGCAAGAAGTATTGGAGTGCGGCGAATAAACACTAAGCCCTGGATGGCATCGCGAATAGTGGGTCGCGGACCGCCAGGTGTTTGTGTTGATGCCACGTGAATTCGCGATATTAACGAGATTGCAACCCCAATCAATACGGCCGCTGCACCATAAGCCGTAGCGGGATGGACTGAATACAAAAACCCTGCAAGAGCCGGCCCAAAAATGGCCGCTCCTGTCCAGGTCGCGCCATATAAAGCGATCACTCGAGGCAAACCACCTTCGGGGGCAATCATTGCGGCAATCGGACGCATTGCAGGTGCAAGAAAACCACGAAAGACACCAAACAACACAACAATGCCAAAGATCGGCAAAGTCGATGTCGGTTCAGTGAGTGCATAGAGCATTAACAACAACGAACACAACATCTCGCCACCTTGGGCAAGCATGGACACGATGCGTCGATTAAATCGATCCGCAACAGTTCCAGTAATCAAAACCAAAAGTGCAGCAGGAACAAATTCGGCTAGGCCTAACCAACCAATGTCAAGTTCAGATCCTGTGATGTCAAAAACATTCTTTCCCAACGCCGTGGCTTGTAACAACACACCGGTGTGCAACACCATGCTTGCCGCCATGAGAGGTTTTACTCCCGGTGATGCAAGAACCTCACGCGCACTCAACGCACCGGGCTGTTGAGTCATCGAGCAGTCCAGCCGCCGTCAACTACAACCTCTTGACCAGTCATAAATGTGGATGCATCACTTGCCATAAAGAGCAAAGCGCCGTCGAGTTCGTGTTCATATCCCATACGAGGAATGGGTGAGTTCTGTGCGATGAGTTTTTTGGCACCTTCATCTGATTCCATCCCAGAGGTCATCTCGGTTAGGAACCAACCGGGACATAACGAGTTCACACGCACTCCCTTACGCGCCCACTGAAGCCCCAGCTCTTTGGTGATGCCGACGACTGCGTGCTTACTTGCCACGTAGTTCACCTGCTTGATGGGAGTAGAGCCCACCAGGCCCAACACGCTGGCCACATTGATGACCGATCCAGAACCTTGGGCCACCATGTGTTGCCCACATAGTTTGGCTAGGTGCCACACCGCTGTGGTGTTCACTTGCAGCACACTTTCGAAATCTTCCAATGTCTCACGTTCCACTGGTGTCACAATGCCCATTCCTGCGTTGTTCACCAAGACATCAATGCGGCCAAACTCACGCATCACGTCGGCTACTAAATTCTCGCGCTGTTCAGCTACCGAGACATCACAAGCAATAGGAAAAGATCGAGGCAACCCACTAGAGAGCTCTTGGAGTCGATCAAGTCGACGCGCCGTGATCACAACGGTTGCACCGGCGGCGTGAAGAACACGAGCAAAACGTGCACCAAGCCCCGATGATGCACCCGTCACGATTGCCACTTTTCCATCAAGGCGAAACTGAGCAATGGGATCGAAATCTGCGGAATTAGACATAGACCAAGGCTAGAGCGTGAGGTCATCTGTGACAGCATGGGGGCGGTGAAAGTACGTATCGGATTTGGCCTTGGAGTGCGAACACAACTCAACGACTCCACCTTTCTTGACGTTGTCGACACCCTCGAGGCTCTTCATTTCGACAGTTTGTGGCTCAGTGAGCGCATCAGCGGATCTGCCCCCGACCCAGTGGTGGCTATGTCTATGGCTGCTGCACGCACCACAAAGTTAAAAATAGGCATGAGCGTGATGGTGCTTCCTGGCCGCAACCCCATACTCCTAGCAAAAGAGCTCGCAACACTCGACCGCATGTCTCAGGGGCGCCTGTTGCCTGCATTTGGTTTGGGTGTTGCAGACCCCCACGAGCAACAAGCCTTTGGCGTAGAAAGAAGTGCGCGTGCAAAGATTTTCAATGAATCATTAGAGATTCTTCGAGCATGTTGGATGAATGACACCGTGACATTTCACGGTGAACATTTTCATTACGACAATGTCACCGTATTACCCAAGCCGATTCAACAACCACCTGAAGTGTGGCTAGGGGGAATTGCTGACAGCGAATTGCGTCGCGTCGGTCGACTAGCCGATGGATGGTTGCCTTCTTTTGTGACACCAGATGATGCTGCGCAGGGTTGGCAGACAGTGAACCGCATTGCAGAGGAACACAACAGAGAAATAGACCCAGAACATTTTGGGGTGTTGCTTCCCTACACACCAGGTCCAACTTCCCCACACCTACTAGCAGGACTCAAAGCGCGACGACCAGATCTTGATGATGTATCTGTCTTGGTTCCATCGGGATGGGATGCACTACGTGCGTCTATTGAGAATTTTGTCTCCAAAGGTGCATCAAAGTTTGTGATTGTGCCATTTATGGAACCACAATCTCTACAGGAATGGAACGATCATCTCGGTTCTGCGGCTGAGCATCTCATGTCGCTGCAGAATTAGAAGGTTGAGTTACTTCTTTTTTGTTGCTGCTGGTTTTTTGAACTGCGCACAGAAATCAATCAGCAAACGCGTGCCGTAGGCAGTTGCGCCGCGATTCAGCCAACCATCATCGCCATCTGCTTCCATTGGTCCTGCAATGTCAAGGTGTGCCCATGGAACATCGGCAACGAATTCAGAAAGGAAAAGGGCCGCTGTAGTGGCACCAGCCAATGGGCCACCAATGTTGCGCATGTCAGCCACATTGGAATCAAGAAGTCTGCGGTAATCAGCAAACAAAGGAAGTTCCCATACAAGTTCATCAGTACGAGCACTCGCTTGTTTAATTTGGTCCACCACGCCACTGTTGTTACCAAAAACGCCCGCCATCTTTTTGCCCAATGCGCCCATGCACGCACCGGTCAATGTGGCGATGTCAATCATTGCATCGGGCTTCAATTGTGTTCCCAAACTCAATCCATCAGCCAACACAAGTCGACCTTCTGCATCGGTGTTGTGAATCTCTACGGTCTTTCCGTTGTGCATGGTGAGTACATCGCCAAGTTTCATTGCGCTGCCACTCGGAAGGTTGTCGGTACACATCAAAAATGCGGTGACCTTGGTCTTTACTTTTAATGCGCGTAATGCACCCATTGTGGAAAGAACTGCAGCAGCTCCACTCATATCCATTTTCATGGACGCATGGCTTGCATCACTGGGCTTCAATGAAATACCACCTGAGTCATACATCACGCCTTTGCCCACCAACACCACATGGCCGCGCGCACCCGTGGGGCGATACTCCAACTTCACCATGCGAGGCGGTTCAACACTTCCCGCATTCACACCTACAAGACCGCCACATCCCATGGCAATGAGTTGGTCACGGTTGTAGACAGTGGACTTCAATCCACTCTTTCGAGCGATCTCTTCGGCATGTACCGCAAATTGAGATGCTGTCAAATGCGAAGGCGGGGTGTTGGCAAAATCTCGCGCCGTACACACTGCAGTTGCTGTTGCAATACCGTTAGCGATTCCTGCCTTCACCTGTGCGCCAGATGTGCGTGCGATCAACACCACAGAGGTCAATGTCGGCAATGAGCTTTTGTCGTTCTTGAGATCCACATAACGGTGTAACGCCAACGCCATTCCCTCAACCACAGATTGCGCATTGTCCTTTGCATTTCCTCGTGCATCAGATACCAAGGTGGTTGCCACTTTTGCATAGCGAGCACTTGCACGAGCAGCTGCGGCTCCCACAAGACGCATGGTGTTGGCAGTTAATGCATTCATCTCGCCAAGACCCACCAAAACTCGCACTGGAGATTTTGCACTTGCTGGAATGACAGTGGTTTGACAACAACGACCATCGAACCCAATTGCCGATAACTCGGCGCGGGTGTATCCAAGACCTGCAGGCAATGCCCCCGATGACGCAACTCCTATAACAAGGGCATCAGTTTTGGCGGGCAGTGTCGTGACGGAAGAAAACGAAGTACGCATATCCCCACTCTATGTGAGGTGGGTGAATCTTGTTTGAGCCAGAGGGCCTAGAGGCTCTTGACGGGGCGCGAAACGCCTTCTTGCCAGCGGGCCATTGTCCACAGCAAGTCGCTCAAGCGATTGAGGTAAGGCACGACATAAGAAGGAGGAGGCGCTGCTCCAAAGGCCTGTCGTTCTGCACGACGCACAGTTGTGCGAGCAAAATCCAACCATGCCGACACGGGATGTTCGCCAGGAACAACAAACTCAGTCGGTGGCTCAAACTTGGTGTCGAGGTCATCAATGATGTCTTCGAGGCGATCCACCATCTCAGATGTCACGCTGCTCAACCCTGGGGTGAGTTTGTGTCGGTTGTCGGGCAAAGTGGCCAACTCGGCCATCAATACATAGAGGTCCTTCATGATGGGCACAACAATGGCATCGACATCTGAGCCATGACCTGCCGCTGTACGCACTAAACCAATAACCGCTTGCGCCTCATCGACTGCGCCATATGCACGAGGCAACTCACTGTCTTTAGGAACACGGCCTCCGTAAAACAGACCTGTTGTGCCGTCATCACCTTCACGGGTGTAAATCTTCTCGCGCGCCATATCACGACTCTAAAGCCCCGAGCCCAGATGTTGTGCATTTGCGCCTGTGCCATCTGGCGATAGCCCCATTACACACTGCACTTTGGCCACCATGGCAACTAGCGTGTAAGACGTCATGACGCGCCAGCCTTATCTAGATGCCATTCGGGAACGAGTAATTGTCTTTGACGGCGCCTTTGGCACCTTTGTCCAAGATCTCGATTTAGGACCCCAAGACTTTGGCGGGGAATCACTCGAGGGGTGCAACGAGATGTTGTGCCTGTCCCGACCAGATGTCATTGAAGCAATGCACGCGGCGTTTCTCGATGCAGGAGTAGATGCAATCGAGACTGCAAGTTTTGGCAGTTTTTCCACTGTTCTCACCGAATACGACATTCCCGAACGCGCCTATGAACTCAATGTTGCAGCAGCAGCCATAGCTCGTCGCGTTGCAGACACCTACGAACGCGATGGACGTGATCGTTATGTCGCAGGCTCGATGGGGCCAGGAACAAAACTGCCCAGCCTCGGACACATCGGTTTTGCTGAATTGCGCGACGCTTATGCCGAACAAGCACGCGGACTCCTTGATGGTGGCGTCGATCTGTTCCTCATTGAAACATGTATGGATTTGCTGCAGATCAAAGCAGCGATGCAGGGATGCCGTCATGCAATGAAGGACTGCGGTCGCGAAGTACCCATTCAGGTGCAAGTCACCATGGAAACCACCGGACGTATGTTGGTAGGCACCGAAATTGGTGCTGCCTATTCCGCGCTCGCTGCAATGAAGCCAGACGTCATCGGCATCAACTGTGCAACGGGCCCTGCCGAGATGCAAGAACACCTTCGCTATCTCAGCGAACATTCATTGCTCCCCATCAGCGTTCTTCCTAACGCAGGACTTCCCTCAGTAGTAGATGGCAAAACCCACTACGACCTCACCCCGGAACAACTTGCAGAGTTTCATCGTCACCACGTAGCCGACTTAGGAATTGGTGTGGTGGGTGGTTGTTGTGGAACAACACCAGAACATATGCGTCAAGTGTGTGAGGCAGTACGCGCCGTTGAGCGCAAGCCACGTACTCCAGTATCAGAGCCCAGCGTGACATCTTTGTACTCCCCTGTCACGCTTGAACAAGACAACAGTTTCCTCATTATTGGTGAACGTACAAATGCGAACGGCTCCAAAGCATTCCGCGATGCAATGTTGCGCGAAGACTGGGATACATGTCTCAAGATGGCCACCGAACAGATTCGTGAAGGGTCACATGTTCTTGACGTCTGCGTGGACTACGTGGGGCGAGATGGACGAGTCGATATGCACGAAATTGCTTCTCGCTTTGCCTCCCAAGCAAGTGTTCCCTTAGTTCTGGACTCCACAGAACCAGAAGTGATGGAAGCAGGTCTTTTACACACAGGTGGTCGCTGCATTTTGAACTCGGCCAACCTTGAAGATGGAGAAGAACCTGGTAGTCGACTTGATCGAGTATTTGGATTGGCACGTGATTACGGCGCAGCAGTGATTTGTTTGTTGATTGACGAACGTGGTCAAGCACGCGACATTGAATGGAAGATGGAAGTTGCGCACCGACTTCATGACATCGCCACCACCCGTTACGGGCTGTCGGCAAGTGATCTCATTTTTGATGCATTGACATTCCCCATTGGTACTGGTGACGAAGATCTTCGTCGCGACGGAATGGAAACCCTCGATGCCATTGCGCGTATCAAAAAAGAGATTCCTGGCTGTTACACCACGTTGGGACTGTCAAATGTGAGTTTTGGGCTAAGTCCCGCCACGCGCCAGGTTCTCAACAGTGTCTTTCTTCATGAAGCACGCGAACATGGTCTTGACTCTGCGATTGTGCATGCATCCAAGATTCTTCCTCTGGCTCGCATTCCAGACGAACAGATCAAAGTCTGCCAAGACCTCATTTATGACCGGCGCAGCCCTGGCTATGACCCGCTCACCTCCTTGTTGGAAATCTTTGCCGGAGTCTCCTCTGTTGCAGCAGTGGTCGTTGATAAATCCGACTGGACCATTGAACAAATTCTGCGTCAACGGATTATCGATGGCGACCGTGAAGGACTCATTGAAGATCTAGACGCCGCACGCACACAAGACATTGCCCCGCTTGACATCATCAACAACATTCTTTTGGATGGCATGCGCGAAGTGGGAGAACTCTTTGGTTCTGGGCGCATGCAGTTGCCTTTCGTATTACAAAGCGCAGAAACCATGAAAATGGCTGTGGCGCACTTAGAGCAATTCATGGAGACCACAGGTGAAAGCAGTGCCAAAGGAAAACTTGTTCTTGCCACAGTGAAGGGCGATGTGCACGACATTGGCAAAAACCTGGTGGACATCATCTGCACCAACAACGGATACGAAGTGCACAACATCGGCATCAAGATTGGCATTCAAGAGATGATCGAAAAGGTCAAAGAGGTCAAAGCTGATGCACTCGGCATGAGTGGTTTGCTGGTGAAATCCACAATCATCATGCGTGAGAATCTCGAGGAGCTCAACAGCCAAGACCTCAGCGAGATACCCGTATTGCTTGGTGGCGCCGCTCTCACGCGCAGTTATGTGGAACAAGATCTTCGCAAGGTATACAACGGCCGAGTCTTCTATGGCAAGGATGCTTTTGAGGGCCTGTCTACTTTGGACAAGTTGATGACCATCAAATCAGGCGAACTTGTTGACCCTGACTACGGCAGAAAACTTGGCACTCGTCTCATTGAACGCGCACCTAAGGAAAAAGTGGACCCTGCCACTTTGCCCTCACGATCTCCATCGGTTGTCACCGATAACGAGTTGTTTACTCCCCCGTTTCTTGGCACAAAAGTTGTCAAAGGAATTGGTCTCGACGAGATTGCCGAATACATCAACGAAACTGCATTGTTTAGAAACCAGTGGCAGTACCGCCCCAACGAGGGTGAAAACGACGAGCAATTCAAAGATCGCATTCGCCCTGTTCTTCGCGAACAACTTGCAGCGGCCAAAGCCGCGGGCTACCTCGTGCCACAAGTGGTGTATGGCTATTTTGCCGTGAACTCCGATGGCAACGATCTCATCGTGTGGACTGATGACACGCGCACGGTGGAAAAGACTCGCTTTTCCTACCCACGCCAATCGGTAGAGCCATACATGTGTATCGCCGACTTCTTTCGATCAGTCGACAGTGGTGAGAAAGATTACGCAGCCTTCCACATCGCAACCATGGGTCACCCCGTGAGTGATAAAGCAGCAGAACTTTTTGCCGCAAACAAATACCAGGAGTACTTAGAGCTCCACGGCATTGGCGTAGAGATGGCCGAAGCTTTAGCTGAGTACTGGCACCATCGCATTCGTACCGAGTGGGGTTTTGTCCAAGATGATGGCCCCTCTATTGCGGGGCTATTTCGTCAGCAATACCGTGGTGGTCGATACAGCTGGGGTTATCCCGCATGCCCAGACCTTGAAGACAATGCGAAAGTGGCAATGCTGCTTGAAGCAGGACGCTTAGGTATCCAAGTAAGCGAAGAAACTGGTTGGCAGTATCAGCCCGAACAGACCACTTCAGCGATTATCTGCCATCACCCTCAAGCAAAATACTTCGTCGCACGCGACTAAAAACGATCCTCGATTAACGAGGCTGTGTTTTGTTCCATGTGGATGCAAGTAATGCATAGTGACCGTTGAGTGCCACGAGTTCATCATGTGAACCCATCTCTGTAATGCGAGAATCTGCAACAACAGCAATCACGTCTGCGCGCTGCACAGTAGACAATCGATGCGCCACAACAATCACACTTCGGCCCACCATCAAACGCTCTAAAGCTGCTTCCACAAGCATCTCTGTGCCTGGGTCAAGATTCGATGTGGCTTCATCGAGAACCAACACTGCAGGGTCGACCAAGGCCGCACGTGCCAAGGCAACCAATTGACGCTCACCGGCAGACAAACGTGAACCGCGTTCGCGCACCTGCGTTTCAAGCCCTTCAGGCAAGGATTCAAACCGTTCACGCAGCCCAATTTTGTTCAGCGCATTAATAAGTTCTTCTTCGGTGGCCTCTGGTTTAGCGATCAGCAAGTTGTCGCGCACCGTGCCATCAAACAAGAAACCTTCTTGCGGAATCACCACGATGCGGCGACGTAGGTCATCCAACGACGCCGAACGAAGATCTACTCCCCCAAACGACACCGTTCCCACTTCGGGGTCATAAAGGCGTGCCATCAGTTTTGCCAAAGTGGATTTTCCTGCTCCAGTGGGACCCACCAGAGCCAAACGTGTTCCCGCTTTTAGTGTCACATTCACATCAGTGAGCGCAGCACGATGCGCACCTGCATAGGAAAATGTCACTGCGTTTACTACAACATCACCCGACACTGGAAGCGTGATGGGATTGTCGCTTTCTGCAACATCGGGCTGAGCATCCAAGATGCCAAACAACTTGTGCAATGCAGCAGCTGCTGATTGCAATGTGTTGTACAACTGGGAGAGTTGCTGTACAGGGTCAAACAAACTGGCCAACAACAATACGAAAGCTACAACTGTTCCAAGCGAGACAGAACCGCGATGAACCAACCAACCACCAATACCAATGATCAGTGCCGAAGATGCAATGCCAGCAAATTCAATAACTCCGAAATACCAAGTAGTGACTTTGATGCTGTGCAGATGGCTGCGAAAGAGCGCACGGTTAGATTCTTCAAACCGACGAATCTGTTCATCTTCGCGCGCATAGGCCTGAATGACACGTACGCCTGCAATGCCTTCTTGCAAGGCTGACAAGTTAGCTCCCACTTTTTCGCGTACTTCAAGATATGCCTTATTGGAATCTCGTTGAAACTTCACTGAGGCAAGGATGAGGAAAGGGAAAACGAGAAGTGAGATGAGCGTTAACTGCCATGAAAGTGACAGCAGGAGAAACAACGCAAAGAACAAGAGCAGAAACGACGCGAGGAACTGCATCAGTCCCCACTGCACCAGTTCTGCCATCGATTCAATATCGGCTGTCATTCGCGCGACAAGTACACCGGCTTTCTCGCGATCGAAGAATGCCATGGATTGACGTTGCATCTGACCAAACACCCGGATGCGCAACAAACGCAAAAATCCCTCACCTGCTGAGTTCAGTACGACATATTGCATACGTCCAATGACATATGCAATGGCGACAACCACTAGATACAACACCACGGTGATATTGAGAACATCGGCATCACTCTTGCGAATACCTGAATCGATTCCGTGGCGTACAAGAACGGGACCAGCCAAGGTACACAACACTGAAAACGTGACAAGCACTAATGCCCATGCCCCTTGTCGACGAAACTCGCCTGCCATGCGAATACTGCGCATGAGGACGACTCTTGTTTGAGTACGTCCGAGTTTTTGGTCTTCTTCAATTCCGCCGCGGTCGCTCCACATAGTTACTCACCGACCTTTTCTTCACTCCACGCAGCGAGCACTTCGCGATACTTGGCGTTTGTTGCAAGCAATTCGTGATGCGAGCCACTTGCTGCAATCACACCGTTATCTAGCAACACAGCACGGTCAGCCAGTTCAATAGTTGCAGGACGATGGGCAATCACCAAAGTTGTCCTGCCACGCATCACGGTGGCTAACGCATCGCGAATCTCGTGTTCCTTTGTGGGGTCCACAGCAGATGTCGCATCATCAAGAACAAGAACCCGAGGATCAGCAACTATGGCGCGCGCAATAGCTACGCGTTGTCGTTGGCCGCCAGACAGCGAATAGCCACGCTCACCGAGAGGAGTGTTGTACCCATCGGGCAACTCCATGATGAAATCATGAGCACCAGCCAACTTTGCAGCTCGCTGCACTACAGAGGCATCAATACCTGGTTTTGCAAAGGCAATGTTTGCCGACACAGTGTCATGGAATAACAACGTATCTTCAAACACCACACCTACAGAACGACGTAAATCTGACAAACTCAATTGTCGTAGATCAATGCCATCTAGGAAAATTCCACCTGCTTGCGGATCATAAAAACGCAGAAGCAATCGCGTAATAGTGGATTTGCCAGAACCAGTGGCGCCCACGATGGCTACTGACTCACCAGGTTCCACATTCAATGAAAGTCCCTCTAAGACACGTACATCGGTATGGCCAATGTCGTAGCCAAATCGCACATTGTCGAAACGAATTGCACCTACTGGTTGAGCCAAGCCGGCAACGGGAAGAGGTTTGGGATGGGCAGGGTCTGCAATTGCGGGCACTTCAGAGAGAATCTCATTCACACGCAACAAGGCAGCCGCGGCGCGCTGTGCAAATGCAATGGTCATACCAATGTTGCGCATGGGCCAGATCAACATGGTGAGGTACGTATTGAAGGCAACAAGACCACCCACACTCATGTCGCCATTAATGACCCGATGGCCACCTAATCCAAGTACCGCCACAAGACCTAATGAAGGCAAAAGATCGATGGCTGGAAGGAAACGGCTTCGAATGTAGGCCGCCTTCATGGATTCTCGGCGAATGTCGTCGGCTTCCACCAAAAGTTTTGCCTGTTGCACGCGTTCGGCACCAAAGCCCTTGATGACGCGAATACCCGAGACAGATTCTTCAACAATGTTGGCTAATTGAGCCTGTTCTTGCTGAACTGCCAATACTGCAGGGTGAATCTTGTGCGAAAAACTACGCGCCGAGATATTGATAAATGGCAATGGCGCTAGTGAGACCGCAGCAAGAAGTGGATCAGAGATAAACAAAATCACCACTACGCCAATCACCATCGTAATTTGTGACACAAAGATAGGAATGTTGACTACAAAGCCTTGTACTTGTTGCAAGTCACTTGATGAACGACTCATCAACTGTCCGGTTTGTGCTTTGTCGTGGAAACCCACATGGAGACCTTGAATCTGTGCAAACAACCTCTCTCGGAGCATGGTTTCAGTGAGGCGACTCTCTCGAAATGCGATGTAGCGGCGCCAACCTGCAAACACACCAGCCACAGTTGCTGCTGCCAGAATCAACATCGTCCACAACAACAACGATCCGTTTTTTTCGATACCTCTATCAATAGCCAAACGCGTGAGTTGTGGAACAGACACTTTGCCCAGAGTCCACATCAGTCCAATGGATGCGCCCATAAGGAGTGCACGTTGCTGCAAACGAAGGGTTGCAAAAAGAAGGGCCCATCCTTCTCGCGTGACGCCTTTGGACTCAGACATTTCTTACTTATGTGCCGATGGCGACAAAGAACGCACTGCGTCCCAATAATTCAATTCGGGGTCAAAGGGCATGATTGCCAACGATGATGTAGTCACGCCGTTATCGAAATACTGACGAATACGGTCGCGACAGTATTCAGGTGAGCCGTGCACAATCAGTTGATCGACAACTTCGTCAGGAATTGCAGCAAGTGCTGCTTTGCGATCTCCTGCTTTCCAGTTCTCCCACATACCTTCGAATGCATCTGCACGCCCCAACCATCGATGGAAGTCGGCATACACCGGCACATTCATGTAAGCCGCAATAGCAAATCGTGCAGCTGCGCGCACAACTTCGGTATTTGTGGAAGGACACACAAAAATGCGTGCCACGATTTCTTTTGGCACACCACCTGCTGCTGCATGGACAACGTCGGCAACAGTGCGCACGTCTTCTGGGCTTAACCAGTTGATGATTGCTCCATCTGCTTCACGAGCAGCAAGTTTCAACATTCCTTCACGAAGAGCTGCAACAAGAATCGCTGGCTTTACTTCTGGACGAATGCCAAGACGAAAACCATCAA
Source organism: Ilumatobacteraceae bacterium (assembly GCA_044239355.1). Classification (GTDB taxonomy): domain Bacteria; phylum Actinomycetota; class Acidimicrobiia; order Acidimicrobiales; family Ilumatobacteraceae; genus UBA2093. The sequence goes on from JBIIBO010000013.1 coordinate 37,908, forward strand.
CGGTAAATGTGTCGTATGTGTGAGCCACTTTTTCACCCGACAATGCATCGTTGAGAAAACGCACAACATCACGCACTTTTTTGTACGGCTCTACAAAAGGAATGCCATTCCACTTCTGCACGATCACATTGCTCGATGACCCAATACCAATAGCGAATTTTCCTGGGGCTGCATCGGCCAATGTGGCGACTGATTGCGCAAAACATGCTGGGCTTCTTGTGTACGCCGGCACAATTGCAGTGCCTAAGCGCAAACGTGGCTCCCACGCCGCCGCCATGGCCAGTGGAGTAAATGCATCAGCTCCATCGGATTCAGCCGACCAGATATCGGTGTATCCCATCTCGGCAAGCTCAATCAGTTTTTCTCGATGAGTATGCAGATGCCCAGGCAAAGGCACCGTCATTCCTGGTCGTACTGGTTGTCCCCCATGTGATTGTGCCCCGTATGCATTCATAACTACCCCTTATGTATTCGTGCGATACAACTTTGACTGGCTGTTGCCATAAGCGTTCCATCTTCGGCAAACATATGCACTAACCCGTGCCCAAAACCCCTCGCCACACCGTGAATGCGGATGTCGAGCAACACCCACGTGGTGGGCACCAAATTCATCACCCTCAACGTGTTGTCCAAAGAATTTCCTCCGCCTCGAATGCCCAAGGCCTGCCCCACACCGCGTGGAACAAAATCACCGAGAACTCCCAATGCGGTTGCATCAACGCCCTCAATCACTTCTGGCAAACGCGCCCACATCACGGTTTGGCCGTCACCTAATGAACCATCAAGTTCTTCTTCCGTACGCGACTTCACGACGCGTTCTTCCATGAAGTCATGAATGGTGCCCCTGAGCAGATGACGATGCTGCCATTCGGGATACGACATCGGCGGGCCCACATCAGGCGCCTTTTCGTATTGACCTGAATACTCAAAATCACGATCGCCAAGCGCCGCATTAACAGTGATGATTTCCCGCTCACCCACATGGCCCACCACACGAGCTTGTGTGATGGCATTTCCCGCGACAGGAACAATGACGTCAATGTCCATCACTTCACCTGGGCGGGCATAGCTGAGGTACTGGGCTGTGGTCCACACCACATTGCGGCCAGTTGCGCCTTCAAGAGCTGAGATGGCAGCCCCGAGGGCACTGCCGCCATAGAGAAAATTGCCACCGGTACACAACTTCTTTTCCACTGGCAGATGCCAGCGAAAAGGATTGTGGGTTTGAACTAAACCCAGGAACGTGCGACTATCCATGGCATATTGACCCTACTCCCCGAGCGGTTTTCCCGACGGATTGAAAACCAAGGCCGTGATGTAGTTTGCCTTTATGACTTTGACTCCATGGCTAGGCGACGCATGTTCACTCGTTGATGAATTTCGTGCAGGACGACGCTCTCCAAAAGAAGAAATGCAAGCAACACTGGATGCCGTGGCCTCCAGCAGCCTCAATGCTGTGTCGTTTATCGATCCTGAAGGCGCACTCAAGCGCGCCGAAGCCGCCGATGTTTCTCTTCCCTTTGGCGGAGTGCCCCTCGGTATTAAAGAACTCGATTCCGTCAAAGGTTGGCCAGAGACCGAGGCCTCAGTTCCCTTGTCACACAGAATTGCGAAATACACCAGCATTCATGCCGAGCGCATCATCACACAGGGCGGAACTGTTGCCTTTGGGCTCACCACTGCCAGCGAATTTGGTGGAGTAAATCTCACACGCACAGTTCTCAATGGCGCCACACACAACCCGTGGGATCTTTCCCGCACACCAGGTGGTTCATCAGGCGGCAGCGCATCTGTAGTTGCAGGCGGACTCTGCACGCTTGCCACAGCCGGTGATGGTGGCGGCTCTATTCGTATTCCTGCAGGTTTCACTGGTCTCGTCGGCCTCAAAGCCACCTATGGCCGCATCCCTCGCGGACCACATAGCCAATATGGAAATCTCACAGTCAATGTGGGTTGCGTGTCCCGCAGTGTGCGTGACACTGCACGATGGTTTGATGTCTGCAATGGACACGATGCGCGCGATCCTTTGTCACTTCCACGTGTTGAAGGATGGGAAAAAGGGCTAGGCACCATTGAAGTGGCAGGCCTGCGTGTAGCCATTGTTCCCGATTGGGGTGGTGCTGTGGTCTCGCCACAGATGTGGTCGGTACTGCTTGAAACAGCCGAACATCTCGTGTCTTCTGCACGACTCACTCGAGTCGATGGCATCGACACAACAGTTCCACGCATGGGTGCTGCGTGGTCGATCAGCGGAATGATTGAGATTGCCGCACAACTTGCCGACAAGTGGCCTGAATGTGCAGATGTATTAACTCCCGAGATGCGCATGGGTCTTGAATTCACAGCAGGAAGATATTCAGCAGAAGCACGTGCACGCATTGAAGAGCGACGCGCAGCACTCAACATGAAGATGGCTGAGATTTTCGATTCTGTGGATCTGATTATCACGGCCACAAATCCTGACATAGCTTTTGATGCCGAGGGCCCGCTACCTGGCACCTTTGGAGGCATCAAAGCCGGTGCAGGCAACAACGGATTGTTGACCTTCCCCTGCAATCTCTACGGCAACCCTGCCATCTCTGTTCCCGGCGGCTTTGTAGATGGCCTACCTGTAGGTCTACAAATTGTGGGTCGACACTTCTCCGAGCAGATTCTTTTGGAACTTGCCCACATCATCGAAAAAGAACGACCCTGGCCACTAACGGCCCCAACATCGCCGAACTGATATCCATGAGTGCAACATCGATGACACAACAAGAGCGAGAGCAATTTCTCGCTGATCTACACGTAGGGATTTTGGGCATTGAACGCGCCGATGGCCCACCATTGACTGTGCCCATTTGGTATATCTATGAACCAGGTGGCGAATTGTGGTTTCTCACAGAGCCCGATTCATTAAAGGGGCGCTTGTTAAACAAGTGCATGCGGTTCAGTCTCTGCGCACAATCAGAATCACTTCCCTACAAGTATGTATCGGTGGAAGGAACTGCCACGATTTCAGCGGCAGATAGAGAACTGCATAGTCGACCCATGTCGCATCGCTATCTCGGAGTGACAGAAGGTAACAAGTACACCGACAGGGGTTCAGACTCTAATTCGGTTCGCGTGTCTACTATCCCTGAGCGCTGGTTGACGGTCGACTACTCGAAGTTTTAGGCGAGCACAGCGCGCGCAACCAAGTCGGTGCCGAATGCTGTGAGAATTGCCAAATACAAAAGACCTGTTGCGGCCATCACCGCCGAGTAACTCGGTTCTTTGAGTGCAGCACGAGTGACTTCGGTGAGCGCAATGGTGGTGATTGCACATGCAATCCAAAACCAACCCAACATTCCACCCCAGCCATCATCAATAGAACCATTAATGACGCTGATCATTCCCGTGGGAAGCAACATCACCACAACCTCAACGGGTGTGACCACTCGCAACACCGTCACCAGTTCGCCCAAGATGGAACGCGGCAAACCCGGCTGCACCAAGTACCAGTGGCCCAACAACATTGCGTCGCTCACAGCACCTAGAAAGATTGTGCCCACTGCAATGCGGGCCAAGTTCACCGCAGTATCCCCTGGCCCCACAGCTGAATCAAATGCAGCCACCACAAGTCCCACTGCACCCACAGCTGGCGCAACTAGATCCCAACGTGGATTCCTTCGTCGCAACGTGACGAGCGATATCACCACAACAGCAATTGATGACACATCTCGCACCGCTACAAAGTCCACAAAGATTCCCGCAGCAGCGGCGCCTGCGGCCAATGTTGCAAAAGAACCACGTAGTAGCCAGCCATAGCCCGCACCAATGTCATGACGTCGCGTGGTGTACCACAAAAAAAAGAGCCCGCCCACAGACCATTGCAAGAGAACTGTCGCCGCATCTAAGGAAATCATTGGGTGCCTAACAATCAACGATTGCAAGATTGTGATCTGCGTTATTCATCGACACAGGACCATCGTGGGTGGCAACCACAATGTCTTCAAGACGCATACCCCATTTGCCGGGAACATAAATTCCTGGTTCCACGCTGTAAGCATGGCCGTGCATAATTGCAGTTGTATTGCCAGCAACCATGTACGGGTCTTCGTGTTCTTCCATGCCAATACCGTGACCTGTGCGATGCACAAAGTATTCGCCATATCCCGCATCATCAATAATGGATCGAGTCACTGCATCAACGTGTTCACACGGCATGCCCAATACGCCAGCTGCAACACCAGCAGATTGAGCCCGCATTAACACTGCATAAGCATCCAGGACTTCTTGTGTAGGTTCACCCACAAACACACAACGAGTGATGTCGCTGCAATATCCATTCATCGTTCCACCAAAATCACACAACACAATTTCGCCACGCTGAATGACGCGACTACCTGGATGATGATGAGGGCTTGCGGCGTTTTCGCCAGCTGCCACGATGGCGAAATTCACTTTTTGATGTCCTTCAGCAATCAGACGAGAGGACAAATCTGCAGATACTTCTGCTTCAGTACGACCCACTAAGGGAATCTTTCCCGATTGCAGTTGAGCAGCCACACGGTCCGCTGCTTGCCCCGCTGCGCGCAATGCAGCAATCTCTGCATCATCTTTGCGTGAACGCAATGCTTCCATCACCACTACCGAGCGCACATAGTGAGCTTGTGGGCGAAACTCCAACAAGTCCACCAAGAAACGCGACCACATTTGATCACCCACAGCAATGGTGCGTGCATCACCCAAAAGATTGTGGGTGATGTGCACAGGATCGTCAGTTTCATTCCAGGGAATAGAGCGAAACACATTTGGCATCTCATGTACTCGAGGGGCTTCAAGCCGAGGAATCACTAATGTGACCTCTCCTTGTTGAGGCACTACCAACATCGTCAAACGCTCAAGAGGCATGGCGTGGTAGCCCATGAGATAAGGCATGTCATGGCCGACCGACAAGATCAATGCATCCACTTGGGTGCGCGCCATTTCCTCACGTACGCGTGCGATGCGAGACAGATACACGGAAGCGTCGACAGTTTTCATCGTGTCCCAATTCTGACAGGTACAGCGTGCTCAGCCGATTCCCGGGCGTGATAACTGGACCGAGTGAGTGGACTTGATTCAACATGGCCAATCCCCAATGACTCGCCCACTTCCTTATACATGTCAAAGATTGCAGGCTCTACCCAGCGCGCAACAGGAAGGTGATGAGTTGTCGGACGTAGATATTGGCCGATTGTGACAATGTTGACACCCACTGCGGCCATGTCTGTGAGAACGCCAATGATCTCTTCATCTGTTTCACCCATCCCCACAATGAGTCCCGACTTCACCGTCAGACCTGCGGCTTTTGCTCGCGATAACACAGACAAACTGCGCGCATATCCGGCCGATGGACGCACTGCACGTTGGAGGCGGGGCACTGTTTCTACGTTGTGATTCAACACGTCAGGCCGTGCTTCAAGCACGATGTCCAGCGCAACACTGCCACGCGCATCAGAAATCAAGGTCTCAATTTGTATTGATGGATCTTGGGTACGAATTGCACGAATGCATTCGGCAACATGACCCATTCCTTCGTCTTCGAGGTCATCTCTAGCCACCATCGTGAGCACTGCGAAACGTAGCCCCATGCGTGACACAGCTTCAGCAATTCGAACTGGCTCTTGCGCATCGGGCATCAATGGTTTTTGTGTATCTACCAAACAAAAACCACAAGCCCTAGTGCATCTCTCACCCAACACCATGAATGTTGCAGTGCCATCATTCCAGCATTCCGAAAGATTGGGACAACCTGCTTCTTCGCACACCGTCACGAGATTTAGATCGCGCAAGGTGCGTTTTACAGCTAAAACTTCTGGCCCATGTTGCACATGTGGACGCAACCAATCTGGTTTTCGCTCGGACAGCGAGATTGAGTCTTCGACTCCTGCTCGTGCAAGCCGACCCAACATGCGCACTGGTTGACCTGGTCCTTCACCTCGAGAAAATGCGGAGAGATCATCAGGAGTTTGCTTCCACGCCACATCTTGACGCTCGATACGTGCACCGCCCCATGCACGAGCACTGTGATAGGCGATCACATCCACAAAATCTGACATCGAAATATGAATACCTTCTTCATGCAGTGAAGTCACAGGAAACTCCGCAATGCCACACGGAACGATATTGGTGGACATGTACTCCAAATCTGAAGAGACATTGATGGCAAAACCATGCATCGTTCGTCGTCGCGCAACTCGTACGCCAATCGCACAGATCTTTCGTGGCTGGTCTGTATGTACGTCAACCCATACACCTGGGTAGCCCTCAAAACGCCCCGCACTCACAAGCCCCACTTCATGCAGAGCATCTATAACTACTTGTTCCACGGTGTGGACATAGTGCACACTGTCGGCGGGCCCATCACCGCCATGTTTGGAAGAAAGATTGACAATCGGGTAACCCACGAGTTGTCCAGGTCCGTGATAAGTGATGTCGCCACCGCGCTTCACATGAACAAAATCAGCACCTACTTCTTCAGGCACACATAAAAGATTGCTTTCCAAATCGGCTGATGGTCCGTATGTGAACACATGTGGATGCTCGAGCAACAACAATTGATTTGTGCTGCCGTGACGAAACATGGCCTCTTGCACTGCCAAAGCCTCGCGATACGGCACACGGCCTAACCAGCGAACATGTAATGCGTCTGAGTCACTCATCAGATCTTGAGCACTCACTTTTGCATCATCCTCTACAGCTCTGATGACCAGTCGCGTGTTTCAAGAATGTTTTTCACACGAACCAAGAAACCCGCTGCATATGCGCCATCGAATGCACGATGATCCCATGCCATAGCAAGGTTTCCTACAGGGTGAATTGCGATGCTCTCGCCACCACCTGGAACTTCAATCACTACGGGCTTTTTCGCGATGGCATCAGTAGACAAGATGGCCACCTGTGGCTGATTGATGATCGGCATCGTCAACACAGAACCTGCAGAGCCATTGTTGGTGATAGTAAATGTTCCACCTGAAATTTCATCAGGAGTTACACGGCGAGTACGTGCACGATTTGCAAGGTCATAAATTTCTCGGGCGATCGCACGGAGGCGCTTTGTTTCTGCATCACGCACAACGGGCACTAACAAGCCTTGATAGTCGAGATCAACTGCAACTCCAAGATCAATGAATCGATGCACAATCAAATCGGTCTCAGTGACGGAGGCGTTCATATGTGGGAACTCACCTAATGCATCAACTACTGCGCGAGTAATAAATGGCAAATATGTGAGAGAGAAACCTTCGGATGCTTTGAATTCATCTTTGGCGCGCAAACGCGTGAGATCCACATTGGCGAAATCAACTTCCACCACGCTAAATGCATGAGGACTTACTGATTTGCTTGCAATCATGTGAGATCCTGTGGACTGACGAATTTTTGATAGTGCAACAACTTCGTCGCGAGCACCAGCAACAGCGCGTGGTGCAGACACTCGAGGAGCACCAGCAGGCGAAGCTGTTGGTGCAGGAGCACCTGTTGGTGCTGCTGTGCGACCACTACCGCTTTCAATCATTGCCACGACATCGTCACGGGTAATGCGTCCACCAGGTCCGGTTCCAGTAATGCGAGAGACATCGAGACCATTTTCTGAAATCAACTTGCGCACAACTGGCGAGAGCACTTGACCTTGCGCAGCACTGCCTGCAGCAGCAGGTGCTGGTGCTGCAGTAGCCACAGGCGCTGGTGCTGTTGCTGGTGCCGGCGTAGGTGCTGGAGTAGCCACAGGTGCCGGTGCCGGTGCAGGAGCTGGCGTAGGTGTTGGTGCTGGAGCAGCCGCAGGTGCGGCGGCAGGCGCTGGTGCAGATCCTGCATCGCCCACCACTGCAATAACAGTTCCCACCGCAACAGTGTCACCTTCTTGTACACGAATCTCTGTCAACACTCCTGCAATAGGAGATGGAACTTCAGTGTCGACTTTGTCGGTAGACACCTCAAAGAGTGGTTCGTCTGCTGCAACTTGTTCACCAATTTTTTTGAACCATCGCGTGATGGTTCCTTCGGTCACTGTTTCACCAAGTTGAGGGAGTGTGATATCAGCCATGAGTTGTTTTCCTTCTGGAACGAATTCTTATGCGTTAATGCTTCGGCCGGTCAAAGACATTGCGGTTTCCCCGAAAAGTTCTGAGAGGCTTGGATGTGGCTGCAAGAAGTGAGCAATCTCTTCAACATTTGCTTCCCAGTTCACAGCCAAGTACCCACCAGAGAGTTGCTCGGTAACCCATGGGCCCACCATATGCACGCCCAAGACTTGTCCTGCTGTGCCATCTGCGTTCTTCTTCGCAATGATCTTGACCAGTCCATCGGTCTCGCCCAAAATCTGCGCACGGCTATTTGCACGGAATTGATGCTTGGCAACCACGACGTCGTAGCCAGCCGCGCGTGCTGCTTCTTCGCCAGGGCCTGCCCATGCAACTTCAGGGCTGCAATAAATAGCCCACGGCACACGGTCGTAATCCACTGGAATAACGGTTTCACCAAGCGCTTGCTTCACTGCCACGATCGCTTCGGCATAGGCAACGTGTGCAAGTTGTGGCGTATTAATAAGGTCACCAATGGCAAACACTTGCGGCACTGATGTACGGCAATACTCGTCTACTTCTACAAATCCGCGATCACTCACAGCCACTGATGTCTGTGCAAGACCTAATTGATCGACAAATGGTCGGCGACCAATCGACACAATGACTGCATCAACCTCAAGCGACTCGCCTTCGCCAAATTGCACCACAGTGGAACCAGAACCTGTCGGGGTATGTCCCGTCACGGCAACACCGGTCTTGATGTCAATTTTCTTTTTCTGAAATGAACGCACAACAACATTGGCAAGATCGGCATCAAGACCTGGAAGAATCTTGGGAAGACCTTCAAGGATGGTCACCTGTGCGCCAAGGTCTGCAAACGTGGATGCAAATTCACAACCAATTGCTCCGCCACCAATCACGGCAATACGTGCAGGAATGCGATCGAGCATTAACACTTCGTCAGATGTCATGATCGGGCCACCAGGCTCAAAACCAGGAATCACACGCGGCACACTTCCCGCTGCCAAAATCACACTGCGACCCATCACTTTGGTAGTTGCACCGTCGTCACCCACAACGGTGACGGAGTTATCTGAGTTCAATGAGCCCACGCCCAACATGTAGGTCACTTTTTTTGCTTTGGTGAGCCCTGTAAGACCCTTCACTAACCCATCCACAATTTTTTGCTTGCGCGCCTGAGCAACTGCAAAGTCTGTGGTGCCGACAGTGACTGCAATGCCGAAATCAGGGGCGTGCTCTGCATGACGACGGGCAGCTGCGGTCTCCAAGAATGCTTTGGCAGGAATACAACCACGGTTCAAACATGTGCCACCAATGGTGTCTTTTTCGATGAGTGCCACATTGAGTCCGGCAGAAGCCCCGTAGAAGGCGGCGGCATAACCACCAGGGCCACCACCAACAATGACGAGATCAAACTGGTCAGCCATGGGGTTTTCTCCAATCACATCGGCCACGACGCTGTGTCCAACCCCTACACGGTAGCCGTTAGAACTATGGAGCCCACTGAGATTGGGTGTTCGCACGGCTATAGGCCACCGTGACCGAACCCTCACTGGGGGGAAATTCAACGACGCACGACCTTGTTTCCACAACATCTGTGGCGCGACATGTCTCGGATTGTGGGTTGAGCGGGAGCACAAGTTCACCACCGGCAAAAAGACGCCAACCTTCAACTGGGTCAGCATCTTGGACGCCTCGCGCCGAGATTGTGACAGCAGTCATTGTTGCGTTTTGTTCCACTTTCACGACAGCCACCGTCATATCCGACAAGGTTTGCTCCACACCTAATGCGTGCACAATCACTTCAGTGTCATCATTTGCCACCTGAAGGAGTTTGATACCGCCAGCCAACATGATGGCTAAACCACAGATAAGTGCGGTGAAAATGAGTTTTCTGGTGCTCATACGTTGCTCAGGCTAGGCGATGAAGCTCTCGCTCCTCCTTATTTGGACGAGCGTCACCTCACACTGCGGAACAAGTTGAGCCCCTCTAGTGTTGAGACTGATATGAAAATTCTCATTACTGGCGCCTCTGGTCTCATTGGTCGCGCCTTGACAACAGAACTCAAGGCCCAAGGTCACACCGTTATCGCTGCAGTACGTCGCGAGGCTCGTCGCAATGACGAGGTGCAATGGGACCCCGCAGGTGGCGTTCTTTCCCCTTCTGCATTCGATGGCGTGGATGCCGTTGTGCATCTTGCAGGTGCAGGCATCGGCGACAAACGCTGGACCGATAGCTACAAGAAAGAAATTCTCGATAGCCGCACTTTAAGCACCTCTTTACTTGCCCGCACCATGGCAACACTCGACAAAAAGCCAAGTGTGTTTTTATCCGGATCTGCAATCGGTTATTACGGCGCGATGCAGGATGAAAAACTTGATGAGACTTCCGCATTAGGTGAGGGCTTTTTGGCCGACATCTGTGCCCAGTGGGAACAGGCTGCACAACCTGCAATTGATGCGGGCATCCGCACCGTGTATTTACGCACAGGAATAGTTCTCTCCACTCAAGGTGGCGCATTAAAGAAGCAGTTGCCTCTTTTCAAACTTGGCGTAGGTGGCCGTTTCGGAAATGGAAAGCAATGGCAAAGCTGGATCAGCATCACCGATGAAGTCAATGCGATCATTCATTTGCTTACATCGTCCATTTCTGGCCCTGTAAATCTCACAGCACCAGAGCCAATAACTAATGCAGATTTCACTCGCACGCTTGCATCTGTTCTCTCACGACCCGCAGTATTCCCCATCCCCACATTTGGTCCCAAACTTCTTTTGGGAGGAGAACTTGCAGATGCTTTGCTGTTCACCGGACAACGCGTGATTCCTTCTGCACTCACTCGTGATGGATTCGTCTTTGCGCATCAAACACTTGATGCAGCATTACGCGCACTACTGAACAAGTGACCACACACCACGTTCCTTCTCACGCACCCGTTGTCATTGTGGGTGCCGGACTTGCGGGTTTAACCGCAGCACGAGTTCTCAACCAGCGCGGAATAGACACTCTCATTCTCGAGTCATCTGATGACGTTGGTGGTCGCGTACGCAGCGACAATGTCGATGGCTTCATCTTGGATCGCGGCTTTCAAGTTCTGCTCACGGCATATCCCGAGATTCATCGACACCTAGATATCGATGCACTCAATCTGAAGTTTTTTGAACCAGGTGCCATCGTGTGGAAAGGCGGCCGCGGCCACATTGTCAGCGATCCATTTCGCAGGCCCGGAACATTTGCCTCTACTGCATTAGCACCGATTGGCACACTGGGCGACAAATTACGTATCGCAAAAATGCGTGCCACCTTGAAATCTGCAAGCCCACAGGACTTACTGCGTGCCGAAGACATCCCCACAGTAGATGCACTTCGCAATATGGGTTTTTCCGATGTCATGGTGAAATCTTTTTTTACCTCCCTTGTGGGCGGCATCCAACTCGATCCAAAGCTTCAGACATCACGTCGCATGTTCGACATGATTTTCCGCACTCTTGCAACTGGTGATACCGCAGTACCCGCGTTAGGAATGGGACAGATCACACAACAACTACTTTCTTCGCTCACGCGTTCACAGTTACATCTCAACACTGCAGTGCAAAAGATCTCTGCGCACGAGGTGCATCTTGCAGATGGCCAACGCATTGAAGCCGACACCACCATTGTGGCCACACAAGGCCCTGTCGCATCAAAGTTGCTTGGCCTTCCCGAGGTGCCTTCACGAGCTGCGGGGTGTGTGTACTTTTCTGCGCCTGTTGCACCTATCAATGGTTCCTACATTGTTCTCGACGGCAAAGGCGAGGGACCAGTTCTCAATGTGGCTGTGATGTCTCATATCTCATCGCACTATGCCCCACAAGGCTCACATCTCATTGCTGCCGCAATGCCCGGCAAAGCCGAAGGCGACCTTGAATCACTTGCACGCACTCAGTTACGTGGTTGGTGGGGCGCACAAGTCGACCAGTGGACACATTTGCGTACGTACAGCATTGCCCATGGCCAGCCGGGACAAAATCCACCGTTTTCCCCGAAAAAGAATCTCTCTCTTGGAGATGGTCTCTTTGTGTGCGGCGACCATCGAGACACAGGCTCCATACAAGGAGCAATGTTTTCTGGGCGCCGATGTGCCGAAATGGTGTCCGAGCAAGTCACACTGTCAGCATGACAAAAAATGATCCCCGCAAGATTGTGTCGCACTCAATTTTTGTGCCTGCACCCGCACAAGACATCTTCAACCTTTTGGCCGATCCACGTCGCCACAGCGAGATTGATGGATCTGGATCTGTCAAAGATGCACAGATCGATGCCCCAGCTCGATTGTCATTACACGCAAAGTTCGGCATGAAAATGCAGATTGCTGTCCCCTACAAAATGACAAACACTGTGGTTGAGTTCGAAGAAAACTCACGCATTGGTTGGCGCCATGTAGGTGGCCATATCTGGCGATACATCTTGGAACCCACCGAAGGCGGCACAAATGTGACTGAGCAATTCGATTGGAACACAGCCAAGTCGCCATTGATGATGACAATCATGCGCGCACCACACAACAACGGCAAATCAATTGAGAAGACCCTCAAGAATCTTGCTGCTGTGTTTACGCAGAAGTAATTTCAGCGAATGTGCGACGACACTTCGCGTCGCAGATAACGACCTCGCGACGCACGACCTACAAACTGTCCGTTGTCCACAATGACATCACCTCGTGACATCACAGTGCGCACTGCACCAGCAAGAGTCATTCCTTCATAAGCCGAGTAATCCATATTCATGTGATGCGTTGCCGCGCTGATCACAGTGGTTGCAGCAGGATCATAAATCACCACATCTGCATCCATCTCGACAGCAATGCTGCCTTTTCGGGGAACTCCAAACAAACGAGCGGGCGCCGTTGCGCACACTTCCACCCAACGTTCGAGAGATATGTGACCAGCCACCACGCCTTGATACATCAAATCAAGACGATGCTCTACGCCGCCAATTCCATTGGGCACAAGTTGAAATGATTCACCGAAACCAAGTTTTTGTTCACGCAAACAAAATGGACAATGGTCAGTACTCACTACTGCTAGTTGGTCAAACCGCAAACCATCCCACAAATCTGCTTGATGATGATCATGTTTTGAACGCAATGGCGTGGAACAGATGAACCCAGCCCCATTGGGCCAACCTTGTCCAAGATGGTCTTCAAGGGAGAGATGTAAATATTGCGGACAGGTCTCACCAAAGATATTCACACCGCGGGTTCGAGCCGACACGATCTCTGCCAATGCATGCGAGCTCGACACGTGCACGATGTACAACGGAGCATTGCCTGCAACTTGAGATAACACCGCAGCACGGTGCACTGCTTCGGCTTCAAGTTCTGGTGGGCGTGTTCGTGAGTGAAAATCGGGTGTGATATTTCCTGCGGCAATCGCTTGCTCTACTAAGACATCGATCGCAAGACCATTTTCTGCGTGCACCATGGCCATAAGACCGGTATCGGCACACATTTGAAGCGCGCGCAAGATCTGCCCATCATCTGAATAGAGACGGCCTGGGTATGCCATAAACAACTTGATGGAAGCAACGCCCTCACGTTCGATGAGTGATCGAGTGTCAATCAATGCTTGTGCATCGACTCCACCAAGAATCTGGTGAAGACCCCAATCCACCACACATTGAGATTCGGCCGCAGCACAACGCTTTTCGAAAGCCTCAAGAACGTTTCCACCAGTGCGTTGCTCGGCGAAGTCAATAATTGTGGTGGTTCCGCCGTGGGCTGCCGCAATCGTCCCAGATGTAAATGAATCAGACGACACTGTGGATCCAGTATCAAGTTCCATATGCACATGGGCGTCTACGCCACCTGGAACTACAAAACAGCCCATTGCATCAATGACCAAGTCATCGGGTCCGGGCACTATTCCCCCGCCAGATCGTGGGATTATCTGGGCGATTGACTCACCCACCACCGCAACATCGGCCTCAATCTGGCCATCTGCATTGACCACAGTCCCATTCACAATCAATGTGCGCACGAAAACAATCTAAACGCCTCGAGCCCCTCGCGGGTGCTAAACCATTCTCCTGTGACTATTTCTCTTCCTCAAGGCTTTTCCTCGTGCGTGACCAATGTGGGGGTCAAAGACGCCACCGATGATTTGACGATTGTCCTCTCCGATGCTGATGCCTCATCAGCTGGTGTATTTACACAAAGCCGTTTCGCAGGCCCGTCAGTAGAAATTTCGCGTGCCCACAACACAGGAAACGTGCGTGGTGTTGTGGTGATCTCAAAAAACGCCAATGTGGCAAACGGTCCACAAGGCCACGCTGATGCCCAAGAAGTAGTCACGTCGGTTGCGCACAAACTACACATTGCCCCAGAACAACTTTTTCTTGCATCTACTGGCGTCATTGGCCGTCTCTATCCCATGGACAAAATTCGCTCGGGAATCAATGCACTTCCCGATCAATTCAACTCAGATGATGCAGAAAAAGTTGCACAAGGCATCATGACCACCGACACGGTGCACAAAATTGCAGAGGCCACTGTTACGGGCTCCACAGCGCGAGTGGTAGGAGTGGCCAAAGGTGTGGGAATGATTGAGCCCAATATGGCCACTTTGATCGCCATGGTGTTCACAGATGCTCAGATTTCAGCTCAAGATCTTGATCGCTGTTTTCGCAACGTCATCAATCGAACACTGAACTGTGTGTCCGTAGATACCGATACATCTACAAGTGATACCGCCATCATCATTGCTAGTGGCAAAGCAGGTGCCGTTGATCTTGTGGCATTTGAAGATGCCCTCGACGCGGTGCTGTTGAGCCTCACGAAACAAGTCGCTCGTGATGGCGAAGGCGCCGAGACACTCATTGAAGTCTGTGTTGATGCATCACGTGACTACGCCCAAGCAAAATCAGTTGCTAAGTCAATTGTGAACTCACCTCTTGTGAAAACAGCAATTCATGGTGCAGATCCCAATTGGGGTCGTGTTGCAATGGCCATTGGTAAATGTCACGAATACAACGACATCAACCAAGAAAGTGTCGTGATTCGATTTGGCACTCAAGAGGTGTACCCACATCAGGTAGATGATTCAGGTTTGCAGGCCTTGAGCGCCTACATGAAAGGTGACGAAGTGCGTATCCATGTCTCACTGAACACCGGAATACATAGTGCAACGGTGTGGGGATGTGACCTCACTGATGGCTATGTGCGCATCAACGCGGACTACACCACCTAAGCAAACTCGCTAGCGCGTTTCAAAGTATGCGAAGAGTTTTTCGCGGTATGGCGCGATGCTCTTGTACTCGGCGACGTTTTCTGGAATCTTGTTCACAAGTTCTGCAATATCTTGCACAAGTGGCTTCTCTCGCGTCATCAAGTCTGACAACTTCTCTACATACGTGCGAATCGTAAACAAGATCGCACCAGTGATTGGCAGACGCCTCAAGGTCTGCCACTCCACACGAAACCACATGTCAGCCGCGTCCATCTCAGGTGTGGCTGGTGGAATCTCTGATTGAAAAAGTGCAGGATGATTCGAAATTCCCCAGTTAATACGCCATATTGGTCGCTCTGTGTTCAAGCGCATCATCACTGAATTCACTGGTGACGCCAAATCATCCTCGTAGCGCGCAACAGGAGAATGAATACTCGCCATAGTGCCGCCCACCTTTTCACGCAGGCTCCAACGATTAGGAGAACACAACACTGCCGCCACAAGTCGTGGCACACCGTGTTCATCGGGTAACAAAATGCACAAATCATCAGCAACATGCAGTGCCGCATCTACCAATGCATCAATGCCCGATTCCATTGATGGAGTGGCACCAATTGATGCAAGTACTCCAGCGGCAACTTCTTCGCACGCTTCTTGTGCGCCCTCCATGCAGACAGCAACATCTTGCGGGCGATCTGCAATCAATGCACGCTTCATTGCGATGGTTGGTGCCCAATCGTCATCAACAGCAGAGACCCACTGTGCAACATCTAGCGGTCGAGCCCCAATTCGTAATCGCACTGCATCAACAGCGGTGGGAAATAGACCGTCAGGAATGGGGATACAACGACGATTCCCCGGGACAAAGCCCGGGGAATCGTTAGAAGGTGTTTCTTGCCGATCAAACGGCGTGAACGGATCGTTATGAAAAAAGATGCTCACTTAGGCGGCATACGAATGCCACCGTCCACGCGGATGGTTTCAGCATTCATATAGCTATTCGTGATGCACTCCATAACCATGGAAGCCAACTGTGCTGGCTTGCCAAGCTTTTGTGGGAACAACACACCCTTTTGAAGTTGTGCCTTGAACGCTTCACTTTGATCGCCACTTCCATAAATTGGCGTATCAATGAGACCAGGTGCAACTGTGTTCACACGCACACCTACAGCGGCGAGATCGCGTGCAACTGGAAGAGTCATTCCTACAACTCCACCTTTTGATGCCGAGTAGGCGTTCTGACCAATTTGACCGTCGAATGCAGCAACAGATGCAATGTTCACAATTGCGCCACGCTCACCATCTTCAAGTGGCTCGGTCTGGCTCATTGCAGTGGCTGCAATACGAATTGCATCGAATGTGCCGATCAAGTTGATCTCAATCACTTTCTTGAATGCGTCGATATTGGCTGCGGACTCATATGTGCCGTCTTTGCCGATGGTGCGTTGTGCCCAGCCGATACCAGCGGAGTTCACAAGCACGCGCAATGGACCCATGGACTTAGCCATTTCCACTGCATCGATGATGTCTTGTGTCTTGGTGACGTCGACTGCACAAAAAACTGCATTGCCCACTTCTTTTGCAAGTGCCTCTCCTGTGTCTTTTTGACGGTCGAGGTCAGCAATGACGACCTTTGCCCCGCCAGAAGCGAGAAGACGAACTGTGGCTGCACCAATTCCTGATGCTCCACCTGTAACTATTGCGCTAACGCCTGAAATATCCATTCCGTCAGGCTACGCAACAATGTGCCTTGCCACCTAGCCGAAGCGCCAAGCACCTCTAAAAGGGCCTATCGCGCGATGGCGTGTTCCACAGCGAGTGAATCCACCAGGTCATTCATGGGGTCGCCACTGTGACCTTTTACCCAGGCAAAATCAACATTGCCGCGTGTGTTCACAAGATCAATAAATGGCTCCCAGAGATCACGATTTGCAACAGGTTGGCGTTGTGAGTTTTTCCACCCTCTGGCATGCCACCCACGCCACCATCCGTCGTTGAAACACTTCACCACATAGTTCGAATCAGACACAATGACAATTTTGCGTGGGTCATCGTAAAAAGTCTGCACTGCATGAAAGGCCGCCATGATCTCCATGCGTTGATTTGTGCTGGGGTTCTCCCCTCCACTTCCCCGTGGTGTCCCAGAGGGCGAGACAGCCCACGCCCAACCGCCCGGACCGGGATTTCCCGAACACGCACCATCGGTGTAAATCACAACTGTGTCTTCGGTGCTGTTCATATCTATTGATTGTTCCTCATCGAGACACCAGCAATGGGCATTTACGCAAAAAAATGGGAGAATACCCAGGTGACTTTCGACGAATCAGTCCATCAACTCCCCGACACAGACCCGGGCGAGACCAGCGAGTGGCTTGACTCGCTTGATTCTGTTGTTCAGTTCAGCGGCAAAAACAGAGCACGATATCTACTTGCCCGACTTCACGAGCGTGCACAGCGGCTCAATGTCAGTTTTCCTGCGACTATTTCCACTCCATATGTCAACACCATCCCAGCCGAACGCGAGCCTTGGTTTCCCGGTGATGAACACATTGAGCGTCGCATACGTGCATACATCAGATGGAACGCTGCCGTTATGGTTTCGCGCGCCAACAAAAGTGCTGAAGGAATTGGCGGTCATCTCTCCACGTTTGCAAGTTCGGCAAGTTTGTACGAAGTGGGCTTTAATCATTTCTTCCGCGGGAAAGAAGATGGTCTCCCCGGCGATCACGTCTACATACAAGGACACGCAGCACCAGGAATTTATGCCCGTGCATTTCTTGAAGGCCGACTCACCGAAGATGACCTCGACAGTTTCCGACGTGAGATAGGTCGCGACGGAAAAGGACTTTCCAGTTATCCGCATCCCCGATTGATGCCCGAGTTTTGGGAATACCCCACCGTGTCGATGGGACTTGGGCCCCTCACTGCGATCTACCACGCACGGTTCAATCGCTATTTGCATAACCGAAAGATTGACGACACCTCACAAAGCCGTGTGTGGGCATTTTTGGGTGACGGTGAAACTGATGAACCTGAATCATTGGGATCTATCTCTTTGGCAGCACGTGAACATCTTGACAATCTTGTATTTGTTGTGAACTGCAATCTGCAACGACTCGATGGACCAGTTCGTGGCAACGGGAAAATCATTCAAGAACTTGAATCGGTGTTTCGAGGTGCAGGCTGGAATGTCATCAAAGTGATCTGGGGATCAAAATGGGATGACCTTCTTGCGCGTGACACCGACGGAGTGCTTCTCAACAAAATGAATTCAGTCGTCGATGGTGAGTACCAGCGCTACTCCATTGAAGGCGGTCAATACATTCGAGAGAATTTCTTTGGACCAGATCACAACCTGCGCGAAATGGTTGCACACCTCTCCGATGACGAACTAGTGAACTTGCCACGTGGCGGTCATGACTACCGAAAGCTCTATGCCGCGTATAAAGCAGCAGTCGACAATCTCGGTAGTGGGAAGCCCACAGTTATTTTGGCAAAGACCATTAAGGGATGGACATTGGGACCCCAAGTTGAGGGCCGCAATGCAACACACCAAATCAAGACACTCACCATGGACCAACTGCGTGCCATGCGTGACCGCCTTCATCTCAACGATGAGATTCCTGATTCCGCACTTGACGTAGAACATCCGCCTTACTTTGCACCCAGCAAAGATTCCATTGAGTATCAATACATGATGGAGAGGCGTAGAGCACTTGACGGCCCATTGCCACAACGTATGACATGGACACGCCGTGCACTTGCGCTACCCAAAGACGAAGTGTTTACCGAATTCGCAGATGGTTCTGGCGAACAAGCAGTCAGTACCACCATGGCCTTCACGCGCCTATTGCGCAATTTGGCTCGCGATGAACACTTTGGTGAGCGAGTGGTTCCTATCATCCCCGATGAAGCGCGAACATTTGGCATGGACTCACTCTTTCGAGAGTTAGAGATCTATGCGGCACATGGCCAAAAATATGAACCAGTCGACCATGACTTGTTGTTGTCTTATGCCGAATCATCTGAGGGACAAATCCTTGAAGAAGGAATCACCGAAGCGGGCGCGATGTCCAGCTTTATTGCAGCGGCCACTAGTTACACCACACGTGGCGTACCGATGGTTCCGTTCTACACGTTCTATTCAATGTTCGGATTTCAACGTGTAGGCGATCTCATTTGGCAGGCAGCAGATTCTCGTGCACGCGGATTCCTGATGGGTGCAACTGCCGGACGCACCACATTGCAGGGAGAAGGACTCCAGCACCAAGACGGTCACAGTTTGCTATTGGCATCCACAATTCCTGCCTGCCAGGCCTATGACCCAGCCTTCGCCTACGAAGTTGCCGCCTTGGTGCAACATGGCATCAAGAAAATGTACGGCGACAATCCGGCAGATATTTTTTATTACATCACTTTGTACAACGAAAACATCGTGATGCCACAGCGACCCGCACACGTCACCGACTCCGCCATCGTTAATGGCCTATATCCATTGAATGAACCTGCATCAACACGTACAGATGCAACAATTCTTTTCTCGGGCACTGCATATCTAGCTGCACACAAGGCAGCAGAAATTCTTCGCGACAAATACAACATCACGGTCGACCTCTGGTCCGCAACGTCATATAAGTCATTACGCGAAGATGCGATGGAAGTAGAGCGCTGGAATCGTCTGCACCCATTAGAGACACCTCGTACTTCTTTTGTACAAGTACAACTGGGTGGACGCACAACTCCGATTGTGGCCGTGAGTGATTTCATGCGCATTGTTCCCGAACAGATCGCTTCGTATCTGCCACATCGTTCGTTCACAGTTCTTGGTACCGACGGCATGGGGCGAAGCGATACTCGACAAGCCCTACGTCGCTTCTTTGAAACCGATGCCGAACACATTGTGATAGCGGTACTGACCAATCTGGCTGGGAATGGAAAAGTCACCGCGGCCACCATTGCAGAGGCAATCAAGGAATTCGGCATCGATCCAGAGGTCACATATGGCCTCTCACGTGACTAAACCGAGTAAAAAGGGATACCTATGGGAACTTTGTACATCACCGGAAACTCAGACTCCGACAAGCTTTTGAATTCCAACGGAACAGCACTTCTCATTGGCATGTTGCTTGACCAACAAGTCCCCATGGAATGGGCATTCAATGGGGCCTACACATTGAAACAACGACTTGGTCATCTCAATCCTCGAACCATTGGCGAGATGGAGCCTGATGTGTTTCTTGCGCTGTGTCTAGAAAAGCCTGCTATCCATCGGTTTCCCAAAGCCATGGCACAACGCATTCAAGGAATGTGCGCCATCATTGGCGAGAAATACAAGAACAAAGGCGAAAACATTTGGAATGATGTGACTTCTGGAGAAGAGTTGTTCACCAGGCTTCGCGAGCTACCTGGCTTTGGCGTGGAAAAGGCTCAAATCTTTGTTGCTCTGCTGGGCAAGAGATTCGACGTTCAACCACAAGGTTGGAAAAAAGCAGCAGGTGCCTTTAGTGATTCTCATCCACGCACAGTTGCCGATATCACTTCACAAGAAACACTTCTCAAAGTACGTGCATGGAAGAAGGCGGAAAAAGCAGCTGACCGCGACAAGCAGTCACGTCCGATGCCCGCAAAGAAAACTGCAGTCAAAAAGTCTGTAGCCAAAAAGACAGCGCCAAAGAAGTAGAACTGTGACGACATTGATTACAGGCGGTGCCGGCTACATCGGCTCGATTACCACACGGTTTATTCGTGCTAGTGGCCGCAGTGTGGTTGTGCTGGACTCGCTAGAGAACGGACACCGCAAAGCTGTAGGCGATGCACCTTTTGTACAGGGAGACATTGCCGATACCGATCTAGTTGTTGATCTGTGTCGCAAATACGAAGTAGACGAAGTAGTGCATTTTGCTGCATACAAAGCAGTGGGTGAATCCATGGAAAACCCTGGAAAGTACTTTCACAACAACGTCACTGGGTCGCAAAAACTTTTTGATGCACTGCAACAAGCACATGTGCATCGCATCGTGTTTTCCTCGACTGCAGGTGTGTACGGTAACCCCGCTGTGGTACCCGTGACTGAAGATGTAGCGCCAGATTGCCAGAGCGTGTATGCCGAAACAAAGTTGATGATTGAACGCACACTTGGTTGGTATTCGGCAACCACACCCATGCGTCATGTCGTCTTGCGCTATTTCAATGCTGCAGGAGCAAGCTCGGATGGCTCCTTGGGCGAGGATTGGCGTCATTCACAAAATCTCATTCCACATGTGATGAAGGCCCTATTGGGTTACGCGCCTGCCGTGCAAGTATTTGGTAACGACTTCCCCACTGTTGATGGCACAGGAGTGCGCGACTACATCCATGTAGAAGATCTCGCAACTGCACATGTTGCAGCACTTGATCACCTCTCTCGGGGTGGGCAGAACTTGACGTGCAATGTGGGTACAGGCTTTGGAACCAGCGTGATGCAGATCATCGAAGCAACTGAACGAGTGAGTGGGAAGAAAGTTCCCTACGAAATCACACAGAGACGATTGGGCGATCCTGCAGCCTGTTACGCAGACGCAAGTCTGATCAATAAAGAATTGGGTTGGTCGCCGACCAAGTCACTCGATGACATCATTGCCACTGCATATGCCTGGCATCTCTCGCACCCACAAGGCCACGACAGTTAGTTCGCGACAAATTAGTCAACAAAGAGAGCGCGTTGACGATCGAGCCAACCAATAAGCACCGCCACCGCACGAGGATCGTGACGTAAACGATGCCCAGCGCCGGCAACAACTCGCAGTTCTGCGTTTCCATGTGCTTGAGCAAGAACTCGTGAATCTGCAACAGGGACACTTTCGTCTTCTTCCCCGTGCATCACCAAGAGAGGACGCGGTGCGAAGCGACTCGCAGCATCAACCGGGCGGAAGCGTCGAAGCTCACGACTCCATTCATCAAAATTCTTAGGGAACCCTGGTGTTCTGATTGCGCCGATTTCTCGGGCATGTTCCAAGAATCGTCGTGGCTGACCGGCCCAGTCATCAAAATCTGCGCGTGGACCTAGCAGTGCACATCCCCGAACACGTGGGTCGTCTGCTGCCACACACAACGACAAAGCAGCACCAGTATTTGTTCCTACTAACCACACACCTTGGGGTGACACGGTTTCTACAAGGTGATCTACAGCAGAACGCAAGTCGTCCACCCATCCCTGCATCGAAAAATCGCCTTCGCTAGCACCACAGCCACGAAATGTGAATGTCATGGCAGCCCAACCCAAGTCGTTGGCGATGCGATCCATGAGCTGCGGAAAAGTAACTCCTGCTTGGCGTGCATCCAATGGACCAATGGGAAACCCGTGACACAAAATCACTCCAGGCAACGTCTCTGTATTGCCGGTGGGTGTTGCCAGATATCTGTGCAGTGTCAATGAACCAGAACGAAATGTTCCATTCATGACCCCGCTCATATGTTGTTACGCCCGCGGTTTGCGATGACGACGTGTGCTTCCCACAGTTGCCTGGGTATAGCCACGGTTGCGAGCTTCGGCCAACGTGTCGGGCCCAAAGCACAAACCCACCCCTTCGTTCACAATCTCTTCAATGATTGCTTCTTCGGTCCACTCATCGAGGTCATAAACCAGCTGAGTGCGCTTATCTCCAAGAAACCGTGTGTGTTCAAATTTAACCG
>JBIIBO010000014.1:0-58409 GCA_044239355.1 Ilumatobacteraceae bacterium
ATTTGGATGTGCACGAGGTGCAATGTTGCGACCATTCAAGATGCCCCCATTTGTGATCGCCACGTAACGCCGAGAACGCCAATAACGGTGCCAATGACCAAATTCAATTGACGCCGAGGCTAAAACTACGTACGTAGGGAAATCGCCTGTGATGGTGCACTCCATTGCATCTATCTGTACCAAGGTTCTTGTCTCCCCTACGGAGACTTCCTTAGGTTGACCTAAGGCGTTGTACATATCGCCATCCGAAAGGACATGCACGTCATTGGGTGTGCCGCGTGCTAGCTGCCAATCAGAGTCAATGTCACGCGTGGTTGTAGGGACGACAATAGTTGTGCCCCACGGCTGACCTTTTTGTATCGTCATCAGCTTTGTGCGCCTTGAGTGGCTGCAACAACACCTCTGTTCAGGCTCTCGATTGCCTGCAAGGCAGTTGTGTGCAGTTGTTCATTGTGGGTGGTTTGTGCAATCTGACGAAGAAGATCAATGAGCTGTCGAATACTGCGCACAAAGTCGCCAGGAGTCAATTCAGGATCAAGAATTTTTGATAGTGGCCTACCGGAGGACCAGGCAGCACATTCCCACGCCAATCCACCGTGTGGCGGACGATGCATATGAAGCCCCCGTGATCGTTGCGCATCATTGAGATGTTGGCTGAGTTTTTCTATTCGTTTAAATCGCTGACGGACTAAGTCGCTCGGCCAACGTGTAGCGGGCCCAGAATCACCACCGCGCGGCTCAAAGACAAGAGTTGAAGCGACTCCCACAAGATCTGAGACCGAAAGATTGTCGAAGATTCCCTTGTTCATTGTTTCCACAACCAACAAATCTGATTCATGAAAGATTCCTGAGAGAACTTCACCTTTCTCGGTCAAAGACCAATCGTTGATGTAGTCCATATCAGTCAAAAGATCCACGACATCCATGAAACGAGCGCTTACAGAACCCGCTCGGTTGTGAGTCTGTTGTTGCATCTTCTCAATATCTTTTCGGAGACGCTTCATACTCGCCGCAGTTGTGGGGGCATCTTTTATGCGAGGTGAATCTGTGTACGCAATCGTCCGCGATGACGATTCATCAATTTTCGCACGAGTAAGCCGTGTCACGGCCTCCTTGATGAATTCGGTTCTCGCTGGTTCAAAAGGAATCGGTAGATCTACTCGCGGCCCCTTGATCGGAAGCGACCGGAGATCCTTTGCTGTGATGTCGATGAGTTTTCTGGAAGGTGTCACCACCGTGAGTCGTATGCCTGAACGTCGAGACGCCGTGGCAAGTACGAGAGCTCGACCTCGAACGTTTGCAGCATCAAACAACACCACATCTCCTGGACGCAAAGAACGCAATGAGATTTCTGCCTCTACTGCAGTGGCCGATTCACCATGTTCATGGGGGTCGGTCAAATCATCATCGGGTAACGAACGCTCAAGAAGAGCCAACTCACGACGCTTCTTGTCAAGGAGCGCTTCGGAGGTCACCACATCGCGATCTGCTTGAAACTGTGCAAACGAAAGATTCAAAATGTGTTGGGTTCCATCGCGAGAATGACTTCGCACCATATTCACCGCCATGTTGAAGGTGGGACGAAACGCAGAAGTCAATCGAAAACTTCGACTTAATGCCAGTCCGACTACCTGATCAAAGCCAACAAATGGGTTCCACAACGAAATGGCGTGTCCGATTTTGTCAAGACCTCGTCGACCTGCACGCCCTGTGAGTTGAGTGAACTCAGATGCGCGAAGTAACTGATGGTGTTCACCAGTGAATTTTGTGAGTTTTTCGATCACTACAGCACGTGCAGGCATGTTGATTCCTACCGCCAATGTCTCGGTAGCAAAAACAACTTTTACAAGTCCTTCTACAAAACACTCTTCTACTGCCTCTTTAAACATGGGGATCATTCCCGCATGGTGGCAGGAAATTCCCGAACCAATATCGTCAAGAAAATCGTGGAAGTGGAGAGCTTGCTTATCGTCATCGGAGAGAGATTGACAATGTCGCTCAACGATTTCTCTAATTCGAGTCTCTTCTTCAAGCGTTGTAAGAATCTGTCCCGCTTTCATACATGAGGACACTGCATCTTCACATTGCGCACGACTGAAGATGAAGACAATTGCGGGAAGCATTTGTTGTTCATGAAGCATCTCAACGATTTCGGGACGATTAGGTGTACTAAATCGGCGTGGTCGCTTTGCATTAGGACTTTTGCGTCCACCATTCGGGCGACCCCCAGCAAGAAGTCGTTGTATGTGTTGATTGGGTTCGCCGTTGACAATTGTGTGAAACATCTCTGTTTTGTCGGAAGCTTTATCAAAGAGCCCGAAATGATGAACGAGCTCAATGGGACGGGTGGTTTCAACAACAACATCAGTGCGCCCTCTCACTGTGGAGAGCCACTCGCCTACTTCATCGGCATTTGACACTGTGGCAGAGAGGCAGACAAGTTGAACATGTGGATCAAGTTGAATGATGACTTCTTCCCATACTGGGCCTCGGTATGCATCTTGCAAGTAATGCACCTCATCCAAAATCACAACTCCCAGTCGGTCAAGCCGTTCAGAACTTGCATAGATCATGTTGCGCAGAACCTCTGTAGTCATCACCACGATGGGAGCATCTGGATTGATTGCATTGTCCCCAGTCACCAGACCCACATTGTGTGCACCGTAGAGATCTCCTAAGTCTCGGAATTTTTGATTCGATAGTGCCTTGATTGGGGTTGTGTAAAAAGCTCTCTGGTGTAAATGACGCGCCCGGGTGATCGCATACTCGGCAATGAGTGTTTTGCCTGACCCAGTCGGCGCAGCAACAAGCACGGACGCGTCATCGTCAATGGAATCCATTGCTTTGACCTGAAAAGTGTCAGGCGAATACGAAAGGGCTTCGAGGAATTGTGTGCGATGTTGCGTCATGAATCAGTTGTGACTCGCCGGCGTACTAGGAGCCATCCCACGAGTACTGAAAGCAGATAGAGAATTGTCAGTGGACCAGATAATGCCATCAGCGTGAATGGATCACCCGAGGGTGTTATTGCAGCGGATGCAACGAATATCAACATGATCGCTATGCGCCACTGCTTGATAAGAGTTCTTGGCTGAACAATATTGGCCAACTGAAGGAACACAAGCAGTACAGGGCTTAGAAAGCCCACACCGAAGGCCAGCATCATAAAGGTGACAAGGGAGATGTATTTAGTGATTTGGTAAGCCTGGTTGACATCGGAACCCGACCATGAAATAAGAAATTCCAAAGCCTTGTCCAAGGTCCAGTAGGCCAAAGACCCACCCGCGGCAAAAAGAATGACAGAAGATGAAATAAATGGAACTGCGTACCTTTTCTCCTTCTTTGATAGCGCCGGCACAATGAACTGCCAGATTTGCCACAGCACCACAGGCAGGGCCAATATCAATCCCCCATAGGCCGCAACCTTCATACGTGCAGAAAAACCGTCGAGTGGTCCGAGGGCAAACAATGAACCATCACAATTGAAATCTGGATTGTTGGAGCAAAGATTTCGATACGGCTGAGTAAGAAACTTCTTTACTGGGTCATATGTCGCCAAAATCACAATCACACCGATTACGACGGCAAGAAGGCTTCGAACAATACGTACACGAAGTTCTCGAAGATGTTCCATGATTGACATCGTCTCTTCGATTCCGGTTTCTGATGTGTTCACGCTGTGTCACCTCCCTGATCTGGCGAAGATGGATTCATAGGTGCACTGTCGGTGGCCGCAGCGAGATCTGTCGTCTCATGTGAAGGCATCGGGCGTGATTGTTCGGGACGCATCGGCGGTGATGGTTCGGTATCCACTTCCCCAAAGCCCACCGAGAGATCTTTTTGAACTGCCTTGAATTCGGCTATTGGTTCCTTGAAGGTCTCGGTCAGTTCTTTCTCCAAGCCCTTTGCGGCTCTTCGAATGTCTCCATAGATCCGAGCAACGGTGCGTATTACCCCTGGTAGACGCTCGGGGCCAAGTACCACAAGCCCGGCAATCAGCAAGAAGACGATCTCGCTGCCAGAGAGGTTGAACACGCAACCATCCTAGTTGTGCCCTCTAACCTTCGGACGTGGCTCAACAGCAGATTCCCGCACTCTTGCAACACCCCATCGCATTCGCTCATCGCGGTGCTCGCGCTCACGCGCCCGAGAATACGGTTGAAGCATTTCAATTGGCAATCCGATTAGGAGCAAATGGGCTTGAGACCGACGCATGGATCACCAAGGATGGTGAAGTCGTCCTCGACCATGACGGCACCGCACGCATCAGAGGATTTCGTCGTTCTATATGTGAACTCAATCGTTCTCAGTTGCCACGCCATATCCCCTCCCTTGGAGAGTTTTGGGACTCGTGTGGTGTGCAGCACGACCTCAGCGTGGATATCAAAGATGACGTTGCTACTGACCCTCTAGTAGAAATTGCTCGGGAGTCAGGCTTTGATCTCAGCAAGTTATGGATCTGTCACCACCGCCATGAGGAAGTGTTAGCCATTCGTAAGAGGCACTCAGACATTCGAGTTGTTGACTCCACACGATTGAATCGTCTCAAGAATGGTCTTGAGATGCGTTCATCAGAAAATTCTCAAGCTGGAATAGATGCCATCAATATGCATTTCACAGATTGGACAGGTGGATCAGTCACCCTCGTGCATCGGTTTGGTGTGTTGGCGTTTGGGTGGGACATCCAATTTGTACATCAATTAGAGAATTCATTGGCAATGGGGTTAGACGCCGTATACAGCGACCATGTGGATCGAATGGTCGACGCCTATCGGGACTACTACGGCAGAACTCCTCAGATCACTTCAATCTGAGTTATTTGTTCTTTGCTGCGCTATAGCCAGCGCAAGCTTCCGAGCGGCCAGACAACAGCAAAGGCGCGACCGATGACCAATTTGTCGGGAATTGGACCAAAACTGCGACTGTCGAATGACTCAGCACGATTATCGCCCATCACAAAAAGTTGATCTTCAGGAACTGTCAATGAAGGCATGTCAACAACACGACAACGCGAATTCAAATCTTCACCTTCCACGACGAGGTCGAGATACGGCTCCTCGATGGGTGTGCCGTTCACCAAGACTTCGCATTGCTTGATTTGAATGCTGTCGCCGCCAACCGCAAT
Organism: Ilumatobacteraceae bacterium; assembly: GCA_044239355.1. Taxonomy (GTDB): domain Bacteria; phylum Actinomycetota; class Acidimicrobiia; order Acidimicrobiales; family Ilumatobacteraceae; genus UBA2093. The sequence goes on from JBIIBO010000014.1 coordinate 5,126, forward strand.
CACTCTCTTGATCAAGTCATCGTGTTCTACTATCCCGCCAGAAGTGGTGACACGATCAAAAACAATGACATCACCTCGGTTGACGTCATGGAGTCGGTAACTCAACTTGTTTACCAACACACGATCGTCCTGAAAAAGCGACGTTTCCATTGAAGGACCACTGATATAGAACTGCTGTAAGACAAAAACTCGCACCAGCATCGCAGCACCCAGGGCAACTACGATGACAAAAATCCAGTCCCGAAAGAGCTTCGAAGCTGAAGGCGACTCGTCCTCGAGTTCTACGACTTCCTCTTCATGCATATGACAAAACTAGTTGCTGTTGACCCTTAATTGGCTACATGGCCTCAATCAATTGATCAACTCGTTCGTCTTGATGTTGAAATGGGTCATTGCAGACCACTATTCGCTGTGATTGATCATTCAATTTGAGGTGTACCCAATCCACTGTGTAGTCGCGCTGTTTGGCTTTGGCTGCTGTTATAAAACGTCCCCGCAAATGTGCACGTGTTGTCGCTGGGGCATTCAGGGTGGCTTGATGTATTTCCTCGTGAGTGACAAAAGTGCGGACAGCGCCGTTCCTCTCTAGGGAGTAAAAAAGACCACGATGTGGATTGATGTCGTGGTACTGCAAGTCAATCATTTGTGCTTCCGGACTTGAAAGATTCTTACCATGGCGATCTTGGTATCTCTCAAGGAGATGCAGTTTTGCCACCCAATCAAGTCGATCACGCAATTTCATTTGGTCATGTTGAAGAAGATGCATCGTTTCCTCCCACATAGCGAGAGCTTCATTTTCTTCATCTGAAAAACCAATCTCATCGCGAAAGGCGAGAGCTCGACCGAGCAAATAGTTTTGAATGTCCAAAGCGCTCATCTCTTTACCGTTTGCAAGACGTATGGGTTGACGGCATGTTGTGTCATTCGAAACTTCTCGAATTGCTCGAATGGGATTTTCTAATGTCAAATCACGAATTGCAAAGCCAGGGGTTTCTAGCATTTTGAGAACACAAGCCGCAGAACCAATCTTGAGAAAAGTTGCATACTGTGACATGTTGGAATCACCCACAATCACATGAAGCCGCCGAAATCTCTCGGAGTCGGCGTGAGGTTCATCGCGGGTGTTGATGATAGGCCGTGAACGCGTTGTGGCTGAGGAAACATCTTCCCAAATATGTTCTGCGCGTTGAGACAAGGAAAATGATTGCCCACGTGAAGTAGAGAGAATTTTCCCTGCGCCCGCAAACACTTGTCGTGTGACAAGAAATGGAATGAAGACGTCAAGATAATCATTGGTCTCATCTGTGCGGCCCACGAGAAAGTTCTCGTGACATCCATAGCTATTGCCAGCCGAGTCTGTGTTGTTCTTAAAAATAGAGATGTTGCCTCGGATGCCCTCGTCGCGAAGTCGTGACTCTGCATTGACAACTAGGTCATAGATAATTTCATCACCGGCGCGGTCGTACCGCACCACATCCCAAATGGAATCACATTCTGGTGAAGCAAACTCTGGATGAGAACCCACATCAAGGTAAAGGCGACCTCCATTTTCCAGAAATACATTTGAACTTCGACCCCATGCAACAACACTGCGAAATAGGTAGCGAGCAGTCTCATCAGGTGTTAAGCGACGTTGACCTCGCAAAGTGCAAGTAATGCCGTATTCGGTTTCTAATCCGAATATTCGACGATCCACGATGTCTAACCCTTCAAGAGACTTTCAACCTCTTGGTCGGCAATCCGAACGAAACACCGACGTTCGTCACCGCGACGCAGCACGGCCACTTCTAAATCATCACAACTTAAGGTTCGGTCTGGTCCAGACAGTGAACTTGTGGCTAGTGACATTGCAGTGGAAAGATCAGCATCTGGGTTCACACTGGCTTGCAGGCGAGCAGCAATGGACTCTGTGTCGCCTCCGAGTATGCATGAGCCCGTTTCGTCAATCACGGTTCCGTCGTAAGTGATGTGAAAGAGCCGATCTTGGCTTGCTTCGTAACCAACCTCTGCGATGAGAATCTCAACTTCAAGAGGCTTGGATTCATGTGTGAAGGCCTGACCCATGATCTGGGCGTACTGATTTGCTAATCCTCTGCCCTGCACGTCACGGCGTGAATACTGATAACCCGTGAGATCCGCTGCACGAACGCCAGCTTGTCTGAGTTGATCAAACTCGTTGTACTTACCCACACCTGCAAACGCGATTCGATCATAGATTTCAGAAATCTTGCGCAGATTACTTGATGGATTCTCGGCTACTAAAACAATGCCGTCACGATATTGAATTGCAATCAAGGCGCGACCCCGAGCAATACCTTTGCGAGCAAAGTCGGCTTTTTCCTTCATCATCTGTTCTGGTGGAACGTAGAAAGGCATACTCATCGCGCACGCACCTCCTGAGCAATGCGAGCAAAAATTTCGCCTAGTGCCTCATCGGTGGACTTCATCCATCCATCTGTTGTGATGGTGGCCATAATTGGATACACGCCGCGCAGTACATCAGGTCCTCCTGTTGCCGAATCTGCTTCAGCTGCTTCCCAGAGCGATCGGCACGCCAATTCAATGGCTTCGTTGGCGCTTAGGTCTCGCTTCCAACCCACCTTCACCACAGTGCCCGCATGCATGCCGCCACTACCGATGGTGACAAATTCACGCTCTTCGTATCGACCGCCAGTGGCGTCATAAGCCCAAATACGACCCTCTTGGTTATCCATATCAAAACCAGCAAAAAGAGGCATCACAATCATTCCTTGCATCGCCGCGGGAAGATTGTTTCGGACCATCATGGAAAGTTGATTGGCTTTGCCTTCTAGTGACAAAGGTCGGCCTTCCATTTTTTCGTAGTGTTCTAACTGGAGAGCAAAAAGCTTGATCATGTCCATGGCTGGACCAGCAGCTCCCGAGATGGCAACAGCACTATGTCGGTCAGTCTGGACAACTTTTTCCATATCTCTATGGCTAATCCAATTTCCAGAAGTAGCACGACGATCACCAGCGACAACCACGCCGGACTCAAACTTCAATGCAACACACGTTGTTGCATGCGGGACACCAAGAGATTCACTCCATGTCTCTGGAAGGCTAGAAAGACCAGCTCGCTTCACCAGCTCTACGAAGTTTGCACCGGGATCTTGTTGAGGTGAGAAAAATGGCATGGACATTGTCACTGGCCACCCTTTTGGACATAATTCTTCACGAACTCTTCAGCGTTTTGTTCAAGTACTTCATCAATTTGATCAAGAATGTCGTCGAGGGCATCTACGAGTTCTGTGGAGCTTTGATTTTCACTAAGTTCTGTGACGAGTTCAGACTGACCTTCTTTTGAGGACGTCTTCGATTGACGAATGCTTTCACTCATGGTTCATACGGTACCGACTGGACCCACGGACGGCTCACCAGCCGGGGTCGTCCACAACTTCTTCAACGTCGTCTCCCAGTCGCAGAAGGAGTTCGCGCACCGAAGAGCATTCCTCAAAAAGATGCCCTACGTGGCGTTCAGTGCCTTTGAGCGGATCCATCATCGGAATTCTTTGCAAGGTTGGTTCCCCTGTGTCAAAGACAACGCTGTCCCAGTTCGCCGATGTGACAGATTGTGGCCAAGTACTGATGCACTTTCCACGAAAAAAAGCACGTGTATTGATGGGTGGCTCAGACATTGCTCTAACGACATCATTCTTTTCACAGATCGTGAGACATCCAAGTTTGGGAAACAGGCCTCTCGAAGCACTCATCTCGTGATATTGAAAATCAATCGCTTTGAGGCGTGGGTGGTCATATGGCAAATCATCTCTTTTGCGCATCGCGTCAAGGATGCGACGTTTGGCAATCCAATCAATGGTGTCAGCTAAAGAATCTGGGTCACTTTTCAATTTGGCAAGAACATTTCCCCACAACACAAGAATGTCTTTGCAGTCCCCACCCAAAGGGTCTGTCTGCAGTTTGTCGACCCACGCAGTTGCATGCAGCAATATTTCGTTTTGAATCTCAAGAGCTGACTTGTATGAGCCATCACGCATGTACACAAGATGTGTCATGGTGGTGTCGTGACTTACACGTCGAATTTCGGTGACAGGATCATCGATTACGAGTGAATCAGGAAACACACCATCTTCAATCATCCCCAAAACGATTGCCGTGCTGCCCAGTTTCAAAAAGGTCGCCGTCTCTGACATATTTGCATCGCCGACGATGACGTGTAGTCGTCGCCACTGCGAAGGGTCGCAATGTGGTTCATCGCGTGTGTTCACAATTGGGCGACGTACCGTTGTTTCCAGCCCCACGGGCTCTTCAAAAAAATCAGCACGCTGAGATATCTGGTAGGACACCCTTGGTTCACCATCGCGGGGTTGCTCCACCCCAACTTTTCCAGCACCTGTGTAAATCTGTCGCGAGACGAAGTGGGTGGTGATGAATGTGGAAAGAGCCCCGAAGGGGGTATGACGTGAAACAAGATAATTCTCATGACACCCATAACTGTTTCCCTTGCCATCGGAATTGTTTTTATACAGTCGCATCTCCACACCCTTTGGCAGGCGTTTATTAGCGCGAGAGAGTGATTGTCTAATGATTTCTTCTGAAGCGCGATCATAGAGAACTACATCTCGAATGCTTCGACACTCAGGTGTAGATATTTCCGGATGAGCATGATCTACATAAAAACGTGAACCGTTGGATAGAACAGAGTTCGCCATCAACATTTCCACCTCGGGATACTCAGCTACCGGATTCCAACCCATCCGTGCATCAACGTCGGGTCTTTCGTGCGCAAAGTCCCATGCACGAAGTGAAAGGCCATCGTCTGTGTAGGCATTGACAAGAAGTGATGACGCCGTCATTGGTGACATCTCCATCCCGGTCACGAGAATGCCATATTCGGTTTCAATGCCGCAGATCTTCTCAGTAGCCATATGAGTTTTTCTTACAAATACTGACCAGACACGGTGCGCTCAATTGCTTTGGCGCCACGCGAGGTGTCAGTTGTTGCGTTAGAGCCATTTATTGTTCGAATAAAGACAATCCGTTCGCCTTTTTTGCCTGAAATACGTGCCCAATCATCTGGGTTTGTTGTGTTGGGTAGATCGTCATTCTCGGAGAATTCGTCACGTACCGCGTGCATCAAATCTCCGGTTGTTAAGCCTCTTGTGCCCCCTGAAATCACTCGCTTGATGGCCGTCTTTTTGGCTCGTCGCACGATGTTCTCAATCATGGCGCCGCTGGCGAAGTCTTTGTAATACAGCACTTCTTTATCGCCGTTTTGATAGGTCACTTCGAGGAATTCATTATCAACATTGGTGTCATACATATGTTGTACAACTCGGTCAACCATCTGTGACACAGCCGTTGAGGTTGAACCATTGGCTCGTTCCAACTCCTGTGCGTCGATAGGAATCTCATTATCTACATACATCGACATGATGTGACGCGCGCCGTCTTGATTTGGTCGCTCGATCTTGATTTTTACATCAAGTCGACCTGGTCGAAGAATGGCTGGGTCGATCAAGTCCTCGCGGTTGGTAGCACCAATAACAATGACATTGCTCAACTGCTCAACGCCGTCAAGTTCCGCAAGAAGCTGTGGAACAATTGTTGACTCCATATCCGATGAGATTCCGGTACCTCGTGCACGAAACATTGAGTCCATCTCATCAAAGAAAACAATGACAGGCCATCCCTCGGCACTTTTTTCGCGAGCACGTTGAAACACCAATCGAATATGACGTTCGGTTTCACCTACATATTTGTTCAGAAGCTCAGGACCCTTGATGTTGAAAAAGTAAGAGCGACTCTTGTCTGCACCAGCGGTGACCGCAACCTTTTTTGCAAGACTATTTGCGACGGCTTTAGCAATCAGTGTCTTTCCACATCCAGGTGGTCCGTAGAGCAAAATCCCTTTTGGAGCCTGAAGGCGAAACTCGCCAAAGAGTTCTTGGTGCAGGAACGGTAATTCCACTGCATCAGCGATGAGTTCTATCTGGGTATCAAGTCCACCAATGTTCTCATAGGAGACATCTGGAACATCCTCGAGAAGCAAGTCTTCTACCTCGGGTTGCGCTAGACGTTCCAGAAGCAATAAAGATCTGTGATCAAGTCGATAGATGTCGCCAGGACGAATCAAAGTTCCGCGAAGCGAATCACTGAGTTCGACAACCTTGTCCTCATCGCCACGCACTGAGACAACAACACGGATTCCGTCGTCGAGGACATCTTTGACTGTCACCACCTCGCCGACTGACTCACTACGACGCACTAGAACGATATTGAAATTGTCATTCAGTAGAACCTCGGCACCACGTTGAAGGTCCTCGGCATTAATGCTGGGAAGTGCGTTCACACGAAGCTTGCGTCCGTTGGCAAGGACGTCGAATGTGTGGTCGTCATTGAAATCTAGAAGCACGCCATACCCAGACGGTGGTGCTGACAAGATTGAGACCTGCTCGCGCAGTTGTTCCACGTCTTCTTTCATGGTGCGAAGGGCGTTCGCAAGGCGGTCACGCTGGGTCTCGCTACGAGAGAGCTGCTCCGTTAATGCTTGGAGCTTTGCTTCTGTGGATTTGGTGTGATCTGGAAGTGCCCCTAGGCGTAGGCGCAACTGTTCCACCTCGACTCTCAGAGCAAGAATTTCGGCCTCGTCCACGACTGCACACTATTGCTCCTAGAGCCCCACTGCCACAGCGGGTCAGGTGGCACATCGGTCGAAATTATGGTGCACGGCAGGTGGGGCGTGTAGAGTCGGTAATGCCTGACAAGGCACCGTAAACAATGTCGGCCCCGACCGGCAACATTATGAAGGGGTTTCCCAATATGAAGGTGTGGATTGACCAAGACCTGTGTACTGGCGATGGACTATGCGAAGAAATCGCACCAGATGTTTTCACGCTTCTTGATGACGGCCTTGCCTATGTAAAAGAGGGCGACAAGATCTTTGCAACTGCAAAAGGTAACCCTCAAGGTGCAGAAGGTCTTGCAAACTTCCCCGACAGCCGCATTGATGCAGTTGTTGAGTCCGCCGAGGAATGCCCCGGCGAATGCATCTTTATTGAGCCTTAACTCTTAGACGCCAATAAATCTGCCCACGGTAAGAAATGCTGTGTGCGCAACCATTCTGTGGTCTGGTCGTACTGCCATGCCTTCGATGTGCCAAGTGCGATGGAGTACTTCCAAAGTGCGTTGATCAGCCCAGCCTTTGCCTAATGCCTCTCTGACTTGTACTGCCTGAGTTATTGATGGCGTATAAGCAACAACTAGCCCGCCTGCCACAATCTTAGGCTCAATGAGAGGTATGACTCTCCAAGGTTCGGGAAGGTCGAGCATCACGCGATCGAACTCGCCTTCTGGCACATCGCTATATGCGTCCCCAAGCTGCACGTCATACTTTTGTAAAGCCTCTTCACCAAGAAATGACCTCACGTTGTTGACTGCCCTATTGAGGAAGTCCTCCCGTAATTCGCATCCACGAATGTGGGCGCCCCACCGCAGCATCGCCATAGACAATGCGCCAGAGCCAATTCCTGTTTCATACACGCGCACGCCTGGATAGATATCACCAATCATGCACATCGTGGCGAGATCCTTGGGATAAATGACTTGAGCTCCCCTGGGCATTTCAATCACAAAGTCTTCAAGTGTGGGACGCAGCACCGTGTAACGCATACCTTTGGTGGTCTCCACAACTTGGCCTGGCTGTATTCCTATTACTGAAGTGTGGGGAACGAAACCAGAATGGCTATGGAACTCACCTTCCACATTGAGAGTGACGAGGTATCGCCGGCCTTTGGAATCTATAAAAAGGACTTTTTCGCCCTCGGCAAATACACCAGTCATGAAACTCGCGCCTCGTTCTTGTTAATTGTGACCACAAGATTCTCATTCTGACGAAGGCGAATCGTCTGAGCAGATCCCCGCCTACGCCGAAGAACCCAACGCACAATGGCCACGACCCATAAAGATCTGCGCACGTAGACGTTCTTCATACCAAAGTATTGGAGAATGCGAAGCAGCATTCTTGCCACCAAAGCAGCCACGAATTAGAACCTTCGAAACTCAACGCGAGAACTACGACGACGCCCGCCACGGCGACCCAAGAGATACGCAAGTACAACCACCACAGTGATTGCTATGGAACCTGTCGCGATGATGCTTTGTTTTTTATCGGATGCACGACCACTGATGTCGGCCTGCAAAGCGCGCACCTTGTTCTCAATGTCTTGTTTGGAAACCTTGGGTTGTGTGGTCATGTTAGATCTCCTTATTCAGACTGCGTTGTTGAATTCTGCTGAGCGACAGTGCAACTAGCCCAGAGACAACTATGAACGTAATGAAGTAATGAACAAATGACCACGAGGCAGACAGGGATTGACCGCCGAGGTATTGACTGAGTCGCAGTACAGCGAGGGCAAAAAAGACCAGTGCTAAGCCAAGACTCAAAGATGCAAGAGTTCCCACGGCTACCCAACGCGCCGCGCCGCGAATGGGGTCAATTGTTTCTTGTCGTGCGTATTGCTTGACAGAGTCCACCAGATCGGTGACGTGATCTGGTGCTTTGCGGCGCCGGGAAGACTCTGGAATTGACATGGGAGATAATCCTAGGGCCCTTCCGGACAGTTATCCACAGGTCAGTTTCTTTGTTGAAAGGCAATCAATTCAGTGACGTGTTCAATCGTGTTTCGCAGTATCGAAATCCTTTTGAGGATTGTCTCTGGAAGCAAAAGCTCATACCTGTCAAGGGGGCCACAAGGCACAAGCGATGCAATGACCCAAAAGGCTCGATTGACCTCTTCAATCGACACCCCAGCGGCCCACCATCTACCACCAGCAATAGTGGTCAATTGGGGATCGTTTGCAAGACCGTTATGCGATCTTGAGGCGGCATCTTCGATCATCACATGCAAAGTCCTAATCCGTTGCGCAAGCAGAGAAATCGCAGATGCCGCTTCGTGTATGTGTTGTTGGGTGGGTACCTCATCACGGATGGCAACAAACTCGCACATCGGATAGGGGTCTTCTCCAAGCCACGACACAATTTTTACTCGTTCAGTTGCTTGGGCTTCCACCACTACACCGATGTCAGCTTCATAAATATTCTCGACCTTGACATGTACACCATATGAGAATCGCTTGTCCCCTCCGCCTACTTCACTGCCTTGTTCAATCAACACAGACACAAAACTGTTGTGTGACATTTTGATGTCCTGCATGAGATTCAAATATCGATCTTCAAACACTCGCAAGACCACCTTCTCTCCAGGAAAATAAGAAGTTCCCAAGGGAAAGACTCCGGATGTCTGGCTCATACGATCACCTGCCTACGGTGCAAGTTGGTCAGGACGAGGAACTGCGCGTGCGCGATGCAAAGCCTCACCTAATGAATTCCAAATTGGTCGATATACGGATTGGTTATCTACTCCAGATGCATTCATCAGAAGTGAAAACTGCACGTCTTCTTCTGATTCAAGTGGCAAATATCCCACTAGAGCTTTCACACCTGTGAGGGTGCCAGTTTTACCTACCAGGCGATTTTCCACTGGAGAGTCATTAAAAGCATTCTCTAGGGTTCCCGTAGAACCCGCAACGGCAAGCAGATTAGGAAATAGTTCTTTATTCCTATCCAACAACAACATGAAGAAATCACAAGTTGACGAATTAGAACTAGACAATCCCGAGCCATCTACAACAGTGGGTAACGCGCTATTCCATGTCTTCACCGTGTCCGCAATAACTTCAAGACCAGCCGTTGTTGATCCAATTCCCTTTTTTACGTAACCCAATTCTTTGACAAGAAGTTCGGCTGTGTTGTTGTCGCTATTCACCAACATCTCTTGCACAATTGCCGTTAACGGTGCAGAAGTTATTGTCCCGACCTTTGTGGCGGACTGGGGCACACTTGAACCTCGTTGAACTACCGTTGACACACTGATGCCACGTTGGGTCAGCAGATTTCCCAACTCATTCGCTGCGGCTAAACCCGGATCATCAGGCTTGAGTGGCTGAGTAGCTACTACTCCATCATTAAACATCAATGCGCCAAGCGGACCTGCTTCAACGCCATAGAAAGATGAGGGCCATTGATCAATGAAACGTTCCTGGTCGTAGCGACTATCTATGACAACAATTGCGCCAGATACTTGTGTAATTCCTGAAGCTGTCACATTGGACACAAGTGTCTCCAACGATGTGCCATTGATTGTCGGATACTTCTCTGTGGCTGCATAACTGGTGGTGACTAACAATGGATCACCACCGCCCAGTATGTACAAGTTCTGTGTGACTCCCGACGACGTAATCGAGTCTGCAAACACTTGAGTCTCAAATGTGTGTTCAGCGCCAAGTATCTCGAGTGCTACAGCTGCTGTGGTCAGCTTGCTCGCTGAGGCTGGAATATAAGAGACATCACCACGCGTGGATGTCAATGTCGTTCCCATCCAATCGACACGCAGGCATGAACCTGAGGGCAGTCGACGCACCACGCCAGAAAGAGCTCTTCGTACATCACCCGTTCGTGAGGTGATGGACAATGTCGCTGGTGTGCGCCGTGCACTTAACACCGGAAATGATGACTTTGGTACATCAATGGGAGATGCCTGAGCAAGGCTTCGTTGTGCAAGTGCATCGACATAGAAGTACGCAGCGGTCAACGCCAAAGTTCCCACTACTCCTGCGACCAAGACAAATCGGACGGGGTCAGCGGAGCGTCGACGTCCTGGCTGGCGAGTTTTACCTTGTGGCCACACCGGTGTGAACTGCATATCGATAGAGGTGTCCAAGGGCTGTGACTGCACGATTACCGCTTGCGTAACACAGGCGACCCGATTCGCGCACGGCTACCACACCTGCGTTATCAGGATCTGCAACAGCAAGTTCTGTAGCAACCAGAATTGGCTTTCCTGTAGCCACAGACAATTCATGTGCCGCCTGTGCAAAACGAGCATCCTGGCGTTCGTGGTATTCAACAATTCTTTCTAGGCCGTGATCTGGATGGAAACGACCCTCTCGCATTAAGCGAGCCTGATTTGCTTGGATACCAATTCCCAAATAGATCACTGCATCAACATCTGGGTGATGAGCAATCATCTCCATTACTTCAGGAATGGTGTCACGTGTCTCCCCACCAGCACAGTCCACAGGATTGTTTCGACTCCAGCGTGGTGGAAGTTTTGTGTCAATCATTTTTTCGAGATCTGAGGGAAGTTGCATGAGTTGCAATTGCCCATCACGGGCCAATGCATCACTTGTCACCACACCCCATCCGCCTGCGGTGGTCAAAATGATGACGTTAGGGCCCTTGGGTAAAGGCTGTGTTGCGAACGTTGCGGCGGCTTCAAAAGCTTCTTCAACTGTTGCAGCTCGAGATATACCGTGAGCCCGGCACGCACCATCAAAGATTGAATCATTAGCTGCTAACGCGCCAGTGTGGCTTGCTGCAGCACGAGCTCCATTTTCCGTTGCACCGCCTTTTACGAGAACTACTGGTTTATGGGTGGCAACTTGACCCAACCGAGTCATCAGACCAAGGCCATCAGTAATACCTTCTACATAGGCAAGCGAGACCCGCGTTTGTGCGTCTGTGCCGTACCACTCGATGAGGTCTGCCACAGAAAGCGCTGCAGCATTTCCTGCAGAGACGGCCCTACTAATTCCCACTCCAGATTGTCGGGCATAGTTCATGAAACTCGATACAAAGTTTCCACTTTGACTTGCCACACCAATCGCACCTGCTGGTGGGTATGGCGCAACTATCTGGGCGCAAAGATTTACAGGTGTAGAAACAACTCCTTGACCATTGGGGCCAGCCAGAAGTATTCCAAGTTCATCGGCGAGTGCAATGAGTTCTTCCTCGAGTTTCTTCCCTTCTTCACCAGCTTCGCCGTAACCGGCAGATGTCAGGAATGCGGCCTTGATTCCCTTTCTGGCACACGCACGCAATAGATCTGGGTTCGCTGATGCTGGAGTACACACGAATACAAGATCAATCTCATTTGCAGGCAAAGCATCTATGTCGGCAACTGTTTGAATACCAAGAACTTGTTCGCCTTGTAAATTTGTTCCGTACACACCGCCTGCATATCCGCTTGCCAAAATGTTGTGAAGTGACACGAAGCCGAATTTGCCCGGATGTGTTGATGCTCCGGTTACTAAAACACCTCGCGGTTCAAAGAGTGCCATGAATTGTTCTTGGGTATAGCGAGCACGATGTGTTGTAGATGCAGGTGTGACACGCTCTCCAAGCTCTACCAACGCATCCACTGCAACAATGTCTCCATTAGTGCGAACAATAAGTGGATTGAGATCTACTGAGGCAATATCGGCTCGACTCTCGACCACATTTGATAGCCCAATGAGACACTGCACCACCTGTTTGAGATTGACTGCGCTCTCGCCGCGGAATTCAGAAAAAATCCCTTGCATCTTCAAACTTTTCACCATCTCAAGAGCGATGGCCTCAGTGATGGGTGTGGGTCGGAAAGCCACATCCTTTATGACCTCGGCCATAACTCCGCCAACACCCAACATCACCGTGGGTCCAAACTGGGGATCGACAAGAAAGCCAGCGATTAACTCTCTTGTGCCCGCAATCATTGGGGCAACCAAAAGATGGACGTCGCCATCCTCGGGTCTTGCTGCGGCCAAAAGTTCATTGGCGGCAGTCTCAACTGCCGCAGCATCATTGAGGCGAAGACGTACAAGGCCGCGTTCGGTCTTGTGGGCTATGGCATCGCCACCGAGTTTGACAACAACGGGAAATCCCAACTCAGATGCTGCGCTCACAGCCTGTGGAGCTGTGGTGACTTTGTGTTCAGGAGCGAATGGAATACCAAAAGGGGCAAGCAATTCCTTCGAAGCAGACTCGGACAATGTTGACGATGATGAATGGGCCACGGATATACCGTAGTCAGCCCACAGTGTCTGTGCCCTTCTCAACAAAAAAGACGGCAATAAAAGTTCGGACTATGCCGTATGTTTCACAATATGTTGAGCAATTTCACCCGATAGTTCACCGATCACAAGGTGACCAGCAGGAAGTTCCACCAGCGTTGTATGTGCCACTGTGGCTGCAATATGACGTGAATGCTTCACATCAACCCAACGATCTTCAGTGGCGCCCATCACCAGACAAGGCGCCTTGATGAGGGTCAAAGAATCTTCAATGTCGACTCGTATGTCCAGTTCCAAATGAGCATCACTGCCGGGTTGCACAGTTGTGGCCGCCATGGGGATTACTTGTTCCAACATGGGCTCCAGAAGTTCTAACGCCCCAACGGTGTATCCATCTACGAGCGCGTATCTCATAAACAAATCGGGACCAATAGAAATAAGGCGGCGCCATAAGTCAAATGTTGCTCTCATGCGCGCATCGCTGCGAGACCACCCACATAATGACGTCACAGTAAGCACTTCGTCGTGGTGCAACGCTGCACATCGCAATGCCGCAACGGCACCGAGCGAATAGCCTCCCACGTGAAAAGTGTTAAACCCCAGATTCTTCATGAGTGCCACGGCGTCATTGATAACTTCGTCGAGATCGATGGGGTCAGTGGGCATCGGTGTGTCGCCCGATCCTGGAAACTCGCAGACAACCCAAGTGCGTGGTTCTGAAGCAGATTGAGTGACTTGGTCCCATGCATTGGCGGCTTGAGTAGTTCCATGGAACAGTAAAACTGGTGCGCCAGACCCCGTTATTTGATAACCGATTGTGCGGCCGTTGTGGTTGAAAGTAGCCATAACGGAAAACTAGACCAATCGGTTCTACGGAGCTTTAGCGCACGAGCGCAGCGCGAAAAAAAGATATGACATGTTCGGTATGGGCTCGAATATTTTCTGGTGTCAATGCTTCGTCGTCTAGAAGACCATTCACGAACGGCGAGTCGGAAAAATACGTAAGTACTGCTCCATAACCTGTAATCAGAAGGTGGCGCGCATCATGTGCGGCAAATACGCCGCGAGTCATTTCACTTTGCAGATAGTCAGTTGCGCGATCAAAAAATGGTCGCAGAACACCTGACAAGTCGATACCCAAATGAACTCCGCCGTCTAAGGCCTCACGTCGCATGATGCGCACATAGTCTGGAGTTTCAGCAAATAAATCCAGGCACGCACGCAAGACCAATTCAGCTTTATCCCAGCCTGACGCTGGTGAGGTCACGGCAATGTCTAGACGTTCTAACCAATCTGACAAAAGACGTTCAAATACATCTCCGTAGAGAGCTTCCTTGCTGGGAAAATGGTGCAGCAGGCTTGGACGTTTAATGCCTACACCTGCGGCTATGTCATTAAGGGATGTGCCGTCATAGCCCTTGTGAGCAAAGCAGATGAGAGCCTCATCCAAGATCTGGTCCCGAGTAGACCGTTGCACTGGGCCTAGGTCGTCATAAGTCACAACAAGAATCTACCGTCGCTGCTACCTACCTACCAGTAGGTAGCAGTCTAAGGTGTCTCCATGAGCTCAATTTTGAACACTGTGTTGACCGCCTTAGTGATTGCTGCTGTAGTCACCACTTTGGCCAATACTGCAACAACCGTGTACCTCCACCGAGGTCTAAGTCATAGAGCAATGGTGATACACCCAGCTATTGCATGGGTATTTCGATTAATCGTGTGGCTCACCACCGGTATCAAGCCAAAGGAATGGGTTGCAGTACACAGAAAGCACCACGCCTACACGGATGCACAGGGCGACCCTCACTCACCAGTGTTGCTTGGTTGGAGAAAAGTACAAATGAGCAACGTGGCGCTGTACCGCATGGCCCTCAAGGACTCGTCGATCGTCGAAAAGTATGCCAAGGATTTGCCTGATGACATTTGGGACAAGCGGATGTTTGGACACCATAAAACTGGTCTCGGAATTGGCATAGCAATTTTGATTGTTGTGTTTGGTCCAGTAACCGGACTATTGGCTGCCTTTATTCATGCCAATGTCTATTTGGCAGTCAACGCCGGAGTGAATGCGCTTGGTCATCAATTTGGAAAGCGTCCCTATGACAATCAAGCCACAAATCTTCAGTGGCTAGCCTTTCTCACGATGGGCGAAGGCCTACACAACAATCATCATGCTGCCCCATCGTCTGCTCGACTTTCTCACAAGCGCAGTCAAATAGATCCTGGTTGGTGGGTCATTTCCACACTGCGCAAGGTGCGTCTTGTTTCCTTGCGATTCGATGATGTGCGACTTACGCCCGCGGCCAAAGCATCCATAGCTGGTTCTAGCGACTAATTTGACAATGTGATGGAAGTGTTGACCACTCAGAAGTTCTTTGATGGTCAATTGCTACATGGCCCCACGCGCATACTTCTTGAAGATGGCAAAGTCTCGGGAATTGAGGGGCACACGGGTCCATCAGACTTTCATCTCATAACTGGTGGCTTTGTTGATCTCCAGATGAATGGCTTTGCTGCAGTCGATATCTCTGATTGCACAATTGAAGAACTCATCACACTTGATAGAGAACTTCTTTTTCACGGAACTACTCATTGGCTAGCCACGGTGATCACCGCTCCCTTAGAACGACTTGCTCAACGTGTTTCCTTTCTGCATGAGGCGTTGAAAAGCGGGCTGATTCCAGGGATGGTGGGAATTCATATTGAAGGGCCTTTTCTTGGTAGGGCACCAGGTGCACACCGCACAGACTGGATTGTTCCCATTGACATCGATTGGTTACAGAAACTTCCTGACTCAGTGAGCCTGGTCACGATGGCGCCCGAACAATCCATGGCATCACAAGCCACACATGTGTTGACTCAACGTGGAATCGCCGTATCAATGGGTCATACGCGGCCGACCGAAATGGACATCAATCACATGGTGGATGCAGGGTCAAATATGGTGACTCATTTGTTCAATGGGATGAGTGGCGTACACCATCGCGAGCCTGGAATGGCCCTACGTGCCTTAGTTGACCAGAACATCATTGCGGGACTTATCGCCGATATGGCTCATGTGTCACCCGACGCAGTGACACTCGCTTTCGCAGCTAAGGGCGGGCAGGGAGTGTGTCTAGTGTCTGACTCCGTCGCGTGGGAGAGCGACCGGGCGAAACGCCGAGGTATTCACATCGTCGATGGTTCTCCACAGCTGCCCGATGGGACTTTGGCTGGCTCGTCCACCCCATTGTCGCAGTGTGTGCAACGTTGTGTGTCTCGGGCGGGCGTTGGACTCGAAGAAGTATTGAAGGCAGCAACATCTACCCCATCGCACATCATCAATCGTGAAGACCTTTCTCGGACACAAGTTCAGTCGTCGGTAAATTTGGTGGCCCTGGATGAGTCTCTTTGCGTCATTGGAGCGTGGCGCGGATTAGTGTCGCATCGTGCCTAGCAATCTCACTTCCGAACAAGATCAACTCGCCATCTCGCTTATCCGAGGCTTTGCCATGGATGCTCCGCTCTATGCAAAGAGTGGCCACCAAGGAACAGCGATGTCATTGGCGCCTCTTGCCCATGTTCTCTACAGCCGCATCCTTCGCCACAACCCCACCGATTCCACTTGGGTTAATCGTGATCGATTCATTTTGTCGAACGGTCATGCGTCCATTCTCCAGTACTCACTTTTATTCCTTGGTGGGTGGGGCCTGACGCTTGATGACATCAAGCAGTTCCGTCAATGGGATTCTGCTACTCCAGGCCATCCAGAAGTGGGCCATACATCAGGAGTGGAAGTCACCACTGGTCCCCTTGGTCAAGGTTTCGCAAATGCTGTGGGAATGGCGATTGCGGAAGAGCACCTGCGAAGCACACACGGTAAAGACGCAATTGATCACCACACCTTCGTCATTGTGGGTGATGGATGCCTGATGGAAGGCGTGAGTCACGAAGCCGCTTCTTTGGCCGGCCACCTTGGGCTTGATCATTTGGTGTGCATTTTTGACGACAACAAAATCACCATTGATGGCTCAACTGATATGACTTGCTCGGACAACGTCCCCATGCGTTTTCGCTCATACGGATGGAATGTGATTGAAGCAGGACCGATTGCTGAAGATTGTGACGCATTGGAGAAGGTTCTTGCAGATGCTCGGGCACACAAAGGTGCTCCTACCCTTGTGGTGCTTTCTACACAAATTGGCTTCCCGTCACCGGATTTCACCGATGCACACGAAGCTCATGGAAATCCATTCACCGCCGACCATGTGTCGCGCACAAAAGAAGTCATGGGAATTCCTGATGAACCTTTCTGGGCACCGGACGAACTGGTATCGGCGTATCGAGAACACATGAGTGCGCGCGGTCATGAGGCGCAGACCACATGGACAGCGAATTTGTCACAAGATCGTGTGACGGCTTTAATGACGTCGCACTCACTTGCCTCCAGGTCTGATGTTGCTTCAGCACTTCCCTCGTTTGACCAAGGTGCCAGCATTGCAACCCGGCAAGCTTTTCAAAAAGTCTTGGAAGCCACCGATTCAATTTTGCCTCATGTCATGGCTGGCGCTGCCGATTTGACGGGGAATACAGGCGCAAAGCTTCCCTCTCAAAGCGGTTTTAGTGTGCAAAATCGACATGGTCGCCAAGTGTTTTATGGCATTCGTGAACATGCCATGGGTTCTGCACTTGTAGGAATGGCGTTACACGGCGGTGTTATTCCCGTTGGTGGAACCTTCTTTGTGTTTGCTGACTATATGAGACCCGCTATCCGGCTTGCTGCGCTATCTCGTGCGCGTTGTGTGTTTGTGTTTAGTCATGATTCGGTAGGCGTCGGTGAAGATGGTCCTACCCATCAACCGGTAGAACACTTGGCATCACTTCGTTCGATACCTGGGCTGCAAGTGATTCGACCAGCTGACGCAAACGAGACTGCTCAAGCATGGCTCACAGCGGTGACACATGATGGTCCTACCGCACTTATTTTGTCTCGCCAAAACCTCCCGGTGATAACCGATGGAGGTGCAGTTGAGAATGGAGCCGCCTTCGTGGAGAAGGTGTCACAGCCGGTAGCCACAATTGTTGCGACAGGAAGTGAAGTTCATGTTGCACAGGCTGCTGCACAAGCATTGGCCAAGGAGTCCATCTCTGTCAACGTCGTCTCTATGCCTTCAGTTGATCGTTATCTGTCCATGCCACAATCTGGTCAGATTGCAGTCGTACCACGCACCATTCCAAGCGTCAGCCTTGAAGCCGGTTCCACATTTGGTTGGTCATCGGTCACCACTCATCACATCGGTATTGATCGTTTCGGTGCCAGTGCGCCCGGTGGAATCGTGATGGAGAAACTTGGAATATCGGTGAACAACGTTGTGGCGCGTGTAAAGGAAATCCTTTCCGCATGAACATGCGACTGGTTGATCTTCATCACAGTGCCGGCCAGAGTGCATGGCTTGATAATTTGCAACGCAGCTACATCACCACAGGCTATCTCAATGAGCTCATCGCTCAAGGTGTACGAGGCCTCACTTCCAATCCCACTATTTTTCAAAAAGCCATTCAAAGTTCTACCGACTACGACGAGCAGTTTTTTCAAGAGTTACGTGCCGGCCTTAGTCCCACCGAGGCCTATTGGAAAATGGTGATCAGGGACATCATTGGAGCATCTGAGTGCTTCAGTTCGGTGTACAAGGAATCAGCAGGAGTTGACGGTTATGTCAGCGTTGAAGTTGACCCAAGACTTGCCCGCGATACAGATGGCACTATTGCGGCTGCACGCGAGCTTCGTGCTTCTATTGCTCGACCCAACGTAATGATCAAGATCCCCGCAACCATTGAAGGGTTGCCCGCGATTACTCAAATGGTGGCTGATGGATGTCCTGTCAATGTGACGCTCATCTTTAGCCTTGAGCGTTATGCCCAGGTCATTGAGGCCTATATCGCCGGTCTGGAGACACGCCACAAGCAAGGTTTGCCACTGGATGCGGTTCATAGTGTGGCCAGTTTTTTCATTAGTCGCGTCGATTCTGAAATTGATGCACGCTTGATGCACAGCGCCCACACAGATGCAACGAGTCTTTTGGGTACCGCTGCAATCAATCAGGCAAGGATCGCCTACCAATTGTTTCTTGAATGTTTTTCGGGACCGCGTTGGGAGGCATTGCGCAGTCAAGGGGCCCAACTTCAAAGACCCCTTTGGGCTTCAACATCTACCAAGAATGCCAACTACCCAGACACGTTGTACATCGACGAATTGATTGGGTCACATACCGTCAACACCATCCCAGAAGCGACGATGCATGCATTTATGGATCATGGAAAAGTGTCCACCACAATTCAAAAGAACATTGCGCAATCTCAGAACCAGTGGGATCTACTTGGTAAGTGTGGCGTGGACCTAAATGAAGTATCAGAAAAGCTCGAGGCAGAAGGACTTCAGTCGTTCGTTCAAAGTTTCGAAGATCTCATGGATTCTCTTCAGAAAAAATCACTCACTTAGTTCATGAGCATTGAGTCTGATATTGCCTCTCAGTTGGCAGCACTCACTTCTGCATTGTCCCAGTCCCCACGCACTGATTCTGAGAAAAGACAAATTCTTCGTCTTATTACTTCTGCGACCAGTCTTGTATCAGGAGCATCTTCGGCCTTGGACATAAAGATTGCCAGCATGGCCTTACAGGAGATGACACAGGCTTTTGAAATGTTTGCGCCGTATCGCGATGCTAAAAAAGTCACGATTTTTGGCTCAGCACGCATCACTCCGGATAATCCCATATATTCGCTCACAGTCCAGACAGCTAAAGCCTTGGCCGATGCTGGCTACATGGTGGTCACCGGGGCTGGACCAGGTCTTATGGAAGCCGGCATGCTCGGGGCAGGTCGAGAGAAGTCCATCGGAGTATCCATACGACTTCCTTTTGAGACCAGCGCTAATTCAGTCATCGCTGGTGATGAGAAATATGTGAGTATGCGTTATTTCTTCACAAGAAAACTTATGCTCGTGAAGGAATCTCATGCGTTTCTATGTATGCCCGGCGGTTTTGGCACCTTGGATGAGACTTTTGAACTTCTCACGCTTGCACAGACTGCAAAATCCGTTCCGGTGCCCATCGTATTTCTTGAAGTGCCAGGAGATCCGTTTTGGACACCCTTAATGAAGACAATGGAACCATTGTTAGAGAGTCATGGCTTAATATCGACCAGTGACACCACGCTGTATCGCATAACGGACAACATCGACAGCGCAGTCTTTGAGATCACAGATTTTTATAACAACTATCATTCAATTCGCTTTGTCAAGAATCGCCTGTTTATCAGGATGAAACGAGAAATTCCTGTTTCGGACTTTGTGGCGATTGCATCTCAATTCGATTATCTCGCACAAGATGGTGATATTCGCCAGTCCCCGCCTTCAGATGCCGAGATGCACGATGATGACAATCTCGATCTATATCGCATATCGATGCTGTATACGGCCAAAGGGTTTGCAGATCTGCGCCCTTTCATCGATGCTATTAATCGCTATTGATCGGCTGTTTTTCCCAAGTGCATAAGAGCCTTTTCCACGGCTCGCCGTGCTTGACTTACATTCTTTTCCTCTGAGGGCCTGGTGGTGAGACCCTCTTGAATGGCTTGAGTCAGGATACTCATAGAAAGCTCGCCTAATTCTTCAGCGATGGTTTCGAGACGCATAATGATGTCGGTTGTGTCCACCATGTTGGATGCACGTCCTCTCTAGAGATGTCTTATGAAAATAGGACTCAGAGACCTAGATGGCGTAGCGTAGACGATGTGTTGCGAGAAGAAGAACCAAGAGAGTGGATCAGTTTTGAAGATCCAGATGAACTACGAACCTGGATGATTGATGCCACGTTTTTTCGTTCGAGCTATAAATGCATCTACGGCCAAGGGTGTCAAGGGGTTCATGATGATCCCACCCCAGAATTAATGCAGGGTTGCTGCTCCTTTGGTGCTCACTTCTTGGATGACGATGATCTAAAGAGTGTCAAGAAATATGTAAAACGTCTGAAATCAAGACATTGGAAGAACAAAGCCAAGGCCGAGTCCAAAGGCTGGACAGTCACCGAAAAAGATGGCTCCACTAAGACTCGAGTTGTTGATGGCGCGTGCATCTTCCACAATCCTCCAGGTTTTGAAGGAGGCACAGGATGTGCATTCCACATCGCAGCCGTTGAAGCCGGAGAGCGCCATATGGACTGGAAACCAGATGTGTGCTGGCAAGTTCCCTTACGCCTAGAAGATCATGTAGAAGATGGTGGCTACGTTGTTTCTACGATTCGTGAATGGAAACGTCGTGACTGGGGTGAAGGCGGCGACGATTTTCATTGGTGGTGCACCGAGTCAGCGGATGCTTTCGTAGGCAAAGATCCCACATATGTCTTTTTTGAAGATGAACTCACCGAGTTGATGGGCAAAAAGGCCTACAAACTATTAGTCGAACAACTCAATCGCCCTACTGCAGTTCCGTTGGCTCACCCTGCGGTGAGAAACAGGCCTAAGAAATAATTTAGTTTTTCTTCGCTCTGCGGCGATCTTCAAGACTGAGGGCACGCTTGCGAATACGAATATTCTTCGGCGTCACTTCCACGAGTTCGTCGTCACCAATCCACTCAATGGCAGTCTCAAGTGTGTGCTGGACAGGCGCTGCCAGTTTGATTCCGTCGTCGTGGCTATGTGTACGAATGTTCGTCTTTTCCTTTGCTCGAACCGCGTTCACGACCATTTCCTCGCCCCGTGCACCTTCGCCAATAATCATGCCTTCATAGACTTCAACACCAGGGTGAACGAACAATGTGCCGCGCAGCTGAAGATTGTCCAACGCATAGGCAGTTGTGCCACCGATTCGGTCGGCAATCATCGCCCCACCGAGACGGTGTGGCAACTCGCCTGCCCATTGTGTCCAGCCTGCGTGCGACTGATTTAACAGTGCAGTTCCGCGTGTCTGTGTCATCAACATTGAACGAAATCCAATAAGTCCACGTGATGGTGCCTCGAATGACACAATCGTGCGCCCTGGATCTCCAGGTCGTAAATCAGTCACGCGACCTTTTCTTGGGGCCAATGCTTGTGTGATAGTACCGACGTGTTCGTCGGGCACATCGCATGTTCCAGTTTCAAGTGGTTCATGTTTCTTGCCGTTGATGTCTTTAGTAATTACCTCAGGGCGACTTACTTGAAGTTCGAAACCTTCTCGACGCATGTTCTCGATAAGAACTGCCAACTGCAATTCTCCACGACCCGCAACGCTGGTCACATCAGGAGATTCGGTATCGGCAATCTTGATGGACACATTGCCGAGAATTTCCTTTTGTAAACGCTCTTTGAGGTGACGGCTGGTGACAAATTTGCCCTCGCGGCCAGCGTAGGGAGATGTATTCACTCCAAAACTCATTCGAATAACCGGCTCATCAACTTCAAGACGAGGCAAAGGAACTGTGACATCAAGTGCAGCTACGGTGTCGCCCACTTCAACTTCTGCAATTCCTGCGAGCACAAAGAGGTCCCCGGCTTCAATCGCCTCAACCTCAGTACGACCAATGCCGTCAAACACACTTAACTGAGCGATGCGACGCTTCAGTGGATTTCCATTGGTGTCCTTGCCAAAAAGAGCAACAGTGTCGCCTTTGCGCATTGTGCCGCTATGCACTCGACCAATGGCCAAACGACCCAGATAATCCGAGGCATCTAAGTTGGTGACGAGTGCGGTAAGCGGCGCAGACGCATCCACTTGGGGTGCAGGAACTGTTTCAAGAATTGTGTCCAGCAAACACGACAGATCAGCGTCGGCAGCAGGCATTCCAATGCCGCGCATCGCACGACCTTCTCGTGCAACAGCAGAAATCACAGGGAAAGCAAGTTGGTCATCAGACATGGCTAGATCGAGGAACAGTTGTTCTACTTCTTCGAGGACTTCTGCTGGACGAGCATCACCACGATCAACTTTATTGATTACCAATATGGTGGGTAGTCCGCGACTTAATGCCTTAGACAGAACGTAACGAGTCTGTGGTAACGGCCCTTCTGCGGCATCTACCAAGAGCACAATTCCGTCAACCAATGCAAGGGCACGTTCCACTTCGCCGCCGAAGTCGGCGTGTCCTGGTGTGTCCACAAGATTGATCAAGGTGTCCTTGTAAGAGATACGTGCAGCCTTGGCCAAGATCGTGATTCCACGCTCTCGTTCCTGGGCATCGGAGTCCATGACTCGGTCCACGAGTTGTTGGTGGGCAGCAAACGCTCCAGTGGAACGAAGGAGAGTATCTACAAGGGTGGTTTTGCCGTGGTCAACGTGAGCGACCATGGCGACATTACGAAGTAAGGCAGGCATGAGGGGGTGTATTTTCTGTCCAAATGGACGGGTTAGGAGTGATCGTCGTCCGAATCGTCGTCGTCATCATCGAAAGTGACGCCATAGCGTTCAGCAATCGCTGCATATTCGTCTTCTTCTTCTGTATGACCGCGTTGAGATTCACCAAAGCCCAAATCTGCCGCAGAGGGACCTGCTTGCTTCAATTTGCGCGCTTCTTCGAACCGGCGATGTCGACCCTTTTTCACGGTCGGTCTCCGAACATAATCTGGCACTAGTGCCGTATGGACAATCCGTGTCAGTGTACTCGCCGAGTCAATGAATTGGTGTCATTAATCGATGGCAGGGATATCCACAAGACGCAAACCCCTGTCATGATCGCTCTTTTTAAAGGTCAGACCCTTTCGACCGCTGATCAAATCCTCGATGTCCCGGCCCACAATGTCTGCACGCCAACCCTGCGCAAGTCGTGCCTGGGGCAGTTCAAGCAACAAATCCACGATGTCACGGCGGGTTGCCAATAGACCACTGTCGAGTGAGGTTTGCCGCGCTAGCTCAGATATCCAGGCAGAGACCAAAGTCACAGCAGCTTTCATGGACTTGTCCACGTCATCATTATCGGTTGCAGGGAATGGCAAGTCACCTTGTTGTGCTTCAGCTATCCCTATGCGCACTGCTTCAAGAAGGGCTTTCCCGTGAGCACCATTGAGATGTCGCTGATCAACTCCCCTGCTCTTTCCCATATCTTCAGCAGTTCGTGGTGCTTTTTGAGCAATACCCAAAATGGCAATATCTGACAGCACGTGACGAGGCGGGATGTCAAGCGACATTGCTCTTTGTTCTCTCCATTCAGCGACGCTTTGCGCAATCCATCGAGCACGCCCTTTGAGAGTTCGCACGTCTTTCACTCGCAACCAAGCATTCTCAGTAGACACTGGGCCTGTGGGTTTGAGTCGCAGTTCTTCGCAAGCATCCTTGGCCCACTGCAATCTTCCTAATGAAGAAAGTTGTTCGGTGATGAGTCGACTGATTTCTGGGAGATACACAACATCTGAGGCCGCATATTGCAGTTGATCCTCGGATAGTGGACGGCGTAACCAATCCGACAATCGATCTCCCTTAGGAATAGTGATTTTTAACAACGATTGAGCAAGTGACGACAACGAAGGCTGTGTATACCCAAGAAATCCTGCGGCGAGTTGTGTATCAAAGATCCTGCTCGGGGCGCAACCCACACTTTGTGTAAGGACATCAATGTCTTGTTGAGCGGCGTGCATAACGCAAGTTGCAGCACCTTGAAAAAGACCATGAAAATGCTCAACGCTCACTGCGAGTGGATCAATGAGAAATATACGTTCTCCGGCAGAAATTTGAACCAGTGCAAGTTGGGGAAAGTACGTCTTTTCTCGATGAAATTCGGTGTCGAGAAAATACTCCTGATGATGTGAAACGAAAGTGATGCAATCTTTTAGATCACTGTCATTGTCAATCCATGAATATGAAAGATCAACGTGGAGTGTCACCCGTGACAACCTCGCGACCTTCAACAATCCAACCCATGGTTCCACCGCCCACGTTTACAAAAGAGACCGTTGAGTGACTTGTTTGCTGGGTGAGAAAGTCGCAAGCACTGGCACTTCTCGCGCCCGATCGACACACAACATGCACCACTCCAGAAGCCGGAATGTCCGCAAAATTCTCTTCTAAAGAACTCAACGGGATATTGATAGCTCCGGGGATATGGCCGTCGGCATATTCATCTTGTTCCCGAACGTCAACAAGAACATCTATGCCCTGGAGATCAAGATCGTGAACGTGTATTTCTTTCCAACTCATTGGCTACAGATTAGTCGTGTCGTCAGTACTTAGTAGGTCTGAAGGTTCATTGATGTTTCGTACAGCCATTGCAGGTACCGGAACTTCAACGACATCAAGTAGCACAGCAGCACGATGAACAGCTCTTTCATCGCGCTTCCACACTGATTGCAACGTAGTCAAACATTCGCTCTTCAACCATGCCGCACATAGCCAATTGAGTCGATCGGTGCGACCCACGGTGGCCTGCGCATCTTGAAGTCCATTGACAAGACTTGCAATGACCGAGCCGGTGAGAAATGGCATATCGCATGACAAGACCACAACAGCATCGTTCTGTGCAGATTTCACCGCAGTAATCACACCACCAAGTGGACCTTGACCAGGGAACAAATCTTTTTTCCATACGCCGGTCAATTTCTTTGCCTTGGCCTGGGTTCCTCCCACAAGAAGAATTTCTTCGGCACCAGCTTCAACTGCGGCTTGGGCAACACGTTGAGCCATGGCAATACCGTCCACCTCAAAGGTGGCCTTGTCGACGCCCATTCGCGAACTATCGCCCCCAATAAGAATTGCGACGGTGAAATCGACATTCGACATGATGACAACGCTACGGGCTCGCTGGCATCTATCGTTGCCCCATGTTCCAAAACCTTGCTGCCATAGATGCCGAAACCCTTAAAACAATGGCTCTGGGTCTCTCTGTGGGCTCTGTAGTCATCGCCATCATTATGTTGAAAGTCATCTCATCGGTTGTGGGAAAGGCAATATCTACGGTTCTATTGCTTGCAATCGCATTGGCTGGTTACTCACAACGAGCTCAGATCACTTCCTGTATCGATGAAGTACGAGCTCAATCGTCACTCACAACACCACAAAACATCACATGTGAATTCTTTGGTCAAGAGGTCACAGTCAAGGTTCCGGTGCCCTGAATGTGAGGCCCAATGAGTTGTTCATAGAACTCATTGGGATGACTCATATGTGCACCATGATCGGCGCCATCAATAGTAGTTGCCGTAGCGTGTGAAATCTCTTGCACCATCCATGACACGGCCCGTTGATGGTGTTCCTTTGCGTGTGAACCCAATCCGCAAATTGTTGGGCATTGGATTTCTGTAGGAAGCCACGAAGGGCCCTGGCGAAGCGCTTGGAGTTCGGCCACGAGTGCCTTCCCCTCTCGGCGTCGTTCTGTCTTTGTGCGCTCTGGAAGTGATTCCCATCTTGCTTGCCCGATCATGCGAATCATGAATTGCTCTGCTGCCCCCGTTGGGCCTGCTTGGACTCCTGCTGCACCAGCAGTATTCGATGGCCACCAAGGCATCCACGACAAAGGCGTCTCATATGTGGAGACACCCACAATCTGGTGTCCGAGACGTGATGCAGCCGCCAAGGCGATCTGACCGCCATAACTATGACCGATCAAGATCGCTGACTTCTCGCCAATAAAAGATGCAATATCGTCCACATTTCCGTCAACGTTCAATGGTCCAGGATGTTCCCAACGTTCGCTGTACCCACGACGGTCATATCTGGCTACTTGGCGATGCTGAGAGCACACGCGACCGAGTCGTGCCATCCCGGAGGCTCTATCAAGAGATCCATGTATCAAAATCACCAAGGGTCCATTGTCTGGCCCACTTATAGCTACATCAAAATATGCACCTGAATGGGGTTCATACACCTGCACTGGCTTATCCTTTCACAACAGTGGAACTAATACTCGTACGACACGCCCTGCCCATCCGTAGAGAGAATTCGGTGGGTCCAGCCGATCCTGAACTATCTAGCGAAGGCGAGGCCCAAGCACAGTTGTTTGCTGAATACATAAGTTCTGAACACATCGATGCCTTGTACACCAGCCCATTACAGAGAGCTCAACAAACAGCAGCACCACTTGCGACTCTTAAAGCTATGACGCCAGTTGTAGTGGATGGAGTTGCTGAATTTGATCAACATTCGAACGAATACATTCCAGTCGAAGAACTAAAGGCAGCCAACGATCCACGATGGGTGGAGATGATTAATGGCACTTGGACGACCCCTGATGAGGCAAAAGAATTTACCGATCGCGTCATTGACTCATTAGAGATGATTATCAATCAAAACCGTGGTGGTCGCGTTGTTGTGACATGCCATGGCGGAGTCATCAATGAGTTCTTGGCACATGTGTTAGGTCTAGACAATCGACAATTCTTTTATCCGAATTACACCTCGATCCACCGTATTGCTGCATCGTCAAATGGTCACCGAAGCATTTTGTCCATCAATGAAACTTCTCACCTCAGAAATAGCGGATTACCAATGGGTTTATTCCATGGATAAGACAACAAATATTTCATCTTTACTTGCATGGCTTGATTCTTCTCCCACACCAGTACATGTCGTCCACACAGCCGTCCAACAATTGGAGGCGTCCGGTTTCAGTGAACAAAAAGACTTTTCTTCTGATCTGTGCGCCAAAGGTTTCTACCGCAATAACGGATCCATAATTGCTTGGTCACTTGGCCAAGCAGGTGCGCCGTTTCGCATTGTGGGTGCTCACACTGACTCGCCGAATTTACGCATTCAGCCACAACCCGATATTGCACGCATGGGATGGAACCAACTTGGAATTGAAATCTATGGTGGAGTGTTACTGAATTCCTGGCTCGATCGAGATCTTGGGATTGCTGGTCGTGTTTTCTCGGCGGATGGCCAAGAATCTCTCTTTCATCAGGCACAACCATTGGCAAGGGTTCCACAACTAGCCATCCATTTGGACCGTGAAATAAGTGAACGTGGTCTGTTGTTGGATAAATTTCAACATACTTCTCCCCTATGGGGAACAAAAGCACCAATGTTTCTCGATTGGATCTCACAGATCACCGGAGTGAGTCGTATCGCCTCATTTGATGCTCATCTTTTTGATGTGACCCCAGCGGCAATCCTCGGTGTGGACGGTTCACTTTTGGCAAGTGGTCGTCTTGATAATCAACTTTCTTGTTGGGCGGCTGTGGAAGCTATCTGTCACGTCAATTCTCCCTTCACATCCATCGTCATTCTCAATGACCACGAAGAGGTTGGATCAGAATCAACTACTGGTGCAGCCGGTCCTATGTTGGAAAATCTCCTGGCGGTCATTGACGAACGTGACAGTCTCACCAGTGGACAAAGAATTGATCGCGCTCAGCAATCGTGGTGTCTCTCTGCTGATAATGCTCACGCGGTTCATCCCAACTACATCGAAAAGCATGACCCGCGACATAGTCCATTGCCCAACCACGGTGTAGCACTCAAGTTAAATGGCAATCAACGATATGCCACTTCCCCTTCTGGTGCTGCCCACATTCGCAACATCGCCCACAAGCAGAACATTGAACTTCAGACATTTGTATCTCGCAACAACATGCCTTGTGGTTCAACCATTGGTCCGATTACCTCTACGAGACTTGGAATAGAGGCAATCGACGTGGGCGTTCCTCAATTGTCCATGCATTCAGCACGAGAACTATGTGGCACGTCTGATGCAATGGATCTTGTCACCTTGATGCAAGGTTTTATACAGAACTAGTTGGGTGATCCTGCTAGTACTTGCGCCTCGTCAAAGAGTCGCTGCAAATCAACAGTAAGTTTTTCCGTCAGTTCTTTGACTGCCGAACGTGAGACTCGGCCAGTTTCGTCCACTTGCGCCGAAATAGGTTCACCAATCACGAGGACGCATTTGCGCGGATAAATCATCTTCTTCCCTTTGGGCATGACTCTTTCAGAACCACCTATACCCAATGGAATTATGGGGACACCAGCTTTGACGGCAATATATGCAGCGCCGTCAAACAAATGCATCACAATCGGGCCACTTTGACGAGTCCCCTCTGGAAACAGTACGAGTGGCTCACCCATCTCCAAAACTGCGATGCAACGTTTCAGGGCTTCACGATCTGCTGTACCTCGTGTAACGGGGAATGCGCCCAAGGCAGAAAGGATCCAACCAATGACACGGATCTTCCACAATGAATCCTTACCCATGAAACGCAGTCGACGAGAAGAGACAGCAGCTGCCAATGGCGTATCAATATTCGAACGATGGATAGGCGCTAGAACAAAGGCTCCATCGCGTGGAATATTGTGACGACCTATGACCTTTGTACGCGTATAGCCCACAGATACACCAACCACGATGGCGCGCATGATTTTGTAAGAGACGATCGATCCCAGTGTGGGTCGTGCGAGAAATGATTCAACTTCAGCCATGACTAAAAGACCCTTTCTTCTTGACAATCTCCACGATGGCATCGACTACCTCTGGAATACTTTTTCCAGTGGTGTCCACATGAATCGCGTCTACTGCTGGTTGTAGAGGCGAATCGCGTCGCGTGGAATCAAGATGATCGCGTTCTTCAATCTCTTTGGCCACCTGGGAGAGATCACCGCCACTTTGTTGTACACGCCTTGCGGCACGCTCTTGTGCGGATGCTGTGAGGAAAATCTTGACATCAGCATGAGGCAATACAACTGTTCCGATATCTCGGCCTTCGACCACTCCACCATGATGTTCGGCGATCCATTTTTGTTGTTGACTTCTCATGGCATCTCTCACTGGGGACATCGCCGCAATCACGCTTACCACAGAACCTACTTCGGGAGTTCGAATCTCTAAGGAAACATCAACTCCATCGAGATAGACCGCATCATGTTCGAGAATTATCTTGATGTTCTCAGCAATGGAAGCAACTGCCGCTCCATCATGGTGTGAGACATTCTGTTGCAACACGGCAAAAGCCACACATCGATACATTGCCCCAGTGTCGAGATATGGCACTTCAATCTGTTCTGCAACAAGTCGCGCAACTGTAGATTTTCCTGCACCAGCGGGACCATCAATTGCAACAGCGGTCACTGCTACCAACTAGTTCCAAGAGGGCGGCCTTCGTCGTATCCCGCAGAACTTTGCACACCCACAACGGCGCGCTCATGAAATTGCTCAAGGCTTGCAGCACCTGCATATGTGCAAGATGAACGAAGCCCAGCGACAATCTGATCAATGATGTCTTCAACACCAGGTCGTTGTGTGTCGAGGTACATGCGCGAGGTACTAATACCTTCTTCGAAAAGTTCTTTCTTTGCTCTTTCAAAAGCTGTTTCCGTTTGAGTTCTATTCTTCACCGCTCTGTTCGAAGCCATGCCGAAACTCTCTTTGTACAGCCTTCCCTCAGTATCACGCAAGGTGTCTGCCGCTGATTCATAAGTTCCAGCAAGCCAAGACCCAAACATCACACTTGAAGCACCAGCAGCAATAGCGAGAGCTACGTCGCGCGGATAGCGCACTCCACCATCGGCCCACACATGTTTGCCTAGTGATCGCGCTGTTTCTGCGCACTCCAAAACTGCAGAGAATTGAGGACGACCCACTCCTGTCATCATGCGGGTGGTGCACATGGCTCCTGGACCGACACCAACTTTGATGATGTCTGCTCCTGCATTGATGAGATCTCTTGTGCCCTCTTTGGTGACGACGTTTCCAGCTACCAACGGAGTGTTAGGTGCGACTTTTCGCACAGCTTCGATAGCGCGAAGCATGGAAGCTTGGTGTCCGTGCGCAGTATCAATAACCAGTACGTCGACGCCAATTTCCACTAAAGCCTTGGCCCGTTCTGCGGGATCACCATTGATTCCCACCGCAACTGATGTCAAGAATTTGCCTGAAGCATCTACTGCGGGAGAATAGATTGTGGAGCGAAGGGTTCCTCGCCGCGTGACTGCACCGACGAGCAAACCTTGATCATCCACTACTGGAGCAAAATTCAAACGTTGGTCTACAAGAACATCATGAATATCAAGAACCGATTGATGATTTGAGAACCTAATCATTTCAGTGTTCATGACGTTCTTTAACTGGGTGAATCTGTCATACCCGGCACCGTCGTGCTCTGTGAAGATTCCTAATGGTTGATTGTCCGGAGAAACCACCACAACGGCACCATGAGAACGCTTGTGGATCAGACTCATCGCTTCGCCCAAAGTGTCCTCTGGTCCCAACGTGATGGGAGACTCAAAAATTGGATGACGAGACTTCACATGACTCACTACTGCGGCAATGATGTCCAGGGGAATGTCTTGAGGAAGTACAACAAGCCCACCACGACGAGCCACTGTTTCCGCCATACGTCGACCAGCAACGGCCGTCATATTGGACACCACAATTGGGATATTGGTTCCGATGCGATCTGCGGTAGAGAGGTCTACGTCTAAACGAGAAGTCACGGCGGACATACTCGGGACCATGAAGACATCGTTATAGGTCAGGTCGTGGGCTGGTAACTGCTGTAAGAAGCGCATAGGGCACAACGAGACTACCGTGTAACCATGGCTCAGGATGAAGAAATACCCATCGTTTTATTGCATGGCTGGGGTGGCAGCTTTCAGCAGACCTGGCATAAACCAGGCATTGATGCGCTTCTTGAAGACATGGGACGCTCGGTGCTGGGTATTGACCTTCTTGGGCACGGTCTGGCCGAGAAACCTCACTCCCCTGAGTCCTATGCAGATTTGGCTCAATGGCTCTTAGGAGCAATTCCAGAGAAGTATCCAGTAGTTGATATTGCCGGCTTTTCTCTAGGTGCTCTGACGGTGCTGGACGCACTTACCTTGGAACCGAACCGATTTCGAAAGGTCCTGTTTGCCGGTATTGGCAATGGCGTCTTCGAGACATACACCAGCGATCGCAACCGTCGCATCGTTGACGCATTAGAGGGACGCGGCTCAACTGATGACACCTTTTCTCAGATGTTTGTTCAATACGCACATCAGCCCGGCAATGACCCCGTTGCCTTGACTGCCATTATGAAACGCCCAGCGACGCGTTCCATATCCTCAACAGAGTTATCGCATTTACCTCATGAAGTCCAAGTCGTCATAGGTGACCAAGATTTCGCAGGACCTTCAGACAAACTGGCTTCTGCTTTTCCTCATGGAGCATTGACAGTCTTGAAGAACACTGACCATTTTGCAACCACTGAGTCTTTCGCTTTTATCGATTGTCTTTTGTCTTTTTTCGAATCATGAGTGAAGATTCCAGAATCACACACAATGTCTCAGATGCCGTGAAGGTTTTACTTGAGGGCGGCGTTGCAGCAATTCCCACAGAAACTGTGTATGGCCTAGCAGCTCGCGCGCTTGACCCGAATGCAGTGGAGAAAGTCTTTGCGATAAAAGACAGACCGCGCTCACATCCCCTGATAGTTCATGTTTCGTCTTATGAAGAAGCGACGAAGTGGGGCAATTTCCACCACGATGCTCAACTGTTAGCTGAGCATTTTTGGCCTGGTCCATTAACGCTCTTAGTTCCTCGGACATCTCTTGTTCCTGACTGGATTACAGGTGGTCGAGATTCGGTGGCCATTCGTGTGCCAAATCATCCGTTGACATTAAGTCTTCTTATTGAGATGCAAGAGGCAGTGGTTGCCCCATCGGCCAACCGATTCGGCAAAGTCAGTCCCACCACCGCCCAACACGTATTGGATGATCTGGGGGATGACGTTGACATCATTCTTGACGGGGGTAGTTGCGGAATTGGTGTGGAGTCCACAATTGTGGAGTGCATCGACACCATCCAGGTCTTGCGCCCAGGATCAATCACCCACCAAGACATTGAAACTGTTCTTCAAAGAGTGACAGATACTCAATCCTTCGGCGAGTCTCGAGCCCCTGGAATGATGGCTTCCCATTATGCCCCGCGCGCCCATGTTCTTCTGTGTGACAGCCGCAAAGAAGCCGATGAACTTGTTCATCACATGAATGCAGATAAACGCTCCACTTTTGTTATTCATCAAGACAATGTTGATGAATATGCGCAAAAGCTATATGCCTTACTTCGGCAAGCTGATGAAGAACGCTTTGATGTCATCATCGCTGTGCGTGCTCCACATGAAGGAATTGGAGTCGCAGTAAATGATCGTCTCACCAAGGCTGCTGCTCAGCGAGACTGACTTCGTCCAATTCATTGACACAATCAATCAAGACATCGCGAACAAACTCCACACCCGGTACAGCAGACGTCGTCAACCCTCCAATTGTGAGATGCACCATTGTCCCGCCAGCTTCGGGTACCAATTCACATCGACACCAATCTGATGAACTGCCCACGTCACCAAGACTTTCAAGTGTGAATTCAATCAGATATGGACAATCAGATTCAATGATGGCACCCACACTTGCTGCCACGATTTCTATGAGTGGAAAGCTTTCTACTGGCAACACATTGAACGTAAAAGAAGAGACATCATGGCGAACACGTCGGGTTCTCTCCCCTACAAGATCTTGACCAGATGGGGTTGTGGGGCCCTGGTTGACCGTTTGTATCAACTGTTCAGACTGGCGAAGAGACGAGGATGCGATCTTGAAAGCCTCGTTGAGAAGAATCATGTGTCTCTCATCGCCGCCGGTGTCTGGGTGATATTGCTTGGCCAACTTGCGCCATGCAGCATGAATCTCATGCTGTGTCGCGTCCGGGCGAATTCCTAGAACCTCAAAAGGGTCAATCATTAGGACAAATCATTTACCAATAAAATTGGGCGTTCGCTTCTCGATAAATGCAGCTACGCCTTCTTTGAAATCGCGAGTACGGAATAGCGGAAGCAACTGAAGAAAAACATGATGCACGTTTTGTTCGAACGTTTCAGTTTCTGCCGCTCTCATCATGCGTTTAATCGCGCGCACAGCTAACGGCGCATTAGATGCAATTTCAGACGCCATCTCGCGGGCATGCACCATGAGTTCATCAGCAGGTACAACCTTATTGACGAGACCCAAATCTAAACATTCTTGTGCGTTAAGTGTTCGACCAGTGAATGCAATCTCGGCTGCGCGTGCGTAACCCACAATGCGAGGCAACAACCATGTTCCACCGCTCTCTGGCAATATTCCCCGTTTAGCGAAACCTGGTGCCATCTTCGATGTATCAGCAGCGATGCGAATATCGCATCCGAGCGCAATGTCAAGGCCATAACCCGCGGCACCACCGTTTAGGGCACAAATGACTGGCGTGTCGAGACCATGAAGGACGATGGGCGGTGTCTCGCGGAGGTTGAACTCCACCATATTTGCTTCGGTATTGTCCAAGACTCCCAGCGATTCCCGCTTGCCGGACTGTGATCCCAAATCAAGACCTGCACAAAATGCGCGGCCAGCCCCCGTCAAAATGATGCAACGGACGTCAGGATTGTTGTCTGCTTCAAGAAACTTCTTTGACATCAAATCTAACATTGCACCCGAGATGGTGTTCATTCGATCGGGAGCGTTCAATGTGATGACTCCAATGTGATCGGAGATTTCTAATAGAACTTCGTCTGTAGCTGCCATAGGCACAAACTAGTACGCCGAGTCACCCACCACGACATGGTCCTTATCGCGCGGGGCGTACACCACATTGCATAAGGCTAGGAAGAATGCTGTTGCTCCCAGAATATGAACACCCACCAAGAACACGGGCACGCCAGTGAGATATTGGCTGTATCCCACAATGCCCTGTGCCACGGCCACATAACCCAGCATCACTAGAGAATCGCGTTGTTCCGACAATTCGGAGCGCCCACGCAACTTCCACAAGACCCACACCAAAAGCGCAACTGTGGAGATCACTGCTAACCCATGAATTCGAGCCACATGGCTTAATTCGAAGCCGAACCTCACCGCATCTTCTCCCCCTGCGTGAGGTCCAGTGGCGGTCACAACAGTTCCAGTCACGACAGCAATGACACCCATCAAGAAAAGAACACGAACCCATTTGGATACGTCATGCGGAAAACTGCGTAACCATTGCACCGGCCGTTCCACCCCAGCGCGACGGTAAAGAAGCAACGCAAGCGAGATCAACACCATGGACACAAGAAAATGAGCCATGTTGGCGTACGGGTTGAGGCCGGTCAACACCACGATGCCACCAATGACAACTTGCATAAGTACACCTGCAACGAGCAGCCATGCCAACACGATCAAGTCCACGCGACGTGGACGAGCTCTGTATGCCGTTAATACGGCCAAGATCACACTTGCAGAGACAAATCCAGTGAACAGCCTGTTCGCTTGCTCGATGAATGTATGCCCGGTAGAGACGTCAATGAATTTTGACTCATTGCATTTGGGCCAATCCACACAACCCAACCCGGAACCTGTCAGCCTCACCAAGGCACCAGTAAAGATGATGACGCACAGTGATCCCAACGCAATACCGGTCACAATGCGAAAGGTTCTCGTTGTAATAACCACACCTGTGACTGTAAGTCGCTGGACCCAAGCGCACCACTTCTTTGCGGGCGCATTGAAGTGGCTACGGTCACATACATGATTACTTCTTTTGATGATTATCCACTCCATCAAACGTGGGAGCCCATTGCCCATCCAGAGTCGGGAGATCCTGGCCACTATGACCGGTATTTCTTCAACGGCTACAAAAAAGACGGATCTGTCTTTTTTGCACTCGCGATGGGTCTTTACCCCAATCGGCACGTCATGGATGCTGCATTCAGCGTGGTGTTTGATGGGAAGCAAGTAAATCTGCGTAGCAGTGCTCGAGCAGCGCACGATCGAAAGGACTGTACGTCAATTGGTCCGATCAGACTCGAGATTGTGGAACCAATGAAGCGTCACAAGATCGTGATTAATGCACCCGAACACAACATCACTGCAGAAATTGAATTCACGGCCTCATCTCAACCTTATGAAGAGCCTCCCTTTCATGTACGGACCGGGAACAGAACCACAATGCGCTACACGCGCCTCACACAATTAGGGCAATGGAATGGATGGATCACCATTGATGGAATAACACATCACCTTGATTCTGAATCCTTTAAAGGCTCAAGGGATAGGTCTTGGGGTATCCGCGGTGTGGGCGAACGTACCCAATTTGGGGCCCCATCTCCTCAACTGCCTCAGTTCTATTGGCTGTGGGCACCGGTGTGTTTCGACGGATTTGGAACAGTCTTTGATGTCAACGAGTACGCCGACGGTCAAAGATGGCATGAATCGGGTGCGCTTCTCGATGGTAAAGACACGATCGTGCATGCCCACCACATCTCATACGAAAGTAGCTGGCAAGAGAACACTCGCCATATGAGCCAATTCACTTTGCAATATGAGTTCGACAAGTTTTCAGCAACTTTAGAGTTCACTCCTCGCGTTCATTTTCAGATGTCAGGCCTGGGCTACTTACACCCTGAATGGGGTCATGGCATGTGGCGAGGGGAATCGGTCAGTACAAGAGACGAAATATCGTTGCCCGTGACCAATCCCTTAGATCTCAGTTTCATACATGTCCAAACTTTGAGCGATGTGACCTGCACCTTCTCCGACGCAAGACCCCCTCAGTCAGGAATGGGGGTCTTAGAGACCCTGATTCTGGGCAAGTACCAACCCGCTGGCTTCATTGGAATCGACGACGGCTTTAAGTCCTGACTCACTCACGGAGCTAAAAAACACTTTTGGGACCCTTTTGGGCTGATCTTTGTCTTTATCTAGCCACTTTGCGTAAACATTCGACCACTTAGACCACTTAGAGTGGTGCACTAAACATTTTTAGTGAGAAATCTCTCAAGTTCTTCTCAATCCTGCCGATCCCTTTACCGGATCAACAAGGAGAGAAGAAATGTCTCGCAATCACAAAACCCTCATCACCAAAATCGCAGTAGTCGCCTTCATCAGCGTTTTGGCTTCAGCTGCTGCGCCTGCCCTTACCTCACAGGCTTCAGCCGCCACAGTATCTGTGGGTGCGCCTACCAAGACTGCACCTGGTCAACCCAAGTTTGGTGAATCAGGCCCCGCAGTAGTGGCCGTGCAAAGTGCGATCATCAATAACGGTTTTACATTGCGCGGTGGTGCAACAGGAACCTTCGATGCTCGAACCCGAACAGTGCTCCGCACCTTTCAAAAAGTGGTCGGTCTTAAAGTCACTGGAGTTGTTGACGCACCAACCGCACGTGCGCTCAAACTTGCATCATCGACACAAAACGTTCCTGCTACACCAGTTGCAACTGCAACTCCTGTCGTGACCCCTGTGAGTTCAGGTCCCTTCATCAAAAAACTTCCAAAGCGCGGTTCGGGTAGCAAGAGTGTTGTCATAGTGCAAAAAGCGCTCAATGCTGCTGGGTTTCAGGTGGCCGGTGGAGCTGATGGCATCTTTGGTGCTGCAACCACCCGAGCCATCACCGCTTTTCAGAATGCAAAAACCATCAAAGCCACTGGCGTCCTCGATCAGCAAACAGCGATTGCCTTAGGAGTTATGGCTCCTCCAGTGGCCGTCGCCGTGGCACCAGCACCTACTGCGGCCACCGCCGCTAGCACCACACCGTCAAGTTCTTCAGCACACGTGACCTCACTTCCTCAACGCGGACAGCGCAGCAATGACGTTGTGATCGTGCAGTCGGCATTGATTGCCGCGGGAGTTGCAGTGAACGGCGGGGCTGACGGAATTTTTGGTGGAGCAACAGCAGTGGCTCTCTCTCAGTTCCAGAAGAAGAATGGCTTTCCTGCAACAGGACGTCTCGATGATCGCACTGCGCTTAAACTCGGAGTGATTGCCGCTCCTACAGTTCAATTGGCTGTGTTTCCTGTGCAAGGACCTTGTTCATTCAGCAACACGTGGCATGCCCCGCGTGGAGATCGCAAGCACCTCGGTGTTGACATCATTGCAAATGAAGGAAACCTGATTTATGCAGTAGCAGATGGAACAATCACCCGTGTCTACAACACAGCCACAAGCACACTTGCTGGAAACGGTGTTCGTCTCACCACTGCCGATGGCACATACTTTTTCTACGGTCACTTTCAAAAAGTTGCTGACGGAATCACTGTAGGAACACGAGTCAAGGCTGGACAAGTAATCGGCTATAACGGCAAGACCGGCAATACAAGTACTCCACACCTTCACTTCGAGATTCACCCACAAGGTGGACCAGCCATCGATCCCACCTCGGCAGTAGCCGCAGTTGACGCCTGCCACGTCACAGCGCCATTGCCTATCCCGTAATCCTCACACTCCCCAATCGCTGAAGACCTCCTGCATGATCCAGCAGGGGGTCTTCATGCTTTACGGACGTATTTCGTAAAAAGCGTTCACGGAGTGTTCAATGTCCAGCTTCTTAAAACTGGTGAAGCCCGCTGCGCGGGCCATCTCTTCAGCCCTTACACCCGAAAGACCAAGTGTTCCCAGACCTTCACCATCAGGTGATGACATTGCCGACGACATACAACTCAACACACTTATTCCATACAGCAAAGAAGCCATTGGATTCTTTGTGATGTTCATCTCCATCGAGTCATGGGCTTTGATGTCAACCAATAACCAGACACCGTCGTTACTCATTGAGTCTCGAATCGTTCGCATCATCTCAGTGGGGTGAGTCATGTCATGAATACAGTCAAAGGTGCACACCAGGTCAAATTTTTCACCATCAGTGATGTCGTGCACTCGAGGATCCATAAAAGAAACGTTCGATAAACCTGAATCTGACAATCGCTCGCCAGCGCGCGCCAATGCAAACTGCGAGATATCAAATCCCACAAATGTGCTCTGCGGAAATTCCTTGCCCATGAGCAATGACAGACCACCAGAACCACAACCGATGTCGGCCACGCGAGCACCTTTGTTGAGTTTGTCGTAGAGACCTTCAATCGCAGGTATGACAACAGGAAGGAGAAAATTCTGATTCCAAGGCTCAAAACTTTTCTCGATTCCCACTGCACCTTGAGGACCATGAGAGTCATAATCATGACCAATCCCAGTCCTGAAAGACTCAGGCATGTATTCCAAAGCTTTCATTGTCTGCGGAAGACGGTGGAACATTCCCATTCCGTATGCCGGATGATGAGGCATAGTCAATACAGTCTTGGCCTCTGGCGTGAGAAAGAACACGGGATTGTCTGCAGAAATATCGACACACGAAATCAAGCGCGCAGCGAGTTGATTATGAAGCCACTCTCTCACCCAACGCTCGTGCAGTTGAGTACTCGATGCCAATTCTTCAGAGGTGTAGCCACTTGAGGCACCTAAAGCTTCATACAAACCCAAGGTGTCACCAAGGTGAATCATTCCAGCAGTAACTGCACCTTCAAGTTTGGTAAACACCTGAAAGGAAAACAATTTCAAGAGATCTGGATTTACGGATTCAGGGGCTGACATGACACCACCATAGGCAATCACAATGAAGAGGCAGCAGTCGTACAGAAAGAGTTAAAAGGTGCGTAAATCCGGCACTAAATGATCATTACCCGATAAAAGCGTAAGCCCAAAAGTGATGCCATCACCTAGTTGTAATGTAGAGATTCGGTTGATGGTTGCATGACCTATAACAAGTCGCTCCCATTCCCAGGGAGTGGGCTGTAGCCCCAACATGTGACAGATGGCAATACTTCCTGTTCCCGCATGACATATGAGGGCAACCTTCTTGTCGCTGTCAAATGCGGCATCGCTTTGCCACAACGGTAAACCGCTGTCAGTGCGTCGCAAGCCTCTTTCCTCTAAGAAAAGTGAAGTGCCGACATTAATTCGATCCACAAAATCGTCCACAGGCTCGCCCCCATCAAGGCCCTTCCACTGTTCGTGAGAAGCTTTTAGGCGTTGCGCCTTCCATGCAGCTTCCGCTTTCTCTTGTGGTGTTCCATGCCAGATTGGGTTGCGTATTTCCTCAAGCCACGGCTCAATCTCAAGTGGTGCGTTTTTGAGGGACAAGATGGGTTCGGCTGTTTCTTGGGTGCGCACCAAGGGCGACACAAGAATTTCATCGAAGTGCTCATCTTGAAGTGCAGCAGCCAAAAGGTTTGCCTGGAGGCGGCCGCGTTGGGTCAATGGCGGATTATCCACGGAAAGACCATCTTTAACCCACTCGGGTTCGGCATGTCGAAGAATCACTATTTCCATCTTCTGAGAACTCCTTTGCTTTAATCGATTGGTATTTCAAAATTAATGCCGCAGACATCAAAAGCATTCTGAAATTGACTTTGATATTGAGAGCTATTTGAAGTTGCGTCGCTCTTGTCAACCACGCCGACCAACTCCTCGCCAACACACAGAACTTGCTCTCGGGACAAAGTCAATTGGAAGAGCGTTCCTACCATCTCCCCTAACGCATAGTTCTCAGATTCGCTATCAAGGATTCCACTTTCAGGTTCCGTATCGGTAGGGCTTGGTATCCAAGGCATTGGCAGCGTGACTACTGGTTCTTGATTAGGAACAAAAGTTGACGGCAGACCACAAAGCGCAATGACGTAAGCATCGACTTGATTTGCCTGTTCTAGCGTTTGGGCGCTTCCCAGCGTGATAGCTGATTGAACCGCTTGAAAATTCGCCAATGCGAGACTGACGTCCCATTGTGTCTTCTGCATAGCGTCTTCAAAAGCCTCAATCTTTTCCAAGACGGCTGTTGTGTCTTTGTCTTCTGGATACAAATCAAGCACTAATGCCACTGTCTGGCGTGTGCGCTCCGTATCAATGCGAAGAGCCTCGTATTGATTTTCGCTGAAATTGTTGAGGCCTTGGATGAATCTCATGGAAAAACTTGGAACTGAGACTGCTTGTGAACATAGACCTTGAACCGATGTTCCACATGAACCAAGCACAACAAAAAGACCAATTACTAGCCCACACCTAAGAAGGGGTTGATTGTTCTTTGTGCCATGTCGCATAGGCAAAATCCGTCGTCGTTTGATGTCTTCATCGTAGTCAGCAATAGCCTTAGGAGTCGTGGAAGATAATGTCATTCGTTCTGGTCGCCCTCTCAAAATTGTGCTCACAGGAATCTGTATTTTGATTGGGGCGATGTGGGTTTACGCCTTTGGTTTTGCCTCGCGCGAGAGTGTGAACAGAATTGGTGACGAAGCATGGATGGCCAGAAGCGAGGCTCGGTGTCTACTCGCCGAGAATGAACGCTTCGCGATGGAAAATCTAGATCGCCTTGATCCCA
This sequence comes from Ilumatobacteraceae bacterium, assembly GCA_044239355.1. Classification (GTDB taxonomy): domain Bacteria; phylum Actinomycetota; class Acidimicrobiia; order Acidimicrobiales; family Ilumatobacteraceae; genus UBA2093. The sequence goes on from JBIIBO010000014.1 coordinate 46,052, forward strand.
CAAATCCAGCAGATCTCAAGAAAAAAGCATCAATAGTGGTCATTGCAACAGATTCATTGGAGTCGGCCATCAACGACATCGAAGCTGATATCCCAAACGATCCGAAGGGACAAGCAATCGTTCCTGAATGGATTAGGGAATACCGCATCTATATCGAAGATCGACGTGACTTCATAGAAGCACTCCGGACTGCAGATCGTCGCCCTTATTTTGCAGAAACTGAAATCGAGGGTGTTCCAGTTAGCGAGCGGCTAGGAAAATTTGCACGCGAGAACGATATGAAGACGTGCCAACCACCTTTAGATCTGTCGGTGTAGGTAATCACACGTCAACCCATCCGGTTTCAGGGATGTACTGACGTATCACTTTGGCTGGTGAACCCACAGCCACGCAGTAGTCCGGGATCTTTCCTGTAACGACAGAATTAGCACCAATAACTACATGTCTTCCAATTTCAGATCCTGGCAAAATAACCGCTCCGTGGCCGATCCAAGAATTGTCGCCTATTGACACAGCGCGCTCTGGTTGCGACTGGTGGGAGATGGGAATTGAAACATCCCGATAATCGTGATTCTGATCTGTGATGTACACGTGATGGCCTGTCCATACATCGCTACCTATAACAATGGACAGATGACCCACGATGCCGCTTGCCCGTCCGATGAGACAACGGTCCCCAATCGAAACCACGACATCAGATAGACACTCTTGTCCCGGAACCATTCCCGCTGACAACGCAACATCTTTTCCGATCAGCGTATTTTTACCAATGCTGATGTATCGCTCGTTGAAGATTGTGGTTTGGGGCCACATGATGAGACTTCCACTGCCAAAATGAGCAAACAATTGACTACGTCGAGTCTTCGGGTGAATGGAGCCCTTAAGACAGATCCAGTCCCAGATCTTGTTGATCACACCGTGGGAGATGGACAAGGCCATGGGACAACACTACAGATTGTTGAAGATTGCACTGAATCCCAGGTAAGTGTTACTGCAATTCACAGCAAAATCTTGGCCTTTACGAACCTATGAGAATGAAAACCCTCATAACCTTAAAGTTCCATTTCGAAGGGAATCCCATGACACCCCCATCTCAGACGAAATTCACGGTCCCCCAACTCCACGATCGGAAAACTGCTGGTCAGCCAATCTCGATGGTGACTGCCTATGACTCCACATTTGCGCAACTTGCGCATTTAGCCGGTGTTGACATTCTTCTAGTGGGAGACTCGGTCGGAATGGTCATGCAAGGCCATAAAAACACACTCTCCGTCACGCTTGAACAAATGTGTTATCACACAAAGATGGTGTCTAATGCAAGGCCTTCTTCTCTCATTGTAGGAGACATGCCTTTTGGCTCTTATCAAACATGTCATCGTGATGCACTTGCCAGTGCTGTGCAGTTAGTTCAACATGGTGCCGAAGTAGTAAAGCTTGAAGGCGGCATACACATAGCGGACACCGTGGCGGCAATCGCAGAAATGGACATACCGGTGATGGGGCACGTAGGGCTCACCCCTCAGAGTTATCACCGCATGGGAGGTAACAAAGTTCAAGGGCGTACCTCGGGTGATCAGGCTGGCTCGCGTGAACGAGTCATAGAAGATGCGCTAGCGATTGAATCTGCAGGCGCTAGCGCAATTGTGCTTGAGGGTATCCCCTTGGAGGTTGCAAAAGAAATTACTGAGCAGTTATCAATACCCACGATCGGTATCGGTGCTGGACCGTATTGTGATGGACAAGTGTTGGTACTGCACGATGTGCTTGGACTAAGCGAGAAGCAGTTCACTTTTTCGAAGGCGTACTCAAATCTCAGGGATACAACTATCGACGCGCTTCGGTCTTATGTGCAAGATGTTCAAAATCGGCAGTGGCCCGACGAGGACCACAGTTTTCGTTAACCATGTTGATACTGACAACTCCTGAAGAGATGCACTCTTGGGTACGCAACATCGCTGGACAATCAACCAGAGGCTTTATTCCCACAATGGGAGCACTTCATAGAGGACACGAAGCGCTTCTTCAGAATTCACTTGCTGAAAATGACACCACTGTTCTCTCTATCTTTGTCAACCCGACACAATTCAACGTTCCTAGTGATTATGAAAATTATCCCAGCACCACTGCACGTGATCTAGCACTGGCCGAACATCATGGAGTGGATGTGGTGTTTATGCCTTCAGCTACACAGATGTATCCGGAAGATTTCGGAAGTTTTATTAAGCCTGGCGGCACTGCCCTTCACATGGAAGGTGAACATCGGCCCGGGCATTTTCAAGGAGTCACAACGATTGTTGCAAAACTTTTCAACATGGTTCAGCCACATCGTGCATATTTTGGAAAAAAAGATTTTCAACAATTAGCCGTCGTACGACAAATGGTGAGTGAACTGAACTACCCAATTGAAATTGTAGGACTCGATACTGTTCGTGAAGAAGATGGTTTAGCACTTTCCAGCAGAAACCAAAGACTGACGAGCACACATCGCAAAGATGCTTCGATCATTTTCCAAGGTCTCAGCAAATGTCAAGTATTGGCGACGTCTTCACACTGCTCAAGTCTTGATCTCATACGCGAGTTCACTCAACACTTGTCTTGCAGCGAGTTTGCGTCTATCGAATACGCCACCGTATGTGATGGCACCACTCTTCAGAAGTTAGAGACACCCACACCAAACAGTGTGTTATGTGTAGCGGTGTGGTACGACAACGTGAGACTCATCGACAATATTGAATTACGCCTCTAACGAGCCAAGTTGGCGTCATTTTGTATGACTCGTAGGCGGACCGTAAACGCTGAGTCTCCCGAGAGCACCCCACCCCGGCCGAATAGGCGACCGAACTCCCAGTTAGATAAACCAAGTTCAGGTCGGTTGAGAGCAAATTGTCCGTCTACCCAACGCGTAAAGCCGTCACCCACGAATGGTGCATTACTCGTTCGCCACACATGTTCGCGCTCATGTTCGGAGTTGGAGATAACAGAAACAACGAACTGAGGGCTGTAAGTATTGAACAGTTGAACCGACTCATCGAGCGTGTCGACAAGCGCAATAAAAAACTCTGGCGAGACCTCCCACTCATATTCACGCGCTAGTTCATCGTATTGAGACGGAGAAAACTGGGGCTCGATGAAAACACCATCAGCCCTTGTGACTTCGATGTCCTGACAAGACGGGAGAAAACCCTCTGCGCCACCAACACAGTGAATACGAGCATGTGTTTTTCTCGATGATGCGGCCTTTTGCGCAGCATCAAAAATTATGGGGACGTGTATCGCAGCTTGCTCCCGTAATACACACACCACATTCAACGTGTTGCACACCTTTCTGTCGAGGGAGTGTTCAACAACGGCTGCAAGCCTTGTTAGGTCCGCTTCTTTTCCAACGAGTAACCACGCTCCGCCCGTGCCATGAAGACTCACTGGCACTCCTGCTTGGCGGGCAATTGACCCCAGTTCTTTCACTGCAGTCCCGGATCCTCGGGCAACCGCTAACGACAAGCGAGTGTCTGAAAATAGGGCCCATCCAGCAGCGTGTTCTTTCGACGCCAAGAGAACCACTGAGTCATTAGGAAGTCCGGCTATTAGTAATGCAGGTGTAATTACTGCGTCCATGATCGCCTGTGCAGTGTTCAAGGCGTCGCTTCCTATCCGAAACACCACACTGTTCCCACTCCGTAATACACCAGTGGCATCTACAAATACATTTGGTCTTCCTTCAAAGACAAAAGCAATCACGCCCAATGGCGCCCGCCACTGCTCAACCTTCCAGCCAATATGTTCAATAGTTGACTCAATAGAGAGTGGATCAATCTCTATATCCCGCCACATTTCAAACGCGGCAATCATGTCGAGTCGCATTTTAGAAGTTAATTCAAGACGGGTTACAGAGCGACCGCGCCTACGCGCTTCTTGAACATCGATGTTGTTTGCTTTCATCAAACCTTCGAAAACATCATCTTGGCTTAACAAGCGTGCCGCTTCAGAAAAGAACTGTGTGATGTGTTTCGAATCACAAAGAGATAAAGATGCAAATGCTTGAGTAGCCCTCGACACGGCATCTAATGACAAATCAGAAATAGCCCTTGGAATACGACGCAGAACTCCCGTGTCTGCACTTGCGACCAACCTGTCTCCAGGCTCCAAGGAACGCACAAAATCTTCTGACACGGTGACGAGTTGCCCCCCTACCAAGATTCTGTCCCCTGCCCGAACCTGCGATATGTCAACCATTGCTCTATTCTGCCTGTATGGGTGCAGACGAACAGAATCGGTTCTACTTCAGACAGTTACTAAGTGGACAGGACTATGGGGCCGGAGATCCCATGGCTGTCAATATGGTGAACTTTTCCTATCTCCTTGGCGACCGGCAATCTGGTGAATGTCTCGTTGTGGATCCCGCCTATGCCATTGATGACATCAGAGGAATCGTTCAGCAAGATGATATGAGAATCACTGGCGTGCTCGTAAGTCATTACCACGCAGATCATATTGGTGGCTCAATGATGGGTCACACGATTGAGGGCATCACAGCCCTCCTTCAGCATGACGATGTTCCCATTCACGTGAATCGGCATGAAGCACCTTGGATTGAGCGCACAACAGGAGTAGGTAGTGACCATCTATGCCTACATGACACTCATGATGTTGTGACGGTGGGAGGTATTGAAGTGTCCCTACTCCATACGCCCGGACACACACCAGGATCTCAGTGCTTTCTTGTTCAGAACTGTTTGATCTCTGGTGACACATTGTTCCTTGATGGTTGTGGGCGCACTGATTTACCAGGTTCAGACGTGGAACAGATGTATGAATCACTCAATTCTTTGCAATCGTTACCTGACGACACCATATTGTTACCGGGGCATCGCTACTCAGAAATGCCTGCTGCCTATCTTGGTGACGTAAAAAACACCAACTACGTCTTTAAGCCAAAATCTAAAGAAGCATGGTTGATGATGTTTGGTGCCCACTAAGCAAATAGTGCGGAAACCAAGGCACTGACCGCGGAGCCAATTAAAAGAACAAAAACAAGAACCCGAAACTGCTCGGTATTTACTCGAGGTCGAACCTTATAACCCAACGCCACTCCCATGAGAAGCATGGGAATTGACACCATGATTCCGAGAACATCTCCAGAGCCAATATTGCCCGACAGCGCAAATAGAAAAATCGCACCAAAACTTGTTAGAGAAAACACCACGTTAATGGATGCGCGAAAATGAGATGGAGTCAATTTCTTAGCTTGAAGCAGGAACACCAGTGGTGGACCATTAGTGGATGTGGATGTGGCAAGCACACCGCTTAACCAGCCCATCAACCAGTCAAGCTTTTGTTGTGAATGCGGGATAGAAAATCCTCGCATCAGGGAAAAAGCCGCAATAAGCACCACAATTCCGACGATGAATCTCAACACCGATTCCGACACGAACATAAACACCAATAAACCAAACGGCATACCTACGTATGCTGAGATCGTCAATCTCTTGACCAAATCTCTTTGAGCATGCGCACGATCAACGATGGCTTGAAACGTGGATGAAAATGCGCCAACCACCGTTGACAGGACCACCGCAATTTGCGGATCTATCAACAAGGACAACAATGGGACTGCAATCAAGGCAAATCCGAATCCCGAGATTGCTTGGCTTGCAGAAGCTCCTGCCACCACAAAGCAGATCCACAAAATCTCGTACGTTGTCATATCAACTCAACAACGATTTCACTGCAGAATGAAACATCTGTGTATGACCATCGACTTGGTCGCGAGTATGAAATGGAGAAAACAACGCCATATTGTGAAACGGTGTGAGCAAATATCCACGGTTGATCGCATACAAATGGAGGTAGGCATCCAAAGCGTGATCTACGTTTTGTGCCGCTTCGGCTCCATCCTTTGGAGGTGCACAAAACCAATACTCGGCGCGGCAACCCAATTGCTGAACATGCCAATCAAGAGAGAAATTGGAAATAACGTCTTGAACACCCTTGGCCCAGAGCGTCGCCATGGGAATCATCACGTCATAATCACTTTGTCGCAGCGTGGAGGACAAAGTGGCCCTCACCGCTGCCAACGCCAGGGCATTGCCTGTCAGAGTGCCACCAACACCAGATACATCGATGTCGTCGGCACTTAGAGATTTTTCAATTCTTTGAGCGACCTCGGCGGACATTCCATAAACCGCCGCTGGCATCCCTCCACCAATGGGTTTTCCGATCACAAAAAAATCAGGATCAAGTGACCATTCCCGAGTGCATCCACCCGGTCCTGCGCAGATTGTGTGCGTCTCGTCAATGATGAGATAGACGCCGTATTTGCGAGTGATTCTTCGCACCTCTGCGAGGTATCCCTCGTTCGGTAAAACGATTCCGATATTTGTCAAGGCTGGCTCCATGAGAAGGCATGCGATGTCATTGTGCGACAAGACCCTCTCCAGTTCGCCAACGTCATTGAATGGCACAGAGACAGTTGTGTGCTTGGGGTCAATAGGTGGACCTAGTGCACCTGGCCGACTCCTGGTGTCACCGTTCTCATCGCGAATCACCAAAGTCTCATCCACTGTTCCGTGATAACACCAATCAATCACCGCAATCTTCGTACGTCCTGTCAATGCACGTGCATATCGCAGCACAAACCGATTTGCATCGGTAGCCGTCATTGCAAACTGCCATTTAGGTAAGCCGAAACGTCTTGTGAGTTCTTCGGCAATCCAAATTCCATCATCATTGGGCAACATGGTGGTTATTCCCCGCCGAGCGGCGAGTGATATCGCATCGGCAACCTGAACCAAGCCGTGCCCTGTCATGGCTCCAGTGTCACCCAAACAAAAATCAACATATTGGTGCCCATCGACATCTTTAAATGTTGATCCAGCCGCGGAAGATCCAAATAGTGGATATGGACCTGGCCAGCGCACCATCCAAGGCATGGGCACACCGGAAAGAAGATGGTCTTGGGCTCGTACGGAGAGTTCCTTTGATCTGGGGTGGTTGGAGACAAACAACTCTTGTTCTTCAACAAACAGGGCATCGAGTTTTAACCGACTAATCACAGAACCAGACACAAAGACCACACTAGATTGCCCCCTCGAGGGCAATGAGGACTTATAAAAGACAAAGGATTCGTTTGTCTATTTCGTACACTTCAAGAATGCCCGATTCGCCACCTTGGAGACCTCTTCGAGTCAACCATTCTCGACTCATGCAGAGAATATTCACCTTGGCTGAAATTGGTTCAATTGACGGTGGTGGCTGTTCCCGCCTAGCTCTCACTGATGACGATAAGGCTGGTCGTGATCTCGTCGTGGAGTGGATGAGAGATCTTGGACTTTCTGTCAGTATTGACACGGTAGGAAATGTCGTGGGCATTTGGGATGTGGGTTCTGGCGCACCAGTAATGACCGGTTCCCACATAGACACTGTGCGAACCGGTGGAAAATATGATGGCAACTACGGCGTGCTGGCTGGCCTCGAAGTGATCGAGACATGTAAGGAAAATGGCATAGTTCCCCTCCGACCACTGGCAGTGGGTTTTTTCACCAATGAAGAGGGTTCAAGATATGCCCCCGACATGTTTGGTTCCCTCACCTACGTGGGTGGGCTCACTGTTGAACAAGCACTTGACACCGTCGGAATTGATGGGTCGCGTGTGGGAGATGAACTCGAGCGCATTGGGTATCTGGGAAGCGCACCGTGTCCAGGACCATCGCCTAGTTCTTTTGTAGAGCTCCATATTGAACAGGGCCCAATTCTGGAGAATAAAGATTGCACCATTGGTGTTGTGACGGGCGTGCAAGGAATCAGTTGGCAGGAAGTAACCATCACTGGACAGTCGAATCATGCGGGAACAACGCCCATGAATATGCGTCACGATCCTTCATTCGTTGCAGCGGCTATCACAGTTTTTCTCAGGGAATTGACACAACGCTATTCCGGCCACCAAGTATGCACCGTGGGCAAAATTGATCTCTTCCCAAATCTTATTAACGTCATTCCAGCGAAGGCTGTACTTACCCTTGACGTGCGCAACACAGATGAACATGTTCTGCGTAAAGCCGAGGCAGAGATAGATGACTTTCTTCGCTCTCTTTCCCATCAAGAAGGCGTCACAATTAGTACGCGAACCTTGGCACGTTTTGAGCCCGTTGTGTTTCATGATGATGTCATTTCTGCAGTGGAAAGAAACTGCGCATCACTTGGCTATTCGCATATGCACTTGCCCAGTGGGGCAGGCCACGACGCACAGATGTTCGCTCGCGTTTGTCCTGCCGCAATGATTTTTGTTCCCAGCATTAATGGTGTGAGCCATAACCCGGCAGAAAACACTTCATCTGAGGACTTAGAGGCCGGGGCAAATGTTTTACTTCACACAATGCTGGAATTAGCAGAGAGATAAGTCTTATGAGTCGAGTTGTTCGAGTAGCTGCAGCACAAATGGGTCCAATACAAAAAGCAGACACCAGAGAACAAGTCGTCCAAAGGCTTGTGACGCTTTTACATGAGGCAAAAGCCAAAGGTGCCCACCTCGTAGTGTTTCCCGAACTGGCACTCACCACTTTTTTCCCTCGTTGGTTCGTGGACGATATAGCCACAGCCAACCATTGGTACGAAACACAAATGCCCTCTGAAGTAACTATGCCTATTTTTACAACAGCTAAAGCACTTGGTGTTGGTTTTTGTTTAGGGTACGCAGAACTCACCGCGGAGGGGAAAAGATTTAATACACAGATCCTCGTAGACCAAGAGGGCTCTGTTGTAGGTCACTATCGCAAGGTACATATCCCCGGCCATGCCGAATACGAACCTGACAGACCTTTTCAACATGCTGAGCGCTATTACTTTGAACCTTCTTCCGAAGGATTCGGTGTTTGGAATGCATTTCAAGGACGTGTGGGAATGATGATCTGCAATGATCGACGTTGGCCAGAGACTTACAGGGTGATGGGACTCCAAGGAGTAGAACTCATCTTGTGCGGCTACAACACGCCTATTTATTACGCGCCAGACCCGGAGCAGAATGTCTTACAAGGTTTTCATAATGCCCTTGTCATGCAATCTGGCGCCTACCAAAACGGAACATGGGTCATTGGTGTTGCTAAAGGCGGCATCGAAGAAGGCGTAGAGTCCTTGGCCCAAACGATGATTGTGGCTCCTTCCGGGCAAATCGTTGCTCAAGCACTCACACAAGCCGATGAAGTGATAGTGGCTGATTGTGACTTGGATTGGTGCTCAAAGTACACACAGACACTTTTCGATTTCGACAAATACCGACGCCCCGAGATGTATTCACGCATCACCTCGCAGCGTGGTGCCGTAAAGGATTAATCGTGGGTTCCACAACTGCTGGGATGGTGTGTTCCCATCATCACTTGTATTCATCGATCGCACGGGGCATGCCTGGTCCAGCGACTACTCCAGAAAATTTCAATGAGATTCTTAGAAGTATTTGGTGGCGATTAGACGCTGCACTGGATTTAGAAATGATTTATTGGTCTTCAGTTTTGGGTGCGTCAGAAGCGCTTCTGTCTGGGACAACAGCAATCATTGATCATCATGAATCACCTTTCGCGATCGAAGGCTCGCTCGATGTTATTGCCGAGGCATGTGATTTTGTAGGAGTACGCCACATCCTCTCTTATGGCGTCACAGATAGATGGAGCGACACAGGAACATTGCAGTCGGTTTCTCCCTCACTTCAAATGACAGATGGAGCAATACGCGGACTGAAAGAAAATGAACGCTATGCATCAACAGGCCGCGCCTCAATGATTGGAGTGCATGCAGCCTTTACGTGCACAGACAGCACCTTGAGTCATGTCGCAGAACTCTCCAAGAAACTTGGAATCGGTGTCCATATACATGTTGCCGAGGCAATAGAAGATGCAGACGCAGGCTTACGTCTAGAAAAGTATGCGGAAGATAATTGGCTATTGGTACACGCGGTACATCTCGATAGACACCTCAAGGGAACTATCGCTCATAACCCAAGATCCAATATGAATAACTCTGTGGGCTATGCCCGTCCAGATGAGCGATCAACCACCATTGTCCTCGGCACTGATGGCATCGGTGCTGACATGATGGAGGAATTCAGATTAAGTTTTGTCAAACACCGCGAGCATGACCGGTCAGCTTCACCTCAGGCTTCTTGGCAATGGTTGCTTAATGGCTACCAGTACTTCCCTGACGCGCGAAATGACGTCGTGACCTGGTCGTATGACCATATGGATGACCCTTGGAAGTCTGTGTACACCCCGGGAATACGCTGTACTGATGTCGAGATGAATGGTCAGTTGATGGTGAAAAATGGAAAACCCGTTCATTTTGATATGAATGAAGTTCGTGCAAAAGCTGCTGAACAAGCAGCGCGCCTGTTTAAGAAAATTCTGTAGACATGTCAATATTTACACCCAGTACATTATTAGAGGCGTGCGAAATTTTCTCTCACCATGGGGACGCTTCACTTCTCGCAGGCGGAACAGACTTCATGGTTGAAGTGAATTTCAACCATCGAAAACCAAGCACCGTTGTCAATCTCGGACGTATTGAGTCTCTGAGAACTTGGAGCGTGGACAGCGCCAATTCAGTCATTCGCATTGGTGCAACTGTCCCCTTCTCGCAGTTTGAGACTCCGGAGTTTGCACAGATTTCTCCCGCACTTTCACATGCGGCCCGCACGGTTGGATCGCCTCAAATACGAAACACAGCTTCCTTGGGGGGCAACTTGGGTACTTGTTCACCAGCCGGAGATTCCCTGCCAGTTCTCTTTGCATTAGACGCAATGATTGAAGTTGCCTCAATTGATGGATTGAGAACTGTGTCAATTCACGAATTCATGGTGGGCCCAAAGAAAAATATCTTGCAGCACGGAGAAATAATTAGTGCGATAACTATTCCTCTTGCAAACGGATTTCAGGATTATGCCAAAGTCGGCGTACGGAACGCCATGGTCATTTCCATTGCATCAGCCTGTTTTGCATTGCAATCTGGCACCTGTCGAATAGCTCTTGGTTCAGTGGGACCACGGATCATCCGTTGCATTCAAGCTGAGTCATTCCTGCAAGCAGAGATTGAAAAAATGGGTACTCCAAGCCTTGAGGCAATCAAACATTTTTCCGACATTGTTGCAGCCTCTGCGCAACCGATAGACGATCATCGATCTACAGCGCAATACCGTCGACATGCCATAGCAGTACTGTCTCAACGTCTTGCATTGAGGAGTTTTTCACTATGAGCAACGAGCATTATTCACTTCAGATCAATGGACAAGAACATCAGGTACAGGACTCCTGGATTGGTGAGAGTCTCTTATATGTCTTGAGAGAACGACTCGGTTTGCCTGGAGCAAAGGGTGCCTGCGAACAAGGCGAATGTGGGAGCTGCACCGTCTACATAGATGGCAAGCCCGTGTGTAGCTGTCTCGTATTAGCTGCCTCAGTTTCTGGCACTCCGATAGCCACGATTGAGGGTCTAGGTATCGACGGCGGCCTTACCGATGTTCAAGAATCTTTCTTGACACAAGGAGCGGTGCAATGTGGTTTCTGCACTCCAGGGCTTGTGATGGCTGTGCACCATTTACTTGAAGTCAATCCATCGCCCACAGAACTTGAAGTGAAAGAAGCGATTTCAGGAAATATCTGTCGTTGTACTGGTTACGGACGCATCTTTGCAGCTGTCGAGGAAGTGGTCGTGCAAAGGAGAAGCAGATAATGGTTGACCTTCTCACTAAGAATCGCTTCGGAATTGGAACTAATGCGCCACGACCAGATGGTGTGGCAAAAGTGTCGGGCGAGTTCTCTTTTTCCTCGGACCTGTGGGCTGAAAACATGTTGTGGGGTGTAACACTTCGATCACCTCATCCTCATGCTCGAATAGTTTCCATAGACACTTCTGCTGCGCAAGCACTCTCGGGTGTTCGAGCTGTGATCACGGCCAAAGATGTGCCAGGTCAACTCACCTATGGGCTGATTAGCGAAGATCAACCAGTATTTGCCGATTCAGTCGTGCGTTACATGGGAGAACCTATTGCCGCAGTGGCTGCAGATCATCCCGAGACGTGTCGGCGGGCTCTAGATCTCATCGAAGTCACATATGAACTCTTGCCAGTGCTTTTTGAACCCGAAGATGCGCTCGATTCTTCTGTTGCTCCAATCCATCCCGATGGCAACCTCATCCGTCATCAACGCATCGTGTCAGGAAATACAGAGGCAACGGGAGAGATTGTTGTTGAAGACACTTATGTCATCGGCATGCAAGATCAAGCTTTCCTCGGAACAGAATCAGCACTTGCAATTCCTGATGCCGACGGTGCTGGTGTTGTCATGCATGTCGCCACTCAATGGCTTCATGAAGATCAAAAACA
>JBIIBO010000026.1:0-17509 GCA_044239355.1 Ilumatobacteraceae bacterium
ATGTCTTAATTTCCCAATAGCCCGGCAAACGACCTGGGTATTGGTCATTGAAAATATCCAGGCTGGGCAACTTGTGCATCGTGATGCGATCATCAAGAACGGGGTAGGGCTGGCCACCAAACACTTCTACGGAGTGTCCAAGATCGACCAAGGCTTTGGTGAGGTGTCGGGTGTAGACACCTTGGCCTCCCACATGGGGTTTACCGCGATAGGTCAGGTATGCAAGACGTAGAGGTCCGTTGGGGTCATAGGCGCCTGGCATAGGCATGTGAGGCTAACTGGACCGCCAACGAATGGCTCGCGTGCGCTTGTTGACAAGCCATCCCAGACCGAGAAGAAGGCCCCAAATATAAGGTCCATTACCCAGGCGTGAATAGGGCGTGCGCCCTTGTCGCACCTCAATAGTGCGCTCCACGACGTGTTGAGAGGTGATGCCCGTGCGCCCATAGACCTGGCCATCTGGTGAGACAAAAGCACTAAACCCGGTGGGAGAGACCTGTACGACCCAACGCCCTTGTTCGCGAGCACGAAGTTTCGATGATGCAAGTTGCTGTGTTTGCAGAACAGTCCAGGTGTAACTAGAGCCGTTGGTGGGGTTGATGATGTATCCAGCGCCGTCGACGATGCCTTCATTCACACGACCACCAAAAAAGATCTCCCAAGAGATTGCAACAGCAACACGCTGGTTATCTACATCCACCCAACCGCGCGCATCACCGGGGCGCGCATCGCGAGGCACCAAATGTGTGGGTGCGCCCACTGCTTGCAGTAGTGGCCTCATGGGCATGTATTCACCAAATGGAACTCGTCGTACTTTGTCATAGCGACTTGAAATTGATCCATCGGGTTCTACAACAATTTGAGCGTTGGTGAATTGTGTGGGACCAGAGCTTTCAGTAATACCTACAACGAAAGGAACTTGGAGTCGTTGTGCTTGTGCGGCAATGAGTGTGTATTCCTCACTGTCAATAAACAAACCAGACGATGAGACATTGATGACGTTTTCTGGCCAGACAACTGCAGTGCGTGTTGCAGATGGTTGCAGTGTTTGTGTTGCAGAAATATGCACATCAAATACATCGCGCGGGTTTGTGTTCACAGCGCGAGTACCTTGTGCGCCGCCACCTTGCACAAAGGCAAGTGTTGCGGTTTCTTGTGTGGCAGATGTTCCATCCCAACGATTCGCAATTCCGATGAGCACAACAACAATGAGAAACGTACGAAACTTGCGTTGTGTCATTGATAACCACATCACTACAGCACTAATGCCAATGACTCCGCCATAGGGCGCTAGTGCAGCAATCGGTGACGCTGCTTGTGAGATAGCCAAAGTGGCAAGGGGAACTCCGCCAAATGGCCACGATAAGCGCAACGCTTCGGCGAGACCATGACACACGATGAGTGCAGCGATGTGTAATTGAGGTGTTGTGCCAAGCCGCGCGGCGCTCAGAGTTGCAAGCCCATGCAGTGATGCAAAGAGAACGACTGCGATGACGTAACCGGGGGCAGTAAGAAACCACATCCACGCCATTGCGGGTAAAAACCAGGCGAAGGCAAAAAGAAAACCCGCGAGAAAGTCTTTGTCACCGCGGCGTTTTTTTGCCACAGATGCGTAGAGAGCAATGCCCACAAATGCCATCGGCCACCATCCCCATGGCGGCATGGATGTCGCAACACACAAACCAGCAATAAGTGGCGTAAACGCCCGACGCATCATTTCAACATTGTGGCGCGAATGATGTAGCGCTGTTTTGTACTGCCTTTAGGGTGGCAAGAAAAGAGAGTCAGTGTCGCTTCGGAGGACTGTTTTGTAATCCACATTGCGGTGGGCTTCACAATCATCTTGTTCGTTACTTTGTAGCGAACTTTTTTGCTGCCCTCAACAACTGTGATGATGTCGCCACGGCGCAGTTTTTCCACATTGTAAAAAGGCCTACTGCCTGAAGTGCGGTGCCCGCCAATGACGAGATTTCCTAATTCGCCTGCGCGAGGGGTTCCTGGCCATTTGCCCACACCAATGTCAAACTCGCGATCACTGATGCCCATGTACATCTTTTCGTTGACGCTTAGCCGGGGGATAATCAATCGTCCGATTGCTCGTGGCGCCTTGTTCGACACTGAAGTAGCACGGAATCCATCCAAAGTGAGTGCTTCCACTGAGGCAACTGGCGCTGCAACCACGCAAGCAAGGAGAACAAAAAGGAGTCGGCGCACTTATCTATTTTGGCAGAAGAGTGAGGTGTTCCAACAGCGCATGGGCACTCTTTCGCGCTTGTTCCACACACGCCGGCACACCAATACCGCGATAACTAGCACCGGCAAAGACAATTCCTGGTGCACTGGCTGATAGTGAATGCTCAAGTTCGGCCAATCGGGCAAAGTGATGCGGGCGATATTGCGGGAATGAATCATTCCAACGCGAAATACGTACTTCATGCGGAGTGAAATCGTTTCCAAGATGCAATTTCATATCTGCCAATGCCAAGTTGACCAGTGCATCATCTTCAAGATGCATCACATCGAGACCGTCGCGACCAAGCGAGATGCGCACAATCATCGAGCCATCATCGGGGCGCCAATGCGCCCACTTGTTGGAACCAAATGATGCTGCAGTCACCCATCGTTGATCGGGCTTGGGTACAAGGTATCCACTGCCTGTGAGATGGGCGGGCCACTGTTGGGCAGAAATTGCCATAGTGATGAGAACTACTGATGCGTGATCCCATTGGCCCAGCAATTGTGATGCTCGCGTATCAAGTGGAGCGACAAAAGCTGCGCTGTGTTGAGCAGGTGAACAGATTGCAATTGCGTCAACTGTGTATTCGCCCTGTGCGGTAGTGACAAGGTATTCATTGTGATGCCGCGAAATGGCCGACACTGTTGCGTCGGTAACAATCTTTCCTCCCAAGGCGCGTACACGTTGAGCCAAAGTTTCGGTGAGCGCACCCATGCCACGTAGAGGAGAGCCAAATATAGGTGCATTGGGTTGCGCGGTCTTTTTCGCTGCTTTACGTGCACGTGCTGCGGCTAACAACATGCTGCGCGAGGCAGTCAGTGATGCAATTTGTGGAACTGCTGCCATAGAAAATCTGTCTGTGTCGGCTGCATAGATACTTCCCACAAGTGGGTCAACCAAACGTTCATGTACCTGATTGCCAAAACGACTACGCACGTACTTGCCAATTGAATCTTCATCAGTAGTGCGTGGCAATAAGGGCTCTAGTGCTGCGCGTAGTTTTCCGAGCGGTGAAATCAATGGACTGGCGACAAAAGCGCGCATCTTTGCCGGAACACCCAGCAATAAATCTTGTGGAATGGAATGAAGCCCGTTATGCCAGACCGCAGCATGGGCAGAAGTAGGAGAGGTAAGAGTTGCTCCAAGTCCAAGCTCGGAGGCAAGTTGGTGTGCCCACGGCACACGCACCAAGAACGCATCGGCACCTTCGTCGATGGCATCAAGACCTGCAAATGGTGTTGCACGAATAAGGCCACCAGTTGTGGAGTGAGCCTCAAAGACTGTGACGTCGATAGGGGTAGTGGATTCGGCCAGCAATGTCAGTGCAGTGGTTAATCCAGAGATGCCACCTCCCACAATTGCAACACGGCCGGGTTGTGTCATGCGTGAATTACTCGTTGGGCAAGAGCTGCCATCACTTTGGGGTCATCGTTCACACATGCTGTGCGACCAAATGCCAAACCATGAGAACGTGCGCGTCCTTCGGCTTCAATGTCCAAGTCGAAAAGCACTTCTAAGTGATCGGCAACAAAACCACAAGCCGAGACCATCACACCATCAATAGGTTCATCGGAGGAACGCGTAGTGGCGAGTTGGTCAATAACTTCCAAGATGTCTGGACCAATCCAAGGCTCTGGTGTGCGCCCTGCTGATTGCCACGCAATAGACCACTGCGACCAACGATTCAGTCCTACCTTTTCTGCAACAAGTTCTGCGGTGGCACGCAATTCGTCGGGGTAAGGGTCCCCGCCATCAATAATGCGTTGCGGCAATGAATGCGCAGTGAACAACACTTTGGTGCGCTCGGGCATATTTGCCAATTTCTTTTTCATGTCGTCGGCAAGAAAATCAATGAACGCTTCTTCCCGCGCCCATGAATCAACCCCCACTACTTCAATGTCGTGGCCAGCAGCGGCTTCGCGTACGCGACCAATGTATTGCCCAATGGAATAGGACGAATAATGAGGTGCAAGCACGATTCCCACGATGCGGCGAAACCCTTGGGCCACCACATCGGCGACTGCTTCTTCTACGAAAGGCGTGGCATGTTTGAGGCCAAGAAACACCTGGTATTGGCCAGGGGCCGCTACATCTAGTTCGCGCTGAAGTGCATCTCTTTGGTCTTCAGTCAATTTCTTCAACGGCGATAAGCCGCCAATTGCTTCATAACGTGCAATGAGATCTTGCAGTGCTTCTTCGGTGGGTGGGCGACCACGACGGATGTCGGTGTAATACGGCAAGATTTCTTCTTTGGTGCGTGGCGTGCCATAGGCCATCACTACAACGGCAGTACGCGTGGAATTATCTGTGCTCATTGGTGTCCTCCTGAATGAACGAAATCAACAACAGCGTGCAAGACATCGGGGTCGGTGTCGGGCTGTACGCCATGGCCAAGATTAAAAATGTGACCAGGGTGGCCAGCGTTGTCGTTGAGAACTTGTTGTGCACCGCGCAGTGCAATGTCACGTCCAGCCAAGACAAGTGCGGGATCAAGATTGCCTTGCACAATTGTGTCTGCGCCGAGACGATGTCGAGCATCGGCAATAGTGGTGCGCCAATCAAGCCCCATCACTTCATTACCCACCGAATTCATCGACTCCAACAAATGATCACATCCAATGCCGAAGTGAATGCCGGCAACACTTGGATGGCGTTGGGCAATTTGTCGGAACACTTCAGTGGTGTGTGGTTTCACAAATGCGTCGTAGTCACGCCGCGAGAGCGCACCAGCCCATGAATCAAATACTTGAAATGCTTCTGCACCGGCATCAAGTTGGGCACAAATAAATGTCACTGAATGTTGCACGAGTCTTTCCATAATTTCGTGCCACAACATGGTGTCTGCGTGCATGAGATGTTTCGTGTTTTGATACGTACGCGACGGGCGACCTTCAATGAGATAACTCGCCACAGTAAATGGTGCACCTGCAAAGGCCAATAAAGGCACATTGAGTTCTTTCACCAAGATGCGCACTGTGTCGGTGACGTATTCAATATCGGTGAGATCAAGTGGACGCAGTCGTGCGAGGTCTGCACTTGTGCGCAGGGGATTCTGGGCAACGGGGCCAGTACCAGGGGCAACGTCTACTCCAAAGCCCACAGCATGCGGAGGAACAACAATGTCGGAGTACAACACTGCTGCGTCTACGCCATAGCGACGCACAGGCTGCAAGGTGAACTCAGCTGCTAACTCTGGTTGCTTGATGGCTTCCAGAATGCTTCCTTCACCTCGAATCTTGCGGTACTCAGGCAAACTACGTCCGGCTTGGCGCATAAACCACACAGGAGTGTGCGAGGGCTTCTCGCCACGTGCTGCTGCAAGAAAAGGGTCTCCGGATTGACTAGTCATCGGAGAGTAACGCTATCGGCGCTGTTCCCTCTGAGTTCGGCGAATATGGGCTTCTAGGCGAGCCACTCGAGTGCGTGCAGGTGGATGTGCTGTGACTAAACGATCACGCCAATGTGTCTGGCGCACACCATTTCCCGAATCCACCACGATGCGCAAGGCGTTGCGCAGTTGGCGACCAAAACCCATGTCAACAACTGTTTCATCTGCTTTGAATTCAGCACCTTTGCCCACTGCATTGCCAATGATCTGCGACACGGTAATCATCGACAAAAACAACCACGACACAATGGTGAGAACGCCAGTGATGGTGCGTCCAGCAAATGCGGCCCAAGGGGAGCGCTGTGCAAATGTATCGGTTGCAGCGTGTGCAATGTTTTGGAACAAGAACCCAATGCGTGCCAACACAATGATGGGAATGGTTAACCACTGACCCACTGTGAGTGCAATGGTGTGCATGCCAATATGGTGACTTAATTCGTGTGCAAGCACGCCACACAATTCATCGTGC
The DNA here is from genome assembly GCA_044239355.1 of Ilumatobacteraceae bacterium. Taxonomy (GTDB): domain Bacteria; phylum Actinomycetota; class Acidimicrobiia; order Acidimicrobiales; family Ilumatobacteraceae; genus UBA2093. The sequence goes on from JBIIBO010000026.1 coordinate 6,094, forward strand.
GACAAATTGGCAATCGCCCAACTGGACACAACCACAAGATGTCCGCCGGTGGCAAATGCATTGAGCTCATCAGAATCTGCCACTGCAAGAACATATTGCTGAGGTGAAATGTGATTCGCTTGTGTGACTACATTCCATGCGCGATGCAATGCGTCACGTTCTGCACGTGTGGGTGCACGTGCACCCAGAAGTTTGCGCAACACCAGTCGTTGTGCAGGCCGAAGAAACAACACGCCGCCTGCAAAGAACGCGACAAGTGCGAAGAGATAAAAAGGTATCCATACGAAAACTTGGACCACCCACCACAGCGCAGCAATTGCAACCAACCATGCGGGAAATAAGGCCACCAATGGCGCAAGAGCAGCCACCGCATGGCTATCAATGCGGCGTTGGCGAGAGAGGTGATCGGAGCGGGGCATTAGCCCTCCAGTCCACCAGTAACAGCACACTGGGTCAATGACCCTTCGCACCTAAGTTCTACACTGGTCCTAAGCATCTGCACGTGGTGCAGATTTTTGAGGAGGCACTCATGACCGCACCAACCATTCCAGGAGCTGAACCGTTCTCGCATCACGGCACATGGTCCGCTGGCGTGCTTGTTCTGCACGGTTTCACTGGTAACCCCGGTTCAATGCTTGGCCTTGCAAAAGCGTGTGCCCATGCGGGTTTCCATGTGGAACTTCCACAGTTGGCTGGTCATGGCACCGCAATGGAAGACATGATTCCTACTCGTTGGGCTGACTGGTCCAAAGATGTAGAAGCCGCGTACCAAGTGCTCGCTCAGCGCGCTTCGCACATTGTGGTGATGGGGCTTTCGATGGGCGGATCGCTCACTTTGTGGTGCGCTACCCAACATCCAGACATCGCTGGCATTGTGTGTGTGAACCCCGCAACCCAACCCCAAGCACCAGAAGTGATGGAGATGATCAAAGGAATGATCGACTCTGGCACAGAAGTGATGGAAGGTATTGGCTCTGATATTGCTGATCCAGATGTAGTGGAGTTGGCGTATCCCGGAACACCACTTGCACCTTTGTATTCATTTCAACGCGATGGACTCACACCGTTATCTCAGCAGTACGGCAATCTCAAGATGCCATTGTTGCTGTTCACCTCAGTGCAAGATCATGTGGTGAGCCCCGCCGATAGCGATGTGCTTGCTGCTCAATACGGCGGGACAGTAGAACAGGTGATGTTGGAACGCAGTTATCACGTAGCCACTCAAGACTTTGATAAGCAAACAATTTTTGATGGTGCTGTGGCATTTGCAACCAGAGTTACGCGTTGATGTTGTCTCTTCTTTCTGCCATACCTAGTCCTTCATCGGGCACGCTCGAAATTGGTCCTGTCAATTTGAATGCATATGGCTTGATGATTGCTTTAGGTGTAGTGGCTGCTGTACGCATTGCAGGCAAACGTGCCGAACGCATCAATGCAGCATCGATGGACGATATGTCGTCTATTGCATTGTGGGCAGTGCCTGCGGGCGTGTTGGGCGGACGTGCGTATCACGTGCTCACCGATTACGAAAAGTTTCAAGGCAACTGGGGTGATGTCATCAAGGTGTGGCAAGGTGGCCTTGGTATTTGGGGCGGCATCACAGTGGGTGTACTCGTAGGTTTTTGGCGTGCAAAGAAAATGAATCTTGATGCATGGGTGTTGGTGTCGTGCTCTGTGCCAGGCATTGCAGTGGCCCAAGCAATTGGTCGTTGGGGTAACTGGTGGAACCAGGAATTGTTTGGTCGCCCCACTGATCTACCTTGGGCACTTGAAGTCTCTGATGCAACAGCGCTGAAAGCCGGTTTTGCTGAGGGCACCACATTTCATCCCACGTTTTTGTATGAATCACTGGGGTGCCTTGTGTTGGCGGTGGCCTTAATTGCCGTGGAGAAAAAACTCAAGCCTGGCCGCGGTCGTCTTTTGGCGTGGTACGTGGCGGGCTACACCGCCCTTCGTTTCTTTATTGAAGGTCTGCGCATCGATGAAGCCAAGGAATTAGCTGGCTTTCGCTTCAACCAGTGGGTGTCCATCATTGCTTTTGCCATTGCCGTGGCATTCCTAGTTCTTGATGCTCGGCGTTCTCCAAAGGCGCCCGAAGCGTCTACGGTTCTAGAACATGAGTGAGTGTTTATACGAAGTTCGTGAGCCAGGAATTGGTCTCATCACACTGAATCGCCCAGAGCGTCTCAATGCATGGACGGCACGTCTGGGTCGTTTGTATTTCGAATCATTAGATAAGGCAATGGCCGACCCGAACGTGCGCGTTGTGGTGGTGACAGGAGCCGGCAAGGGATATTGCGCAGGCGCAGACCTTGGCACCTTGCAAGGTGCTAACGCCGATGACGATGACGAAAGCATTTTGGATGGTCGCATGCAAGATGAAATCACGCGTATGCCCAAGCCCATTATTGCTGCCATCAATGGCGCAGTGGCAGGTGTAGGTCTTGTGCAAGCGTTGATGTGCGATCTTCGTTTTGCAGCAGACACCGCAAAAATTACTTGTGCGTTTTCTAAGCGCGGTCTCGTTGCTGAATACGGCGTCTCATGGGTGTTGCCGCGACTAGTTGGCCCTGCCAACGCATTAGATCTGTTGATGTCGAGTCGCATTGTGATGCCAGATGAAGCTCGCGCTATGGGCATGATTAACAAAGTGGTGCCGGCTGCACAGTTGATGGATGTGGTGTTGGCTTATGCATCAGATTTGGCAATGAACGTGTCGCCTGCATCCATGGCTGTGATGAAGAGCCAGGTCTATAACGACTACGAAAAAGACGTGGCAACAGCCAGCAAAGATGCGTTGGTGTTGATGGGGGAGAGTTTCTTGCGCCCCGACTTCAAAGAGGGCGTTCTCAGCTACGTCCAAAAGCGCCAAGCACAATTTCCGCCATTATCGCTATAGAAATCTGCCCTGCACACAATTGATGTGGGGCGCTATGGGGGTGGGCTCGTAGGCTAGAGACCGTGAGTTCCCCCACTAGTTCTATTTCTGCTGCCGATGTGGCCAAAGTGGCCAATCTGGCTCGCCTCGATATTGATGAGGCCCATATCGAAGGCTTCACCGCTCAGTTGGCCAAAGTGATGAATCATTTTCATGACATCGACGCACTCGACCTCAATGGTGTCGAGCCAATGACCCAGCCATATCCGTTGGTGAATGTGATGCGCGAGGATGTGGAATTGCCCACATTGGATACCGATGAAGTTCTTGCGGCTGCACCGGCTGCCGAAGAACGCCGTTTCCGTGTACCACCAATTATTGGATTGGACGGCTGATCATGGCAACAACATCTGCACATGACATCGCAGCAGGAGTTGCTGCAGGCAAAATTTCTGCACGCACAATTGTCGATGAACATCTGGCACGTATTGATGCACGCGAAAACGATATTCACGCCTTCAACTTGGTGACCGCAGATGCGGCGCGTGCACACGCAGACCAGATTGATGCAGACGTGAAAGCTGGTCGCCCAGTTGGCCCATTAGCTGGTGTTCCTATTGCGTTGAAAGACAACTTATGCACTCATGGCGTGGACACCACATGCTCATCGCGTATTTTGCAAGGCTGGAAGCCACCTTATGACGCCACTGTTGTCTCGCGTCTTCGTGCTGCAGGTGCTGTGGTGGTGGGCAAAACAAACTTGGATGAATTTGCGATGGGTTCTTCCACTGAGAACTCTGCATTTGGTCCTACCCGTAATCCATTAGATATCTCTCGTGTACCAGGCGGATCAAGTGGTGGAAGTGCGGCCGCTGTTGCTGCAGGTTTTAGTTCTGTGAGTTTGGGAAGCGATACCGGCGGAAGTATTCGTCAACCTGCGGCCCTGTGTGGTGTTGTGGGGGTTAAGCCCACATATGGAATGGTGAGTCGTTACGGCCTCGTTGCTTACGCAAGCTCGCTCGATCAAATTGGTCCGTTTGCTACAAACGTTGCCGATGCCGCTTTAGTTACTGAGATCATTGCTGGTCACGATCCGATGGATTCCACGTCCATTCCACAACCTGTGCCATCGCTGGTGAGCGCAGTGAGCCAAGGTGTGGCAGGAATGCGTATTGGTCGCGTGACTGATTTGCCCAGTGGTGCAGAACCAGAAGTAGTTGCTCAACTCGATGCTGCATTTGCTGCTCTTGCAGCTGCTGGAGCCACCATTGTGGATGTCACATTACCGTCGCTGTCGTATGCGCTCACGGCCTATTACATCATCGCTCCTGCGGAGGCCAGCAGTAACTTGGCACGCTTCGATGGTGTGCGCTATGGCTTGCGTGTTCCCGCCGTTGATACCAACGCAATGTATGGCGCTACGCGTGCTGCAGGTTTTGGTGATGAAGTAAAACGTCGCATCATGTTGGGCACCTATGCGTTATCTGCTGGTTATTACGACGCGTATTACGGCAAGGCACTCAAAGTGCGACGTGTAATCGCTAATGATTTCAACAAAGCCTATGAAAGTGTGGACACAATCTTGATGCCCACATCGCCCATGGTGGCGTTTCCTTTTGGTGACAAAGTAGATGACCCGATGTCGATGTATTTGTGCGACATCTACACAATCCCCACCAACTTGGCCGGCCATGCCGCCATGAGTGTTCCTTTTGGAACTGGTGCACATGGTTTGCCCGTGGGTATTCAAGTATTGGCGCCCGCACTTGGCGAGGTGGCCATGTTCCGTGTGGGCGGAGCACTCGAGATTGCAGCAGGGAGTCAGTCATGAGCGATAGTCCATTGAGTTCAATCGTTGCTACCCAAGATCAACTTCTCCCCGGTGGCTGGGAAATGATTGTGGGGCTAGAAGTTCACGTAGAACTTGCCACGCGCACCAAACTGTTCAGTGGTTCACCTAACCGTTTCGGTGATGAACCCAATGTCAACATCGACCCCGTCACGCTGGGTTTGCCCGGTGCATTACCTGTGTTGAACAAACACGCAGTGGAACTTGCGATGCGTATTGGTCTTGCATTGAACTGTCGCATTCAGCGCTGCATTTTTCACCGCAAAAACTATTTCTATCCCGATATGCCCAAGGCCTATCAGATCAGCCAATACGACTTGCCACTCAATGCCGATGGTTTCTTGGCCTTGCCGAGCGGAACCGTCATCGGGGTGGAGCGTGCACACCTAGAAGAAGACACTGGTAAGAGCACACACGTAGGTGGTGCAACTGGGCGTATTCACGGCAGTGATTACTCACTGATTGACTTCAACCGTGCAGGTGTGCCACTGGTTGAGATCGTGTCGCGTCCAGATATTCGCACCAGTGAACAAGCACGCGAATACGTCTCAGAGTTGCGTGCAATCCTGGAAGTTATTGGTGCATCCGATGCGAAAATGGAAGAGGGCTCCATGCGCGTTGATGCCAACGTCTCGGTGCACAAACCTGGCACTCCATTTGGCACACGTTGTGAAATCAAAAACGTGAACTCCATTCGCGCAATTGGTCGTGCAATTGATTACGAAGCACGTCGCCAGATTGACATCTTGGATGAAGGCGGCACGATTGTGCAGCAAACGCGTCACTGGGATGATGCCGAAGGTCGCACACATACTTTGCGTTCCAAAGAAGACGCCGATGATTATCGTTATTTTCCAGAACCCGACTTAGTCACCGTTGACCCTTCACAAGAATGGATTGAAGCAGTGCGTGCTGCATTGCCAGCATTGCCTGCTGCACGTCGACAGATGTTGAGCGAACTGACTGGGTATGACACACAAAGTGAAGCAGTCATTGTGGTGGTGGAACGTGGTCAACACGAATATGTACGCGATGTTGTAGATGCCGGCGGCGATGCAGTGCGCGCACTTATTTATGTGCAACAAGCATTCGCAGAAGAAAGCGCGACTCCGTCTGTGCCTGCGAAAGATCTCGCAGCTCTCACCTTGATGGAACGTGATGGCAAATTGTCTGCCACGCAGGCAAAAACTGTGCTTGCAGAGTTGGTTGCTCATCAAGGCGGTGACCCCGCAGCCATTGCCGCAGCAAAAGGTTTTGAAGCTTTGGATACCTCTTTGGTGGAGGGCTTTGTGGATGAGGCGATTGCCTCTGACCCCGATGCTTGGGCCAAATACGTGGCCGGGGACGAAAAAGCCGGTGGGTCTCTCATTGGTCGTGTGATGAAAGCCAGCAAGGGCAAGGCCGACGGCAAAATCGTGACCGCCATCATGCAACAAAGGCGCAATTAACAACTAAGTCTGTTTATTGGACCTTATTTCCAATAAAGTGGAGGTGTGCGCTACCTCACTCTTTCCCGTGTTCTCAAAGGCCTCTTGGTGTTGGGCTTTGGTCTCGCTGTCATGTCCCAATCCGTAGAGGCAAAGACTCGGCCCATAGTTGTGACGAACTCCGTTGATCGAGGTCATCATGTTGTGATCAACACAGGATCGAAGTGGAAGTCGAAATCTGTTGTCGTAGAAGTGGGAGTGAAACCCAAGTCGGCAAAGACTTGGAGATGGTCTCGAGTTGGAACATCTCGAACTGATGTGCGTGGCGCCACACTTGTGTGTTCTTCGCGGACATTGATGAAGGGCAATCAACTACGAGTTCGTGTCGGCAAGGTAGAGATTGCAAAAGTAAACATCTCTCGGAACATCACATTGTCTGGGTGCGGATACGTCGCACCGAGTGCTCCATCAATTACGGCTTCACCAGCCATCGCAGTAGCCACGCCGGCAATATCATCGCCTGCAACAACGCCGACACAGTCGGTGGCCACAACTGCTCCTCCTACAACTGTTCCACCCACAACTGTTCCACCTACAACTGCTCCTCCCGTAACAACTTTGCCACCGTCCACTCCAGCACCCACGGCACTTGCGTTGTCATCGGTGTCAGATACAGGTGATTCGCAGTCCGATGGAATTACAAACGCCACAACTCTTGTTGTGGAAGGTTCTGCAGAAGTCAACTCAAGTGTGCAGATCTACGTAAATGGCACCGCATCGGGTTCTGGTTGTACCGCCAATGGCTCTGGAGTCTTTGCCTGCACACTTGGAACAGTGAGTGAAGGCAATCACGCAATTACTGCGCGTGCTACTGCGAATGCACTGGAATCATCAAGTTCTGCCACGTATAACATCGTGGTGGATCGCACAAAACCCACAGTGACTTGGAATCCAAACGGAATTCTTTTGATTGGCGCTAACGACCAAATTCAGGTTGCGTTGACTATTTCTGAAGTCACGACAGACTTCCTAAATGGTGATATTCGAATGATTTGCACGATTCAAGATGGATGTGCGGTGGAAAATTTCTCAGGTACTGGAAGAAATTACTCACTTACTTTTAGAACGATTGACAACAAGGCTAACGGAGGTTTTGTGAGTCTATTCGCAAATGTATTTAGTGACGTAGCAGGAAACCTTAATGATGCATCAAATGGTGTCACGATTATGTACGACACTGCTGGACCGCGCCCAACTCTCTCAACCGAGAACGGATTGATCATTATCACGTTCTCTGAAATTCCAGTTGGCTTTACGAGAGATTCACTGTCACTTTCTTTCCATTCTGCAAATCAGAAACTTTACAGTCTCGGAGCTGGCGTCGGTATCAATACTTTTGGTACATATGGATCAAGCGGAAGGTCCTGGAGATTCACTGTTAATGACGGTCACCGTTATTGGCAGGATGACGAGCGTGGTGAGTATTACTTGCTTGAAGTTGGATCCGTCGCTGACGTTGATGAAAACATCACATACCCTGAAGAACTCAGCTGGCCGTAGAGACATTCGTCTTCTGTGACTCGTAGACAGCCAATATTTGGGCGTACTGTGCGCCTATGGACTTTGCGACACCGCCAGATATTGAACGCACACTTGCCGAACTAGACGCCTTCATCGAGGCACAGATCAAGCCGCTGCAAGCACAAGATGACAACGAACGTTTCTTTGATCATCGTCGTGAATGGGCCCGCACAGACTTCGACAACGATGGTGTACCACGAGCTGACTGGGAAGCGTTGTTGCGAGAGATGCGTCGTCGTGCAGATGTAGCTGGCTGGTTACGTCTTGCATTGCCTGAAGAATTCGGCGGTAAGAGTGCCAGCAATCTCACCATGGCGTTCATCCGTGAACATCTCGCTACAAAAGGCCTCGGCCTGCACAATGATTTACAGAACGAATCCAGCATTGTGGGCAATTTCCCCACAGTGTTGATGATGCGCGACTTTGGTACCGAGGAACAAAAGAAAACATGGATGCCAGGTTTTCTAGACGGCACGAAACGTCTTGCGTTTGGTCTGACTGAACCTAACCATGGAAGTGACGCCACATATTTGGAAACAACTGCCTATCGCGATGGCGATGAGTGGGTGATCAATGGCATGAAGCGATGGAACAGCGGCCTGCACCACGCAACACACGACATTATTTTTGCGCGCACTTCTGGCAACGCGGGCGATCCCAAAGGGATCACTGCGTTCTTGGTGCCTACCGATGCGCCAGGGTTTTCCGTGGATTTTTTCTGGTGGACATTTAACATGCCCACCGATCATGCTGAGGTGAGCCTGAAAGATGTGCGGGTAGGTGCCGATGCGGTGTTTGGCCCACCAGAGGAGGGTCTTGCGCTTGCTCAACACTTCGTGCACGAAAACCGCATTCGTCAAGCAGCAAGCTCGCTGGGTGCAGCACAATATTGCATCAACGAAGCAGTGAACTATTCAAATAGTCGCATCACATGGGGCAAAAAGCTCAGCGTGAATCAAGGCATCCAGTTTCCTTTGGTGGAACTTCACACCGAAGCAGCCATGTTGCGCCAGATGATTCGTTACACAGCTTGGATGTTGGATCACAAACATCACATGGAAGTGACTCACTTAGTGTCAATGTGTAACTATCGCGCCAATCGATTGGCCTGTGATGCAGCAGATCGCGCAATGCAAACATGTGGTGGCGTGGGATATAGCCGCCATATGCCGTTTGAACACATCTATCGACATCACCGTCGTTACCGCATCACTGAAGGATCAGAAGAAATTCAGATGCGCAAGGTAGCGAGCAACTTGTTCGGCTTTGGCTCCTCGAAAGAGCGCAAGTAGCGACTAAAAAGCGAGCACTTTTCCGTTCACCACAACACCTACTGTGCTTCCCACTTCGGGCAGTAAACGTGCGTGCAATCGCACAGTGGCAATAGTGCCATCAGCAACCCGTACCTCAACTGTGCCATCGTGGCCAAAGTAGCGAGTGTTCAACACTTCACCTACTGAACGCGCCAACGGATCGGTGGCGGTAGTTATTTCAAACTGTTCGGGACGAATCACCACGGTTGTGGCACCAATTGCATGTGGGCGCAATAACTCAAGAGTGCCAAACACGCATTGCACTGTTGCACCACCATCGAGAACTGCACCATTGAAAGACACTGCTTCGCCCACAAAGTCTGCGACCTCGGTGGTATCAGGAAGGCGATACACACTGACGGGGTCTGCAACTTGAGCAATCTTGTGACCCAAAAGAATGGCCACAGTGTCGGCTGTTGATAATGCTTCGTCTTGATCGTGTGTAACCCACAAAGCCGTTGCCCCTGCTGTGCGCAAAATGTCCACCACATGTTCACGCAAACTCTCACGCAATCCGGCATCTAATGCCGAAAACGGTTCATCCAACAACACCACAGCCGGGTTGGTGGCAAGTGCACGTGCAAGAGCGACGCGTTGTTGCATACCGCCAGATAACTCCGAGGGGCGTTTGTCATAAGAATCAGGCAAGCCCACAAGATCCAACATCTCGTTCACGCGAGTATGTGCTGTTTTTGAGCGGCGTTTCTTGAGACCGAATGCAACGTTTTCGCCCACGGAAAGATGAGGGAACAATGCACCTTCTTGGGGAACTATAGATATGCCGCGTTCGTGTGGGGGCACCCAAGTGTGTGCATCGGCAACTACGCGTCCGCCAATCAACACTGATCCTTGAGTGGGGCGTTCAAACCCGGCCACAATGCGCAACACAGTTGTTTTACCCACACCAGATGGGCCAAGGAGTGCGGTGATACTGCCATGGGCAACAGAGAGATTCACATCTTCGAGTACGCGTGTTGTGCCAAAGGTATGCGTAATGCCGCGCAGTTCTAATGCAACATCGGTGGTGTTCATTGTGCGTGTTCCTTCACTACCGACAGTGTGCCAAGAAGAGCGGTGGGAACGGCTGCGAGAAGCAAAATTGCCACCGCATACGGACCCATTGCTGCATAATCAGACACGGTGCTGTAATCCCAAATACGAGTCGACAAGGTATCCATTCCTGTGGGGCGCAATAACAAGGTGACGGGTAGCTCCTTAACCGCTGCCAACATGGTCAGTGCGGTACCTGCAAGAAGACCTGGCAATGCAATGGGCAACGTGACACGCAACAGTGTGGCTGCATTGGTCACGCCCAAGCTGCGGGAAACATCCTCGAGGGCTGGGGGAGTTTTCTCTAATGCAGCGCGCAACGAGGTCACCATTACGGGAACAAAGATGATCACTTGACCAAAGATCAACATCGGGAACTCTTGATAGAACGGCCGTGCGGCACGAATACCTACATAGACAACCGAGATTGCTACCACGATGCCGGGAAGTGAATGGGTGAGATATGTGGTGAATTCTGGAATGCGTGCGATGCGTGTTTTGATGCGCACCGCAGCCCACGCCACGGGAAATGCAAGCAACAGTGTGACGACAGCGGTCACGATGCCGTTGAGAAATGATTGACCGCTTGCTTGCCACACTGAGGCCCAATCAGTGGCGCGACTTGTTTCGCGCTGCATCCATGACACAACACTGATCACTGGCACACCAATTGCGGGGAGCAACACTGCAACAATGCCGGCCACAGTTGCGCTCATTGCCAATGGGGATAGTTGCGTACGGCGAAGTCGTGCGCTCACACCTGCACGAGAGACATCATGTCGTCCGCGTACGTATGATTCAAAATAGGTAAGTGCTAAAGCAGCCGCAATAAGAATGAGCGACAACGTGGCTGCACGAGTGGGGTTAAAGCCTGCGCGGTAGGCACCAAAAATCACCCACGTAAACACTTCGTGTCGCATTGCGGCCACCGCACCAAAATCACTCAACGCGTACAAGGCCACAAGTAACCCGCCCGAGGCAATAGGTCGACGCAATTGAGGCAACACAATTTCCCACAAAATGGCAAAAGGCGTGCGGCCCATTGCGCGTGCAACATCTTCATGCACGGGGTCTAATCGTGACATCGCAGCCATCACGGGCAACATCACATAGGGGTAACTCACCAAAGTGAGCACTATGAATGCACCAGTGAAACCAGCAGTGTTAGGTAGCCATGACACCCACGCAAATGCTGCCAAATACGAAGGAATAGCCAGGGGGAGAGAAAAAGCAATGGTGAGGCCCACGCGGCCCCACAAGTTGGTCATAGTGATCACCCATGCAGCAAAGGTGCCAATCACCACACTGGCAATAGTGA
>JBIIBO010000027.1:0-16909 GCA_044239355.1 Ilumatobacteraceae bacterium
AGCGATTTGACCCAATAAACAATTGAGGCGACGCCGGGAACTAACCCGGTGCCCGTTCACAGGTTCGGGCACATAACCTATGCACATGGCTGATGGAGATGATTTCCCACCATTACCTTTTGGTGGATTGCCTTTCTTCAATGACATGATGCGCGCAATGTCGCAACAAGGACCATTGAATTGGGACCTCGCACAGCAATTTGCACAGCTAGGTGCGGTGGGTGATGAACCCGATCCTGAGCCCCACGCATCTACCCGCATTGAGTACAACGCATTGGCAGACATTGCAGATATGCATGTGCGCCAGATTGCAGGAGAAATCACTACTACTTCTGTGGTGCGCCCAGAAATTCTCACCACCACTCGCGCACGGTGGGCTCATCGCACATTGACAGACTTGCGGCCACTGTTTACTGACTTGGCAACTGCCTTAAGTACTCGAAGCCCCAATGAAGAATCATCTGATGATCCTTTTGCCGCAATGCTGAACAACTTGTCCACCATGATGGCGCCAGCGATGATGGGCATGTCTATTGGTTCGATGGTTGGTGCACTTGCCTCACATGCTTTGGGTCAATACGAACTTCCTCTTGCCCGTCCGGAGTCACAAGAGATATTGATTGTGTCCTCTTCGGTGGATTCATTCGCCAAAGAATGGGATATTGCCCAAGATGACATGCGTATGTGGGTGCTTATTCATGAATTGGCATCCCACGTTGTTCTCGCCTCACCCGCGGTCACCCAAGGATTAATGGTTCTCATTCGTCAACATGTGTCTGCATTTCGTCCAGACCCACAAGCAGTAATGGACAGCATTGGAGAACTCGATCTCAACAATGCAGAAGCAGTAGAGAGCATTCAAAAGATTTTTTCAGATCCCATGATTTTGATGGGAGCAATGCGTACACCTGAACAAGAAAATCTTGCGCCACTTCTTGATGCACATGTTGCTGCAGTTTCTGCCTACATTGATTTCATTGTGGATTCTGTAGGTGCCCGCCTCCTTGGTGCACAAACATCTATTGCAGAAGCAGCACGGCGTCGTCGTGTGGAATATGGAACCGATGCAGTCCTGATTGAGCGACTGCTTGGTATCTCTTCAACTCGAGCCCAACAAAGCCGAGGTCGCGCATTTATTCAAGGTGTGATTGAGCGCTCAGATACTCAGACTTTGGCGAAGCTCACCGAGAACCCCACTCATTTGCCTACTCCCAATGAGTTGGAGGCTCCTGGTCTGTGGCTTGCTCGTCTTGAGATTTCCTAGCCACACCACCAGCGCGCACAAACAAGAACACCCCAACAACTCCGATTGCGCCAATCACCGCAAAGCCCAAACCTCCAGATGGGCTAAAGATCACAGGGATTAATCCACCAGCAACCCATGCCATCTGATTATGGGTTTCAAATTTGGAGAACATGCGTCCCCGGTTTGCATCTGGTGCATCACGTTGCACTGTTGATTCAAACGCAAGTTTGCCAATGGCAGATGCAGCATTCACCACAGCAGCTAACGCAATACCACCAAGCACACGGTTGTACCATGCGGACAAAACACCCGCCAGGGCTATAGCGCACAATGCGCCCATCAACATTTGTGCTTCAGGGATTTTTCTGCGAATGATTGGCCCCACAAAGTTTGCACCCAAAACCGCAAGACCCGAAAGCCCTACAGCCAACCCAAACCATGCAGTGCCCGCAATTTCTTGACGAAGCCAAAAAGCCAGATGAAAGAACATAAAGCCCACACATAGGCGCAAGATGCGCATCGCGTTGGCTGCGTTGATGACAGACGGAAGATGAAGTTCTTCAATTTCGAGACGATCAGCTGGCTTGGCCGCAATCACTACCTTGGGCAATCGATATGCATTCACGGAAGCAAAGATGTAGGCCAAAACTCCTAAAGCCAATGTGGCTTGAGTACTAATAAGTTGTAGCAATGCAGCAGGTGCTGCCACTGCGAAGCCTGTGATGCCCGCAATTTGGCCGAGTTTGCCATTTTCTTGAACGAGTCGATCATGGTCACTAATGAGTGTGGGCACAATTGCCGACTTTGCAATGGCATAGGTCTTGCCCAAGATAAGCGCCGCAAACGCCAATGGGAACAGCGTGAGCGAATCAAGTGACTGTGACATTCCCACGAGAACAATCGCGCGTAATAGGCCTACCAATATGACCACCATGCGTTGACCACCACGAATGCGATCGATAAACGGGCCCACAAATGGCGCAACGATTGCAAATGGCGCAATCGAGATAGCCAAAAACATCAACACTTTTGTGCGCGCAGCGTCAGGGCTAATGGACAAGAACAAGGAATCAGCCAACGCAATGGCCATGGAGGCTTCGCCTGCCACCATGAGTGAATGCACCCGTCGTAGACGCACCGTGGGAGCAACTACAGGGAGGCCACCGTTTACTAACGGCTGCTTACGTCTGCGTTCTGTCACACAGAGATGTTATGCGCTGCGTGGTTTGTCGTACTTGTACCCAAGGCCACGAATCGTCACTATTCGTGTGGGTTGTGCGGAATCGTCTTCGATTTTTGACCGAAGACGCTTGATATGGACATCTAAGGTTTTTGTATCTCCGACATAATCGGTACCCCACACACGATCAATCAAGGTTTCGCGGGGCAATACTCTGCCTGCATTTGTCATCAAGATGTGCAGCAATTCAAATTCTTTCAGAGGCAATTTCACTGATTCACCTCGGATGATCACTTCATAGACATCGGGGTCAATAGAGATATCTCCCACCGTGAGTGATGATCCTTCAATTTCTCCGCCTCGGCTGCTTGGCACACGGCGCATCACAGCGCGCATACGTGCGGTGAGTTCGCGAAGACGGTATGGCTTGGTGACATAGTCATCTGCACCCACTTCTAAACCCACCACGGTGTCAATCTCGGCACCTTTGGCAGTCACCATAATGATCGGGGTGAGTGTTTTTTTGCGCAGTTGCCGACACACATCAATTCCCGACATCTTGGGCAACATCACATCCAAAAGAATCAGGTCTGGATTTACTCGATCAAACATTTCGAGTGCCTGCATACCATCGCGAGCAACCTCTACTTTGAAGCCCTCTCGTTTGAGACCGATTTGAAGAGCTTCAATAAATGACTCTTCATCTTCGACCACCAAGACAGTGGGGTTACTTGTCATTATCTTCTCGTTCACCATTGGTATTCATCGTGGCGTGTTTCCCCTGCACTTGACGAGGCAAAACAAGGCAAAACGTGGAACCTTCACCTTCTCGTGACCTCACGTTCACCTCCCCGCCATGATTGGTGGCCACATGGCGCACAATCGAGAGCCCAAGGCCAGTGCCGCCTGTTCCTCGGCTTCGTGCGCGATCCACCCGATAGAAGCGTTCAAAGATGCGATCAAGGCTTGCCATGGGGATTCCAATGCCTTTATCTTCCACACTGAGTTCTACTGAATCATCAGTGGCACTCAAAGAAACAGTGACCATCTGGCCTTCATCGCTGTATTTGATTGCATTACCCACCAGGTTGCCCACAGCTGAGACCAATTGTGAAAAATTCCCTGAGACAAGTACTTTTTCTGAAGTACCCACCAAATGAAGTGCGACGCCTTCGTGGGTGGCTACTGGAGTTGTGCGTTCAATCACTTCGGCCACCACATCGTTGAGGTCTACATCCACCACAAGCATTTGTTCGCCCATTTCAATGCGCGATAACTCCAATAAATCATCAATAGTGACTGCCATTCGCTGTGTCTCTAACACCATGCGCTGTACCAGTCGAAGAATAAGTTCATCTTCGGTTTCGCCTTCAATGGTTTCAGCCAAAACCGACAATGCACCCACAGGCGTTTTCAACTCATGGCTAACGTTTGCCACAAAGTCTGTACGCACCTGATCAAGACGCCATTGTTGAGTGATGTCGTTAATGGTTGCCATGGCTCCGCCACCTTCCAGTGGTTGTGCCGCAACCACAAGAACGCGCGGAGGCGGACCGGCGAGTTGAATCTGCTCAGTGATTGCAAGACCTCGACTTGCAGTCACCATTAAACGCTCCACAACTGCATCTACTAATACATCAGCATGGCGAGCACCAGTGATGTCTTCGGCAGCCTTATTGCGATATACCTCGCGACTCATTTCATCGACAACAACAATTCCAAGACTCAGTGCATCAAGCACAAGTTGTGATTCGTTGCGAGACTGTTCCACAGATTCCAATGGATCAACATCCAAAGCCACAGTCGATGTTGCAGTCACTTGACGACGGTGGGCAAGAAAAAAGTATCCACAGCTCATCCATCCACTGATGGCAACCACTGCCCACATCCACGATGACATCGTCATTTTCTCCAATTACCTCGCCGAGACAACATATTCTCGACGCTCACCATCACTTAGATGACGGGGAACTCGCCCGTGTCATCTTGGCCAGAGCGAAAACGTGCTGCGCCTTTATGTTCTGGCAACCAGCCTGTGACGAGATACTGAACTCGCTCGCCAATATTGACTGCGTGGTCACCAATGCGCTCATAGAAGCGAGCAATCATTGCCATTTGAATAGCTACTTGAAGATCAATCTTTTCGCCTTCATGTGATTCAAAGATTGTGCGTACAAATTCGCGTTGCAATCCATCAAGAAACGAGTCCATGTCATCAATGGCTGCAGCCATAGCGGCATCATTGAGTTCGAAAGCTGTGAGAGCCGCAGAAAACAACTGCTGAGCTTGTTCGCTCATTCGTGTAATGAGGCCGCGCAAACGAGGATCAAGTTCGTGTCCATAAATACGACGCGCTGCTTTACAGATATTCACGGTGAGATCCGCCGAACGCTCGATATCACCCACCATCTTCACAATGGCGACCAATTGGCGTAGATCACTTGCTACTGGTGCCTGAAGAGCCAGGATTTGATAACAACGCTCTTCTACTTCAAGCGACAAGGTATCAATTGCATCGTCTGCACGAATCAACTCGTCTGCACCATCGAGATCGCCTTCTAACAAAATTGTTGTGGCACGTGGAATCGCCTCAATCACTGCTGCAGCAAGACGAATGAGGTTGATGCGCACCTCTTCGAGTTCGTGGTGAAATCCTTTACGTAGCTCATCCATGATGAACACCTTTCTTCTGCAGTTTCCATTGTGTCGCACACTCGATGCTCTTTGCCACACTTGAGCACATTTTTAGCTCCATTGTGGCCTCTCTGCCCTGTCGCTACGAGTTTGAGAGTGCGAATTCTCGGTGTGAATGAGATATTGGGCATCGTGGGAATCAATGAACTCGGCGGGGCCGACTCGAGTCCAAGAGCCATCACCCTCCATTTCGAAGCTCACCACGTCATCAGACATCAAGATGTCAAAGACTTTGTCCATCCATGCCCGATGTTTGGGGTGTTCCACCGGAACTAACACTTCGACGCGTTTGTCCAAGTTGCGCGGCATCATGTCTGCAGATCCAATGAGATACAACGGCGCACCTCCATCGTCGCCATGGGCAAAGCGATACATACGTGAATGTTCTAAATAGCGACCCAAGATAGATCGCACTCGGAAATTGTTTCCCGACTCGCCACCTGGTCGAAGCGCACAAATACCTCGCACAATCAAATCAATCTTGACTCCTGCTTCGGCAGCTCGATACAAAAGTTCAATGATCTCCTTATCGGCAAGAGCATTCACCTTCATCAAGATGTGTCCTTCGGCGCCGTGAGAGATTTCGTTTTCAATCAGTTCTGCAAATCGTGGACGCAAAAACTTTGGAGCCACTATTAAACAAGAGTATTCCGGTTCATTGCTGAACCCGGTGAGAGCATTGAACAGTCGTGACACATCGTCACAAATTTCTTCATTACAAGAAAACAGGCCAATGTCTTCATATGTCTTGGCTGTCTTGGAGTTGTAGTTACCAGTGCCCACATGCACATAACGACGAAGCCCAGTTTCTTCCTGGCGGACCACAAGCACACACTTGCTGTGAGTCTTGAGACCCACAACTCCGTACACCACATGTACTCCCACTCGTTCTAGTTCTTTTGCCCAACCCACATTGGTTGCTTCATCAAATCGAGCAGTCAGTTCAATAAGAGCAACTACTTGTTTGCCCATCTCGGCTGCTTTGATAAGGCTGCGTGCAATGGCAGAATCTGGTGAAGTGCGATACAAAGTGATTTTGATTCCCTGTACTCGCGGGTCAGTTGCAGCCTGTTCGATGAACTCTTCAGTTGAAGAAGAAAAAGACTCATACGGGTGATGCACTAAGAGATCTCGCGTGCGCAACACACTAAAAATTGATTGATCGTTGCCATCAGCTGCGGCCAATCGACCAGCAGTGACTGATTGCCACAGTGTGTCCTTCAAAGACGGATTATCGACAGCAGAATGAATTTCCCACAGCGCCGATGTGGCCAATGGTGCTCGATGACGCGAGACGTCCATCTCATCAAGTTCTAATTCCTCCAGCAACATAGAAAGAACAGAGGGGTCAATGGCGTCGTCCACTTCGAGACGTACTGCGCGACCAAATCGACGACGTCGAAGTTCCATCTCCACTGCTGCCAACAAATCGTCTGCATCTTCACTTTCTAAGGTGAGGTCTGCGTTGCGTGTGACACGAAATGTAGTCACGTGCACAATGGTCATTCCTTCAAACAATTCGCCAATGTGTGCAGCAATAACATCTTCCACTGGAACGAAACGTCCCTCGGTGACTTGGTAGAAACGCTTAATGAGCGTGGGTACTTTCACGCGTGCGAAGCGTTGTTCCATCGTGAGCGGATTGCGCACCAACACACCCAAACTGATTGCCAAGTTCGACACATACGGAAATGGATGTGCAGGGTCTACGGCAAGTGGGGTCAATACTGGAAAGAGTTGGCGTTCAAAATATGTGGTCGCTTCACGCTTTTCTGCCGAAGTGAGTTCATCCCAGCGCACAATTTCCACATCGTGAGTGCGCAATTCAGGAATTAATACATCAAGCAATAGATGTTCATGCTCTTGCACTAAGGCATCCACATATCGTGCAATTTCTCGCAACTGACGTTGTGGGGACAAACCATCAGAACTTGCTGCCACTAGTCCTGCTGCAACTTGACCCTTGAGAGCAGCCACACGTACTTGAAAAAATTCATCCAAGTTGGAAGAAAAAATCGCCAAAAACTTCATACGTTCCAGCAAAGGAATCGAAGTCTCTTTAGCTAACGCAAGGACACGGCCGTTAAAGTCCAGCCAACTCAACTCTCGGTTGCCGTACCAACGACTCATCGTGAGAAATGGTAACGAGCAACAGTGCCCGACACCGTAGGTAGTGCACCATGCTTAAGACACAGTTCACCTGGTTGTTCCCACGAAGTAACCCGCGGGGGCTTTCTACCGGCCCGAGAGGGATCAGTACTCGTAGTTGGGGTCACCCATGTCCCATTCAAGCGAAATCAACTCACGCTCGGCATCGCGCACGATGCGGGCCATATTGCGGCGAAATTGTGGATCGTCACGTGGCAAAAGGACCAAACGCGCGAGCACTCGCGCGCGGAATTCATCGAGAAGGGTCTGGTCGCCGTAATCGCCGTAGACCTCCCAATGGGGCGAAACTGCGCCGAGATACACAATGCGTGCGTGGGCTTGAGGTGCTTGTTGCATCTGAGTGTCCGACATGGTGCCTCCGTTGGCCTGTGTATCTGTGATTGAGAACGCTCTCAGCCTATCGGCACAGCCCAATGACACCTTTCACAGCTCAATAAACGCGATTTTTGCTTGATTTCATTGCATAAATCAGCGATTGCCTGTGGAAAACATACATTCTTGCCAAACCTTTACATTCCCGACGCCCAGAGTTGCCTCATTCGTGCTTGACTGTTTTTGCGGGAACTTTCCCGCCATGACTCGGCGTCACATAGACACCGACCGAGAGTGGTTTCAACCGGAAGCCACGGCGAGGAGAGCCATGAAAGCAAAAATTCAAGTCACCAGTGAACCCGTCACACAGGTTCCCTTTGATGATTCACCCACTTCGTGGATGGGCCAAGGTAATTGTCGAAATTACCCACCCGCCACGTTCTTCCCTTCTGACGGCGTAGGCGTAGATCGCGCCCGTGCCATCTGCAAGGGATGCCCTGTCACTTCTCAATGTCTCGAGTACGCACTCGAAGAGCGCATTGAGCATGGCGTGTGGGGTGGATGTTCAGAGCGCGAGCGCAGGAGAATCCTGAAGCGCCGTCGCGGCCTATTGGTGTAACTGATCCCGCACTTTGGTGCGGCGCACAGTGTTTACGACTCTTTAGGTGCAGAGGTGCCAGGTTCGTCCTTGCCCTCTTCCATTGCCTTTTTCAGTTCACGTTGTGCAGAACCAAGGTTCTTTGCCAACTTGGGCAATTGGGATCCCCCAAAAAGCACCAAGAAAACAACAGCAATAATGACGAGCTCGGATGTTCCCATGAGCGAAACCCTACCACCACAGGTAGCAGACGCGTCTGCGCCTTGGTAGGAACACCAGTGTGTTGGAATGCGTCATCAATATCAGCGAAGGTCGAAATGTTGCCATTTTGGACGCACTTCGCACATGCGTGAGCGGCGCTCTACTTGATGTTCACACCGACCCAGATCACAACCGCAGCGTGTTTACTCTCATCGGAACTGATGCCCCCCGAGAACTCACTCGCAATGCTCTGGAGTTGTGCAGCTTGGACACACACGACGGCGTGCACCCACGACTTGGTGTTGTAGATGTGGTGCCGTTTGTGCCGTTACACAATTCCACAATGCACGATGCACTAGCTGCGCGAGACGAGTTTGCACAGTGGGCTGGGCGTGAACTTGAAGTGCCGGTGTTTCTCTATGGGCATGAACGTTCATTGCCTGATATTCGTAAAAATGCCTGGAAAACATTGCGTCCTGATGTTGGCCCAGATCATGCACACCCCACAGCTGGCGCATTATGTGTGGGCGCACGAGAACCGCTGGTGGCCTGGAACATGTGGCTACGCGACGTAGATCTCACACAGACACGACAGATAGCCACACATGTACGTTCGGCACAGATACGCACACTGGGATTGCAAGTAGGTGAGTTCACTCAAGTGAGCTGCAACTTGATTGCGCCCGATACACACGGACCAGATGTTGCCTATGACCTAGTGGCCACACACGTTGCTATTGACAGATGCGAACTTGTGGGTTTGATACCACGCAACGCTTTAGAAAAAATTCCGTCAGATCGGTGGGAGACTCTCGATCTTGACGACACGAAAACGATTGAGTGGCGCCTAGAGCACCGGATTTAACCGTTGACGATACGGCGAGTGTCTTGTGCGCGTTGGCGGCGCAGACGGCGACGCTCACGCTCGGAGAGCCCGCCCCAGATGCCAAACTTTTCACCATTGGCCAGGGCATATTCGAGGCACTCTCCGCGCACTACACAGCCCTTGCACACTTCTTTGGCCTCGCGGGTGCTTGCGCCACGCTCTGGGAAGAAGAGGTCTGGATCCACGCCCAAGCAGTTCGCCGCGTCTTGCCAACCACGTTCAAGATTTATTGGTGTGTGTTCTTCGAGCATTTCTGTTTGCCTCCCAGCATCAGGCACGAGCGACTCTCTGTGGAGAAATCGACTTGCACCCCTGTAATTACAGCCATGTCATTGTGACAAATACAGGAGGAAATAGCAAACTCAGAGCGCAGAAATTAGCGAGAACGGGACATTTTTCGGCGATTTTCGAAGAAATCGACCAACATATACTCACCTAAGTTGTCTGCAGAGGTGAAAAAGGCACGGCCTTTATTGATTTGAGTCATTTGCTCAATGATGGAACGCAGCTGACCAGAGGCATCAAGAACGAATGAATTGATTGTGATGTTGTCTTTCGTACAACGCATGACCTCGCGCATCGCGTACTCCACGGACTCTTGAATATAGGGGTACGTAAAGAGCGGATATCCCTCAGGAGTGATGTGCGAGGTGGGTTCACCATCGGTGATCATCAGGATTTGTTTGGTGCCTGGTTGACCCGCCAATTGCTTGCGGGCAAGAGCAAAAGCGTGGTGCATATTGGTGCCGTACTCGCGGTCCCAACTCACCTCAGGCAACTCATCGGGCTTTAAGGGGTAGGCAATACTGCTGAATCCGATAATGGATAAAAAGTCGCGAGGGAATTGCGAACTGATGAGTGAATGCATTGCGATAGCAACTTTTTTCGCGGGAACAAAACGATCTGCTTGCACCATGGAAAAAGAAAGATCCAACAACAACACAGTGGAAGCACGAGTGGTGTGTTCGGTGCGCTCGATTTCAAAATCATCAGGCGTCAATCGCACCGGTGTACCACTGCCCTGTCGACCGATGGCATTGCGAATAGTGCGCTGTAGATCGAGGCGGAAAGGATCACCAAATTCATAGGGCTTGGAGTCATACGTGCGCTCATGACCCATACCTTCTGATGGCATGCGGTGTTGGCCCAGTTTGTCTCGAGAGATACGCGAGAACATCTCACGCAGCGCATTGTTACCAATAGCGCGCAGACCCCTCGGGGTGAGTTCCAACTTGCCTTCTTTGCGATGCACCAAGCCAGCCTCTTCCAACACCTTGGTCATTTCGGCAAGTCGCTCTAGTGATTGTGCTGAGCCTTCGCCCAACAACTCGCGCACTTTGTCGATGTCGACTTCAGACAACTGAGCAGGATTACTGGCCTGTTGCAACATGTTTTCCATGTCGGTGAGTTGGCCCATCTCTTGCATTGCCTGCATGGCCTGTTGCATATCCATGGGCTGTTCGCCGCGGAAGTTATAGCCCTGCTCGCCGCCAGGTTGAGGAAACATTTGCGACAACTTCTCTCCGAGTTGTTGCATCTGCCAATTCAGATCCATGTCTTCCATGAGCTGGTCAGATAACTGTTGCAACTGGGACCGTTGTTCGGGAGTGAGCGAATTCATGAAATCTTGCATCGCTTGCATGCGTTGGGCCATGTTTTCGAGCAATTCATCAAGCGTTTCTGGATTCTCTGGAAAGAAATCACCGAACTGTTCCATGAACTTTTCGAACTCAGGATCTTCGCCACGTTCGCGTTTATCGATCATGTCATTGAGCGCAGCCATCATGTCTTTCATGCGCGCAATGTCTTCGGGTCCCATGTTCTGCATGCCGTCAGCCATCTGGTCCACCACTTGTTGCATCATTTGTTGACGCAATTTGTCCAGCATCTCTTCAAAGCGTTGTTCGGCTTCTTTGGACTCAAAGTCGTAGCTCTGTAATTCACGCACAAGGCCGGCGAGATCGTCAGGCATCATGTCAAGGCGGAATTGACGCTCCATTGCCGCATCGCGGGCGTTTTGTGCACGACGCTCATCACCAGATGTTTCGGCATCGCGCACCGAGTTCTCCACCGCATGGCGTTCCTCATCGATGATGTCACGCAAGGCATCGGCAATCTCTGAGTACACCCCTCCTAAGTCGCCGCTTTCTTCAATTTCTTTTTTGCGCTGACGGATCTTGTCCATCATCTCGCGAAGACCCTCAATTCGGTTTCCGTCGGCGTCGCGCATGCCCTCGCGCATCATGCGTCGAAGGGCGGTGTTGATGTCCCCGTGGAACAGCAAATCGTCGGTGAGTTCGCCTAAAACCTCGTCTGCTTCCATGCTGAAGCCGGACTGGGTTCCGTCCCAGCGGGAGTAGGTGAACCTCGCAGACATATTGGCAACCTACTTGCTCTAAGGTAGGAGTCACCATGCGGGTGCCAAGAACTTTTGTCTTCGTCGATATTTCGGGGTTTACGAACTTTACGACGGAAAACGGCGATGACGCCGCGGGTCGACTGCTGGCCTCATGGAGGGCTGTGACGCGAGATGTGGCCTCTGAGACTGGCGTACGTATTGCTAAGTGGCTTGGAGATGGCTGCATGATCGTGGCTGTAGACCAGCGCGATGCGGTGACCTTTGCACTCGAGTTACAAAAACGGTCGCTAGCAGCGTGTGCACCTTTGAGCATCCGAGTGGGAATCGCATCAGGGCTTGCATTGCTCTTCGAAGGCGACGACTACATAGGTACTGCTGTGAATATGGCAGCGCGCCTGTGTGATGCCGCGGAGCCATTTGAAGTGATCATGCCCGCAGAGCAGATTGAAATTTTGCCAGAAGGCGTTATGGCAACAAAGCACGCCGCTCTTACCTTGAGGGGCTTGAGCGAAGCACTTGACGTGGTGACATTAAGTGGCGAGGCGGCAAATGCTGCACGCAACGACACTGGCGAATTGTGGACACGATCACCTTTTGTGATCTAGACCCACTATTTCATTCGCGAGCGATACGTCGAAGAATTCCCTGATGCGTCTTTGTTGAGACGACGCGTGAGGTGTAAGCCTTCAAGAACAAATTCCACGGCACTTGCCACCACTGCAGGGTTCTTCTCACCAGACGTCAATGTGGCAACTGGGCCAGCAAGTGCGGGAATACTTTCCAAAATGGCCAGAAGCTCTGTAGATGCAATGTCTTCACCCACATGTGCCACAACGCCTTCTTCAAATGCAGTGACTACTTCAGCCAAAGAAATGCCAGCAGTGAATTCACGGAACACCGTCAATACTGCAGCAGAAATCAATTGCTGCAAGATGACCGATTCGCGGCCTTCTTCAAGAGATTCAATTTCTACTTTGCCACCAGTTGATGCAGCAAGTGCATCAAGATCGCTCACGCGCGGTGCAACATTGGTTTCACCTGCACGCAATGCACGACGCACGGCATTGGCACTGAGTACTTCATAGTTGCTCACCGACAAACGCACACTGACACCACTGCGTTGGTTCACTTGGCTGCTGTGACGTGCTTGTTGTGAGAACGTCGCAATGATGCGCTCCATAAACGCAGGCATCTCTACATGCACTTTCCCAATAGATGCAGGACGCGCCTCTTGACGCATGATGGCGATTTCAGTCTCGACATCTAACGGATAGTGCGTGCGAATTTGACTACCGAAACGATCCTTCAACGGAGTGATGATGCGACCGCGGTTGGTGTAGTCCTCTGGGTTGGCAGATGCCACTAACAACACGTCAATAGGAAGGCTGATTTTGTAGCCACGAATCTGCACATCGCGTTCTTCCAACACATTGAGAAGACCCACTTGTATGCGCTCGCTGAGGTCAGGCAATTCATTGATGGCAAAGATGCCACGGTTAGTGCGTGGCACTAATCCGTAATGCAAGGTCAACTCATCGCTGAGGTAACGGCCTTCGGCCACCTTGATGGGATCCACCTCACCAATGAGGTCAGAAATTGAAGTGTCCGGAGTGGCAAGTTTTTCACCGAATCGTTCGCTGCGATGTACCCACGCGATGGAGGCATTGTCGCCCTCTGCAGCCACCACATCACGGGCATAGCGCGACACAGGGTTGTACGGGTCATCGTTGATTTCAGAGCCGGCAATAATCGGCATCCACTCATCCAACAGATTTGTGAGAGAGCGAATCATGCGAGTTTTTGCCTGACCACGCTCGCCTAAAAACACCACGTCGTGACCGGCGAGCAATGCGTTCTCCAACTGAGGCATGACAGTGTCTTCATAACCCATCACGCCATCAAATAATGGAGTGCCAGCAGAGATGTTGCGCACCGCGTTAGCGCGCAGTTCTTCCTTTACGGGCACTGACACCCAGCCAGAGGCCCGAAGGGCACCCAACGTGGTGGGAAGGCTTGGGGGAGCAGCTGGCTTGGTCATAACGCCGAGCCTATGAGCGGGCGAGGTCTTTGCGATTTGAGAACTTGGCTTTGCGGTAGTCCTTGTGCATCAATGCAATGACGTCAATGCTGATTTCCTTCGGGCACGCAGCCTCACACTCACCGTGGTTGGTACACGAGCCGAAGTAGTCGTCCATGGTCTCCACCATGGATTCCACGCGGCTGTAACGCTCTGCTTGGCCTTGTGGCAAGCGGTTGAGGTGTGCCACCTTGGCGGCGGTGAACAAGTTTGCTGCACCGTTCGGGCAAGCGGCCACACATGCACCACAACCAATGCACTCAGCTGAGTCCATAGCTGCATCTGCGATGGGCTTGGGAATAGGAATCAGGTTTGCATCTGGTGCACCACCGGTTTCAGCGGTGATGTATCCACCAGATTCGATAATGCGGTCAAATGCGGAACGATCCACCATGAGGTCTTTGATGATCGGGAAAGCTGATGCACGCCATGGCTCGATGGTGATGGAATCGCCATCTTTGAACTTGCGCATGTGTAACTGACATGTTGCAGTACCGCGCTGTGGTCCGTGAGCTTGTCCATCAATCATCAAAGAACAGGTGCCGCAAATTCCTTCACGACAGTCGTGATCGAACACCACTGCTTCTTTGCCTTCAGTCACAAGAGAATCATTCAAGATGTCGAGCATCTCCAAAAACGAAGCCTCATCGGTGATTTCATCAATCTTGTGCGTTTCGAAATGGCCTTTGGCTGCAGGGCCATCTTGACGCCAAATCTTGAGCGTGATGTTTTTGATTGTGTTGCTCACTTGTAGCTCCTGGTTGCGAGATGTACTTCTTCGAATTCGAGTGGCTCCACGTTGAGACGTGGCTTCATTGGATCGCCGCCCCATTCGTAGGCAGACACGTGACAGTAGTTTTCGTCGTCACGCAATGCTTCGCCGTCATCGGTTTGATATTCGGCGCGGAAGTGTCCACCACAGCTTTCGTTGCGATCAAGAGCATCACGACACATCAACATTCCCAACTGGAAAAAGTCATCGACTCGACCAGCCTTTTCGAGTGTCTGGTTCATGCTCTCGCCGTTTCCGGTCACGCGTAGATCCTTTTTGAATTCTTCATACAGCGCAGGAATTTCCGACAAGGCTTTTTCGAGACCTTGCTCGGTGCGCTCCATGCCGCAGTAATCCCAAATGATCTTTCCAAGTTCACGATGGAAGAAGTCTGGTGACTTAGTTCCACCCACTGCCAAGTAGCCGTTGAAGCGCTGTTGTGCTTCTTGCTCTGCTTTTTTGAACTCTGGGTGATTGGTATCTGGTGTGGGCTGATTCAACATCGGCGCCAAGTAGTTACCAATTGTGTACGGCAACACGAAGTAACCATCTGAGAGGCCTTGCATGAGAGCTGACGCTCCGAGACGGTTTGCACCGTGATCAGAGAAGTTCGCCTCACCTGCTGCATACAGACCAGGAACGTTGGTCATCAATTCGTAGTCCACCCACAGGCCGCCCATTGTGTAGTGCGATGCGGGATAGATACGCATGGGCTGCTCGTAGGGGTTCTCGCCTGCGATGCGCTCATACATTTCGAACAAGTTGCCGTAGCGCTCTTGCACCACGTCGCGACCCAAACGATTGATGGCGTCTGAGAAGTCGAGATAGACGCCGTTTTTCTTTGCGCCAACGCCGAGGCCCTTGTCGACCGCACGCTTTGCTGCACGCGATGAAATGTCGCGAGGAGCCAAGTTGCCAAACGATGGATACAAGCGCTCCAAGTAATAGTCGCGCTCATTTTCTGGAATGAGGTGCGCTGGACGTGTCTCATCAGGATTGGTAGGAACCCATACGCGACCATCGTTGCGCAGTGACTCTGACATCAAGGTCAACTTGGACTGGCTGTCATCGCTTTGCGGAATGCACGTGGGGTGAATTTGTGTGTAACAGGGGTTTGCAAACAATGCACCCTTGCGGTGTGCACGCCATGCAGCGGTGACGTTGCAAGCCATTGCGTTGGTGGACAAAAAGAATGCGTTTCCGTATCCACCTGTTGCCAACACCACTGCGTGTGCAGAATGCGATGTCAATTCACCTGTCACAAGATCGCGTACAACAATTCCTGCTGCACGACCATCAATCACCACGATATCGATCAACTCTGAACGGTTGAACATGCGCACACCGCCAAGACCCACTTGACGAGAGAACTGCTGGTATGCACCGAGCAACAACTGCTGACCAGTTTGACCGCGTGCGTAGAACGTACGGCTTACTTGTGCTCCACCAAATGATCGGTTGTCTAACAAACCACCGTATTCACGGGCAAAAGGAACGCCTTGGGCAACCATCTGGTCGATGATGTCCACTGAGTTCTCGGCCAGGCGATGCACGTTTGCTTCGCGGGCGCGGAAGTCGCCACCTTTTACGGTGTCGTAGAACAAGCGATGAATGCTGTCTCCGTCACCTTTGTAGTTTTTTGCTCCGTTGATTCCGCCTTGTGCCGCAATGGAGTGCGCACGACGAGCAGAGTCATGGAATGTAAATGCATCTACTTGGTAGCCAAGTTCTGCCAACGTTGCCGCAGCAGATGCACCTGCAAGACCGGTGCCCACAACAATGACTTTGAACTTGCGCTTGTTGTTGGGGTTCACCAACTTCATGTTGTCTTTGTAGTTGTTCCACTTGTCGGCCATTGGGCCTTCGGGAATCTTGCTGTCGAGCCGCACTGTATTTTGTGCAAAGAGTTGATCTGTAAGTGTCACGAGAGTGTCCTTCTTCGTTTAGGAAATAACGCCGGCCATGACGGCGATGGGGAATGAAACATTGCCGACAACTACGACGGCAGCAAAACCAGTAGCGAACGCGCGACGCCATTTGTTGAAGCGTGGGTTATTCCAACCAAATGATTGAAAGATGCTCCACGCACCGTGGAACAAGTGAATACCCAACAAGATGTTGGCAAAGACGTAGAACAGTGCAACTGGGGTGCGCTCAAAGCTTGCGATGACACTGACGTATACGGCTTTCACTTCTTCGGTGTCACCTGGGTACAACACTTTGTTGCCCACTTCACTGTTCACCACACCAAAGGTGAGATCCAACAAGTGCCATGCCAAAAAGGCCAAGATGACCAAACCAGACCAGCGCATGGTGCGGCTTGCAAAGTTTGCAATCTGATAGTCACGAGCACTTTGGTACTTCACAGGACGAGCCTTGCGATTCAACATGGTGAGCGACCATGCAGCATGAAGA
>JBIIBO010000028.1:0-16829 GCA_044239355.1 Ilumatobacteraceae bacterium
GGGGATGGTGCGAAATGTGGAGCGAAATTCGCCGACACATGATGCATCATCTGGATAAAGGTTACTAGTGCCAGCGAGATGGAGAAACAAACAAGAAGATGCAGCCCATGAGAATCACCCTCTTTGGCTAAAGATCTCCGACACCAATGCCACCAATTCAGGTGTCGCCTTTGCAGGTGATCCGGAATCAAATGGGGGCTGTGGGTCATATTCGATAGCCAATTGAATGGCTTTGGCAGTTTCTTCACCAGCTAACTGCGCGACGAGCACCAAACCCATATCGATACCCGACGAAACCCCTGCCGCTGTGATGATCTTTCCCGTGTGCACAACGCGCTGATCTGTAGCGATAACTCCAAGTGCAGTGAGTCGGTCATATGAACCCCAGTGCGTCGTGGCGACAAGACCGTTCAACACCCCCGCGTGAGCAAGGAAAATGGAACCCGTGCACACACTGGTTGTCCATTGTGTTGTTGGATGTATTCGCTTAATGAATTGCACCACAGCGTTGTCTTCGTCAAGTACGCGGTCTGCAAAACCACCTGGCACAACCACAATGTCGAGTGCATCTATCTCACTAAATGCATGAGTTGCATGCAGCACAAGCCGTCCCGTGTGATCGGTGACCGGGCCTACTGTCTCGGCAACAAAGAAAACATCCAAACCAGGAACATCCACCAATGTTTGAAAAGGACCAACAATGTCCAATGCAGTGAATTGCGGATAAAGAACTAAACCGATTTTTGTCATTTGGAGATTTCCTTACTGCGTGTTCTTGCATCTGACACAATTTTTTCCGCCGCCAAGCGTCCCTCGTGGATGTTTTCTGCATCAAGACTAAGCCATTCAAAAGTTGGTGTCGCATGAGCAAGCGCAAGAATTGTGTGTGCGGCTTGATGACGTTCCCCTGCAGGAAGATGAGGAACTGCAAGTTCAAAACTTTCAATAAGAATCTCTAGGAATCTTTGGTACATCCGACTGACATGTGCACGGATGGCTTCATCTATGTATGTCGCAGCAATCAACTGATCAATTAATTGGTTGATGTGAGGCTCCAAAAGATCCGCGCCAAACAAAATCTCAATCTGTGCATCAAGCCGATTGTGCGGTTCTAACGATGACAAAGCACTCACCACAATCTCTTCAACAGAATTCATCGCCCGATCTATAGCTGCTGCAATCATCTCTTCTCGAGAGCCCAGATAATGATGCACTTTGGATGATTGAGTTCCCGCCAGTTTTGCAACGTCGGCAACGGTGAGTCCTGCGACGCCCTTTGTCGTAATAATCCCCACTACAGCGTCGAGGAGTTCTTCTTGGCGAATAGTGCGCAAACTGGGCCGACCCATACATCTCCTTGGTTGACCTGAAATCTAGGTGATTTTGAGGTGCGGAATATTTGTTAGATTAACTAATCAATCAACTTAATAGGGGGAATTATGAAAGTTGTTGTTGTAGGAGCTGGGCTCGCCGGACTATCGGCGGCACGCCGCCTTGTTGCATCTGGCGTCGAGGTGGAAGTTCTGGAAGCGCGTGATCGAGTGGGCGGAAGAACTCTCAACCATGTCTTTGACGATGGGTCAATTGTGGAAGTGGGTGGACAATGGGTGGGCCCCACGCAAGATCATGCACTCGCACTCATTGATGAACTGGGATTATCCACCTTTGACACATACGACAAGGGCGATTACATCGTCTCGTTAAAAGGGAAGATTAAAAAGTTCACTGGCGACACATTCGGACTGCCACCTCACGTTCTTGTCGAAGTGGGTATCTCACAAAAGCGTCTCGAAAGAATGGCAGCCAAGGTTCCACTCGAAGAACCATGGACATCACCAAAGGCATCTGAATGGGACGGACAAACACTCGAGACATGGCTACGTCAGCACTTACGTTTCGAACAGTCTCGAGATTTCTGGCGGGCTATTACCGCTGCAATCTTTAGTGCAGAAGCAACGGAAATTTCGTTGTTGCATTTTCTTTTCTACTGCCACTCAGGTGGAATGCTCGACCGTTTAATGGGCACCGCCGAGGGCGCGCAAAAAAGTCGCATTGTCGGAGGGTCACAACTCATTTCTGACACCATGGCAAAACAACTTGGCAATCATCTTCATCTCAATGAACCAGTGGTCAGTATCTCTCAATCAGGTGCTGGAGTTATTGTGCGCACCACACAATCTGAGTATTCAGCCGACGCGGTGATTGTGGCAATTCCGCAACACTTAATTGGATCTATTGCGTTTATGCCTCCCCTGCCAACAGCGCGTCAACAACTCGTTCAAAATGTTCCCATGGGTGCCGTTATCAAAATCATTGCCACATATGACACCCCGTTCTGGAGAGATGACAACATGTCTGGTTTTGGCGTCTCTCTTGATCACCCCGTCTCCATCACTTTCGATAACTCTCCGCCAGATGGTCGCAGTGGAATGTTGTTGGGATTCTTTGAAGGTGCACATGCACGAAAGGCGTCTTCGTTAAGCGTTCAGGAACGACGCGAGATTTTCCTCAATACGTTGGTTGACCTGTTCGGCCCAGCCGCTGCATCACCTATTGAAGTAGTGGAACTTGACTGGACTGCAGAACAATGGAGTGGCGGTTGCTACGGAGGTCACCTCGGACCTGGAGTGTGGACACAACTAGGAGAAGAACTCACCCGGCCATTTGGTCTCATTGAATGGGCTGGAACAGAAACTGCTGCAGAGTGGAACGGTTACATGGACGGAGCAATTTCATCTGGATACCTCGCCGCAGACCGCGTCGTTGCTAAGTCTCGTTCATGACAAATATTGTTCTGATTACTGCTGACAATCAGCCGCCAGACCTGCTCGGTTGTTACGGCAACCATGAGGTATACACCCCGCATATAGACGACCTAGCCAAGCACGGAACCACTTTGACAAGGTTCTATTGCACCAATGGGATGTGTTCACCGGGAAGAGCTTCTCTTTTAACTGGGCTCATGCCTTCACAACATGGTGTTCACAGTTGGTTGCGAGATGTGGATCTACGAAATTGGCCAGATAGTTGGTCTGCGATTCAAGAATTTGAATCGCTAGCAACAGTCCTCCAAGGTGCTGGCTATCACACCGCAATGGTGGGCAAACACCATCTTGGTCAACCACGAGTCCCGATTCCTGGTTTTGATCAAACTGTCACATTTGTTCGTGGCCATACTGAGGACTTCTACGACAACCAAGTCATTGATCACGGCAAAGAATACGAGGTCAATGACAGACACATTGTTGACTTTTTCACTGAGAGAGCAGTTGATTACATCGAAGAACGCGGCGACCAGCCATTCTTTTTGATGGTCAACTACGACGCACCGTATTTGCTACCTCCGACCAATCTTGGTCCAGATTTCCGTAATCGCTTCTATGAAATGTTCGTCGACAAAAAGTTCGATACTTTTCCACGCACGGCAATCTCTGATGAGATGTTGAGTCTTATTCGGGGCCCCGATGATCCGAATCGTTACAGCCGACACATGCTGTACAACTTGATGAGGATGCACAATGACCCCGCATCAATGGCCAATGTGTGCGCACAAATTGCAATTGTCGATGATGGCGTAGGCCAGATTGTCTCAGCACTCAAAGACAAGAACCTACTCGACGACACAATCATCATCTACACAGCAGATCAAGCCAACCTGTATGGGCAGCACGGGCTATGGGGACATACCATCCAGACGCGCCCTTCCCATTTATACGATGCCGCTGTGCGAATCCCCTTCATCGTGCGCCACCCTTCAGTGCCAAACAATTACGTATCAGATGCGCTGTGTAGCCAGATCGACCTGCCATCAACAGTTCTCGACATGGTTGGGACTCCACGTCAATTTGACCAGTCAGCAGGAACCTCTTTTAAGGCACTACTTCAAGGTGAAGATCATCAGCGCAGCGAAGTCTTTTTTGAACAAGAAGAGTCCCGCGGAGTACGGACAGATCAATTCTCTTATTGGTGTCGTCTTCCCGGGGCGGGACCGAACGTTCTCTTCGACCACAAGAGCGATCCACTACAAACACACAACGTGGCTGATCAACCTGAATACTCACATGTCGTTGAAGAACTTCACCTGAAGGTCACTGAATTTTTTAGTCAGTATTCAGATAACAAATACGACATCTGGAAAGCAGGTCAAGCAAAAGGCTCAATCTCCTCAGAGTCATTTCTTGCTCCCCTCATGCCCGACGGATGGACAGCAACTACAACATCAATCGCCTGAGGCTTTGACAATTCTTTAACCTGAAGAACAAGAATGCCGCGTTCCAAAAAACGGCATTTCGCGTTCCAAACGTTTACTGAAACCCCAGTCGCTACCCCATCAACACTGGGGTTTGGAATTACGCACCAGCCTCACGAAGGCGGGGGATGGTGCGAATTGTGGTGCGAAATTCGCCGACACACCTTGCGTCATCTATATGAAGGTTACTGGAGTGCACTCAGAGTAGAAAGACTGCGCGAAAACCGTCCAAAATCCTTTTGTTCCGCATACCGTGTAACACATGTTGAGAGTAATGCGTTTTGGTTGGGTTCTTTTTGTTGTGTTGCTCATAGTGGCAGGGTTCAGCATCCATGCAGCCAACCCATCTCAAGCATTCCCATCTCGAGTGATGACTCCAAAAATTAGCGTCACTCCCGCTGCTTTTACCCTTGCAGAGGGTGGAAGTACTCAGATTTCCGCAACGCTGGATGAACCAATCATTTGCCCGTCTGATCCAAACTTGCCGTGTTCAGTAATCCTCAACTTCGCCGCCAGCGTTCCTTCAGGTATCGCATTATCCAATACATCAATTGAATGGACCCAAGCAGAATTCGCCCAGGCAAAGACATTTACTGTGTCCCTAACCAATCCAAGTCTTTTTGTCAACAATCAGGTCTTTCGTCTTGTGGCAGTCGCCAATTCTCGGTCTCAGTATTACTCCGGATTTTCGGTTGAAATTGCAGTAACAGTGACAGTGACTCAAACGGCCACGACAACTATCGCAACAACCACAACACCACCACCGGCGCCAAGTACAACCACACCAATTTCAACCAGCCCCGAGCTCTCAGCCAGGAGCTTGCCTGCAACCGGCAACGACCTCAGCCTTGCAAACATTGCCGTGAGCCTCTTGATTATTGGCCTTGTAACAGTAGTGACCAGAAAGCGCCTACATCATTCTCGCTCTCAATAGGCATCGGCGTTATCAGCCACAGGTTTAGCAAACCCATGCTTTATCAACTGAGCTTCTAAGACGGGGGTGGTGCGAGAGTCAATGACAAACTGCCCGATCACGATTGCATGGCCAGGATTTGTGTACATGACCAGTACAAAAATCACTTCCTACACACCTATGTAATTAGGTATGTCTATTCCTCTGTATCACTGCAGGTGGCACACACACTGTCTATATGGGCAAAAAACATCTCTATATATTCGTCGCTGCTCTGGGCATCATTGGCCTCGGCGTAGCAACACCACAACCGGCGAGTTCTGCCACATGTTTGCGCACTGCAACTCCACTCACTGCAGCAATCGCAACTGGCCCAATTCCTATTTCAATGGGCCTGAAATTCTTCCCTGTCAGCAATCAATCTCCTTTTGTGACAGGCATGCGCATCAGAGTGGTCGTGGGAGGAAATACTAAAACCACCAGATTTGTCGAAGGACGAGTGGGAAGTATCACTAACTGCAACATTGCACTTCTTGTTGATCGAATCTCTGGAACTGGGACAATGTTGAATGCGCGCTTTGCCGTAGCAGGAGAAATTGGCGCCCAAGGACCGGCTGGTGCTGCGGGGATTACCGGGGCCACTGGTCCTTCAGGTGCTCAAGGAATCCAAGGACCACAGGGCATCCAAGGAATACCGGGCACCAATGGATTTAACGGCGCAAACGGGCAAAACGGCATCAACGGTCTAGTCCCTGCATACGGTTCATTTAGAGACACCACCACACAACAAATTGACACCGTGAATACACCCAAAGCAATGACTTTTAATCAGATTACGCCGGGCGTCAATGGTGTCTCTGCAAGCGGCGTTTCAGTGGAGTTTGGCTCCCACATTGTTGTTGCCCGAACCGGGACATACAACATCCAGTTCTCTGCACAACTCACAAAAACAGATTCCGGAAATGACATTATGGACATCTGGCTTCGTCGAAATGGAAACGATGTCCCACTAAGTAACTCAGAGATCACTATCACAGCGTCACTTCGCCAGGTTGCAACTTCCAACTACATCATTGATCTTGCAGCTGGCGACTATGTCCAGATCATGTATTCCTCAGCCGATATTGCGACGCGAATACTAGCCATCGCCCCACAAACTAATCCGGTGCGTCCTGCAGGCCCATCTATTTCCGTGGCTATCACTCAAGTGCAATAAAGCGAGAGCTCAATACGGCAAGGTGTAGGTGTTTTCTAATTCGTCTTGCACCACTGTTGCAAAGTGATCAGAGGTGTCGACGACAAGATCTTCCTCAAGAATGCGTGTGCGATATGACCAACCCTGAGGTAATTGCAGTTTGCTTCCCAGTTCCGAGAGGTTGTCAATGCTGAGTGATTCATCAACCGCGTTGCACAGTGCTTGCATCACATACGCCTCACCATCGGGACGTACTAACTCGTATATCTCTGTACCGGCATCCCAAAAAAACACAGCACCACGATTCACATGGCGTTCTTCATAAGGTGAGGTCCCTGGCTTATCCCCTGGCTTGAATTCCACGGTTGCGATGCGGCGCATAGGAAGACCGTTGAAATCACGAATCACGGGCTCTATGTGGGCTGTCTTGTTGCCAAATCCATCCAACACCCAACGACGCGGACCATTCATTTTGATTCCCAGCGCACCAAGATCACTTTTCAATGACTCTGGATCAAGCGAATTCCACCACTCCATCGGACAGTCGTGCAACATCTGTGTGCCCCACACCTCGGCGTACAAATCCGTGTCACGAACAAACACACCCAACACTTCGCCATAGCGAACATTGCGCATATCGGAAACAATTTTCTGGGGCTTGTCTGCACTCATACGGTCAGCATTACACGCTTTTCGCATAAAGGCGAGATCAGACCGAATGAAACCTATTCACTTGTGGCCTGATGCTGTCTGCCTTGTTTCTGGCATAACTACGAGGTTGTGAACTGTGCAATCTCTTCGACAATCTCGGCCACTCGCACAGAGCTTTCCCAAGGGAACACATAGGCCTCATCTCCGCGGAAAGCTGCGCTTACTTCGTGCACCATCAGTGCAAAGGCATCACTGGGTGCAAACTCTTCGACAGCGTCACCTATAACAAGAGTTCCTTGTTGCTTCCAAAATGTGAATGCTTCTCCATCGCCTGTGTGCATTGAAGACTCAGTGCCCTGCACCGCAATGGTTTGCTGTGGCGCAAGATCAAATGACGACAGTGCGAGCGCATCGATGTTGCTGTTGAGTCGTGCGTGCACAGAAGTAGTGAGGTCGATGCCCGTAGGTCCGATGGTTCTTTCCACACTCGTGATGTCGCATGTTGTTGTCTCACCCAAAAGCATCAGCCACAGATGCACCTGATATCCACCTACGTCTAACAGTGCGCCCCCACCCATGGTGGGGTCTGAACGATAGTTGTGTGTGAGATCACCTTGAAAAGTGAACGACGATGACACATTGACTACATCGCCTAAATCTCCGCTGCGCACCACTTCTGCCATGCGCTGCATGCGTGGTTGCCAACGTGTCCACACTGCCTCTACCAACATGCGGTCATTGTCTTGCGCAGTTGCCATCATCAGTCGAGCTTCCTCGGCATTCATCGCCAGAGGTTTTTCACACAACACATGCTTTCCGGCTTCTAGAGCCGCGAGTACCCATTGTGTGTGCTGCACATTGGTGAGACTGATGTACACCGCATCAACATGGGGATCATCGATGAGAGCTTGATATGAGTCATGTACAACTTTGGGTTCAAGTGCTTCGGAACGTTTACGGTCTCGACTAGCCACTGCATAAAGCTGTGCACCATCTACAACATGCACAGCCGGTGCCATGGCGCGACTTGCGACATATCCTGCCCCGATAAACCCCCAGCGAACTGTCACTGCGCAACAATATTGGGGACAACAGGCATGGCATTGGCGAGAGCGGAGCGCTCTGCTGCTTCCATAATGGACACCACATTGCGTGACTGCAGCGACTGCACTGCCATTGGAACTTGATGGTGAAGATAATCAACAAGTGAGTGATGGAAAGAGAAAGGTGCAACTTCATCGAGAGCGACAGTCGTGGTACTTCCATCTTGTGCATACAACGTGATGACGGCCGGCAAATCTGCCACTGCGGGTTCAGCTGCGGGATCCCAATTGCCCACGATCGCCCCTTTGGTTCCCAACACATAAAACTTTGGCTTGCGAGCAGCGGCCAGATCTGAATTCACAAATGTTGCTTGAGCACCTGATGCGAATGTAACGGTGACTTGTGCATGATCTGCATTTGTTGCATGCATCCACACTCGTTTGTGATTCTGACCACTGACGTGTGCAATCTCATCTGGAATGATTGTCAGAATCTGGTCAATGAAATGACTTCCCCAGTCGAAAACAGCGCCACCAGATACCTCGGCATTTGAGTGCCAGTACGTACATGGCTCAGAGTAGCCACCGACAAAACAGTCATATTGAAACACTTCGCCAATTGCTCCCTCTGAAATCAATCGCGAGATGGTGACAAAATCGGCGTCATAGCGGCGATTCTGATACACCACAAGCATCAGTTGTTTCTGTGCAGCAAGCAACATCAATTCATCGCATTGTTCGGCGGTGAGTGCCATTGGCTTTTCCAACACCACATGAACACCACGAAGGAGTGCTTCTTTTGCCCACGAATAGTGACTATTGGGCGGAGTAGAAATAACGACAAGATCAATCGCGCCAGAGTCAAGCATGGCTGTCGCATCTGTGAAGGCGTCGATTGTGGGGGCAAGTTCTCTAGCCGCGGCGATGCGTTCTGGGTTGACGTCACAGACCGCAGTCAGGACCAGACCTGGTGTTCCCTGCACTGCAAGATTGTGCTCATGACCAATTGCTCCATAGGCAAGAAGGCCGACTCGAGTGTTGTGAGTGCTATTCGGCAAAGACATTGACATTGACATTGAGCCTATGCCCTCTACCCACCCTCACAGAGTGACGAACGCCAAGTAGAAATCTCCTCCACATCATCATGAAGAAAAGGACTAAATGGCCCTCAAATAGGGCTCAGTTTCGAATGCCCGCAATCTGAATAGAAGCACCTTGTTCGATGAGAGAATCTGAAATTTCGCGAAACAGTTTGCGGTAGTTATAAAAAGGCACTCGTGGGTAGAGATGGTGGATGAGGTGATGATCTTGGCCGAGCAACATGATGGTGCTTCCCCACCAGCCACGAATACGCGTGTTCCTGTATCGCGACGTCTGGCTGAAATCATGATGAGGCAACCACACAAACCACACCTGGAGAATCAGGGCTCCGATCTGTGCTGGAAGCCACCACAGCATCAAAACTTCGCTACCGATACCGAAAACAAATGACAACACAAGTACCCCGAGACATGCTTGGTTGTAATACATCAAACCTTTTCGTTTTGTGGTGAACTCTCGTGCAGTTGTGGACAGTGGCTCCGGCAACACCAATGGCAACAACTTGTTGACACCTGGAACAGAAAGCAATGTCTTCACGATTGTGCTCACTACCCAGCGTGGAAAAATCGCTTTTCCTGGGCCTGCCATGAAGAAATCAGGATCACGTTCAGGGTCATTGGTGTGTGCGTGATGTTGAAGATGTGATGGCGCATAAGCCACGAAGTTGAGATGCAATGGGATCGCTGCAATGTTTCCTAAAAGATGATCAATCCAACGGAACTGGGAATATCGACCACTGATGTTCTTGTGGTTGGATTCATGATGAATGGTGTAAAACCCGTATGCAAATACCCCGTTGATGAGCATGCACGCCCACATTGGAAGAACACCGCGCACTCCACTGACCACGACGGCGCTGTAACCAGAGACAAGCACCAAAAACAACAACACGGTGGGCCAGGCAAATGAGCCGGTGTATTTGGAAGCCAATTCTCGTTCTGTCATAGAAGTCATGGGCGTTACCCTACACGAACACACAATGTGTGTCTAATTCATCTCACGATATGGATCTCTACCTAGACTCCTTATATATGGCTGTTCAACCTGCTTCTGCGACGAAGGCAAAGGGAAAGCCAGTTCGACGCAGTCCCATTAGCCGCGCCGAAGGCGAACAACGCTTTATTGATGCCGCAACCGAGCTATTGCGAGACAATCCGTTTTCGTCCGTGGGAGTTCGCGACATTGCGACTCGTGCCGATGTGAACCAGGGATTTATTCATAGTTGGTTTGGCTCACAAAATGATCTGTATCTCCGCGTTGTCAAAGAACTCTTTGCATCAATGCGTGCATCGCTAGAACAACAGCCTGCCGACTCGGTTGCTATTAACCCGCTAGATCCCAATGTGCAGTTTGCAGTGCGGCTGTTGTTTTGGCTCGATCTTGAAGGCGTAGATGTCAACGAAGTGAAGCCAGAACTTGATGCGCTCATGCATGCTTTTACTCAGCGTGTGATCACCCATGTGGGTCTTGATGACACCACGGCAGCAGCCATCACACTGCAAGGTTCTGCCATTGGTTTAGGTACCGCAGCATTCGGACATCTCATTGGGGCAGATGAGAGCACCAAGTTCGCACATGCAATTCTCGTCTGGCGACACCAACTTGAGTTACTCGCGAAGAATCCGCCGAAGTAAACCCCTCGCCCACCATGTCACGCACATCTTGTACCGCACAACCCCAGGAAAACATCGCGCCGATGAACGGTGACCACATCTGCAGTGCACCACAACTTGTTGCCACTCGTGCCATCACAATTTCTGCTCCCCCTGCACAAGTGTTTCCATGGATTCGCCAGATGGGTTTTGGTAAAGCAGGTTGGTACAGCTACGACATCGTCGACAATCTTGGTCGACGAAGCGCGAAAACTATCAACCCTCAATGGCAAGAGGTGCACAGTGGCGATGCAATTCCTGGTGGTCCTATTGATTTTTATGCTGATCTAGTGAATGCTCCGCACACGCTTGTGATGTCACTGCGCGGACAAGGACGAATTGCAAAAAGAATCTGCTTCTCACTCGCCTATGAATTACACGATCACCCCACTGGTACACGCCTTGTGACTCGAGTACGCGCACGCATCAATCTGCCATTAGGTGAACTAATAGCTCGCTATGTTCTTGGCCCTGGCGATGGCATCATGTTGCGCAAACAACTTCGCAACATTGCCCGGCGAGCTGAATCTGCCACAAAGTAACCCGCTTAACGAATCTTGCGATTCCTCAAGCGACCCGAATTCACTGTGATCACTCCAAGGAAGAGCAATGCGAGTGCTGCGGACACAAATGTTTCCATGTTTGTCCCAGTTTGCGGTAGTGAACGTCGCGGAGTTATTTCTTTTTCTGGAAGAACAACCTCAGCTGCGCTTACTGTTGCTGGAGGGAGCGGAACCGTAGTCGTTGGCGCCGATACAACTGCTACTGCAGTCCATTGTGCGTGCACCACCAGATTGCCATCCGGCGGTGAAGCAATTGAACCGTACTTTGTTCCACCGGTTTGCGCAGTGAACCAACCATTAAAGGTGTAACCAGCACGAGTTGGTTCAGCAGGAAGAGCCAGTGTGCCACCAGAAACGAAAGTTGAGTCAGGCACTGCAGTGCCGCCGTGCTCCTCGAATGAGACCGTGAATGGAATCTGAGTCCACTGTGCGTGCACCACTACATTTTCGTCCGCTGGAGAAAATGTTGAGTTGAACCTTGTTCCATCCGTTTCCTCAGTGAACCAACCGTCGAATGTGTACCCAGCACGAGT
Organism: Ilumatobacteraceae bacterium; assembly: GCA_044239355.1. Taxonomy (GTDB): domain Bacteria; phylum Actinomycetota; class Acidimicrobiia; order Acidimicrobiales; family Ilumatobacteraceae; genus UBA2093. The sequence continues at coordinate 11,901 of JBIIBO010000028.1, forward strand.
GGGTGCAGCAGGAAGAGTGACCGTCCCACCAGAAGTGAATGTCGCATTAGACACCGTGGTGCCTCCATGCTCCTCATACGTCACCGTAAACACCGTGTTTGCCGAAATCTGGGTCCATTGTGCGTGCACTACCAGGTTGCCGTCCGGCGGTGAGGAAGTTGAGCCGTACTTTGTTCCGCCCGTTTGCGCAGTGAACCAACCATCAAACGTATAGCCAGCACGAGTCGGTTTAGCGGGAAGAGTGACCGTGCCGCCAGAAACGAATTCCGAGTCAGGGGTCGTTGTGCCACCATGCTCCTCGTACGTCACCGTGAACGGATCTCGGGTCCATTGTGCGTGCACCACCAGATTGCCGTCCGGCGGTGAGAAAGTCGGGTCGTACATTGTTCCACCAGTTTGTGCAGTGAACCAACCATCGAACGTATAACCAGCACGAGTCGGATCAGCAGGAAGAGTGACCGTGCCACCAGAAACGAATGTCGCATCAGGAACCGTGGTACCTCCATGCTCTTGATAGGTGACGTTGTGTAGAACGGGCGACCATTGGGCATAGAAATCGATATCACCCGTGTGGGGGCCATACGTAGAGCCCACTGGAGAACCACCTGTTGGTGTTGTAAACCAACCGTTGAATGTGAATCCTGCTCGAGTTGGAGCTGGAGGAAGAGTGATCGTTGCATTCGATCCGATAATCCATCCAGCTACTGGCGTGCCACCTTGAGTATTGAATGACACTTCATATGGTGTCCACTGCGCATAGATCACTTGATCTTTTGCCGTGGGAACATAGGTTGCTCCGTATTGAGTCCCTCCCGTCGGCGCGGTGTACCAACCTTCGAAGACATATCCCGCTCTTGTCGGTGCAGGGGGAAGTGTGATCGTGTCACATGTCGTAACACAGTTAAACGTTGTGTCACTCACGCTGGTTCCACCACGTTCGTCATACGTCACTGTGTAGGGCAACCACTGCGCATAGATCGTCACGTCGCCATTTGGTGGTGTTGCAGTTGATCCATATTGGGTTCCGCCATCTGGTGCAGTAAACCAACCTTGGAATGTAAAACCTGTGCGAGTGGGAGCGGGAGGCAGCGTGACGGTACCGCCAGAGATAAATGTCGCATCGGTGACAGTTGTGCCACCGCGCTCCTCGTACGTCACGTTATAAATAAGAGCCCATTGCGCAATCAATTCAACATTGCAACCTGATGGCGTATGGGGTGATGTCAGTGGACTTCCGCCAGTTGCTGCAGTGAACCAGCCGAGGAATGAATACCCAGCCCGTGTTGGTGCAGCAGGCAACGTGACAGTTCCAGGTTGCAAGAAGTCTGTGTTAGCAACTGCGCTACCACCAGCCTCGTCGTACGTGACGGTACACAGGGTTCCGCCAATTGTGACCGTGTACTGCTGCGTTGCAGTGCGCCCCACTTCTCCCACCACGCGGCTATCAGTGGTCTCAACCGTGAACGTATATTGACCCGCAGTAGTAGGTGTTCCAGAAATCACACCCGTGAGAGCATTCAAGCTGAGGCCTGGTGGAAGTGTTCCGGCGCTTGTGACAGCGAATGTGTACGGGGCGATGCCGTTCGCTGCGACCGACGCAGTGTATGCAGCGGTAGTTGACCCATTAGGAAGAGTTTGTGTTGTGATCACAACAGGAGGAAAGACCTCCTGTGAATCAACACGGAGATTCCACACCTCGTGTCTATTCGTCATTCCGCCAGATGCCGCTGCAAAACCAAACCTTACAGTTGGCTCGTTCAACAGTGCCGCTGGTGAGTTCACTGCAAGGTCAGGTGCTCCCGTTATAGAACACGTGGTGTTCGCTGCACAGATCCATATCTTCACTTGGGGAGTTGCAACAGTAGACGGGTCGACAATAATACGAATTGCCTTAGCACGATTTGATCGAGTCGACGAGGTGTGACTAGCACCGCTCGCCCAGTTGGTTTTCGTATTCTGCAGCGAGCCAAGAACGCAATATCCGGCCTTCAAACTTCCTGGACCTCGGATCACGAGAGCATTAGGAGTCTCTTTGCGCACTGGAGTAGTTGGACAACCGGTTCCGCCAAACGTTGGGAGGCTGTGATTGCCGTACATGTCAAGACCAATGCCAATCAAACCATTTCTGAGACCATTGGCTCCAGCTTGTGAGTGACGGTCGGCGCTGTAACCGAGTGTTCCTCCTGGGGGAAGAACAGAGGATGTTTCAGTTCCCTTCTGCAGAAAGAAGTTCATGCCGTCTGCACCTGTTCCTCCCCACATCGAAAATGTGAACGACACATCAAGTCCTGAACTAGTTGGGATAGGCCGGTTATAAATCAAGCCACCAGATCGTGAAGTTGCGGTCGATGTCAAACGAAGCGCATATTGCGGAGTTTGGGATGATTCCGGCCAAATCTGTGCCGTGTAATTGGCACCCGTGGCGAGACTCCAAGTTGATCCAGCCGTCCATCCCTGAGTGAATGGCTCATAGAAAATCTGAGTGGTGGCGGACACTTTCGGGGCCCCAAAGACCAAGGAGGCAAAGACCAAAGAGATTGCAACGAACAGGCGTGAGCGATTATTCATAGGTGTTGTCTATCAAAATTAAGTAATAAAAAAAACTACCTATTAAATAAATTTCCTTAGCCGGTAACGGAATTAGGGCACCCCATGGCCTCAGGTTCGTCTTTGGCAAACTCCCCCTCAGGTGTGCGGCGGACCCTCCCTACACTGGCCACCCCAAAGAAGCAGTGGACACAATGCGCAAACGACTTATCCATTCCTTTTGTGACCTTTCATCGCAACGATGCCCCTGCAGAAGTTTTGGAAACTGCACAGGGAAAGTTTCCCGTCGTGCTAGCTCGGACATCCAGTTCCCTCGAGATTGTTATAGCGCGCGAAGAACTTGATGCACTCGAAGGTTCCCCCGAGCGATTAGCTCAACTTCTTCAGCAGATAATTACTTCGTAGTTGGAAGCGATGGCTTGCGGCCCACCATTCCAAAGTCAAGTGTTCCGTCGTGTTGTCCCAACTTGAGATAACGCGAGGTGGCACGAGTTGTTGAAGAGTTACGTGAGCGACCAGGGCCATCGGCAGTCGTAGGAAACAGACCTCGGGGGTAGCGAACCGACACGACATATTGACCTTCAGGCAAATCATCGAAGCGATACTTGCCTTTCTTATCTGTGCGCTTTGGTTTTACAGTGTTGCCAAAAAGATCAGTCACTTCACGGCCATCAATAGTGCGTAGAGTCACCAACACTCCTGAGATACCCCAATCTTTTCGATTTTGAAGTCCATCGCCTTTCATATCGCGCCATACCCAGTCACCCACAGATGCTGCCGGTACTCGCGAGGGGACAATCGTAGGAATCAGATGCGAGGTGGTGTATGCCGCACCAAATGGCCCCTTCCAAGTATTCGCAAGCTGATACATCACCGGCTCAACTGCAGTGCCAACAAATCCTTTTCGGTGTACGAAAGACACTTTGCCCGTTTTTGTGTTGACCGTATATGTTCCATCTTTTGTGGTGAGCTTGGTCAAGGTACAAGTAGGAATTGCAGTGGGTACGACGACAACACCGGTCTTGGCAACCGTTCCCATTGGACACAGTCTCAATGATGTGGGCACAAAGGACAGGTTGTCCCCACCTAATGCTGCAACTGGACCAGGTAAATCATTCAACCAAGGCGTAAAAGTAATTGTGCGACCTTCACGCGCTGATGCTGTATCGATGCTGGCGCTCGGAAGAGGTGGCGCCAAGATGGTGGGGTTCAATGTTGCGGAAACAGTTTGCCCAGCAACGTCACTTGCTTGATAGCGCACTGGAGTGGCTGTTCCTTCAAATGTGGGAAGAGGATCAAATGTCACTGTTCCATTTGCATTGACCGTAAAGGTTCCCTCATTCGGGATGACAAGAGTTGTGGCGGTACACGAACTCGAATCAGAGACAGATGCACATAATCTCAAAGAACTTGTGACGACAGGTGCAATAGAAGAGAACGTATCGTTCGCAAACGGCGTGTACGTCTGGGTGACGTCGTAGTCGGTCGTTATCGCATCATCTTGGGCTGATGGTGGTGGAGGAATGATTGGTGTCAGCGTGCTCGTGGCTGTCTGGCCAAGTATGTCGGTGACCTTGTACACCACCGGTGTTTTAGTTCCCACCGAAATTGTTTCCAAGGCAGCAAATGACGCGACACCTGTTGTCTGATTAATCGTCCAGGTTCCTTCATCTTGAATCGTCACTGAAGTGCCGCATGTGTTGTTGGATGGATCAACAAGGCAGGGTCCATTGGTTGGGCCAGTTTGCAAGCCAGCTCCTGATGCCAATGCGCTCATTCCCACTACGCGAGTGAACACTGCCGTTGCTCCAGGGAGTAGCAACTTTGTCTCAGGTGACGCAGTTGGGCGCGCAGGCGGGTCAACGGTAGGGGTGATATCTGCTGTTGCAGTACGGCCAAGAATATCTGTGGCTTGATAGGAGACCGGCGTAGCAGTATCAGTAAACGTCGACTCAGGATCAAACGTCACCGTGCCATTTGAATTCACCGTGTAAATGCCTTCACCGTCAACAGTTAAGGATGTCAACGTGCAATTCGGTGCAGTCTCCCCCGTGTCACAAAGCCGGACCGAAGCAGGGTCCCACGGTGCACTCGGCACGTCATTGATCAGCGGACTAATTATTTGATTCGTGTCAAATGCATTACGAGACACATCATCCACTGCCGTAATAGGTGGTGCAGTCACGGTAGGCGTAATTGTTGAAGTGACGCTTCGGTTCAAAGCATCCTTCGCTTGATAGGACACCGCCGTCGCTGTACCCGTGAAAGTAGGCAATGGATCGAACACCACAGCACCCGTTGTGGGGTTCACCGTGTACGTACCTTGACCTGTAACCGTCAGTGTGGTCTTGTCGCACGCAGGAGCTGTTTGCCCCGTGCCAC
>JBIIBO010000002.1:0-163460 GCA_044239355.1 Ilumatobacteraceae bacterium
CTTATGTCATCGGCATGCAAGATCAAGCTTTCCTCGGAACAGAATCAGCACTTGCAATTCCTGATGCCGACGGTGCTGGTGTTGTCATGCATGTCGCCACTCAATGGCTTCATGAAGATCAAAAACAAATTGCTGCCTGTTTAGGATTAGCCCCAAATCGCGTGCAACTCCAACTTGGTGGTGTCGGTGGAGCATTTGGTGCAAGAGAAGACATCAGCCTTCAGGTGCACACTGCACTTCTCGCGCTTGTGACCAAGCAACCTATCAAGATGCAATATGGGCGCCATGAAAGCTTCTTCGGTCACGTGCATCGGCACCCGGCCACCGTGTGGATGCGGCACCATGCAGACTCCGCAGGAGTGATTCAAAAAATTGAGGCACGTTTTGTCTTTGATGGAGGCGCATACGCATCCACATCTTCGGCTGTTCTCATCAATGGCGTCACACATGCTCAAGGGCCATACAAATGCGAGAACGCCATTGTTGATGGCTATGCAGTGCGAACCAATAACCCACCATGTGGTGCTATGCGGGGATTTGGTGTGGTGCAAGCATGTTTTGCTCACGAAAGCCAGATGGACAAGATTGCACAAGCGCTGAACATAGACCCTGTAGAGGTACGGCTGCGCAATGCAATGAGCCAAGGTGATCGTCTTATTACTGGACAAGTCGTGGAATCCGTTGCACCTGTGCGGCGCCTTATCGAAGAAACCAATGCGATTCCCCTACCCCCAGCGGCTCAGATGCATCCCGATCCTTTGTCACTACCTGGTGGTTCTGGGTTGGCATCAGAGAGTCGATACGTTCGTCGTGGTGTGGGTTGGGGCGTAAGCATCAAAAACATCATGTACAGCGAAGGGTTCGATGATTACGCAACCGCTCGTTGCACTCTTAGCAATGGAGTTGCATCTCTCAAGTTCGCCACTAGCGAGGTTGGTCAAGGATTTGTCACCATCGCACAGCAAATCGCTCGAACTGTTTTAGGTGTGGATGAAGTTCTCCTCGAGCCAATAGACACTTCCATTGGATCCGCAGGATCTACCTCTGCATCTCGTCAAACCTGGATGAGTGGCGGAGCAGTAGATGGCGCCTGTCGACTTGTGAGAGAGCAACTCTTTCAGCATGTGGGCCACATACATGGCATTGATCCTTTGCGATTAGCCATTGACGAGGACCATATCGTTGACACCCATGGTGATCTGCGTATTTCCGTGCAAGATGCCTCAGCAGATCTCACAATCTCAGAGGAGTTTGAACACCATCACCGTCCCACTGAAGATTTGGACGAAAATGGACAAGGTAATTGCCACGTGGCTTTCGCTTTTGTTGCGCATCGTGCAGTAGTGGACGTCGACGTAGAACTTGGTCTTGTGAAGGTGGTACAAATTGCCACAACCCAAGACGTAGGTAGGGCCCTCAATCCCCTTTCAGTGCTCGGCCAGATTGAGGGCGGAATCGCTCAAGGTTTAGGTTTGGCAGTGATGGAAGAAATCATCGTCAAAGAGGGTCGAGTACTCAATCCAAGTTTTACTGACTATCTTCTGCCGACCACTCTCGATGCTCCTGAAGTTGTTGCACGTCTCGTAGAAGAGCCAGATCCTCAGGCACCACTAGGCGCAAAGGGCGTAGGTGAGCCACCATGTATTTCGGTAACTCCAGCAATCGTTGCGGCAATCAGGGACGCCGTAGGACGCGACATCCCGCGGTGTCCGGTTCGCCCACAAGATATTTGTCTATAGCCGCCGAGCTACTTACCAAAAACTTGAGTCAAGTAAGCGTTCGCAAATACTCTTTGCGGATCAAGGCGATTTCGAAGTTCAAGAAAATCATCAAAGCGTCGGTATTGACGAGATAAGTCTGATGAATCCTGAAAATGCAGTTTCCCCCAGTGAGGTCGGGCACCGTAATTCTTAAGAATTGCCTCAACATCTTTGAAGTAGGGCTCGTACTCCATCCCTTTAAACACGTGCACTGCGATGTAGGCCGACTCTCTTTCGTAGGCAGTTGACAACGGCACGTCATCGGCTGCAGTGAATCTCACTTCAACTGGAAAATTCAATAAATAACCACGAGATTCGATCATCGCTCGAATCTCTTTGAGTGCTGGAACCAAATGTGCACGTGGTATCGCAGTTTCCATTTCATAGAAACGCACTATGCGAGGGCTCGCGAAAATCTTATAGCTATCGTTGACGTACTCGCGTTTTCCCGAAGATGGAAGAGCCGTAGCTAAACGGGGAATGAGTGCGGGACGCAGTTTCCCTAAGTGACACAACGCACCAAAGGCAACATTTTCCATAAATGTCTTTTCAACCCAGCCGCGAACTTTTGGTAGAGGCTGAAGAGGTTCTTCAGTTCGATTGTTTCTCTTAGTAAGTGCCCATGGCGTATGTGGTAACCAAAAAAACTCGAAGTGGTCATTGGAATCTACAAACTCATCAATGCGTTCCAACACAACATCAAGCGGAAGTGCATTTTCAATAGCATGAAGGCGGAAGGCAGGAACCGCTTGCAAGGTGTAGTCGGTAATGACACCAAGAGCGCCCACAGATACGCGACCTAGATCAAAAATGTCGGAATTTTGCTCACCGTTACACTCAAGAACTTCACCCTCACCATTAACGAGAGTAAAGCCACGCACCTGACCGGCCAGACCCGTCAACGTGACACCAGTGCCATGCGTTGAGGTGGAGATTGAACCTGCGACGGTTTGGTATGCGATATCGCCAAGATTTGGCAGAGCCAGACCTTCTTCATGAAGTAGTTCGTTCAAGACTGAAAGAGTGGTTCCCGCCTTCACCTTCACCAAATGACGAGCCCGATCTATAGAGATGATTCCCGTCAAATTCTCAAGTGTGAGCAAGTGTCCTTGAGTCACAGCGGCAGCGGTAAAACTGTGTCCAGAGCCCACGCACTTTATGGTCTCCTGGCGCAATCGGGCTTGGAGAACCTTGTCCGCCACTGCCTCCACCGATCGAGGTGACGTGATGGACATTGGTCGTGCGGACTGGTTTCCTGCCCAATTCTTCCATGTCTTAGCCATGTGTTATTTCTAGTCCAACTGAGTCCAAAATCGAGCACTTGTGTGCACAACACGCCAGTTTTGTTTCTCCGCCTGCACCACGGCGTACTCATAACCTCTAATCTAGAAAAGGTCTACCTCAGTTAGGACTTTCCATGACTACAACGGAACAAGTACCCCTCGTCGATTATCTGGTGTTGGGACAAGATGCTCACCTCGAAGCCAATCAATGCACCTCTTGTAAAGCGCGATTCTTCGATCGTCGCAATGCCTGCGCATCATGCTTTGGAACAGAATTCAAAAAAGTTCAGATTTCGAACTCTGGAATTGTTAGATCCTTCACCATTGTGACTTTTGCTGCCCCCGGGGTCCCAGTCCCGTTTGTGGCCGCAATTGTTGACTGTGAAGGCACCAGTGTGAGGGCCAATCTCATCAATGTTGAACCCACGCCAGAGAAAGTCACTCTGGGCATGAAAGTTCAACTCGTCACATATTCCCTCGGAACCGATGACAATGGCGCAGAGGCCATTGGATTTGGCTACGAGCCCACTCACTAAACAAAACATCGACAACACATCGGAGCACATCATGGCAACAGACGACATTTATATTCTTGGAATCAACATGACCAAGTTTGGCAAGTACCCAGACAAAGACGTTGTTGACCTCGCATCAGAAGCAGTGATGGCCGCTCTTGCAGACGGCGGCGTCACGATGGCCGACATTGGAATTCTTGCAGCAGGCAATCTCATGGGTTCCGGTGGAGTCGGTCAAATGATTCAAAAACAAGTGGGTCAAACAGGCATACCCGTATACAACGTCTCCAATGCATGTGCCACTGGTGCAACCGCATTGCGAACGGCCATCATGGCTATCAAAGCCGGTGAATGCGACATGGGGCTCGCTGTTGGCGTAGAAAAACTTGCAGGAGTAGGTCTTCTCGGCGGTGGAGGCGCGCCAAAGACACCAGGCAAGCAGTGGTCACCCTCAGGACGCTTTGGTGCAGTGACCAACGTTGACGGACTTATTGGAACCGCCACAATGCCTGGCACCTTTGCACAGGTAGGCATGGAATATGGCCACAAATATGGCGGCGCAACTTTCGAATTGTTTGCCAAGATATCTGAGAAGAATCACGCGCACTCCACGCTAAATCCTCTCGCTGCATATACAAAGCGCATGACCTTGGAAGAGATTATGAACGACATCATGATCTCCTATCCCAACACACGACCAATGTGTTCAGCCAACTGCGATGGCGCCGCTGCTGCTGTTGTAGTCAGTGGAGCAAAGCTCAAGACTCTTTCTCGGGAACAACAACGTCGCGCCGTAAAGGTGTCAGCATCAGTGTTGACTAGCGACCCGTATCAAGAGGCTTGTCAGGTACTTCCGGATGTCAACACCTTGACTCGTATTGCTGCCAAACAGGCTTACGAAACTTCTGGTGTTTCACCGCAAGATCTCGATCTCGTCGAGTTGCACGACTGTTTCGCGACAGCTGAGCTAGTTCATTACGACAACTTAATGTTGTGCGAAGAAGGCGGTGCTGTTGACTTTTTCAATTCAGGCGCCACTTGGCGTGATGGCTCCACACCAGTAAACGTGTCAGGCGGCTTGGAATCCAAAGGTCATCCCATTTCGGCAACAGGCATTGCCAACATCTGGGAGATCTGCCATCACTTGCGCGGCGAAGCCGGTCCACGTCAAATTGAGGGCGCAAAAGTAGGCCTTGCACACGTCATTGGTCTTGGTTCTGCATGTGGCGTTCACATCTTGGAGAAGTCAGCTCTCTGAGCAATTCACCACCTATAACTGGCGAGGTAGACCCAAGGTTCTCCGATGTCAGGCAGGTCTTCGAAGATAATTTTCTTCTTCGAAATGAGATCGGTGCTTCATTGTGTGTGATCGCCGATGGACAAGTTGTGGTCAACTTATCGGGTGGCTGGTTAAGTAAAGAGAAGAGTCGTGCATGGTCGCCTTCCACTCTCGTTAATTCATTCTCGGTGGGTAAAGGAATTCTTTCGATTCTTCATGCACTTGCGCTGACAAATGCACGGGTCTCGCCAGATGATTACGTGGAGTCAATATGGCCTCAGATGTCATCCTCGCCTGTGGGTCAATTGTCATTACGACAATTAAGTGCGCATCAGGCAGGATTGCCGGCCATCCATGCCCTTTTGGACCCATCCGATCTCTACGAGTGGGACACGATGACACAGATTCTTTGCGAGCAAGAACCCTTCTGGGTTCCAGGGAGTAGTCACGGTTATCACATCAATACTTTTGGTTTTCTCGTGGGTGAAATTGTTGGACGTCTCAACAGGAGCATGCCCAGCGAACTTTTGAATCCACTTATGCCATGGGTCCAAAATGAGATGTTTTGGGGTGTCCCCATTTCTCGCCAATTGGATATCGCCACACTGTATTGGTACGAGGAAAACGCAAGAAAAAAGGTGGACATAGAGCCGCAGGATTCATTAGTTCACACACTCGCATACAACAACCCAACCAATTTCTCCGGAGCAAGTTCGGTGAACACTTCAGCTTGGCGAAGCTGTGTTCACCCCAGCACCAATCTTCACACCACTGCATTCGCAGTCGCTAACGCCTATGAATCCGTGAGAAGCAAGTCGTTGCCAATCTCTCCTAGCATTCTTCAAGAGGCCACCGCTACAACTTCACGTGGAGCAGATCTAATGCTTGGCACCGAAACTCATTTCGGCATGGGATTTCAACTGCCCACTTCCACTCGACGTTTTGGACCTCAAGATTCCGCTTTTGGACATTATGGTGCTGGAGGCTCCGTGGGATTTTGTGACCCTGTTTCACAAGTGAGTTTTGGATATGTCATGAACCAGATGGGTAAGGGCTGGCAGAATTCACGGAACCAAGCACTTATAGAGGCAACATTCAACTCCCTCTGACCACAGTCGCTTGATAGAAGCCTGTAATGATGAATTCGTGAACACTCCGCAGGCCCTCAATATTCGCCCTGCTGAACTCATGCGAATAGAGCCCTTTCGGCTTTTGTGGACAAATAGTTTTCTCTTTGTCCTCGTACAAAGCACCCAAAGATTTGCCTTTGTCTGGCTTGCTCTGGAGTTGGGTGCCCGCTCAGATATCAACGGACTGATTCTCTTTGTGATGGGAATACCTGCACTTCTTATCTCGTTACCTGTGGGCGTGATGAGCGACCATCTGAATAGGAAAACTCTCTTACTCGTCAGCCAAATCGGAGCTCTTGCAACCACTGTTGTCATTGCCTTCATGGTAAGTACAGATCTGATGACTATTTCTTGGGCGATTACTGCATCATTTGCCGCAGGCATCTTCATCGCACTTGGATCGCCAGTACGCGCCGCAGCAATACCCACATTGGTTCCACCAGACAAGCTCATCGGCGCGATTGCGGTCAACACCATAGGAATGAATATCGGCCTCATCATTGGTCCAGCCACTGCAGGACCCGTCATACGCATATGGGGAATCCAAGGCGCGTTTTGGCTTCAAGCTGTTCTCTATGGGCTTGGACTCATCGCACTCATACGACTTGAATTACCTCCCGGAGTAAACACTCAACGACGTAGTTTGCGTTGGGAAATCTTGGAGGGTATTAAGTTCATTCACGGCCATCAAGCGGTACGTTCATTCTTCGTTCTCTTGTCCGCATCTACGCTATTCATGATGGCTCCATGGATTGTGTTGGGGCCACAGTTAGCACGAGAACAGGCTGGCGCTAGCGCAAGCCAAACCACAATCATGTTTGCGCTACTTGGCGTGGGCCAATTCGTTACATCACTATTCATAATGCGTTTTAACCAGTTGCTGGTTCGTAAAGGTCTTTGGTTTATGTGCGGTCTTTGTTGGGGATCGGGTGTCCAAATTCTTCTAGGCCAGAGCACATCCATCGCCGTCATGAGTATTTTTCTTTTCATGTGGGGAGTTGGTGGAGGTTTGTACATGAACCTAAATCAGACATTGATTCAAAACAACACACCCAGAGAAGTTATGGGTCGCGTGATGGCTATTCATTCACTTCTCATGAGTGGATTAGCCCCAGCAGGTGCACTCTTGGTCGGTCTTGGCGCCCGTCAAATTGACTCGGCACCAATGATGTTTTCAGCATGCGGTGCAGCCATGATGTTGAGCACGTTGTACTTCCTCATTGCAAAACCTCACCTCAGACCAATGGCATGAAGTTATTCTTCGAGATGCAACATGATGGTGTCTGCATCCGAGTTTGGACTCAGTCGCGACACGCACACAACAATTCTTTGTCCGGACAATATGAGATGTTTGTCCCGGGCTAATTGAAGACCATCCTCTATCGCAGCAGATATTTCTTCTTGTCGTTGAATAACCAGAGGCCATATGCCTCGAGACACCGACAGCAGTCTTGCTGCCTGGAGTGTTGGGGTCACTGCCACAATTGCAGTACTGGGGCGACAAGCAGCCAATAGGCCAGCTGAATACCCTGTATTGGTAATCGACAAAATACGATCAGCACTTATTCTTCTGGCTAAAGCCGCCGCTGCAGCAGTCACGGCTGCCACTTCTGGATTTTCATCAGCGAACCAATTAGGCATGGCCACATCAAGTTCTGCAGCTTCACAAATACGAGCCATCGCCCGAACGGCACCTACAGGATCAACACCGATGGCTGTTTCTGCCGACAACATCACAGCGTCAAAACCATCTCTCACCGCGGCCGACACATCAGATACCTCAGCACGAGTGGGTCGAGAAGAATGAATCATCGACTCCAACATCTCGGTGGCACAGATACTCACCGTTCCGCTCTTCAGAGCCGAGAGTGCAATCGCACGCTGCGCAGAAGGAACTTGTTCATAAGGTAGCTCCACGCCCAAATCTCCGCGAGCCGCCATCACGCCATCGCTGACGGCACAGATTTCATTAATCAGTTCAAGTGCTTGTGGGCGTTCTATCTTTGCAAAAATTTTTGGACCGGGACCCGCGAGCGCTCGCACCTCTTCCACATCAGAAGGTTGCTGTACGAAAGAGACAGCAATGATTTCCACACCCATGTCGCGAGCAACTTCTATATCGTCGCGATCTTTTACTGACAACACACTTCCTGTCATGGTTGTGTCAGGAAAATTCACACCCTTGCCGCGAGACAACTTTCCACCTTTGACAACCTTCAAAGAGACAGTGTCTGAACCAATCAGTTCAATTTGTGTGTGTATTCGACCGTCATCAAAAAGAATCCGCTCTCCCACATTCATCGCCATATGAAAGGACTCATCACTTTGACTCAATCCGAGATCATGACGCTTCATCTCGATCGCAGATCCAGTGGAAAGAGAAATATCGGTACCTAAGAAACGCAGTTTTGGCCCCTGGATGTCCACCAGAATCCCCGCTTCAGGCGAAGTTTTTCGGATGTTGAGAATGTTTTCTTTCAGTGCTTCAGTCGAAAGATGAGAGCAGTTCAATCTAAAGACGGACACACCAACGGCATGCAGTCCCGCAATCATTTGGGGAGATGCTGATTTGGGACCAATGGTGGCAACGATTTTGGTAAGACGCATGGTCAACTCATCTTATGAAGCGCCGACACATACTGCATTGATAGTGATGTGCCAGAAAATATGGTGTCGAAGGGGGGACTTGAACCCCCACGCCCAAAGGGCGCCAGCCCCTTAAGCTGGTGCGTCTGCCTATTTCGCCACTTCGACTAGCAAATACAGGTTAGCGAGCCACCCGTATGAAAACACCACCTACGCGGACAGCAAGAACGCGAGCGCAATAACGGTAAAAATCCAGACTGTGGCCAGAACAGCAGTGATGCGGTTGAGATTCTTCTCTGCCGCCGCAGAACCCAATGACGCACCGCTTGCTCCACCGAACATGTCGGACAAACCACCGCCTTGGCCACTATGCAACAGAACTCCCACAATCAGAGAGATCATGGCCACTACGTTGACCACGACTGTGAAATAAGTAATCAAAGAACGCACGCAAAAATCCTATCGGCGAAGCTCAGGAATGAAAGATTTAGACCTGGTGGAGCCGATATTGGACGATTCTGGCAAACTCATCCGGATCTAGGCTCGCGCCCCCGATGAGAGCGCCATCAATATCGGGCTGGGCCATAAGTTCGGCGATATTGGCCGCCTTTACGGACCCGCCGTATTGAATACGTGCCGCCTGCGAGACCTCTTGGCCGAACAGCACTCCAATCTCTCTCCTGATCGAACCACAGACTTCCTGTGCATCTGCAGCCGTAGCAGTCTTGCCTGTTCCAATCGCCCAAATAGGTTCATAGGCGATTGTCATGTCAGCGACTCGCTCAGGTGCAACTGAAACAAGTCCCTTTCGAAGTTGCTCGAGAACTACCTCCAATGTGGAACCATTTTCACGTTCCTCCAAAGTCTCTCCCACACACAAAATTGGCACCATGCCATTCTTGAGAACAGCAAGAACTTTTTTATTGACCATCTCGTCGGTCTCTCCAAAGATTTGTCGACGTTCGCTGTGTCCACAGATGACGTAACGAACCGACAGCTTGCCGAGAAATGACGCCGAAACTTCGCCGGTAAATGCACCAGTATCTTCGAAATGGCAATTCTGGGCTCCTAGAACAAAACCAAGCTTGTCACCTTCGATTAGTGTTTGCACACTACGTAGATCTGTAAACGGAGGATGGATGGATACTTCCACTGCCTCAAAATCATCTTTACCGACCAAGAAGGCCAGTTTCTGCATAGTTTGAATTGCCTCGTAATGATTGAGATTCATTTTCCAGTTGCCACTCATGAGTGGTTGACGTTTATGTGGCATTTGGTGCTCCTCGCAATGCTTGCAATCCCGGCAAATCGCCGAGTTCAAGAAGTTCTAATGACGCTCCACCACCGGTAGAAACGTGATCCACCTCATCATCAAGCTTGAATTGAGCTAGTGCTGCGGCACTATCGCCACCACCTACAACTGTGAATGCTTTAGTAGCTGCCATGGCATCGGCGACCGTTCGAGTACCTGATGCAAAACGCTCGTCTTCAAACATTCCCATTGGTCCATTCCAAAAAACGGTACGCGCATCCATGATGACATCTGAAAACGCAGCTGCGCTACCAGGTCCAATGTCTAAACCTTTGGCACCATCAGGCAAACGAACACCGAATGTTGCGTAATTACCAGAAGCATCTAGTCCCACAATGTCTTCAGGGAGATGTATGGTCCTGCCACTATCCAAAAGCGCTCGACATACTTCTATCTGGTCTCTTTCACACAGAGAGTCTCCAACGGAATAACCCTTCGCAGCCAAAAAGGTAAAACACATTCCCCCACCGATGACCAATGAGTCCACCACATTAAGCAAGGACTCAATGACGCCAATCTTGTCGCTTACTTTGGCACCACCTAGCACTGCCACGAATGGTCGCTTAGGTCGCTCCCGCAAACCGGACAAAATCTCGACTTCGCGCTGAAGCAAACGCCCAGCTGCAGAAGGAACAGACACAGGCGGCCCCACGATGCTGGCATGAGCTCTATGAGCTGCACCAAAGGCGTCATTGACATACATATCAATGCCCTGCATCATCTCCGACACAAATATCGGATCATTACCCTCTTCACCCGCATTGAAGCGCAAATTTTCCATGAGTTCCACACCGGGCGCCAATGTTGCTAAACGATCTCGAATTGGAGCCACGGAGTACTTCGCCACTACAGCACCTTTAGGTCGACCCAAATGAGTTGCACACACGACATGTGCGCCCCGTGATGTCAACCATTCAATGGTGGGCAATGCCGCACGAATGCGAAAATCGTCGACAATAACTCGCGCATCATCTGGTCCATCCATAGGGACGTTGAAGTCGGTTCGTACAAGTACCCTCTTTCCCGACACATCACCTAAGTCTTCAAGCGTGGGCAATGTAGCCATCGATAAAGACCTTTATTTGCCGACGTGGAGGACGAGATCGACCAAGCGGTTCGAATAGCCCCATTCGTTGTCGTACCAACCAAGAACCTTCACCATTGATCCAAGACTCATGGTCAAGTCGCTGTCGAAAATGCATGAATGCGGGTTGGTGACAATGTCGGAGGACACAATCGGCTCGTCGGTGTATTCAAGTACACCTTTCAACGGACCTTGTGCTGCAGCCTTAAAGGCGGCATTGACTTCCTCTTTGCTTGCTGGTTTTTTTAAATTAGCCACAAAGTCAGTGATTGATCCAGTGGGTACCGGAACACGTAAAGAAGTTCCGTCCAATT
The DNA here is from genome assembly GCA_044239355.1 of Ilumatobacteraceae bacterium. GTDB lineage: Bacteria > Actinomycetota > Acidimicrobiia > Acidimicrobiales > Ilumatobacteraceae > UBA2093. The sequence goes on from JBIIBO010000002.1 coordinate 11,264, forward strand.
TGCCCTTCATAGACTCCATCACCAAACTGGTGGCCCGAGCTGCTCCCGTGCTTGTCGGCGTGATGTTAATTGCCGCACCGCGTGCTCGACGCAGATCACTGTGTGGACCATCCACCAAGGCTTGATCGCCGGTGTACGCATGCACTGTTGTCATCAATCCATTTTCAACACCGAAGGCATCATCGAGGACTTTTACAAGAGGAACGAAACAGTTTGTCGTACAACTTGCATTCGAGATCACCTTATGGGTGGCACGATCGAAATCCTGATGATTCACGCCGTACACGAAAGTGGCATCTGCACCATTCGAAGGCGCAGAGACAATCACTAATGGGGCTCCTGCCTCCAAATGCATTGCGGCCTTTTCACGATCGGTGAAAATACCAGTCGACTCGATGACGACATCCACACCCAATTTGCCCCATGGCAGGGCTTTCGGATCTCGTTCTGTGAGCACTTTTAAGACTTTGCCGTTCACACTGATGCCATCTTCGACAGCTTTGATGTCATCAGGCAAAACACCCAAAACCGAGTCGTACTTCAAGAGGTGCGCCATGGTTTTGAGGCTTCCCAAGTCATTCACAGCCACGATTTCTACATCGGCGCCACGAGACGCGACAGCTCTAAAAAAATTGCGCCCGATGCGCCCAAATCCATTAATTCCTACACGTACGGTCACAACGCGGCCTTTCGATTCCTACCCAGCGGATTCTCCGCAGGACTGTTAAATCTTAGTTCGCCCAGGCCTCTGAACGAAGATTGACCTACAGGGATATGTCCCTATGACTCACTCGCGGGTTTTGACCTTGAACCGTCAGGAATCTCGCTAATTCTTCAGAAATGGCCACTGACCTGTGACGACCACCAGTACAACCGACACCAATTGTGAGGTAACTGCGACCCTCATGGAGATATGCAGGCAAAATCACGTTGACAAGAGAAGCCACCCTTTCCAAGAATTCACCGGCCAGTGGCTGGGCAAGGACAAACGTCCTCACCGCATCGTCGAGCCCACTTAAAGGACGTAAATCTTCGTCCCAATGCGGATTGGGTAGAAACCGAACATCAAAGACCATGTCCACATCCATAGGCACGCCATTTTTGAAACCAAAAGACACCAACGAGATCTGAAGTGCATCGCCAGCATTTTCAGGTCCAAACAATTGAATCATTTGCCTCTTCAGGTCGTGCACAGATAAACCCGTCGTATCAATGAGTAAATCAGCAGCGGCCTTCACCTGATTTATGGCAGATCTCTCAGACTCGATGACGCTTTCGAGACCCATCACACCGTCACTCATTGGATGCTTGCGTCTGGTGGCTTCGTAACGTCGTACCAGCTCCCGTGTGGAAGCCTCTAGGAACAAGATTCGTACGGTGTGCCCTTGAGAGCGAAGCAACTCGATGGACTCAAGTATCGCTGTCTGATGCCGTGCGTTGCCCACCACAAGACAAAGTTTTCCAATCTCACCTCCGGCTTCACCCGTCAACTCAACGACTTTGTCAATCAGAACAACTGGCAGGTTATCCACCACGAACCAACCCAAATCTTCTAAATCATCGGCAGCCTGAGAACGCCCTGCACCTGAGAGTCCAGTTACAACGAGAATGTCGGTCACAACAGAACCTTACCTATGCAACCAATGGCTTGCGAAGACGCAAATACAACAGTCGTGGAATTGTTGAAGCTAGTGCATATTCCGGAGCCCTTGCCAAAAATCCTTCCGGGGGTGAGGGTTCCAGCATTCTTTCAAGTATCAAACCTGCATCATTCAATGCATTGATATAACGGCTCAGCGGACGATGTATAAACCGAATGAATACATTGGATTCAACTTCTTCCAACGAATCGGTCTCAATGAGGTAGGGCCCCAATCGCCAGTATTGCTCTGGAGGATCCACGATGTGATCATCTATCCATCCGCTTCCAGGTGTTTGCAACAAGGGATGATTCAGAAAGAAGCTAAATTGACCGCCTGGCTTGAGTACTCGCGCAACTTCGGCGAGAGCCGATTCAAGTTCGTCAATGTGTTCAAAAACCAGACACGCAACTACCGCATCTTGTGTCTCATCATCCACAGGCAAGGAAGTTGCTGAACCTAATAGGTATTTAGCTCCCCCACCTCTTTGCTCAGCTACTTCGATGTGCAACGCAGTCGGATCTACACCAATCACTTCAGCACCTTGAAGCACTAAGGCGCGTGAAATCTGGCCGTCACCGCATCCCACATCCAAAATCTTTTTGTATCCCAACAACTCATCTTTTGCTAAGGGAATTATTTGTTCCTCGTATTCAGCATCAACTCCGTTGGTAAAGCCGTCAATCCACCACTGTGCATGGTCATCCCACCCCAGGTCTTGTGACATCACGAATCTTCTCCTTCAATTGTGTCTTCGATTGCCGCAACATCCTTATGAAGATGTGTAAACACATTCAGCGCAACCTTTTCTGGCAACCATGAAATTGCGCCCAATTCTTCCAACGAGGAAGCCCTAATGGCTTTCACGGAACCAAGTTCTTTGATCAGACGCTTTGCTCGGGCTTCGCCGAGACCGTCAATACCTTCCAATGTAGAAGCAACCATGCGCTTACTGCGTGATTCTCTATGGAATGTATTGGCAAATCGGTGTGCTTCATCACGAATTCTTTGAAGAAGAAATAGCGAGTCGCTTCCCCGTGGAATTCGTATGGGCTCACTTCGACCCGGAACGTAAATCTCTTCAAATCTTTTTGCAATAGCTGCTACTGGAATCTCATCAGCTAATCCCAATTCATTAACAACTTCTATAGCTACACCAAGTTGGCCTTTTCCTCCATCAACCAGAAGTAGTTGTGGCGGATACGCAAACTTCTTGGGACGGGATTCCCTTTCTTCGTCGACGTTGTCGCGCTCGCTGATATACGCCGACAGACGTCGATGAAGGACCTCTCTCATAGCTGCATAGTCGTTATTACCGGCAACATCTTTGATGCGAAATCTCCGATATTCCTTTTTGTTAGGAAGCCCATCCTCCATAACCACCATCGAACCCACATAATCAGTCCCCTGAAGATGAGCCATGTCGTAGCACTCAATACGAAGTGGGGCCTCAGGGAGATCAAGCACCTCTTGCAATTCAGATAGCGCTCGACTTCGTGCGTTATGGTCCGATGCTCGCTTCATACGATGCCTGACAAACTCTTCTCGAGCGTTGTTAACAACCGTCTCCATGAGAGTTTTCTTGTCACCACGTTGAGGCACGCGCAACTCCACCAGAGAACCCTTTTGTTGAGCAAGCCATTGCTCAAGTACGGAAGCATATTCAGGCAAATGCGTCACAAGAATCAAACCGGGTACCCCCAGTGGTGGCTCTTCCCCATACATCGCCTTGATGATCTCTTCTACCAATGCCCCGTCCGAGAGTTCTTCTGCTTTGTCCAAAATGAAGCCCTTGCGCCCAACTACTCTCCCCTTTCGCACATAAAACACTTGGACAGCAGCCTCGAGATCATCGTCACTGCTTCCTATGAGGTCGAAATCCTCGCTGCGTTCACCCACCATGAGTTGGGTCTCGATTGCCCGACGAACGCCACCCAAACGATCACGAAGTCTCGCTGCTTTCTCAAACTCAAGATTCTCCGATGCGGTGAACATATCCTTTTGCAACGCGTCGACAATCTTTTCATTGTCACCATCTAGAAACGCAGTCAAACCCTGAACATGTTCAGCGTATTGGTCTGGCGAAATTTCGTTGACACACGGCCCACTACATTTTTCAATGTGGAACAAAAGACAAGGCTTACCCAGTTTTTGATGTTGGTTGAATTTCCCTTGACTACATGTTCGTACGGGAAATGTTCGCAATAACAAATCAAGTGTTTCACGAATTGCCCAGGCATGCGCATAAGGCCCGAAGTAACGAGTCCCTTTGCGTTTTGTGCCCCTCATAACCACAGCCCGCGGCCATTGTTCATCAATCGTGATTGCCAAAAAAGGATAACTTTTATCGTCCATGAGACGTACGTTGAATCTTGGGCGATGCTGTTTAATGAGTGAATACTCAAGCATCAGTGCCTCAAGTTCATTGCGCACTTCAATCCACTCAACAGAATGCGCAGCAGTTACCATCGCTGCAGTTCGTGGATGCAACAACGAAAGATCTTGAAAATAGTTAGCCAAACGAGATCTAAGGTTTGACGCTTTACCAACATAGAGAACTCGTCCGAGTTCATCCTTGAACTGATACGAACCCGGCGAGGTAGGGATGGTACCCGCTGGTGGTTTGGAAACTGTCATAACTATTTCTTTGAAGTCCGTGGACGCCCTGAACTTGCTGCTTTCTTTACCGCTTTAACTGCCGGTGATGGCTTTGCTGTTGTTTTCTTCGCAACGGATGCGGGCCGACTCTTTGAAGAAGATGATGCTTCCTTCTTTCCGGTCTTTGACACAACTTTCGTCGTAGGTGGCGTTGCCCTATTTGTACGACGCACCTGTGGAACATTGTCCAGTTCTAACAAAGGAGCTAGGAAGCGAGCAGTGTGGCTATTTGCGCTTTGAGCAACTTGTTCTGGCGTACCTTCAGCAACAACGAGACCGCCACCGCGCCCACCTTCGGGACCTAAATCGATAATCCAATCGGCTGTCTTAATCACATCTAAATTGTGCTCAATCACCAAGACTGAATTGCCTTGGTCCACGAGTCGAGAAAGAACCGTCAAAAGTCTGCGAACATCTTCAAAATGAAGACCGGTAGTTGGTTCATCGAGGAGATACAAGGTGTGACCAGTAGATCTCTTCGCTAATTCGCTGGCGAGTTTCACGCGTTGGGCCTCTCCACCCGACAAAGTTGGTGCCGATTGACCCAACCTCACATATCCCAGACCAACATCAACCAAGGTCTGCATATAGCGCGCGATATTGGGTTGATTAGAGAAAAAATCAAGCGCCTCGGAAACCGGCATGTCAAGGACTTGGGCAATGTTCTTACCTTTGAACGTAATCTCCAAAGTATCGCGGTTGTAGCGCGCACCTTTACAAACTTCGCAGGGCACGTACACATCTGGCAAGAAGTGCATCTCAATCTTGATGGTTCCATCTCCAGAACAAGCTTCACAACGCCCACCATTGACGTTGAAACTAAAGCGCCCCGGTTGATAACCGCGCACCTTTGCTTCAGGAGCAGCAGCGAAGAGTTTTCTGATGGAATCAAACACACCGGTGTAGGTCGCCGCATTAGAACGTGGTGTTCGACCAATTGGTGATTGGTCCATATCAATGATCTTGTCGATGGCTTCTATGCCTTCAACACTCTTGTGCTTCCCTGGGGACTCTTTACTCTTATAGATCTTTTGCATCATTGCGGGAAGCAAGATGTCCCGGACCAATGTGCTTTTACCACTACCCGACACTCCAGTAACAGCAACGAAACAACCTAGGGGAATCTCTACATCGATGTTTTGAAGATTGTGTTCACGAGCACCGCGCACAACCAATTTTTCTCCTGGTGGAGTGCGACGCACTTGAGGGACAGAAATACAGGCGCTACCAGACAGGTATTGACCGGTTACCGACTCTTTTACCTTGGTAATACCAGCCACTGGCCCGCTATAGACCACTTCGCCACCATGTTCACCAGCACCTGGTCCAATGTCCACAATCCAATCGCTTTCACGAATTGTGTCTTCGTCATGCTCCACAACTATCACCGTGTTGCCAAGATCACGCAAACGAACCAATGTGTCAATGAGGCGCTTATTGTCTCGTTGGTGCAGTCCAATGCTGGGTTCGTCAAGCACATAGAGGGTCCCTACAAGCCCTGAGCCAATCTGGCTTGCCAAACGAATGCGCTGAGCCTCGCCACCAGCCAGGGTTCCCGCAGATCGCGCCAATGTGAGATAGTCGAGACCCACATCAAGCAAGAATCCAAGACGCGCATTTATTTCCTTGGTGACACGCTCTGCAATCATCGCGTCGCGATCACTGAGCACCAAGCCAGCCAAAAACTCCGAAGACTCTCCAATGGGGAGATCACAGACCTCGGAAATGTGTTTGCCGTTGATGGTCACTGCCAATGAAGCGGGCTTTAAACGGGCACCCTCACATACAGGACAAGGAACCTCTCGCATGTACGACTCAAATTGTTCACGTGTCCAATCAGATTCTGCATCCACATGACGACGCTTAATCCATGGAATCACACCTTCATAGGTGGTGCTGAATTGACGTACTTTGCCAAAACGATTGCGGTATTTGACCTGCATTGCTCCGGCCTTACCCTGCAACACCAACTTTTGCTGTTTCGTAGTGAGTTTGGACCAAGGCTTATCAATATCAATCTCTTCTTGCTCGCACAAAGCGACAAGCATCCGATGAAAGTATTGAGTATGCGCACTACGCCATGGAGCGAGCGCGCCTTCTCCAAGCGACATGGCAGGATCGGGCACCACTAGCTCTGCGTCTACCTCAAACTTGGTTCCCAACCCATCACAATGTTCACACGCGCCATATGGGGAGTTGAAAGAGAAATTACGCGGTGCCGGTTCTTCGAAACTTGCATCACACTGAGGGCACCCAAGGTGCTGGCTAAAAGTGAGAACTTCACCTTCTTCACCGTCTGCGCCCACAAGATCAACACAAGCCACACCTTCGGCCATCTTGAGAGCGGTCTCGAGCGAATCAGTAAGACGACGCTCAATATCATCACGACGAACCAATCGATCAACAATGATGTCAATCGAGTGATTCTCATAACGGGCGAGCTTTTCGGTCGATTGTAAGAATTCGCCGATATCCCACACCTTGCCATCAATTCGTGCGCGGACAAAACCTTGAGCAGCGATATCGGAAAGCAACGTGTCGTATTCACCTTTACGACCGCGTACGACTGGAGCAAGCACTTGAAAACGAGTGCCCTCTTTCAGTTTCATGATTCGGTCCACAATTTGTTGTGGCGTCTGTCGCTGAAGAGCTATCCCGTCTGTGGGACAGTGCTGCACACCAATCCGGGCATACAACAATCGGAGATAGTCATAAATCTCAGTGATAGTGCCCACGGTTGAGCGCGGATTTCTTGATGCTGACTTTTGATCAATAGAAATAGCTGGAGAAAGCCCTTCAATGACATCCACATCAGGCTTATCCATCTGACCCAAAAATTGTCGAGCATACGCCGACAGACTTTCCACATACCGACGTTGACCTTCTGCATAAATGGTGTCAAAAGCTAGGGAACTTTTACCACTACCAGACAATCCTGTAAACACGATCAGTTTGTCGCGTGGAAGCTCAACACTTACATTCTTAAGATTATGTTCCCTGGCACCACGAACAATGATTTTTTCTGACACGACCTCAGATTACCCATTCCCTAGCGGGCGTCTCGTAACTCACGACGTAGATCATTGATCTCATCTCTGAGACGTGCGGCATACTCAAACTTCAGTTCAGTTGCCGCCTCACGCATTTCATCCTCGAGTGTCTGAAGCAGACGCAACAGCTCACTTTGAGGCAAAGACTTGACTTCCTCTTTAATCTTGTCTCGCTCTCGATTCTTTCTCTGGCCCTTGCCAGGCATAGGCGCGCTATCCGAGCCAAGATTCAACACAGCCAAGATGTCCCCAACAGCTTTGCGAATCGTTTGAGGATTAATACCGTGTTCCAGGTTGTGAGCAACCTGTCTCTCGCGGCGCCGCTTTGTCTCGCCAATGGCACGTTCCATGGAAGGTGTGATCTTGTCTGCATACATAATCACCTGTCCCGCAACATTTCTTGCAGCGCGACCAATCATTTGAATCAAAGATGTTTCGCTGCGAAGAAATCCCTCTTTGTCGGCATCCAAAATCGCCACCAAAGACACTTCGGGCAGGTCGAGACCTTCCCTCAACAAATTGATCCCTACGAGGACATCAAACTCGCCGAGACGAAGTCCTCGAAGAATCTCAATACGTTGCAAGGTCTCGATATTTGAATGCAGATACCGAACATTGAGGCCTTGCTCCAACAAATATTCTGTGAGGTCCTCGGCCATTTTTTTTGTCAACGTGGTGACCAATACGCGGTCTCCCATCTCTACTCGGCCTTCCACCATTTCCACGAGGTCGTCTATCTGACCTTTAGTGGGCCGAACAATCACCTCTGGATCAACCAAGCCTGTTGGGCGAACAATTTGTTCCACCACACGGGAACTGTGCTTCAGTTCAAACGGCGCTGGAGTTGCAGAGAGAAAAATACACTGATTGATTCTCTCCATCGTTTCATCAAATTGCAGAGGCCGGTTATCTCGTGCACTTGGTAAACGAAAACCATGTTCAACCAGAGTGTTCTTTCTGCTTCGGTCGCCTGCGTACTGGGCATGTAGTTGCGGTACCGCCACGTGGCTTTCATCAATGATGAGCAAAAAGTCTTTGGGGAAATAATCCAGCAAGGTGAACGGAGGTTCACCTGGAGAGCGCCCATCAATATGCATTGAGTAGTTCTCAATGCCATTGCAATAACCCATCTCTTGAATCATTTCCAAGTCGTATTGAGTGCGCATTCTCAAACGTTGTGCTTCGAGGAGTTTGCCTTGCGATTCGAATAGAGAAAGTTGCTCCTGTAATTCTTTCTCAATCCCATGTATCGCCGAGCGCAATCGATCATCACCGGCCACGTAATGCGTTGCTGGAAAAATCACAACACTGGAGACATCGGACAAAGTTTCACCGGTTAGTGGATCGATCATGGTGATGCGCTCAATGGTGTCACCGAACATCTCAATGCGCACCACGGACTCCTCATAGGCAGGATGCACTTCAACGGTGTCTCCTCGAACTCTGAAATTTCCGCGACCCAATGTCATATCATTTCGATCAAATTGAAGATCCACAAGACGTCGCAGAATGCTTCGCTGGTCGTAGTCCACACCCACATGAAGATCTAATAGTTGACCCTTGTATTCAGCCGGGTCACCCATACCGTAGATACAAGAAACTGACGCCACCACGATTGTGTCGCGCCGAGTAAGTAGTGCCGCAGTGGCTGAGTGCCGTAGACGATCTATCTCGTCGTTAACCGAGGAATCCTTTTCGATATAAGTATCACTTGTAGGTATGTAGGCCTCTGGTTGGTAATAGTCGTAGTAGCTAACAAAGAACTCAACTCGATTCTTGGGAAAGAACTCTTTCATCTCTTGTGCAAGTTGTGCTGCAAGGCTTTTATTAGGGGCCAAAATCAATGTAGGTCGTTGAGTTTTCTCAATCGTCCACGCCATGGTCGCCGACTTGCCAGAACCAGTAATTCCCAGCAAAGTTTGGAAACGTTCGCCTGCATCAAGTCCTGCAGAAAGTTCGCTGATCGCCTTGGGCTGATCGCCCGCAGGTGCAAAATCTGAAACGACTTCGAAGAGAACGTCGGTCATGGGATCAGACTATTTCGAAGAATCTTTGGGAATAACATTGCCAGCATCTGGACCGGCAGGTTCAAGGCCCTGCATCCAACTCCACATGCGGGATACCTGTTCTTCCAGGGCGGCGACATCCCCACTGTTATCTACGACCCAGTCAGCGATTTCCTTGCGCTTCTCTCGAGATACCTGTCGCTCAATACGGGCACGAGCATCTGATTGGCTCATACCTCGGTATTCCACCAAACGACTCACTGCCAGTTCAGGATCAATATCGACCACGATCACACCGCTGAGCCCGCTTCGAGGGTTCTCGGCAAGAAGCGGAATATCCAAGACAACCACATTGTCCGTCACGCGCTGTTCGTCTATCAGTCTCGCCATCTCACGACCCACCGCTGGATGAACGATTTTATTCAAGTCCGCCAATGCATCTGGGTTACCAAACACTTGATCAGCCAATTTCTGGCGAATAAGAGATCCGTCTGCATCCAACACGTCAGCGCCAAATCTCTCGGCTATAAGTGCGAGCAATGGTTCACCTGGCGCTTGCAGTTGGCGGGTAATGGCATCTGCGTCAACAATGACTGCACCACGCGAAGCCAGCAACTGCGACACAGTTGATTTACCCGAGCCAATCCCCCCGGTTAAACCGACAAGGATCACCGGAGTGCCCTATTCAGCTGTAGGAGCGTCGGGCGCAGTGGCCTCTGCATTGTCTGCAGTTGGCTGTCCATACTCTTTGTAGTACTCAGCCCATGCAGCTTCACGCTCGGTGTCGTCGCCGCCCACCCAGTTGCCGTGCTCATCCACTTCGAACTGGCCTTGGTATTCAGCGGCCAATTCGCCACCTTCAGCAGCCTGCTTAATGGAGATTGAGATACGACGTCGTGCAAGATCCAGATCAATAATTTTGACCCACAACTCTTCACCTGGTGCAACCACTTGTTCTGCGGCCTCTACATGATGTGCTGACATCTCCGAGATGTGCACAAGACCTTCGATGCCATCGCCTACTTGAACGAAAGCACCAAATGGCACGAGCTTCGTGACACGTCCGTACACCAATTGGCCAACTTCATGAGAGTTAGCAAATTCCTGCCAGGGATCTTGCTGTGTTGCCTTCAAAGACAAACTGATTCGTTCGCGACTGAAATCGACATCCAGAACTTGAACAGTTACGGGATCACCAATTTGAACAACCTGTGATGGGTGCTCAACATGCTTCCATGACAACTCAGAAACGTGAATAAGGCCGTCCATGCCGCCCAAGTCAACAAACGCACCAAAAGCGACAACTGAAGAAACTTTTCCTTGACGTATTTCGCCAGGCTTGAGGTTGTTTAAGAAATCGTCACGAGTTTCTTTTTGATTCTCCTCAAGGAAACCACGGCGTGACAACACAACATTGTTTCGATTGCGATCCAATTCAATGATCTTGGCCTCAATGGACTGACCGATATATGGCTGCAAGTCACGTACTCGACGCAATTCAACGAGAGATGCTGGAAGGAATCCGCGCAAGCCAATGTCGACAATGAGTCCACCCTTGACCACTTCAATGATGGTTCCTCGAACAAAACCATCCTCTTCCTTCTTCTTCTCAATCTCGCCCCACGCCTTTTCGTATTGCGCGCGCTTCTTCGAGAGAACCAAACGACCCTCTTTGTCCTCGAGTGTCAGAACAAGTGCTTCTACTTTTTCACCAAGAGCAACTACATCGTTGGGATTGACATCATTCTTAATCGCCAATTCGCGAGTCGGAATTACACCTTCCGTCTTGTATCCAAATTCCAGCAACACACCATCGCGGTCAATCTTGACAACGGTTCCAGTAACTAGTTGACCTTCTTTAAGCTCAACCATTGTTCCTTCAATGGCATCAGCAAATGAAGTGGGAAGATCACGCTCTGTGATTTGACGTGGTGTGTAATTTCCTTCCGCATCGAAGGTTCCCATAGGGGCGGAAGTAAGAGTTGTATCGGACAAGGAATTGTTCTTTCGAGATGGATAGTAATTATGTATCGATGGCCTCAGAAGCCTGAGGGACCGCGTGATTCACGGACGGAGAAAACGCTACCACCAGAAATTCCGAACTTTCTATGCTGGGTTCTTGCTCCCGATAGACGCCAGGGTCCACACTGAAAATAGATGCCACCTCAAGGCCCGCTTCTCGACAGATCATGCGAAGTTCTCGTGGGGTGTAACACCCTGTCCACAGGTCGACTTCCTCCACATCACCGGCTGGATTCCGAATCTCTGTTCGTTCGTGATTAACTCCGCTGCCCGCATCGAAAATGGCGGTTTCGAAGTACCTCACCACAAAGTAGGAGCTAAAAGCGGAAAGAGCCAACTTGCCTCCTGGTTTTAAAGCTGCAGCCATCTTGTGGACCACCACTGAATCCTCATCTTGGGCTGTCATCAGACCGAAAGCGCCCTGACACAGACAAATCACCGCGTCAAACTCTTGATCGAAATCCAAAAGGCGTGCATCAAGCCGTTCAAATGTGGCGCCATCTACTTTCTCACCACGTGCCAACTCGATGAAGGCGTGAGAGATATCTATTCCATGCGTTACGTAACCACGACGTGCCAATTCAAGACTGTGACGACCGGGCCCGCAACCAACGTCAAGAATTTTCATACCCGGCTCAAGATTCAATGTTTCGATGAGGAAATCAACTTCTTGATGCGTGCCTTTAGTAAACGAATAACGTAGGTATGTCGGCCCCATGAATTCAGCTAAAGGTTCGAACCAGTGCTGAGTCATCTTTGGTTCTACGCCTTTGCTTCGGCCCATGAGCGTCCCCATGCAGCATTAACTTCAAGGGGGACTCGCAAAGATGCAGCGTTTTTCATTGCATCAAGCACCAGAGGACCAACTACAGGCACCTCACTATCGGGCACTTCCACAATCACTTCATCATGCACTTGAAGAACTATTCGTGATTGAAACTTTCCCGCTTCCAAAAGTGAGTCAATGCGCACCAGAGCAATTTTAAAAATATCTGCTGCTAACCCTTGGATTGCTGCATTCATAGCCTGACGTTCGCCCGCCTGTCGTACTCTGAAATTGTCGCTACGTAACTCTTCTATAGGACGACGGCGACCAAAAAGAGTCTCGGTGTATCCAGTTTCGCGGGCTAGTTTCACGGCCTCATCCATGTAGGTCTTCACGCGAGGGAAGGCGTCAAAGTAGGCATTAAGAATTTCAGATGCTTCGTCCACCCCAATTGCTAAACGTTGACTGAGACCGTAGGCCTCCATGCCATAAGCCAAACCGTAGGAGACCATTTTTGCCTTTGACCTCTGATCATGGGTGACCTGATCAACTGTGACGCCAAAGACCCGAGAAGCCGTTGCACTATGGATGTCTTCGCCCGCTTCAAACGCAGAAACCAGCCCCGGATCATCTGAGAGATGAGCAATGCATCTCAACTCGATCTGGTTGTAGTCAGCTACAAGAAATTGCACACCTTTTGGTGCAACAAAGGCAGTTCTAAAGACTCGACCCTCGTCCGTGCGTACGGGAATGTTGTGCAAATTCGGCTTGTCGCTCGTGAGACGACCAGTTCTTGCCACAGCTTGATGAAATGTTGCGTGAATCCGGCCATCATCTTGTACTTCATTCAATAGACCTTCGGCATATGTCGATCTCAGTTTTTCAATTTCTCGGTATCGCAACAACGGTCCGATAAATTCTGGCCATTGGTCATGAATCTTCTCCAAAGTTGCAGCGTCGGTACTGAACCCAGTCTTTGTTTTCTTGCCAGGCGCCAATCCACGTTCATTGAAAAGAATCTCTCGAAGTTGCGTAGGTGAGTTGACGTTAAAAGTTCTTCCCGCAATTTCGTATAAATGTTGAGTAATAGATTGAGTCTCCTGGGTTAATCGATCGCGAATCTCTTCCAGCACTCTTCGGTCGACATCTATCCCACAAAATTCCATCTTTGCCAGCACACGAATGAGCGGATTCTCAATGTCGCCATACAGCGAACTATTGCCCATTTCAGAAAGTTGATTTCGTAGCGCCACAGATAACGCCTCAATAAACAACGTTTCTTCGCATGCTTGACGAATTTCTTCTTGGCCAGAGAGACCACCGAAATCGAATTGGCCGTCTTGTTGAGAAGCCCCAGCAGGTGCTGAACCAAGAACATCCTCACAGACATCTTTTAGCGAATAACCAGACTGAGAAGGATCAACTAAATAGGCACTTATCGCGGTATCGAATACGACACCGCGTAGGTCAACGCCTGCACGCAAGAATGCATTCATCATCCGCTTCGCGTCATGGGCCACCAATTTTTCTGCAGCACCGCATGCCTTCAATACAGTGTCATCAGTGAGCAGTCTCTCGTCCAAGTAGTACACAAGACCGTCTTGACCCGAACATCTCAGGGCTAAGCCCACTAACCGCTCAGATTTGCTCATCGGCTCGTACATGCCTTGTATGAACATCTCCTGGGGATTCTGCAGAAGAGATACAGCTTCGGACGATGTGTCGATGTGGCGAATCTCGCCCAAGACATGTACACGATTCTCTACTGAATTGTCGTTCTGCCCATGAGAGACAGTCATCCATCCCTGCTTCGAAGCAATATCGCTAAAACGTTTCAACATGGTCTTGAATTCAAGAAAATCAAATTGTCGTTTAACGGCAATTACATCTGGTGTGGGTTTCCACGCGTCAAAATCAAGATCAATAGGTACATCCCTTCGCAACAACATCATTTCTGCATTGCGTGTTACACGCGCGCCATGCTCTTGAAGATTTGCGCGAAGCTTGGGTGTCTGGTGTTCAGCATGAGCCAACACACCTAAGAGATCACCGTATTGAGAGATCAGTTTTGCGGCAGTCTTTTCCCCCACGCCAGGCACACCATCAAGATTGTCGCTCGGGTCTCCCCGTAACGCTGCATAATCTGCGTACTGCGAAGGCGTCACTCCAGTTCTCTCAAATATTCCTGCTTCGTCATACAGTGCGTAATCACTCACGCCTCTTTTGTTATAAAGAACGCGAATATGAGGATCACTCACTAATTGGTAACTATCTCTATCGCCCGTCACCACAATGACATCGTGGCCAGATTGTGCCGCCTTGGTAGCAACCGTGGCGATGAGATCATCACCTTCGAAACCTGCCAGTTCCATCCAAGTGATTCCCATGTCGCTCAATAACTCTCGTATGAGACCTAATTGCTGAAACAACGTGTCTGGTGCTTTCTCGCGTTGAGCCTTGTACTCCGGAATAGCAAGATGACGAAACGTCGGTTCGGGTCTGTCAAACACCACCAAAAGCGCATCGGGTGAATGCTCCTTAGCCAGATTCAACAGCATTGTCGTGAATCCATACACAGCATTTGTGGACTGACCACTTGCATTGGTCATGTCTTCAGGCAATGCATAAAACGCACGGTACGCAAGAGAGTTGCCGTCTAAGGCCATTATTTTCATAATCTGCTCTGCCTAGTCAGGCTTCAATGTGCCCGCAACAATCATGTCTGCCACTGCTCTCATTGTGGTTCGATGATTCATAGCCCCGCGCTGAATAAACCCATAAGCATCAGACTCGGACATTTTGTATTGATCAATCAGAACACCCTTCGCGCGATCAATGGTCTTTCTCGCTTCAAGCTGTTCTCCGAGTTCTTCAATCTCTCCATTCAAGACCTGAAGCTCCTTGAAACGTCCCAAGGCAACTTCCATTGCGGGGATGAGATCGCTTTTTTGAAACGGCTTCACGAGATAAGCCAACGCACCTGCGTCTCTCGCCTCTTCTACAACCTCACGCTGACTAAACGCAGTCAAGATAAGAACTCCGCAAATGCGGTCTTTGCTGATGAGACGTGCAGCCTCCAGGCCGTCCATACCAGGCATTTTGACATCCAAAATTGCTAGGTCAGGTCGTAGTTCTCTCACCAGGTCCACAGCTTTATCGCCACGACCTGTTTCACCAACAACTACATAACCTTCTTCTTCAAGCGTCTCTTTCAAGTCAAGACGAATGATTGCCTCATCTTCGGCGATAACAACACGAACTGTCATAAACGGGAATCCTTCATTCGATCGAGATATTCGTTGATTTTGATTTCAAGACCAGAGATCTCTGACACCAGGCCATCTCGGTGGCCACTCATGGCATCTGCATGTTTCTTGGCTTGGCGATACTCATAACTTGCCGCGGGAGTTTCAGAAACCATTGCACGCAGAGATAGGTCGTCAACTTCGTCCAGAAAGTGACTTAACTGATCTTCCACCACCCGTAGTTCATCGCGTAATTCGCGTATACGAGCTGAGGTTTGAGTCAACCGACGTTGAAGAAATCGCTGACCCATAGGACTAATTGTATGAATCACCTGGGTGCCCGAGGTGGGACTCGAACCCACACGCCCTTTCGGACAACGGATTTTGAATCCGTCGCGTCTGCCATTCCGCCACTCGGGCCAGGGCTAAAGAGCGTACAGCAGGTCACGCCAGCACCCTACTAATGAGTAACAAGTCTTGCCCACATCAACGGGTCTAAGGTTTTCTCGTCATGCTTGCTTTCACATTCCCAGGACAAGGATCTCAACGACCTGGCATGGGTCGGCCCTGGCAAGATCACGAGAGCTGGGAGTTAGTGGACGAGGCTTCCCATGTCACAGGCCGAGATGTAGGCGCCTTGCTGCTGGATGCCGACGCCGACACATTGAAGGACACTCGCAACGCTCAGCTCACCACATTTGTCGCCAGTTTGATGGTGTTGGATGCAGTTGAACGATTAGGCATCGAGCCAAGTTTCTGTGCTGGACATTCTTTAGGCGAATACACCGCCCTCACGGCAACAGGTGCACTTTCCTTTGAAGACGGAGTGCGTCTAGTGGTGGAGCGAGCCGACGCAATGCACGAAGCCGGTGTTTCATCGCCAGGCACCATGGCCGCTGTGTTGGGACTCGACGATGACATTGTAGAAGTGGCCTGTCGGCGTGCTGATAGCGAAGTGTGGGTAGCCAATTTTAATGCGCCCGGACAAGTTGTAATTGCTGGTTCACCCCAAGGTGTAGCCGCAGCTGGCGAACACGCAAAGTCGTTAGGCGCGAAAAAAGTGATGCCGTTACAAGTTTCTGGCGCCTTCCACACACCATTTATGACTGCGGCAAGAGAACGACTGCGCACTGCCATCACCTTGGCATCACCTCGCGACACCGAAGTTCCAGTTGTCTCAAATGTGGATGCTCTTCCGCATGCAACTGGTGATGAATGGTCCTCCTTGCTCTCTGCACAACTATCTAGTCCAGTGAGATGGAAACATTGCCTTTTGACATTGGCGGAACAAGGTGTCACTGGATTTCTCGAACTAGGACCAGGCGGCGTATTGACAGGCATGGCCAAGCGCACAGTTGATAGCGCACGCACAATAAGCGTCTCCACCCCTGACGAACTCGACAAACTCATTGAATGGGTGGGCGCATCATCACCTACAGGTGGAGCCCAGATTGAGGGAGAACATCTCTTTGCCGTCGAGCGTCTTGTTGTGAGCCCTTCGGCAGGCGTGTTTTCACCAAATGACTCAGTGCGAATCGGCACCACCATTGAAGTAGGAACCGTCATTGGATTAATCGGAGACATAGAGGTTCGGTCTCCTTTTGCCGGTGTGGTGCAGAATTTCATCGCAGTCAACGGCGAGAGAGTCACCACACATCAACCCATTGCCTGGCTACGCACGGTGTAACGCAGTGCCAAAGATTCCTCACAACATACGTGGTGCTCGTTTCACAGGTTGGGGCACAGCTCTTGGTCACAAAACCGTGACGAATCATGATCTATCACTCACCATCGACACCAACGACGAATGGATTCGTGAAAGAACAGGAATCCATCGGCGCCACATTGGTGGATCCACCGCTGAACTCAGTGTCGCCAGCGCTCAAGCAGCAATAGCTATGGCGGGAATACAGCCAGAAGAAATTGACGCACTCGTGCTCGCTACAACCACTCCAGATCGCGCAGTTCCAGCAACTTCTGCAACTGTTCAAAACTTATTAGGTCTGAGATGTGGAGCCTTCGACGTCAACGCTGCATGCTCAGGTTTTGTGTATGCGTTAGTCAATGCACATGGTCTTATTGCGATGGGAGCAGAGAAAGTTTTAGTTATTGGCACGGACACTTTGTCCCGTATCACTGACTGGGAGGATCGCAATACTGCAATTCTTTTTGCAGATGGCTCCGGTGCCGCTGTACTGGAACACACACAAGGCCCTGGCCAGTTACTTGGCTGGGATCTGGACGCAGACGGTTCTGCTGAAGATATTTTGTTTTGTGAAATCGGCGGCTTCATCCACATGGATGGCAAAGAAGTTTTCCGACGCGCAGTACGCATCATGGTAGACAGTGCTCAAAAATCTATGGCACATGCCGGTGTGCAGGCATCCGACATTGCCCTCATCGTTCCCCATCAAGCCAACATCAGAATTATTTCAGCTGCGTGTGAACGACTTGATATCCCCATGGAAAAAGCAGCAATTGTTATCGACAACACCGGAAACACATCTTCGGCTTCTATTCCATTGGCGTTGTTTGACGCGGCGGACCAGGGTCGACTATCTCCTGGCGATCTTGTGCTCATGGTCGGTTTTGGTGCTGGGATGACAGCAGCGAGTGCAGTTATTGAATGGGGAGCACAATGAGTCGAGTAGTACTCATCACGGGCGGTTCCAAAGGAATTGGCCTGGCTTGTGCTCAACATTTCGCTTCACTTGGCGACAAAGTTGCCATTACTTATAACTCCACACCACCACCTGATGGTTTTTTTGGTGTCAAGTGTGATGTGACGGACAAGACTCAAGTGGACGATGCATTCCGAGCCGTCGAAGAACACTTCGGTGCCGTAGAGGTGTTGGTGTCCAATGCTGGAATCACCAAAGACACTCTTTTGCTCAGAATGAGTGAGGATGATTTCACAGACGTCATCAACGCAAATCTCACTGCCGCATTTCGCGTGGTGAAGAGAGCTACTCCATCGATGCTCAAAGCGCGCAAAGGTCGCATCATTTTGATGTCATCTGTTGTCGGACTACTTGGCTCTGCAGGTCAAGCGAATTATTCAGCCTCAAAGGCTGGACTTGTCGGTTTCGCACGTTCGCTAGCGCGTGAATTGGGATCAAGAAACATCACAGTTAATGTCGTTGCACCAGGCCCTGTGGCCACTGACATGACTGCCGCACTCTCGGCCGACCGACTGAATGAACTCTCAGATGCAGTTCCTCTCAAAAGAGTGGCTCAACCAGAAGAGATCAGTGCTGTCGTAGGATTTCTCGCAAGCGACGGTGCGGCGTACATCACCGGCGCCATCATTCCCGTCGATGGCGGCTTAGGTATGGGTCACTAACACTCAATGGCGAAGTTTGCTGGTTGAGTGTGCGAAAATAGACAAAACAAGGAGATGACATGAGTCAAGAAATTTTTGATCGTTTTGTGAAGTGTGCCGTAAAGACACTTTCAGTAGAAGCATCACAAGTCACCAAAGAAGCCACATTCGCCGAGGATCTGGATGCAGACTCACTCGATGTTGTGGAATTGGTCATGGAACTCGAAGAAGAGTTCGGTATCGAAGTTCCCGAAGAAGACCTTCAAGACGTCAAGACCGTTGGCCAAGCCTTCGACATCATCGTTTCAAAGCTCTAAATTTCTTCCACCATGCAGGGTTCAGGTCATCGCGTAGCGATTACAGGTTTAGGTGTTGTTGCGCCTTGCGGTATCGGTAAATCCAACTATTGGCAAGGTCTACTTGGGCCTGGTTTGACCGATAGAAAATATGTGGAGATCGAGAATTGGGATCCACTTCCCTATTTTGATAATCCAAAGGATGCACGACGCGCTGACCGTGTAGAACAGTTCGCACTCGCAGCCGCCTCCGAGGCGTTTGCTCAGGCAGGCACTCTCAATGTTGATCCAGCTCGTTTTGGCACAATTTTTGCCACGGGCATTGGTGGACTCCACACCCTTGAAGAACAAGTCCTGATTCGCGCCGAGAAGGGTGAGCGTCGAGTATCACCTTTTCTTGTACCGATGATGATGGCTAATGCTGCTGGTGCGGCCATCTCTATGCGCCATGGTCTGCAAGGACCTAACGAGACCATCGTGACAGCGTGTGCAGCTGGTACTCACGCAATTGGTTATGCATCTCGGCTAATTGCATGGGGTCTATGTGATGCAGTTGCCACAGGCGGTGCTGAAAGCGCAGCAACTGCTACCTCTCTTGCTGGCTTCGGCAACATGACAGCCTTATCAAGTTCTGGAACTTCGATGCCCTTCGACGTCGCTCGTGATGGATTTGTGATGGGTGAAGGTTCAGCAGTATTCATTCTTGAGCGCTATGACCTTGCCGTCGCACGTGGAGCCAACATTTTGGGTGAAATCTTGGGTGCCGGAAGCAACGCCGATGCTCACCACATCACAGCCCCTTCCCCAGGCGGAACCGGTGCCATCGCATGCATGAGGCTCGCATTGAATGACGCTGGTCTCACACCATCTGATATTGCACTAGTGAACGCACACGGAACCTCTACACCTCTCAACGATGCAGCAGAAGCTCAAGCAGTGACCGAAGTGTTCGGTGCTGGGGCTGTACCCATCACAAGCGGTAAGGGCGTCACCGGACATGCTCTCGGCGCCGCAGGGGCATTAGAAGCCGCTCAAGTTCTTTTGTCGATAGAACACAAACTCATCCCACCAACTGCGGGAACCAAGACACTCGATCCAACACTGAACATCGATCTCGTGATGGGTGCGCCGCGTCCTTGGACACCAGGACCCGCAATCTCCAACAACTTTGGTTTCGGCGGACACAACGGCTCAGTCATCATCGCGCCAGCAACTTAGCTAACGTTCCACAGATTTTTCTTCATTGACCACAGTCGTATTCGACCAGTTTTAGCAATTGCATTGGGATCGATTCTGTATTCCTTCACCAATGAATACCCCAACCTCTCGGGAACCGACTGTGATCGGACATTTGCAATATCGTGAGCAATGAACACTTCATTGACCTCAACGATCGAAAAGGCAGCGTCTGTCAATGCGCGAGATGCCCTTGTTGCAATCCCCTGTCCAGTGCATGAAGTACGCACCCAATAACCAATCTCCAATTGACCTTCGCCATGACGTAAATGAAGGCCAGATGCGCCGACCATCTCTCCATCACGGAAGATACCCATTGGAAAGTCCTTATTATCATTATCAACCCAATCAAGCTGCCATCGCCGAATCAAATCCTCTCGCTGCAACACTGACTGCGGTTCGAATTTTGCCCACGGCATCCATTGAAGTAATTCGGGCAAACTTTCTGTCACTGCTTCCACCATTTGAACCGCATCTGCAACAACGAATTGTCGAATCACTAAGTCATCAATACTGATTTCCTTAGGAATATCCGACACGAGCCAACTCATAGATGAACCTCAACACAATCAACCTATTAGATTTGCAAAAACTACTGGTCTGCAAAGACAAACATCAGTTCCAGTTCGCACGCCACTTCACCATTAAGCAGGGCTTTGCCAGAGCCCTTTCCAGCACGCGCACTCATCCGCCCAAGCTCCACAACAAGCTCCAATTCATCACCCGGAACTACTTGTCGGCGAAATCGTGCGCCATCAATTCCTCCAAACAATGGCAACTTGTGTGCATGATCAGGAGACGTCAGAACGCAATACGCCCCTACTTGTGCAATCGCCTCACACATAAGGACTCCAGGCAACGTAGGTCGCCCTGGGAAGTGCCCCGAAAAGAACCATTCATCACCATTCAATTTCCAGTGACCTGTTGCACTCACACCCGACACCAATGCACTGACTCGGTCCACGAAAAGGAATGGCGCACGATGTGGCAACACATCCACGGGAGAAGGAAATGAAGTCATTTACCTAAGGCCTTCAGAAGATTCTTGGGAGTATCTGCGGGAGAAATTTTATACCACGCTTCAAGAATCACACCATCTTGAATAAGAAAAGCCGATCGCTCGATACCCATATATTTACGACCATACATAGATTTCTCTTTCCACACCTTGTAGGCCTCGGCAACTTTATGTTCAGTATCTGCCAAAAGAGGAAAACCAAGTTCATACTTGTCGTCAAATTTCTTTTGTTTCGCGGGAGTGTCAGGGCTAATTCCGATAACAACCGTGCGACCAATGTCGCCCAGAATATCTCTGAGACCACAGGATTGAGCTGTGCATCCAGGAGTGTCGGCTTTGGGGTAGAAATACACCAACACCTTCTTTTTCCCTAAAGATGACAGCGAGAAACTCTCACCATTTTGATCAAGAAGTTCAATCTTTGGCGCCTTGGAGCCCTGTTTCAGCATTCCTTTAGATTACTTGGTGCGACGAAGTCCATAGCCATAGAAGCCATTCTTCGGACGGGCATGTGCATGGTAGTGATCTGGAATTGTGCGCATATTGTCGTCTATCCGAAGTTCAAAATCGAAGAATTCATCTACAACAACTCTCAGTCTGCCCAACAGCCGTTCTTTGACGTCATCTGGCGGATTGGGATCATGGTTCTTCCACACAACCATAGGAACCGCGCAACTCTCGCATTCAGCAATCCAACACTCATCATCTTCGTAGAACCACTCAGACATCTGAGCCGCATCACACAACTCACATGTGTCTCCACCAAAGATGTTCATCTCAACGAGATGACTCGTTCAAAGCGGAACGCACTTCTCCAACGAATGCACCTACCGCGTCAGCACCACCCTCAATCATTCGTCTCACAACTGCAGCACCCATGATGACACCGTCGGCCACTTTGCTCGCTTCAACGGCTTGAGCAGCATTAGAAACTCCCACTCCTACCAGCACAGGCATTGATGTAACTTTTTTGACTCGTAAGGCCAAAGCAGTCGCGGTTGCAGCCAAGGATTCTCTTTCCCCTGTGACTCCGAGTAGACCCACCGAATAGACAAAACCCCGAGCTCGAGCTGCCACGCGTGGCAATCTTTCATCAGGTGCTGTAGGCGCTGCCAACATCACTGTTTCCACGCCTGCCGCATCAGCAGCACGAGTCCAATCATCAGATTCCTCAAGAGGTAGATCAGGAATGATCGCACCAGAAACTCCCGCTGCGGCAAGATCTGCAGCAAAACGTTCGTGACCGGCATGAAAGACGGTGTTGTAGTAGCACATGACTACAAGAGGAATACCTACATCGAGAGAACGCACCTCTTGGAGAATGGATACCGGGGTTGCACCGCCATCCAGAGCCATCTGGGAAGCTTGCTGAATGATCGGTCCATCCATCACTGGGTCTGAAAAAGGAATTCCGATTTCTATGGCATCAGCTCCATTTGCTGCGCATGCCCGAACTGCATCTGCCCAGCCAGGAAAACCACCCGTGATGTAGGGAACAAGACACTTCCCACCTTTTGCGATGCGATTCTCCAGTGCACTTTGAAGAACACCGCTCACTTCAGACCACCAAGAATTCCCATCATTTGTCCGACGTCTTTGTCACCGCGGCCCGACAGGTTCATCAACACAGTCTTGCCTTGCATTTTTGGTGCTTCGCGAATAATCCATGCCATGGCATGAGCGCATTCCAACGCAGGAATAATTCCTTCAGTTCGCGACATGACTTGGAAGGCTTCGATCACTTCGTCATCGGTCACTGTTGGGTATTCAGCGCGACCAATAGATGCAAGATAGGAATGTTCGGGACCAACACCTGGATAATCAAGTCCAGCCGAGATGCTGTGCGCCTCTTGGACCTGACCGTATTCATCCTGCATCAAGTAGCTCTTCATTCCGTGAACAACACCAGGTTGTCCACGGCCGACAGCGGCACCGCCAGCAGGCTCCACACCAATCAATCGTGCTGGTGTATCCACGAAACCAGAAAAAATTCCCATTGCATTTGATCCGCCACCTACACATGCCACAACAAAGTCGGGATGTGTTCCGAGAAGATCGTTACATTGAGCAGATGCTTCATCACCAATGACGCGATGAAATTGACGCACCATATAGGGGTATGGATGAGGACCCATGACCGATCCCAAGCAGTAATGGGTTGATTCAACCGTTGCTACCCAGTCGCGCATTGCTTCATTAACTGCATCTTTCAATGTCTGGCTACCAGAAGTGACCGCCTCGACATCTGAGCCCAGTAAACGCATACGAAATACATTGAGTTCTTGACGAGCTACGTCCACCGCGCCCATATACACCTTGCACTCGAGACCCATCAGTGCAGCTGCAGTTGCTGATGCAACACCGTGTTGACCTGCGCCAGTCTCGGCAACGATTCGCTTCTTTCCCATTCGCTTAGCAAGCAATGTTTGGCCAATCACATTATTGATTTTGTGGGAACCAGTGTGATTGAGATCTTCGCGTTTCAGCACAAGACGAATTCCTAATTGTTCACTCAAGTTGTAACACTGCGTCAACATGCTTGGGCGACCTGCATATTCACGCAGTACCTGATGAAGTTCATCCCGAAATGAGGAATCATTCCATGCATCATGAAACGCAGCTTCAAGTTCCTGGCATGCAGGAACAAGCGTTTCAGGAACAAAACGCCCACCGAATTCGCCGAAGCGACCATCCGATGAAGGGGTGACAAGAATGCTCATCTGTAGATTTCACCACGAATCCACCCCAAAAACATCACTGGTTTAAGTGACACCTCACTCATCCATCCAGTTATAGGGCATCTGTGAGTTTTCCCCATAGGTATCTGGGCCTTGAAGCGCTGCTGCTTGGCGGACCGCTTCGATAAAGCGTCGCATGAGAACTGGATCTTTTCGCCCAGGAGCGGACTCCACGCCACTGGACACATCCACCCCAAACGGACGCACCTGAGCGATACCGCTAGCCACATTGTCCGGTGTGAGACCACCGGCAAGAATCAAGGTAATTCCATCGGGAATCTCACCCGCAAGGCTCCAGTCAAATACCTTCCCTGAACCTGGCGCAGGAGCATCAAGGAGAATCATCGATGCTCCGAATTCTTTAGCATGGGACACATCTACTGAACCTGCCGCTACACCTTTTATAACAGTGCGTATATGGCGGGATACTTCTGCAACATCTGCTGCAGTTTCGTGGCCATGGAGTTGGGCTGCGCGAAGGCCCGCAGTCTGTGTTATCTCAATCACACGCTGAGGATGTTCATCACGGAACACGCCCACCGTCAGAATTTCTGATGGCAGTCGGCGGGTGATGTCGTAGACCTTCTGGGCCACCATCTGCCGCGGAGATGGCGCAAACACAAATCCCAACGCATCTGCACCCAATGCAATTGCCAAAAGGGCGTCATCCTCATTCGTGATGCCACATATTTTCACGAACATATTCAAAAGTTACTGGCTCGCGTGCCCCACGCGAGGGAACTTAAGAAACGATGAGTCCTTGGACAGCGTTGCTCGGCTCAGAAGAGGTCACCAGCATCTCACCTACCAAGACAGCGTCATACCCGGCTTGACGCAATGCCAAAGCGTCATCTCGCCCTCTCACACCGGATTCGGCCACTGAGACCACATCATCGGGGAAAAGACTCCCCATACGCACTGCCCTGTCCTGGTCAACTTGAAATGTCACTAAATCACGTTGGTTCACACCTACAAGATCAGCCCCCAAGTCGAGAGCCCTGGACAGTTCGTGCTCGTCATGAATCTCCACCAATGCATCTATGCCCACAATGTGCGCCACTGACAAACAATCTCGCAACAGCGCATCATCTAGCGCCGCTGCGATGAGGAGCACACAATCGGCCCCCATCAATCGCGCATCACACACATCACGCACAGACACAGTGAAGTCCTTGCGCAGAACGGGAAGACCACAAGCATTCCGTGCACTCATCAAATCTTCGGCCGAGCCGCTGAAATGTTGAGTATCTGTCAATACAGAAAGACAGGAAGCACCGCCCAACTCATATTCCCGAGCAAGCCACACCGGGTCCAAGTTGTCGCGTAACAAACCTTTGGAAGGAGAACGCCTTTTAATCTCCGCAATTACTGCTAACTGATGAGACGAAGATAATTGAGTCCTAAAGCCACGCGTTGACGCACACGCCGACGCACGAGAAATTAAGTCATCAACTGAACGAAAATCCTGCGCTGCCCGTTCTCGATGCCAGTGCAGAATCTTGTCGAGATATGTCCCCGTCATGAAAGTGCGATTTAAAGACCTTTGCCTTGAATGGGTGTCAAGAAGAACATTTCAGGACGGCCGCCCATCAATGGAGCAAGACTTTGCCCAAATGGGCCAAACCAATCAGCCGTCATGTGCGCCGTTGCAGCCTCTTGGTTTTCATACAGTTCGTACACCCACAAAAGATCGGCGTTGGTGGAATCTGCATGAAGGATGTAATAGCGAGTGCCTGACTCTTTATTGACATGATCAAATGCAGCCTTGAAAGCCTCAGCCAACTCGGCGCCTTTTCCTTCAGCGGCTGGCAACTTTGCAATTAGTCCAACAGTGCTCATCGGTATCCCCTATTTCATTCCAACGTTCTTGTTGGTGACCACAATCTAACCCAACAGGGTTGATGGCTCAGAAGCCAAGGACCGTCGTCAGTGTCTCCAAAAGCTCTGATATAGGTACCCGCACTTGTTCGGTCGAGTCGCGATGTCTGATCGTCACGCTGTTGTCCTCAAGAGAGTCAAAATCTACTGTCACACACAAGGGTGTGCCGATTTCATCCTGCCTACGGTAACGACGCCCAATTGCTTGAGTCTCGTCATAGTCGCACATGTAACGTCCAGACAACAGTTGATATATCTCCTTAGCAAGTGGAGTCAATGTGTCTTTCTTTGACAGTGGCAGGACCGCAACTTTGTAGGGCGCGAGACGCGGATGCAGTCGGAGCACAGTACGTGCCTCATCGTTCACCACATCTTCGTCATAGGCAGCAAGGAGGAAGGCAGCCATAGTGCGATTAGCGCCGGCTGCTGGTTCTACGACATAGGGAATGTAACGCTCGTTGGTCGCTTGATCGAAGAAATCGAGTCTTTGACCAGAAGCGTTGCTGTGTTGGGTCAAATCAAAATCCGTACGTTGAGCAACGCCCTCTAGTTCACCCCAACCCCAAGGAAACATGAATTCAACGTCACTTGTTCCTGTTGAGTAATGAGATAACTCATCGGCGTCATGGGCTCGAATGCGCAGCATCTCTTTGGGGATTCCAAGTTCGACATACCAATCAAGACGCGCCTGGCACCAATACTCATACCATTGCGGACCTTCAGACGGAGGAACAAAAAATTCAAGTTCCATCTGCTCAAATTCGCGTGTACGGAATATGAAGTTTCCAGGGGTTATCTCATTACGGAAACTCTTTCCGACTTGAGCAATACCAAATGGTGGCTTTTTGCGACTGGTCTGCAACACATTCGCAAAGTTCACAAACATGCCCTGGGCTGTTTCAGGACGAAGGTAGACATCTGCTCCAGCGCCCTCCACAGGCCCAGCGGCCGTTTTAAACATCAGATTGAACTCACGGGCCTCGGTAAATGTGCAGCCTTTCATGGACTGAGGACAGTCACGGGTTTCAATATGGTCTTGTCGAAAACGACGTTTACATACAGTGCAGTCCACGAGCGGGTCTGAGAAGTTTGCTAAGTGACCAGAGGCTTCAAAGATTTGAGGGGGGCCCAATATGGCCGCATCAATCAGAACTACATCGTCTCGTTGCTGCACCATCGTTCGAACCCACGCATCTTTAACGTTGCGCAACATGAGTGAACCCAAGGGGCCGTAGTCATAGGAAGAACGAAATCCTCCATAAATCTCGGCGCTGGGATAGACGAATCCGCGCCGCTTACACAGGTTGACAATTTGCTCAAGATCCTTTGCGGGCATGCAGTAAGCCTACAAGTGTCGATCAAACACACCGAGGCTCTTCAAACGCCTCTCTAGATGTGATTCCATTGCCTCCATCGCCAGTCGATTCACTTCATGAACGGGAATTGATTCGTCAAGCGCAAGAGCCTCATTCATACGGCCTCCAAGAATCCAGCGAAGAATTTCTATAGCCGACTCGGAGATGGGCACACCGCTTCGACAGGCTCCGCAATGCACCCCTCCTTGCTGTACGTCAAAATAGGACAGATTCCCTTGCTCGTTACAGTTCACACACACATCCAATTGCGGAGTTGCTCCCTCAATGGATATCAAGCGCCAGAAAAACGATGCGAGCAGCAAGGGCGATGATTGCTGATTCAAGAATTGCAATGCCCGAGTTAAGAGCTCAAAAAGATGAGGAACTGGTTCCTTATCTGGCGTAATTTTATTGATGGCCTCCACCATCGACAAGCCTTGACGCAATCGATCAAAATCTGAACGAAGTACCTGCATTGGTTCAATGAGTCGCACTTGATCAATCGTGTCGAGTTCTCGACCGGAACGCAGAGAGACATCAACATGACTCATTGGTTCCAACCGTGCACCTATGGAAGATTTCGTTTTCCGAATACCTTTGGCAACTGCACGAACTTTTCCATGATGAAGGGTAAGTAAAACCACCACACGATCGGCTTCACCAAACTTGTAGGAGCCCAACACGACTGCAGAGTCGCGGTACACACTCACGAATCAAGACCACCGAAACGGCGATGACGTCGAGTGAAATCATCAATAGCCAACTCAAGATCACTTGCAGTTAAGTCATCCCAACCCAAATCAAGAAATACGAGTTCGCTGTATGCAAGTTCCCACACCATTGACTCAGGAATAAGATCTGGCGGGCCCAAAATGATGACGAGATCTGGTTCATCACTTGCGGGCGCCAATATTGCCTGCGACAGAGTTTCTTCTTCTATTGCATCTGGATCAATACCCATGAGACGCAACGACTCAACAGTGGATGCAAATCTCTCGTGACCATCTGGTGAAGGATCAATAATCACTGATGTACCTGCAGAGTTACGCGTGACGTATCTTTCGCCATGATCCACTTGCACAGTTTCCATGACGCATGCACCATCTTTAAAGCCTTGGCTTAAATCGCTTTGCAATTTCTCGCGTTCAGCCAAAGTGAGCGCCTGGCCATGATGTGGCAACAAAGTGATCCAGCGCACTCCTTCAATGCTGGCTCCCTCCAGCAAGGTTGTCAGACGCACAGACCATTGCTGAGAATCCATAGCAAGCCACTCTTGGGGGGTACCACCGCTCACCACTACATGAGCTAATCCCTCATACGCGGCGAATTCTGACATGTGTCAAGTATTCCACGGGATATCTCTCCCAGCATGAACGTCGAACTATTGCCTTCCGCGAAGCATCCCCCCGACCATCTCACTAGTCTTGAGTTCCGATGTCTTCCCAAATACCCACCACAGTCCATGTCGCATGCATCATGGACGGCAATGGTCGTTGGGCCCGACGAAAAGGTCTTCCCCGCACAGAAGGCCACACCGCAGGTGAAGAGGCATTAGCTGCCATTGTTCGAGAATCTGCCGATCTTCACGTGGGCTGGCTCACAGCTTTTGGATTTTCCACCGAGAATTGGGTGCGCCCTCGCACCGAAGTACGTCATATCTTGTCGCTACATCGCAAACTCTTCGGTCGTACAGAGGAAATGAAACAGCGCAACGCCCGCACCAGATGGATTGGACGTCCTTTTCACGAAAAGGGAGCCAGAACACCTATCTATGTACAACGTGCAATTCAACGCGCGGTGGACGACACCAAGAGCGGTACCGGGCTCACCGTAACAATTGCATTTGATTACGGCAGCCGAGCCGAGTTACTCAGAGCTGTGCGACTAGCGATGCATCAGGGCCCAATTACCACTAGATCCATTGAAGACAACTTGTATGACCCCACAATGCCGCCAGTTGATTTACTTATCCGCACTTCCGGTGAGACACGTATTTCTAATTTTCTGCTGTGGCAAATCAAGGGTTCCCGTGTCTATTTCACTGAACGTACCTGGCCAGACTTCACAGCACAAGAACTAAGAAATTCTCTTACTCAATTTGCAAAGTCGCAGACTTAATCATGCGTTCGCAATCCGGAGACGCAGCCATTGATGCGTTACGTCAGGCCACATCTGGTTTTGTTGGCGCAGAAGAACGTCAGGGGCAAATTGAGATGGTGTACAACATCGCCAAGTCCATCAACGCTCAACGTTCCATAGTTGTCCAAGCGGGAACCGGAACGGGCAAAAGTCTTGGATATCTCGTTCCATCAATCATTCAGGGCAAAAAGACTGTCGTAGCAACCGCAACTAAAGCTCTTCAAGATCAACTTCATCATTCAGATCTTCCCCTACTTCAAAAAACCTTGGATCAACCATTCACTTGGGCAGTGGTGAAGGGGCGAAGCAACTATGCATGTGTACAAAGAATTGTGGAATACAAAGAAGAACCAGACGATCTTTTCTCTACACCTAGTCAACAAAATTCAAAAAAAGAACTCGAGAAGTTAATCGAATGGTCTCACACAACAGAGACAGGAGACTTTGAAGAATTAACTTTTGCCACACATGAAAACACACGCAAAGTCATAAGTGTGGGCGTTGATGAATGTCCAGGACGAACAAAATGCCCAAGTGGCCATAAATGTTTTGCTGAAAAAGCGAGAGATGCGGCAAATGATGCTGATGTCATTGTGGTGAACCTTCATCTTTATGGACTCCACTTAGCCAGTGGTGGCAACATCTTGCCCGAACATGAGGTAGTCATTTTTGATGAAGCGCATCAATTGGAGTCAGTACTCAGCGACACCGTCGGCACCACAATCTCAGGGGGCCGAATATCATCAGCGGCCAGCTCTATGCGACAGGTCTTTGCAGAACCTGAGATCACTAATCGCCTTGAAGAATATGCACTGCGACTCACCACCATCCTTTCACCACTCACAGGTGAACGCTTATCTGTGCCTATACCTTCACAAATCACAGACATTCTCAATTCCATTCGACTTGAAGTGATGGAGAAGATTGGATTGTTACGTGAGCTGAAGACAGAGAACGAGTCCACACAACAAAAGATTTATAGAGCCCAAACACAATCGACTCGTCTTGTGGAATCTTTAGACCTTGTACTGGGAAGTACCACAGGTTTCGTCTTTTTTGTTGAAGGTAATGAAAATCGTGCACTCCTCAAAGTCAGTCCATTACACGTGGGCGACATTTTGCAACAACAAGTGTGGAACACGCATTGCGCGGTACTCACCAGCGCCACTATTCCACATGCAATGCCTGAAAGGGTTGGCCTGTCCAGAGATGACATCGAAGTCTTATCGGTGGACAGTCCATTCGACTACGAACGTAATTCGCGTCTCTATTGTTCACCGGAATTCCCTGACAGAAATTCTCCTCGCTTTACGGAGTTTGTGCACGATGAACTCGAGTCTCTGATTACAGCGGCGGGCGGAAGAACCCTGGCGTTGTTCACCTCAAACAAAGCATTACATGCCGCCATTGCAGAAATGCGTCAACGTTTGTCTATGACGATTTTGACCCCGTCAGAGATCCCCCGTCAAAAATTGATCGAGGATTTTTTGGCCGATGAAAGCTCATGCATTTTTGCTTCCCAGTCGTTTTTTCAAGGCATCGACTTGCCAGGAAGAACCTTGTCCCTGGTCATACTTGACAAGCTGCCCTTCCCCCGACCCGATGACCCATTGTTGGAGGCACGCCGAGAAGCCGTAGGACGAGAAACCTCATTCCAAGCAATCGATTTGCCCCTTGCGGCCACTTCACTAGCCCAAGCAGCAGGACGACTTATTCGCACAGCCAATGACAAGGGCGTTGTTGCAGTCTTAGACCGCCGTCTCGCAACCGCAAACTACTGGCGGACCCTTATCGGGGCTCTGCCACCTATGACACGAACTCGTAACCGTGAAGAAGTGGAACAGTTCCTCAGAGACATCACCACTGAACGAGGTAGCGATAGTTAATAACCCAGACGTTCAAGACGATCTGGTTTTTGTTGCCAATCCTTGTCCACCACTACGTGGAGTTCAATGTAGGCGCCTTCTTTCATCTGGCTTCGCACCTTTTGGCCCACCTTTTTCAAAAGTTCGCCACCCTTACCAATGACCATGCCCTTTTGGCTCTCGCGCTCTACCAAAATCTCACAGCGCACCCTTGGCCATTCCCATTCCGTCACCCTGGTAGCAACCGAGTACGGCAATTCGTCTTTCAATACTGCAAGTAATTGCTCTCGTACCAACTCTGCAACCCATTGAGCATCTTCATTGTCAGACAGCATCTCGGGCGGGTAGTACTGAGGGCCCTCTGGCATTTTTGCTCCAAGAGCCCCCAACAACTCGGGAACTCCTTGACCACTAAAAGCACTTACAGGAAAGTATTCCGCAGCATTAAGAACCGAACAAGCCTGCAATTGCGACAACACTTGATCTGGTGTCGCCTTATCTATCTTGTTGACAATGACAAACGCATTCGCCACGTCGATTCTGTCGGCCACCCATTGGTCACCTCTTCCAAAAGGCTTGCACGCATCAATAAGCAAGCACACCACATCAACGTCATTGACACTGTCCAATGCGGTTGCATTGACTCGCTCTCCTAAGGCCGTAACGGGTTTGTGAATACCGGGCGTATCAACGAAGACAATCTGTATGCCGTCCCCGTGATGAATCCCACGCACCCTTGTACGGGTTGTCTGAGGCTTATTCGAGACAATCGACACTTTGGTTCCGCAAATGGCATTCACCAAGGTCGACTTACCCACATTGGGTCGACCCACAAATGTTACAAAACCACTGCGCACGAGATAAGGGTAGTCACTTCGCGACGAATGTGAAACACTTACGGGTGATGTTTAAAAATGCTTTCACAAGTCTTGATCGAAAAAAATGGTTTGATCGCATGCAACCTCAGACCATCGCCATCGCAACATGGCTTTTATATTTTGAAGGTGGATTTACCTTTCTCTACTGGCTAGACGGTGCCGATATCCACGGATTCTGGAAACAACGAGGCGGGATTGGTTCGCTTCTTGCATTCATTTCAATAATTTCCTTCCCAGCCGCCGGTTTCCTCATGGCAAATGGCAAGAAACTTGGATGGATTATCGCGATTGGCGCATCTTTTAGTCCATTTGTACTTCGCGCATTATGGAAGATAGACACCAACAACATTTGGACGTGGCAAGAGGTTCTCATCGGGCGCTCCTACGTCAATTTCCTTTTCGAAGCCGCGTTGTGCGCACTTTTGTTGCACCCAATGAGCCGCAACTACGTGAAGTCCTGGCTCCGCTGACAACGAGTTCCCATATTTGTGTCACAATCTCGATATGACACGTCAAATTAAAGACCTCGCCGAATTGAAAACCCTTGTGGGTGAACACATCGGATACTCAGAATTTCTCGAGATTGACCAAGCCCGCGTGCAACTCTTTGCTGATGCCACAGGTGATCAGCAATGGATCCACACCGACCCAGAACGTGCCAAGGCGCAGTCACCCTTTGGTGGACCAATTGCGCACGGATATCTCACGTTGTCGCTTGGACCCGTTCTTCTCCCCCAGGTCTTTGCCGTTGGCGGAATTGCAATGGGTGTGAACTATGGAGCCAACAAGGTGCGCTTCATGGCTCCAGTTCCCGTGGGCGCCAAACTTCGTGCTGGTGTCAAGGTTCTGGCAGTCGACGACATCCAAGGTGGAGCTCAAGTGACACTGGAAACCACATTTGAAACCGAAGGCTCATCTAAGCCCTCCTGTGTTGCCGAGGTCATCTTCCGTTATTACTCGGCATAATTTGCCATTAACGGAAGTGAGGAATCACTTTCTTAGCAAATAATTCCAATGTCTCAGTATTGGGATAATCAGGACACCACGGAATGAATCCCGTACAACCTGCATCAAGATACTTCTGAATCTTTTCTGACACTTGTTCAGGTGTTCCCACAAGAGCCTTATCACGCCATTGTTCTGGTCGAATGCCCCACGGGTTTTTAGAACCAGCTTCGTCGATCTCTTTCTCCGTCTCACGGATAAAAACCTCACTAGAGATGGTTTTTCTGATTGTCTCTTCATCGCGACCGATTTGCGCACAGTGACCTTTAAGCACTTCTCGCTTATGAACAAATTCCTCCAACGAACTTCCAAAGTTTGAAACATCTGCATGCCGTGCAACAACACGCAAGGTCAATTGTTCACCTCCGCCTCCAATCCATACAGGGGGCATCGGCTGCTGAAGTGGTTTGGGATCACAATGCGCCCTGGAGGTCTTGTAGAACTTGCCTTCATATGTTGTTTCAGGCTGAGTCCACATGGACTTGACGATTTCTACCGTCTCTTGAAGCATGCCGATGCGATCGGAAGGCTTCGCGAACTCGTAGCCATAACCTCGATATTCGTTTTCATACCAACCAGCACCTATGCCCCAATCAAGTCGTCCACCGGAAATCACATCCACAGTTGAGGTGATCTTGGCCAAGAGCGCAGGATTGCGATAGCTATTACATCCCACCATTTGTCCAAGACGAATACGACTCGTACGTTGACTAATCGCCGCGATCGTCGTCCAGCATTCAAAAACAGCTTCCTGAGCAGGTTTGGGCACATTATGGAAATGGTCGTACACCCAGAGCGAATCGAAACCCAGTTCCTCTGCAAGCACAGCTATATCTACGGATGCTTGCCACTTCTCTTGAGCACCCTCGATACCGGAAAGCTCCATCTTCCAGCCTTGCGGTATGAAAACTCCAAAGATGGGTGCGTGTGATGTATTCGACATAGTCACACCCTAGGGCTAGATGGGCAATCCGCCTGTGGCCTTGCTTACTCCACCGGTATCAGTAAAGGACTTGATGGTGTTTTCCGCGATTCGCATCTGATGAATTTCATCGGCTCCATCAGCAAATCGGGCCCAACGTGCATTCTGCATCATGTTTGCAAGTGGAGTATCGGTGGAATATCCCAATGCTCCGTGAACCTGAATGGCCCTGTCAATGATCCGATTCAAGCTGTTGGCAACAAAATGTTTCGCCATTGACACTTCGGTGCGGAAATCCTCGCCCTTGTCAATCTTGTAAGCAGCATGCAAAATCATGAGCTTGCACTGATAGAGCTCCATTGCTGAATCTGCAATCATCCACTGAACGCCTTGCTTTTCAGCAAGGTATGAACCATGTGAATAGCGTGTCAACGAACGGTCAACCATCATGTTCAGTGCTGTTTCAGCTTGAGCGACCCATCTCATGCAGTGAGCCAGACGGGCTGGGCCCAAGCGATACTGTCCCAATCGATGTCCGTTGCCGCGTCCCCCAAGTATTTGTGAGTCATGTACACGAAGATCTTCAATCACAATCTCGGAGTGTCCAGTGGATCCGTGCATTGTCTCCACTTCACGAACATCATTCCAACCTTCAGTTGGCAAGTCGATAATGAATGCAGTGTTTGCTCCACGTGATCCCGGAGGAACATCCATCTCGGTGCGAGCAATGAGAATTGCAAACTTTGCGCGCCGCGCACCTGAGATAAACCATTTATGGCCGTTAATGATCCATTCATCACCATCTTTAATTGCATGGGTTTGAATCAATGTGGGGTCAGATCCCGCAACTTCGGGTTCGGTCATCGCAAAACATGAGGACGATACGCCCTTGAGCAAAGGCTTGAGATACTTGTCTTTTTGTTCATCGGTGGCCCAATGCAACAGCGTGTGCATATTGCCTTCATCTGGAGCATTGCAGTTAAAGACCCATGGCCCCACTCGTGTTCGCGCAGCTTCGGCCTGCACCATCGCAAGCGCCACGTGACCTAACCCCATGCCCCCCACTTCGGTGGGCATGTGCGGCAACCACAGTCCTTGAACTTGTGCCTGATGACGTAGTTCAATCAGGGCCGCGATGTATGCGTTGCGCATGTCGGGTTCCATCTCATCTCGATGCCCGAACGGCTCCATTGCTGGCTTAATGACATTGTCCACAAAGTCTCGAACTTTGGAACGAATCTCTTCATGCTCTGGTGCAAGAGTAAAATCAATCATGGCGGCGCCTCCCCTGTGACACTGACGTGTCCCCATTCTGCTGCTCAGTGACCAAAAATTGCTAATTGAAGCAGAACACCGCGGTTGCCAACCCATAACCTTGCTGTCGTGACGAAAAGGAAAGCCGATAAGGCCTCTTGGGATACCGAAGCCCTTCCAGAGGGTGATGCCAAACAGCAGATGGTTCGCACCATGTTTGATGCGATTGCCCCTCGTTACGATCTTGTCAATCGCATAATGACCTTTCGTCTAGACGTTCGATGGAGGAAAAAAGCTGTTCGAGATCTTGCACTTCCCAAGGGTTCTCGAGTTCTCGATCTGGCCTCTGGAACTGGCGACTTATGCATAGATTTGAAAAAAGCTGGCCTTCTCCCCATTTCGATGGATTTATCTTTTGGCATGTTGTCTAACGATCGCAGTGGTGCACCCCGGGTGCAAACCGACATTTTGCGTTTACCAGTCGCTGATAATTCGGTTGATGGAATTATCTGTGGTTTCGCACTTCGGAACCTTGTAGATCTTCAACAGTTTTTTGTTGAATGCGCACGTGTGCTGAAACCAGGAGGAAGAGTGTCACTTCTCGATGTAGGCATTCCCCATAATCCCGTCATCAGATTTGGCAACAACATATATTTCGGCAAGGTCGTTCCAAAAATCGGCTCACTTCTCAGCAACGGTGCGGCCTACAGATACCTTCCAAAGAGTATTCAGTACCTTCCTCCAAGAACAGAGATGTTGGCTATTTTGAAAAACTCAGGTTTTCCAGATGCTCGACATGATCAACTTTCAGGCGGACTTACTCAACTGATGACAGGCACCCGCGCATAATGAAGTTTCGCACTCTGGCTGTGACGGAAACTTTTGACCTCAACAACGTTTGCCAAGGCAATGGTTTCTTGTTTGTCAAAGATGGAATAGGTCATGCTGGTCGTGGCGTCTATTACTCAGGAACTTCCCAAGAGGTCCTCGCTCGTCTTGCATCGGCTGAGAAGTCTCACAACGTAGGAAGAAATGAGATTCCCATCACTTTTGGTCTCGTGCCATTTCTCGCCAGCCAACCCGATCTCTTCTTCATTCCTTCTCTTCTGTTTTCCAAAACTGCGTCAGGCGAGCAACTCCTCACCATTGTTGGCGATAGTGAAGATGATCTCACCGACGAGATCATCGGTCGAGCAATTCATGATGCTGTCAGTACCCAACCCCCACGTCCAAGCGGTAACAGCTTTCAGGTTTCGCCAAGAACTCCCGTAGGTAGATATCTAGACGCCGTGCTCGCTGCGCGGCAAGCTGTGCGTAATGGAGTACTCCAAAAAGCAGTGATTGCTCGCGATATCGAAGTACTTGCCTCGGAGCCCATTGATGTTCATAGTGTTCTACTACGGCTGCGATCTTCGTTTGGCTCCAGTTATCGCTATTGCATTCACAATATGATCGGTGCATCACCAGAGTTGTTGGTTGAGGTTGATCAAAGAACTGTTCGTAGTCATCCTTTGGCGGGAACTGCGCCTCGCACCGGAGATCCAGAGACGGACTCTGCGATGGCTACTGCACTCATGCACAGCACCAAGGATCAAATTGAACACCGAGTTGTCATTGACATGGTGCGCGACACTCTCCTGCCGTTTTGTTCTTTCCTGGACTGGGAAGCCGATCCTTCCATTGTCACAGTTGCAAATGTCCAACATCTTGGAACCAGCATTGAAGGATCCCTCACTGAGCCACCAGTCGATGTGTTGACTTTGGTCAGTGCACTCACTCCCACTCCAGCGCTTGGAGGATTCCCCTCACAACAGGCAATCGACTTCATCGAGTCCCACGAAATGATGGACCGCAGTTTTTACGGTGGCGCTGTGGGTTGGTGCGATGCCAACGGCCAAGGGACATTTGCGGTCACTATCCGATGCGCAGAACTTACCGATGATCGCAGAATCGCACGACTTTTTGCCGGTGGCGGAATTGTTGCCGAAAGTGACCCATATTCAGAACTTGCCGAAACACAAGCAAAGTTCCAAGCCATGCTCTCGGCCATTGTCAGGCCTTAAGAGTCTCCACTGCTGTTCTCACTTGTCGATTGATGTCTTCATGTTGGGACACATCTAATGCACGATCAAATTTGGCTTCAATAATGATGGGGCCCCGACGTGAACACGCCAACTCCAGTTCGCTTATCGAGGCCACTGAGCGGTGCTCAATTCCATGCGTTTGCGCCAAAGCTGCAAACGACACACCATGTGGAGTTCCATAAATTCGTTCAAAGACAGCCGAGTCAACATGGTCCGCCTGTGGCAAGAAAGAGAAAATGGCTCCACCGTCATTGTTGGTCACAACGATCTTGAGATCTACATTTCTTCTTGCCAAATCCCATAAACCATTTGAATCATGGATACAAGCAATGTCGCCAATGAGCAAGAAGGTGGTCTGACCAGAGCCAAGAGCAATTCCCACCGATGTGGACACCACACCATCAATTCCATTTGCTCCCCGGTTCGCATGCACTACCGCGCCATCGATGACCCCGCCGAACCATTCAAAGTCACGAATAGGCATTGAGGATGACACCACGCATTGTGACTCCGCAAAGAGCAAGCGCGACACCGTGTGAGCCACTGCTATTTCAGACCAATGTTGGCTGACCCATGTGTCCACAACACCACGCGCGACTAGGTCGGCTTTTTTCCATTGAACCAATGCGGCTTCGCTCGTATGCCGAACTAGGTGTTTTGACTTTTCACACAATTCATTGAGATCACCTACAAAAGATGCCGCGACTCGTTGGAGTGGATCAACCACCACTTCAGTGGGACCCAAATGAATAATCTTTGCCTGCGAGTTTCGCACCCATTGCGAAAGAATCTTGGATGCAGGCGGTTCACCCACAAATACCACGACTTCAGGCGTCATTTCCTTAGCGAAACTCTCGACGCGCAAAATGGAGTCAAATGCAATTACAACATTCTCATCATCAATGCGAAGACCACTTCGAGGGTCTGCAAGTACTGGCCACTTTAATTCCATAGCAAGATTCACTAACGATGTCGGACTGCCTTTGCCTGCAATAAACACTCCAGAACGATTGGCACACAAGTGAGCAAACGTCTCCACATCTGCATTCGACCACCCATTGGCCATCACTCGAGTTGACCATACCGACTCTCGTGTATCAGGCAACTCAAGCGACTCACCAAAGAGAGGCTCATCGAAAGGAAGATTCAGATGAACTGGCCCAGGGCGCGAACCAAGAGTGCTGAAAAACACTCGCGAAGCAAGCGGTCTCCACGAATCCCTCAGTTCAAGATTGGGCACGCCTGGATCATGAAACCAACGCGCAAAATCACCAAACATTTTTATCTGATCAATGGTTTGCGGCGAGGAGATGTCACGTAAGTGAGGTGGTCGATCAGCAGTACACACAATCAACGGGACGCTGCTCATATGCGCCTCAATGACGGCGGCATAAAAATGTGCGCCTGCGGTCCCCGATGAACACAACACAACCGCCGGTATTCCTGTGCTAAGACCAATTCCCAAAGCGGCAAAACCAGCACTTCGCTCATCATGGAATACTTCAACGGAAATCGCTGGCTCTCTCATACAAGCCAATGCAAGAGGCGTACTACGACTACCCGGGGCAATGATTGCATGACGCACACCAGCTCTCACCCACTCATCAACAAGCGTGCTACAAAATGTTGCCGCAATGGCTCCTGCTGTTGTCATGTCACCTATCGTGTGTCTTGTGAGGATTGAAATCTGGTCTGATGTGGTCTGCCCTTGGTGCTATATCGGCAAACGGCGTTTCGAGACCGCCCTTGCCAATATCGCTCGCAGTGGCATCTCAGAGCCTATAGAGGTGACGTACCGCTCCTACCAACTAGACCCCAGTGCCCCTGTCACAGGCACAATGCCCGTGGTTGATGCATATGCAAAAAAATTTGGCGGCCGAGAAAGGGCAGAGCAAATTCTCTCCCATCTCACTTCTGTTGCGGCCGGTGATGGACTCGAGTTCAACATGGACCGTGCTCTTCGGGCTAACACCATCTTGTCGCACCGTGTCTTGCACTGGGTATTGACCACATACGGCTCTTCTACTCAAATCACAGTGAAAGAGGAATTTCTCAAGGCCTATTTCACTCAAGGTGTAAATATCGGAGACATTGACGAACTCATCAGCATTTGCCGATCCCTAGATCTCGATGATGTCGCACTAAGACACTGGCTCAATGAAGGACATGGCATCCAAGAGGTGCGCGCCGACTTTGAGGGCGCGGCGATGAGGGAAATTACTGCAGTCCCCACTTATGTGATCAACGATCAATTCATGATTCCCGGCGCACAAGATGTGGAACTGTTTGAACGAATTCTTACAAAAATGTTGCAACAATGACGCTTGCCCATGAATTCATAGG
Organism: Ilumatobacteraceae bacterium; assembly: GCA_044239355.1. Taxonomy (GTDB): domain Bacteria; phylum Actinomycetota; class Acidimicrobiia; order Acidimicrobiales; family Ilumatobacteraceae; genus UBA2093. The sequence continues at coordinate 50,984 of JBIIBO010000002.1, forward strand.
CACTGGGCAGAACATCTCTTTTGTACATGGCTTCACACAGACATCTCAGTCATGGAAGCCCCTCCTGCGACACTTCCGCACCGCACTACATAGCCAACTCATCGATGCCCCAGGTCATGGATTATCTGTGGACGGTAGACGCAATCTCTGGGAAACAGGCCAAGACATTGTTGACACCATGAATCCGGGTGTTTTAGCGGGATATTCAATGGGCGCGCGAATGTGTCTTCATGCCGCACTTCTTCATTCCGAGAAACTAGAAGCCCTCATCCTTCTTAGCGGCACTGCAGGTATTCGTGATGAACATGAGCGCCTACAAAGACAAGTTGACGACAACAGCCTCGCCGATCACATTCACGCCATTGGAGTGCCGGCTTTTCTTAATGAGTGGCTGAATAAACCAATGTTCGCAGGCCTAGATCATGATCAATCTGACTTGGCAGATCGTTGCCGCAACACCGAGAGTGGTCTCTCTGAATCTCTTCGTAATGCCGGAGTAGGAACGCAGGACGCACTATGGGACCGTCTACACGAAATACATATCCCAGTGCTTCTCATAGCTGGAGCACTAGATACGAAATTTGTTCAACTGGCTCAGGAAATGCAACAACTCATCCCGCAGTCCACCTTGCGCATCATTGACGACACTGGACATAGTGTCCATCTCGAGAATCCAGAAAAGGTGGCCATCGAGATTCAGACGTGGCTATTAGAGACTAAGAAAAAGCCCCACTGAAAAGACAATGCCGAAAATCAACTGAGCACGCCCCACTTGGCCCAACACGCCAATAAGCCCCATCTTTGATGTCCCACGCAGCACTGAAATCACCGCTGGGATCCCGGCAGCAACACCCACTAGACCCAATAATGCCCACCCTTGTGTCAACACTGAAACTGCAACAACACACACAGCTGCAATGACAAACAACAAAGAAAAAAAGTAACGCGTTGCCTTGTCTCCCATTTTCACTGCAAGAGTGCGTTTACCCACCAGAGCATCTCCATCGATGTCTCTGAGGTTATTAACCACAAGCAAGGCACACGACAGCGCCCCCACCGCACAACTTGCCACAAAGGAAATCACAGTGGTGGACTTCGATACAACAAATTGCGTTCCCACAGTTGCCACCACCCCAAAGAACACAAAGACGAATATTTCACCTAGTCCCGCATAACCATATGGTCGAGGGCCGCCGGTATAGGTCCAAGCAGCAATCATCGCACCAGCACCAATCAAAAGAATCCACAAAGAACTTGCAATCGCCAAAACAAGACCGGCGACGCCTGCCACCACCAACATCAACAATGCAGCACGTTTGACAATTTTTGCGGGCACAAGCCCTGAACCCACAAGACGCACTGGCCCAACTCTCGCATCGTCGGTTCCCTTTACTCCATCTGAATAGTCATTTGCATAATTCACTGCAATCTGAAGAGAAAGACTGACAATTGCCGCCAGGGCAATCTTCCACCACATTGAACCCACAAGATTTTTTACAGACGCCACCCCCACACACACCGGAACAATCGCTGCAGGCAGCGTTCGTGGACGAGTCCCCAAAATCAGAAGTGACATGAGACTTCGGGAATTCACAGCGGCATTTTCCATATCTCAAGTGTCGCATGCCAATACGCTAAAGACGTGAATGAGTTGGTGGCCCTTGACATGCCGTGCGGTCCCCAGATGGTGGACCGAATCCGTAGAGCATGGGATCAGGGCGATGCTGTCTTTCCTCTAGACCAACGAGCCCCAAAATCGATGCGTACGTTGTTGATAGAGGCCGCTTCTCCCACGCGTATCGCCACCGAACATGATGAGATTACATGGAATGGTTTCCCGGTTCAACAAGATGACGCCCTCGTTATTGCAACAAGTGGCACAACCGGCATATCCAAATGTGTCGTGTTATCTAAGGCAGCGCTCTCTGCAAGTGCACGTGCTACCCACAATTTCTTAGGCGCATCATCACATGACAAATGGTTGTGCTGTCTTCCCACATCACATGTAGGTGGCTTTGGAGTACTTGCACGGGCAATACTTGCCGATATACCCGTCATTGCGGTACCACACTTTCACGTCGATGCCTACGAAGAAGCAGCACGCCAAGGCGCAACACTGACATCTCTTGTTCCCACGGCACTGCAACGCGTTGATGCAAGTTTGTATAGATCTATCTTGGTAGGTGGATCGCGTGCAATAGAGACACCGCCAAGCAATTGCATCACTACGTATGGCATGACAGAAACTGGTGGTGGAATTGCGTACAACGCCACACCACTGCCTGGAGTCGAGATCGAGATTCGATCATCTGTTGTGCACATCAAGGCTCCAATGATGATGCGACAATTCCGAGATGGATCTCAACCCTTCACCACTGACGGTTGGTTACCAACTGGCGACGTTGGTTCTATCGACGACTCAGGGCATCTACATATTGAGGGACGTCAAGGAGATTTGATTATCTCAGGTGGTGAAAATGTATGGCCACATATCGTGGAAGATTCTCTACTGACACACCCAACAATCCAGGAAGTATGCGTTGCTGGAGTGTCTGATCCCACGTGGGGACAGAGTGTGACTGCATTTATTGTCACCAAGGACTCCGAACCTCTCACATTGGAAGACGTGCGTACTCATGTCAAACAGACGCTTCCTAGTTACTACGCACCACAAAAGATCTTCATGATGCAAGCAATACCAAAGACATCTCTGGGTAAACCCCAACGTGCACAACTCATCGCCTCTGTTGGCATTTAGGCAAACTAATTATTCAGTCAGATCACTGACTACATCTGTCACAGCAGGCTTCATCCGCACAGCGGTGATTCGTCGTCCTTCAAGTCCTTCGACTATCAAATTCCACCCATCAACTGCCACTAGCTCACCTAAATTGGGTACGCGTTCTAGGGTTCCAAAAATGAAACCGCCAAGGGTGTCATATTCGTCCTCGTCAAGATTCATCTTAAAGTGACTATTGAAATCCGAGATCGACATGCTGGCATCCACCATTGACTCACCATTAGGAAGATTTTGAATATCGGGAACTTCCTCATCATGTTCGTCGACTATCTCTCCCACCAGCTCCTCAAGGCAGTCTTCCAACGTCACAAGACCAGCAATACTTCCGTATTCATCAGCCACAATCGCCATATGAAAATGCTCCCGTTGCATCTCACGCATAAGTTTGGCCACAGGTTTGTTCTCAGGAATAACCACTGCTGTTCTTACTAAAGCATCAATTTCACTGGATCCTTCGCCAGTGCGAATTTTGCGCATGAGGTCCTTGGTGTAGACGATGCCTAAAACATCTTCATTGCCATCGTCGTCTTCTTTCAACACGGGAAGACGACTCACGCCGTGCTCGAACGCCTCATCCAATGCTTTATCAATGCTCATGCCCGAGTCAACACTGATGAAATCTGGTCGGGGACGCATAATCTCCCTCACTACCGTGTCCCCGAATTCAATGATTGATTCAATCAATTCGCGTTCTTCGTGTTCAATGACTTCTTCTTGCGCAGCAGCTTCCACGATCCCCAAGAATTCTTGCTCTCCAATGAACGGGCCCTCTTCAAGACCTTTGCCCTTGACAACGATGTTTGTCAGACCAATAAGCCCACGAGAAATCACACGCAGAGGCGCAAAGGACACAAGAAAACGAACCAGTCGAGAAGTGGATAAGGCTGCTCGATCAGAATGAATGACTGCATAGGTCTTTGGCACCGCTTCAGCAAAGACGAAAAAAACAACAACGTTCAAAAGGACACCTACTGCGACACCAGCAGGTCCAAATAACCGACCTGCAACAACACCGGTCAAAGTAGCTTGCACTGTTTGACAGATATTGACCGACAAAAGTAGTGGATTCACCCAACGCTCTGGATGTGACACCAGTTCCAATAATGCCGCTCCACCTTTGGTACCAGAATCTGCCAACGCTTGTGCCTTGGGTTTAGACATACGAGACAATCCCATCTCTGCAACTGCAAAGAAGATAAGGATGAGAAGTAGAAATCCAATGGTTACCAACATCCACCAATCAATTGGTGTGGGCGATGCTGCAATCATGATGTGTGCTCCTGTTGGAAGTGTGAAGGCGGTGGTCCGCTCCAGTGATATTGAGTGAGAATGAGGCGTTCGTGTTCTTGCATCTTGGCTTTGTCGGCTTCATCATCATGGTCATAGCCCAACACATGGAGAATTCCATGCACCACAAGAAGGGCAATTTCATCATCTAGAGAACCTGCATGAGTTGGGGCCTGCTCGCGCGCTACAGATGGACACACAAATACATCTCCAAGAAGAAGTGGCATGTCGTCATGATCGTGATGGGGTCGAGCTGGACCACGAGAAATTGCACCAGGTCCCTGAATTTCGATGCACTCAATTCCGTCTAAAGGAAATGCCAAAACATCAGTGGGACCTTCTTTACCCATGTGTTCCCGGTTCAAATCTGTGATTGTCGATTTATCCACAAAATAAATTGTGAGTTCGCTCAGTCCACGCACACCCTCATGAGCCAATGCCCCAAGAGCGATGTCACGCCAGCGCCCAAGTTCTATCGGTACGTCATCTTGTTCGTCTGAGATAAACACCTCAGGAACACCATCACCACCAGATCTACGTGATGATTCAATTCGTGGCTTTGATTCAGGCACGCCGAGACCCTTTACGCGATTCCGTATCTCGATCCCGCAGATCACTTCTTTCATAGGCGTTCACGATGTCTGCCACAATACGGTGACGAACAACATCTGTGCCATCTAGGCGTACAAATTCCAGCGAATCAATATTTGTGAGTTTCTTATCTAGACCAACAAGTCCACTGCGCCCATCTGGCACATCGATCTGAGAGATATCACCAGTCACTACCACTTTGGAACCAAAACCAATACGAGTAAGAAACATCTTCATCTGTTCTGGAGTGGTGTTCTGAGCCTCGTCTAAAATGATGAATGAATTGTTCAGCGTTCGGCCCCGCATAAATGCCAGAGGCGCTACTTCAATTGTTTGACGCTCCACCAACTTCATGACCGCTTCGGCGTCAACCATGTCGTATAAAGCGTCGTACAGCGGACGCAGATATGGATCAATCTTTGCCATTAGATCTCCTGGCAAAAAACCCAATCTTTCACCGGCTTCTACAGCGGGTCGCGTCAACACAATGCGTTGTACTTGACGCGCATGAAGTGCCTGCACAGCCATTGCAACTGCCAGCCAACTTTTTCCAGTACCTGCTGGTCCAATTCCGAACGTAATCGTGTTATCGCGGATGGCATCCACATAACGCTTCTGTCCCGCTGTTTTTGGCCGCACCATCCGACCGCGAGAGCCCTTCAAAATATCATCGGTCAAAACAGTGCTTGGACGCTGTTCGGCTCGCACCATCACAATGCTTCGATCCATCACCGATTGATCAAGCTTTTCACCACGTTGAAGGAGCAGAACCATCTCTTCAAATAACTTGCCAACCTGATGAGCCCGAGGTCCTGCACAATGAATCTCATTTCCACGTACTACTACCGAGACATCAGGAAACGACTCTTCCACTCGACGCAGCAACTCATCGCGTTGTCCGAGTAATTCAGCCATCAAATGCATACCCGGCACTACAACTGTGACGGTTGGAGCGGTAGTTGTCATGTGCTCACAATCTAGCCACCAAACACGCTTACTTGTTATTCCACTAGGTAGCTATTCCTCCGTAGTACCTTAATTGAAGGTGCAAATGGCTATTTATATGGACTCTAGAGACAGGTTTCCACATGCGTAAGGCACTTACTTCCTTGTCGTGGTTAGTAGCCATTTTGGGCATTGCCTCAGCGTTGCTTCAGTTTTTCTATGTATCTGATCTGGTGGCGAGTCCGACAACAATTGCTCTAGTAGCGGTGGCATCCATCGCCCTGATTACGGGTTTTGCATTACATCGTCCACCGTTTTTTGTGTTCGCTGGTTCATTGTGCACTTTCGTGATTCTCACTGGTGCAGTTATTGCACAACGAGATCAGACCTCTGCCCAAGATGTAGAGCTTCTGTTTCTTGCAGCAATGTTGATCATCAATGCGACCCTTTTTCGTTTTCTCTACCTAGGAAATCGTGCCGACAAGACTTCTGTACTCCCCGATGGGCTCATAGTGGGGCTTGGCGCATGGATTCTTACGTGGGTTACGTTGATACAGCCATCACTAGAGACACAAACGTCTTATTCAGTCACCATTTTGCAAGCGACAGTTCTTGGCGCCACGATCACCGCAATTTTCCTTCTCACACTGATCGGGTTCTCGAGAAATTTTTCATCTCTTCCTCACAGCTTCTTTGGCTTTGCCATTACGGCCGTTTGTATAGCAATGATTCTTCGCGCATTGTCTTTCAATGAAGTGTTCATGATTGAAGATGAAGCTCACATCACCGCGTTACTTATTGCATCTATTTGTGTGGGAGCTGCACTTATTCACCCATCGGTGCATGTCATTTCGCGTTCACGTCCAGTGCGCACATCAGCGCCTCTCATGTTCCAACTCACCATTATTTCTGTCTCCTTGTTTATCCCTGTTCTACTGCTGGCACTCACTGATCCTTTCGACACTCGTGACCGAGTTGTCAGGACTAGCTCGATTGCGCTGCTCGCAATTGTTGTCATCATTCGGGTGTCCCAATCCACGAGACAAAATGCTCAGGCTAAAGAACATCTCATGCGAAATGCGTTGACTGACTCCTTGACCGGGCTGCCTAACCGAATCTTGATGCTTGAGCACATTGCAGATGCACTGCAAAGATCTTGGCTGACACACCAAAGACCCACGGTACTTTTCATAGACGTTGACAGATTCAAGAACATCAACGACAGCCTCGGTCATTCCACTGGAGATGTCGTATTGACACATGTGGCATCACGACTCTTGCTTGCTGTGCCAAGCGAGGCAACAGTTGCGCGAATCTCAGGTGACGAATTCGTCATCCTTGATCCATCTACACAAAGCCCTACCCAGTCAGTACTTCTCGCCGAGAAGGTTCTTGACTCATTACGGGTTCCCGTGCCTACCTCAAATGGGGAAATGTTTGTGACTGCAAGCATTGGTGTGGCGTATGCGGCGAAAAATTTAGATTTAAGCGCTGATGCACTTTTACAGCACGCCGATACGGCGATGTATCGAGCCAAGGATGCTGGACGCAATTGCATCGCCCTGTTTGATGACACAATGCTTGAAATCGTCACTAAACGGCTCGATATCGAGACAGCACTTTATCGAGCACTTGAAAGACAAGAACTTCAGATGGTGTTTCAACCCATCGTTGATATGTCCATAGGAATGGTTGTGGGATTTGAGGCCCTCATGCGCTGGAATCGCGAAGACCAAACCATTGCGCCCAATGAATTCATACCGATAGCCGAAGAAACCGGGATTATCGTGCCGCTGGGTTCATGGGCTCTCAACGATGCACTTTTACAGCTTCGCAACTGGATTGATATGAAAATCGTTTCGTCAGACACAACCATGAGCGTCAATGTTTCCGCTCATCAGTTACATGACCCTGAGTTTGTGACACAGGTTCGCGATGCGCTTGACAACGCATCTGTGGCACCTGAGCAACTGTCCCTTGAAGTCACTGAGTCAATAATGATCACTGAGGACTCACATGCTCTGGTAGCGATGAAGAATCTTGCACATCTCGGCATTCGCATTGCCGTGGATGATTTTGGAACGGGATATTCATCACTTTCTGTTCTTCATCACTTTCCACTTCACACCATCAAAATTGATCGAGCATTTGTCAATAATTTGTCTGGACTACCCGATGCTGATTCTTTAGTGCGCACCATCATCGCAATGGCTGATGCATTGGAGGCCGATGTGATTGCCGAAGGAATTGAGTCATCAGAACAGATGAAGACGTTGCTTTCTCTCAAATGCACAAAAGCTCAAGGGTATTTTTTCTGTAAGCCAGTACATGCATCCCTCGTTCCCCAAGTTGTTGCCGAGTTACAGAATCGTGACACCTGGCTCAACTAAGTGGGCGAATTGACAATTCCTTGATGTAAGAATGAAGAAATGACATTGAGGAGAATCCTTCACATCGCTCTTGTGATTGCGATGGCTTTTCCTCTTGTGTCTCACAGCGCATCGGCTTCACTTGCGAGTGTCTCGATTCCAGCGCATACCAACACCCATCATGTCTACATCATCGGCGACAGTTTGACGGTAGGACCTGAACTTTTCGCTTCATTATCCCGGCGTGTCACAAGAACAAAAAAATGGCATTCAGCACTCGTCAATGCCAAGGTTGGTCGAACAATTCCCCAAGGAGTGGCTGTGCTCAAAAAGGCGAGATTCAGGAACCCCACAGCGATCGTGGTAGCACTTGGGACCAATGACGTACTCTCTCGACGCGAGGCTTCCTATCCCGCACAGGCAATTGATGATTTCATGAAAGCAGCACAAGGAAAGCCCGTGTTGTGGCTAAATCTTGAGTTCTCCCCTACGCGACCGGATTGGCGTTCTAGAGGTGCGCGATTTAATAAAGAACTGCGCAAGGCGACCACTAGATGGCCAAATCTAGAGATTGCAGATTGGGATAAGTTTTTTGTGTCAAGTGGTGCCAGTCGTTTTATACAAGACGGAATTCACCTCACTGTTACTGGTTACCGCACCCGAGCCACCTTCATGGTGTCTCAGTTCAGCGCATGGGCCGATCGACTGTGGAAACAGTTCACAACAACCACAACTTCAACAACCACTCTTCCTCCCACGAGCACAACTGAAGAGCCGAGTCCAACAACGATCGACCCCAACCAGGCCACAACCACAATCGCAGCCACAGTCCCTTAAGCCGCAACAGAACCTCCCATAGCGATACCTTGGAGGGATGCTCGCAGTTACAAGCCGACAAGGACGTATCGAAGTCATCGAGAAAGACATCCCCGAATCATCGGGTGAACTCATTAAGGTGACATCTTCTGGCATTTGTGGCAGCGATCTCCATATGGTGGAAATGGGTGTGCAAGGCGTCGTACTAGGTCATGAGTTTGGTGGGTACACCAACGACGGTCGATTGGTAGCGGTTCGTCCCACTGGGCAATGTGGTCATTGCGCTTCGTGCAAGATGCGATCTTCACAAACATGTTCCGAAGCAGGCAGCTCTCTATATGGACTGTCCGTCGATGGGGGGCTTGCCGAATACGCCAGTGTTGATCCATCTCGTCTCTATGAGATACCTCACAACGTAGATCCCGTAGCTGTTGGCCTCGTAGAACCGCTTGCGGTTGTGGTTCACGGCATCAATCGACTCCACACAGATACAAACATGCGGGCATTGGTGGTGGGTGCTGGCTCTATTGGATTACTGACTGCTGCAGTACTACGCGACCGGGGCATTGAAGTCGATGTTCTTGCCCGCCACACACACCAAATTCACGCAGCCGAGTCTTTAGGTGTTCGCCCCGTGAGCACACCAGAACTGAACTATGACATCACATTCGATGCCGTGTGCACTCAACAAAGTTTCAATTCCTGTGTTGATGCTGTGCGCCCTGGTGGACAGCTCTTGGAATTTGGCATGTTTTGGACCCCGGTGCAATTGAGCAACAGTGTGATGATGAAAGAAGTCTCAATTATTCCGTCCATCTTTTACGGCCACACAGAAGATCATGATGATTTTGTAGAAGCAATTGACATGATCGCTCGTCACCCAGAGATCACTTCCACGATTGTGACTCATCGGTTTACTCTCGACGATGCTGTACACGCTTTTGACGTAGCAAAAGATAAAAAATCAGGAGCAATCAAAGTTCACTTCACGCCCAATGCGTGAGTATTTCAACCTTCAGCAACCGCACTAGCTCGGCGATCAGCTTGGCGTTTCGCCACTTTCCCGACGCGTTCAATATGACGCATTAAGGACTCCCGTGCCTTTTCTGCTGAAGCATTAAGCCCTTCAATTTTGTCCACTGCCCAGTGCCTCATGATCAAAGGCACGATGATGCGCTCATGGTGAATAGCGAAGTCATAGATTCCTGCTTGGGCAATTGCACGTGAATGCTCCGCAAACCCTGGAATTCCCACCCCAGGCATTGAAAAACCCACCACTTGGCGTTCGAGAGCTTCAACTGCAGTTGAGGCGTCAAGTTCAATCAATTTGCTGACTAGATCTCTATAAAACAAATGATGCCGATTCTCATCCGATGAAAGCTTCATCATCACGTCATAGCCCACCTTGTCATCAAGCATGGTTCCAGTGTTGCGATGAGAAATGCGAGTGGCGAGTTCTTGAACTGCCACGTAACACATTCCATCTGCAGCCCCTGGGGGCTCTGGGACAATTGCTTTGCTGACTTGAGCCATTCTGCCGTCCTCTAATTCATGAGGTTCGACCAATCCGCTCACGGTGATGTAATCGCGCATCACAATTGCATGACGACCTTCTTCAGCGGTCCATCGTTGAGCCCATTCTCCCCAGGCAGAGGTCCCGCCAAACATTCGGGAAATTGTGCGCGTGTACCACGGAAGATTGTCTTCAGTTAAAAGATTCACGAGCAGAGCAGAACGCACACCTTCAGGAAGAGAATCTTGGCCATACGCAAAACCTTCTTCAGCCAACCGTTGTGCCCGCTCCCAGGGCACATGCTCATGTGGGTACCACTCTTCGGCGGTTTCGAGATGACGGTTCAACAGGCGTTCGGCCTCAGGTTCAAGTTCAGTCAAAATCGCCAGATCATCCATAGGCATCAACCTAGTTCACATTGCGCTCAAAACCGTCCCAGTACGGTGCACGCAACTTGAACTTTTGAAGCTTTCCAGTGGCCGTTCGTGACAATTCATCCCGAAACTCCACACGTTTTGGACACTTGTAGCCTGCAAGCTTGCCTCGTACATGAGTCATCACATCTTCGCTGCTAAGTGAACTCCCAGACACTTTGACAACAAGCGCAAGTACAGACTCACCCCATTTTTCATCGGGGATTCCAATCACAGCAACCTCAGCGACTTCAGGATGCGAAAAAATTGCATCCTCAACCTCAATTGAAGACACGTTCTCGCCACCCGAGACAATCACGTCCTTCTTGCGGTCGGCAATGGTCAAATTCATGTCATCTGAGATGTATCCACCATCTCCTGTGTGAAACCAACCTTCTCGAATAACTTTTGTGGTTTCTTCCGTCTGGTTCCAGTATCCCTCCATCACGGTATTACTGCGTGCCAACACCTCGCCATCGGTATCAATTTTCAATTCCACACCTAGCGCCGGTGCGCCAGCAGCCGCGAGACGTGAAGCACGATCTGATGGCGAGAGATTGTCCAACTCGAAACGCGAACGATTCATTGTTAATAGAGGCGAAGTCTCCGTGAGCCCATATATCTGAATAAATTCCCACGCCAATTCATTCTCAATGCGTTCAATTGTTTTCGACGGTGGAGGTGCTCCAGCAACCACCATTCGCACCCGATCACGGCCTCCATCGCCATCTACTAATTCACGTGCATCCAAAATCATGTTGGCTACTGCCGGTGCACCACACAGCAAAGACACCTGATGTTGATCAATACGACGAAGTATCTCTTCTCCATCTACTTTTCGCAAAATGACATGAGTGCCACCCATTGCCGTCACTGCGTACACCATCCCCCATCCATTCACATGGAACTGGGGCAAGGTGTGTAAGTACACATCACGGTCGTTAACACCAAGCTGCCAGCCAAAAACTGCTGCATTAAGCCAAAGATTTCGATGCGTTAATTGCACACCTTTGGGTCGGGCGGTTGTTCCGCTGGTGTAGTTGATGGTTGCAGTTGCATCTTCATCGGGTTGCCATGGTTGTGGTTCTACGCCCACCGGATACAAAATTTCATCCGATTGCGCACCAATGGTGAAGCGATGACGAGCAGTGACATGTCGCAACGTATCCTCAAGTTCGGGATCCACAATTAACACATCGGCTCCGCTGTGCTCAATGATGTACGACACCTCCTCAGCGGCAAGTCGAAAGTTGATGGGCACCAAAACTCGCCCATAACCACTCACTCCAAAAAAAGAGGTGAGAAGTCGGGCAGAGTTTTGACTCACAACGGCGACGCGTGCGCCCTGTGGCACGCCCAACGCGTCAAGCCCGGCAGCTTGTCTGCGTGCACGATCGGCCAAATCTGCATAGGTGAGAGAACCCCACGAAGGAGCAACCTGCACAGGCTCATCAATAACAGCGATGCGATGTCCGTACACCTGCTCTGCACGGCGTAGATGGTCATTGATCGTAAGTGCAACTTTCATATTGTCAGCGTAATTTGTCGAAGCTCGTCATACGTTCACGACACTGATTCACAGTGCCGTGAATTATCGTTTCCACGGGCAACACCTCAGTGATACGCCCCGCCACCTGGCCAGTCAGAGCAATGCCAGCTTCAAGATCGCCACCAAAGTACACGTCTTGAGTGCGAGCAAATTGGTCCATTCCCACTTGATCTTCGCGCTCAAGACGCGAAGTGCGCTCCGTCCGTAAAGCCCGAAGCCCTGGCCGTCCAAAGCGATTAAGAAACACCGTGTCCGTTTCTGCTGCATTCACAATGGCGTTTTTCCAATTGTCGTGAACGGGCGACTCTTTTGCCGCCACCATTCTCGTTCCCATCTGTACTCCCTGTGCACCAAGAGCCAATGCCGCGGCCATTCCATAACCGTCTGAAATACCGCCTGCCGCAACTAGCGGAACATTCACACGTTCGGCCACAAGAGGAAGTAGCACCATCGTAGATACGTCACGAGGGTTCTTAAATCCTCCACCCTCTCCACCTTCAACAATCAATCCATCCACTCCCGCGTCGACTGCCTTCAATGCAGCTGCCAAAGTTGGCACTACGTGAAACACAATGAGGCCTGCACTTTTCAACTGTTGTGTGTATTTCGTCGGATCACCCGCAGACGTAGATACAAATTTCACCCCTTGTTCCACCACAAAATCCGCAATGGAAGGATCTCGTACAAAAGCTTGTGCAATGTTGACACCGAAAGGTTTGTCGGTGAGCGTGCGCATTTTTTGAATCTCTCCGCGGATAATGTCCAACTCGCCCGAAGATGTTTCAATAATCCCCAAGCCTCCTGCATTAGACACTGCAGACGCCAACGGCGCTCGCGCAATCCATCCCATGGGAGCCTGAATAATGGGGTAATCAATGCCCAGCATTTGGGCAATCGACGTGGGCATTGGTGCGGGTCGTTTTTCGTTCACCTGCTCAGACTAAGTTGCCCATACCCACTTGATTTCCATTGGAGCCACAATGAACACATCACAACGCCGCGTCACAGTTATCAATGACGGCCGCTTTTACGCAGGACCTCCTTTGGCACGCTTCCTGGCGGAGAGAGATCACAATGTCGTTATTGGTGATGCCCCCAGCGAACTTATAGAAAAGCTGGAATCAGCTGGCGTCCAGGCGGTCTCGGTGAAGGGTGTCAATGCCCAAGGAAATACTCAGGGCTACCAACAACTCATCTCTGCTGCACTGGAGAAATTCGACAGGGTTGATAGTGCTTCAATGTTTTCAGGCCAGATCATCACTGGGTCCATCTTGAAGTCAACCCGTGAGGATTTGGACGCCGTATATGAAGGGTGTCTTGTCTTGCCATACGAGTTTCTTAAGGCTGTTTTGCCCGTTATGAAAGAGCAACAATCTGGACAAGTGCTAATTATCACTAGTGCCTCAGGTGCACGCCCTACACCCGGGGCCCCTCTGTATTCTTCTCTTCGTGCCGCTGCATCCATGCTTGCACGTAATGCTGCCGGTGAAATGGCTAAGCACGGGGTTCAAGTCAACGCAGTAGGCACAAACTTCATGGACTTCCCCGAATTTCTTCGAGCAAGCGGCGCAACAGACCCAGAGGTTCGGAAAAAAGTTGAGTCTCAGGTTCCCCTCAACCGTCTAGGAACACTGGATGAGTTTGCTTCTTTTTGCATGCCATATCTGGATGGCACGAGCAGATTTGCTACCGGTCAATTCGTGTCGTTTTCTGGTGGCTGGTCCTAGCAAAGCAATCAGCGCAGCAACAATGTGGCCAACTGAGTGCGATTCGATACATCAGCCGCCTTCATCAATCTACTAATTCGATTCCGCACTGTTTGAAGAGCAAGATTCACTGTTGCAGCAATCTCTTCGTTCGTACGACCTTCAATGAGATCAATTAAAATACGAATATCAGTTTCATCCTGCGCCAAGTGTGCAATGTTGTCAGAGCGCAACCAATTCACAATTTCTGAAATTGATGAGATATTGGAAAGATTAATGTCTTCACGCAAAACGCTTTCGATGCGTTCATGAAGTGAGGTCATATGCAACCCCACATCGATGACATCATTCATGCCCAGTTGATGAGCCAATATGACGCGCTCAGTAGTGACGTGAGTTGTCAACATCACATACTTGCGAACTGGGAAACCAACACCAGGCGCTAAGGGGTCCAGTTCAAATTTTTTCTCCACCGAGTTGGGACCAAGCAGGCATACATCAAACTCGAGACTTGCAAGCGCCGACTGAATAGCTTCATCACCATGAACGCGCCCTACCACTGTGATGCGTTGAGACCTCGACAACACGTCCTCAATGAAACGACCCCTAGCTTCAGAGAAGCAGACCAAAACATGCACAACTCCACAGTACATTCCCCTGAGGACAAACGGGAACGAGCATCAATCCGCAACTAACCCGAATAACAGTCGACATACCAATGGAGGCGACGCCGAGAATCGAACTCGGATAAACGGCTTTGCAGGCCGCTGCGTAAGCCATTCCGCCACGTCGCCAGTAGTGAGATCTCTCTCACAAGGACTTCAAACTACCTGAGAATGACTCCTTTTATCTTCCCAATGTCGTATGGGGCTTCACAAAGCCGGGGGTGTGCGGCTCCAATGAAGTACACAACGACGACAAATTGCAATACTTATTCACATGCGTATTCGTTCATTTGCTGTTCTCGTCACTTTGGGCGCCCTTGTGGTCTCATCGTGTAGTTCCTCTTCCTCACCAACAAGCGGAGATCCCAATGCGGCAACTCCAGCAGAGGCTTACATCACCGCTGGCCCCTACTCAGTAGGCATCACCACTTTGAAACTGGAACGTGGAGTCGAGGTGGAAGTGTGGTATCCATCGGCCGAAAAGTCAGATGCAACAGACACATACGACATTAGAGATTTCACCCCCGAGGCCATTCGTGGATTGCTCACTGGTGACGCACCAGCCACATTCACTGTGGACGCTGCACGTGATGCCAAAGGTTCTGACAAGAAATTTCCCGTGGTGTTATTCAGCCACGGCGCATCTGGTGTTCGCGTGCAAAGCAGTTTTTTGACCGCTCACCTTGCATCCTGGGGCATGGTTGTCATCGCTCCCGATCACTGGTCGCGTGACCTTCCTCGTGCACTCGTGGGCCAAACAGTTGGCACATCGGCCGACACCCCTGCCGACCTCTTCGATGCGCTCGAGCTTGTGGCCACCACTGAGAACTTTAAGAACATGATTGATTCAGACAACATTGCCATCGTGGGTCACTCCGCAGGCGGTGGTACTGCTCTCTTGGCATCAAGTGATGACCGAGTTGATGGCTATGTTTCGATGGCATCAGGTGATTTGCGTTCTGCTGAAAACGCTTCTGAGATGCCCAACAAGCCTTCATTCTTTATTGCAGGTTCACTTGACCAGATCGTGACAGTGGCCGACCGCACGCGACCCGCATTCGAAAAAGCACCATCACCATCACTGCTTTGGGTCATCGATGAAGTGGGACACAACGGTTTTGATGATTTCTGCACATTTGGTAACGGAACAGGAATTATCGGCGTTGCTGAAGCTTCTGGACTTGGGCCACTTCTTGCCGGTAACCCGTCACTACGTCGTCTCGGTGAAGATGGCTGTGTACCCCCGGCTGCGGATGTGCAAAAAGCCTTCCCCATCATTCGTCATTCAGTGACAGCGTGGCTACGCAATCTGTTTGGCATTGACGAAAAGCCACTGGGCTTGCTTCCTGAGACAGAGGGACTGTCAGACGCATACGAACTCAAAGTGTCTGTTATCGAAGCTAAATAACGCGCAAACACGCAACAGAACTCGTTAGCATCGGCGCGTGGCTAGAAAACCTGACACAACAGCAATCACAAGTGGGCGTGGTGAATCATCTTCGCTTTCTGGGCCTACGTGGGGTTCTACAGTGTGGGAATCAGAGAGTCTTGAGGATGCCCGTTCACGGGCAACCACACTTCGTTCTCAAGATTTTTACGCGCGCTACGCCAACCCCACGGTTACACAATTTGAAGACGCGGTTGCTCAACTAGAAGGAGCCGAGTCAGCACTTGCTTTTTCTTCAGGAATGGGCGCTGTTGCATCGACCGTACTGGCGCTATGCAGCCAAGGTTCCCACATCGTCGCTCAAAACAATATGTACGGCGCCACACTTTCCTTTCTTCAAGGACCCTGTGCTCGTCTAGGGATTGAGACAACCTTTGTGGACGCAACCATGCCAGGTGCACTGGCTCAAGCGGTGATACCAGGACGCACCACACTCGTGCTCACCGAGACACCTTCCAATCCTCTTTTGACACTTACCGATCTCGACGAAGTGGGGAAGATTTCTGGGCCATTCACAGTTGTGGACTCCACATTGGCCACACCGCTTGGACAACGTCCTCTAGAACACGGCGTAGACCTCGTACTTCATTCCGCTACAAAGGGAATTGGTGGGCACAATGACGCTCTCCTTGGCGTAGTGGCAGGAGAGAAAGACCTCGTGGACGCCATTTGGTCATATTCCATCATGCACGGCGCGGTGCCATCTCCTCATGATGCACTAAATGCTTTGCGCGGAATACGCACTCTTCCTATCCGTGTCGCACGACAACATGCTTCTTTGCTTCAGATTGCGCACGCACTAGAACAACACCGCAGTGTTGTCAAAGTTCATCACCCATTTCTTTCATCACATTCACAACACGGACTTGCAACTCAGCAAATGTCATTCGGCGGCACTGTCTTGTCGTTCGAGATTGATGGTGGCTTCACGCAGTGTGCTCGATTTGTTAAGTCTCTTCATCTTCCACATGTCGCCACTTCATTTGGTGGTCCAGAGACACTGATCTGTCATCCTGCCTCCAGCACACACGTGGGTCTTCTCCCAGAGGACCTTGAAAAATCCGGCATCACTCAAGGACTATTGCGTGTATCTGTGGGACTTGAGAATCCTGAAGACATCATTGATGACCTGATTTTAGGTCTCAATAGTGTGGCGCCTTAAATCTTCTTAGGCGGCCGAGGGAAAAACCCACTGGTCTTGGCTATGTACTCTGCGTAACCTTCACGACGACGCTTCAAAGACTTCTCCAAAATAGGTACTCCGGACACGCGCATCAACAAAAAGGTCATCACCACAGGGCCGATGAAGCCAATTACTCCAGACCCTGTTTCCGCCGCAACAATTCCAATACCCCACCACAACAATGCATCGCCAAAATAGTTGGGATGGCGGGTCAGGCTCCACAGACCCTGGTCCATTACCTTGCCTTGGTTCTCTGGGTTTTTTTTGAAACGAGAAAGCTGTAAATCGCCGACTGCTTCAAAACCAAAACCCACTGCCCAAATCAAAATGCCCATCACTGCAATAGGACCCACCCCAGGTGTGGAATCCGCATTGGCAAACATCACAGGCAACGAGACCACCCACATCAACACACCCTGAAGCCCAAACACTGTGATCAAACTCCTCACTGGAAAGCTGGCCCCTTGCTTTTTGCGCATGGCCACATAACGCCAATCTTCGCCATGCCCGAGATTGCGTCTCGCTAAGTAGCCAGCCAATCGCATGCCCCAGACACCTACTAATACGGCCACCAATACTTGGCGAGTCGAATCACCATCAACAGCCAAAGCCAGAACCCAAGAATTAATCGCGAAGCCAGCGCCCCACACAATGTCCACAATGGATGCATTGCGAATCAACACACTCACGATCCATGTCAGCACCATGACCGCGCTTATTGCGAGCGCTGAAACCAGCATTGCGTTACCCATATGTTCCTCCGTTGTTGTGAAAAAAAGCCGAATCGGCAAGGTGGCGACTCACCGACTCATCCATAGCTGCCCACTGAGCATCAAGCCATGCGACGAAAGCTTCACCAGACGCCACAGTAGACCTTTGGTGTTCGACGACCTTGACATGCACATGAACTGCACTCTTTGCAAGATGGCGCACAATTCCTTTAAAGGTATCCATACCATCAAAGCCGCTATGCCACATTGTGACCACGGTGGCATGTGGTACTGCTGCGAGCAAGGCACTAAGCCCTGCGGGCTTGGGCGGCAAAAGAAATCTCAACCTATGCAGTCGTTCGTATCTTTCTGGTGACCGCTCCTGCAACTTGTGAAGCCCAGCTAGACGTTTTTCGGCATTAGCTCGCGTGCCCTCCGGAAAAATCACCGCGACATCGCCTACCCCGAGTGCATGAGCCATCTGTTCGATTCCTGAAAGTTCACTTGCCACATCAGTCGACTTTCGATCAACGAAGTAATTAGGTAAACGGTGACCGACAATATCAAGACAGGGGTCCATTTTCAGTTCTTGCTTCAATACGTAACGCGGGCGCAACTGTGAATGAGTCACAAAGACCCATGCACTCATCACCGAATCTGCCAAGGATGCGTGACGACATACCGCGATATATGGTCCACCTCCGGGCAAAGGAGCCCCTTCCACATTGATACGAAGGCCCACCGTGGCGCGTAATGACGCGATGACCCCACGTGTCCACCATGCTTGCAATCGATAATTGAAGTCAAGATTTTTGGCTTGCCCCACACACCACAACATGACCGCGCCCATAATCCCAAGGGTCTCCATCCATGCCCACAAAAGAGCAAACGTCGTAAAACGACACAAAGGGAAGCGCAACTTTCGCCTTAGGGCGTCTATGGCCAGCACCACTGGTAACCAAAGAGGCAAAAGAACTGTGAGCGCCACGGCCAAAATCGACACAGCCGTCACCATTACCGAGCGTCGGAGCCACGTTCGCTGCATAGAAGCACCTTATTGCCTGGCCCAAGACATTGGCGCACCATGGGCATCGAGGGGATAAACAATTGTCGTTTCCTATACATTGCATAGGGTGACCCAGGACTTCTCCACGGCCCAAAAGATTTCGTTTCGCGTCAATGATCAAGACGTTGTAGTAGATGGCGATCATCCTCATCTTCTTTCTGCCCTGCGCGACGAATTACACATCACATCAGCCAAAGATGGCTGCTCTCCTTCTGGTCAATGTGGTTGCTGCACAGTCATGATCGATGGCAAAGCGCAAATCTCCTGCCAGTTCCCCATCGCAAAAGCTGAAGGAAAGTCGATCACCACGCTTGAAGGACTCGACCAAGATGAGCGCGACACATTTGCCGAGGCTTTTGCAGCCTGTGGTGGTCTTCAATGCGGATTCTGCATTCCAGGAATTGTGATGCGCGCTAAATCTCAGATTGACAAGAAGGGTTCAGCGTTGACACGAGAGGATATGTCACGCCATCTAGGTGCCCATCTTTGTCGGTGCACTGGTTACGTCAAGATTCTCGACGCGATTGAGTCAGTTGCCACTGGAACCCCCGTAGCCGTTCAACCCGGAAGTGGCATGGGCGCTCGGCGAGCAAAGTATGAAGCTGCAGAACTTACCCTTGGCGATCGTGGATACATAGATGACATCAATCTGCCGGGAATGCTTCATGCAGCACTTCATCTCACCGCCCACACTCGCGCTGACATCGTGTCCATCGATTACTCCGAGGCTAAAAAAGCGCCAGGGGTAGAAGCGGTCTTCACCAAGAACGATGTCCCCGGAGACAACATGGTGGGCATCATCTATAAGGACTGGCCAGTATTCATTGGCGAGGGCGACACCACTTCATATGGAGGCGATGTTCTCGCTGTTGTGGTGGCTCGCACACGGCGACAGGCCCGCGCAGCAGCACAACTCATCAAAGTGCATTACAACCCACATACACCCGTAGTGGATCCCGTGAAAGCCCTCGACAACACCGTGATCGCAGTAGCAGGTACCACGAGCAACATCTTGTCGCACAGCACATATCAACGTGGGGATGTCGAACTCTCGCTTTCGCAAAGTGCGTTCCTTGTCAGTGAGACTTTCCAGACTCAACGGATTGAACATGCATTCCTTGAACCAGAATCAACCCTTGCGGTTCCCGACACAGAAGATGGAACTCTTCATGTCTATTCAGGTGGTCAAGGAGTGTGGGACGATCGCGATCAGATCTGTTCACTTTTACATCTTGACAAAGACATAGTCACTGTTGAATTGGTCTCCAACGGAGGCGCATTTGGTGGAAAAGAAGACATGTCCAATCAAGGCCACACTGCCTTAGCAGCATGGCTCTTGCAAAAACCTGTGAAGTGCACACTCTCTCGCGAAGAGAGTCTTCTCATGCACGCAAAACGTCATCCCATTCGCATGGAATACACCGTGGGCTGCGACGCCGACGGAGTTCTCACTGCTGTGAAGGCCCGCATGGTGGGAGATTCAGGCGCATACGCATCTGTAGGCATGAAGGTCCTTGAGCGTGCCGCAGGCCATGCAACAGGCCCCTATCACACGCCATCTGTTGATGTGTCTGCATACGCCGTGCGCACTAACAACCCCATCTGTGGAGCTTTTAGAGGCTTTGGAGCAAACCAAGCACAATTTGCCATGGAGGGCACACTTGATCGACTTGCCGAATTGGTGGGGATTAGTTCATGGGAGATACGTAAGCGCAATGTCATACGCCCAGGACAAGTATGGGGCCCCGGGCAAATCATGGACGACGGTTGCCTGGGTGCTGAAGCCTGCCTCGATGCAATGAAAGTCCACTACGACACTGCACAATCACAAGGCAAAGCAGTAGGTCTGGGATTGGGCTTAAAGAACTCCGGACTAGGTAATGGATTTCGCGAAGTATCAAAAGCCGTTGTGCGATTTTTAACCGATGGCTCAGTGGAAGTACGCCATGGATGGACAGAGATGGGCCAAGGTGTTCATACCGTCGCGCTTCAAGTTGTTGTTGAAGAACTCAATATTGACCCCTCACGGATTCGCGTCATCGTAGACACCACACGACAACTGGGATTTGGTCAAACAACTGGCAGTCGAGGCACTCTTATGGCGGCGGGAAGCGTCCGAAATGCATGTGAGATTGCAGAAAAAGATGGGCGTCAGTTGGAAGTTGATTACACCGGCGAATACGTAGTCGACTGGACACAACACCTTGGAGATCCAGACGTTGCACATCCCACAATTCACTCCGCTTTTGGATATGCCGCCCAATTGGTGGTGATGGATAAAGCCACACAAGAGATTGACAAAGTTGTTGCCATTCATGACGTGGGGCGCGCCGTAAACCCCACATTGTGTGAAGGTCAAATTGAAGGTGCAGTCCACATGGGATTGGGATATGCACTCAGTGAAGACTTCCCTGCTGATGATGCAGGAATGCCCACACATATGACTTTGCGCTCACTAGGGATATTGCGCCCCAAGGATGTTCCACCTATCGAAGTGGAACTTTTGGAATACCCTCAACCTCGAAGTCCATATGGCATTAAAGGCGTCGGTGAAATCGGTCTAGTCCCCACAGCGCCTGCTGTTGCTGCAGCACTACATGATGCAGATGGAATCTGGCGCAATAGATTGCCTCTTAAGCCCAAACATTCATCCGACGAATCTGTCAGTTAGTTCACTACGGAAGCACCCAAGAAACCATGACTACTCCTGCTGCTCTTTACCTACAAGACGCCCACCCCATCAGCGATGGAATGGCGTATGCGCAATACGCGGAACAAAAGGGCTTCGAGGCCGTCTGGCAAGCAGACAGCAGATTGGTGCGCGACGCCATTGTTCCGATGTCAGCATTTGCCGCTGTCACGTCTGAAATAAAAATCGGGTCTGGTGTTGTGGATTGTTGGACTCGCAATCCTGCTCGTCTCGCTGCAACTTTTTCCACACTTGACGATTTGGCTCCAGGTCGAGTCATCTTGGGTATAGGTGCATGGTGGGACCCATTGGCTGCAAAAGTTGGCGTGTCACGAGACAAGCCGTTGCGAGCAATGCGGGAGATCATCACTGCAGTGCGCGCACTATTGAATAACGAAACCGTCACCATGAACGGAACGTTTGTGCAGTTAGACGGCGTGGAACTTGACTACGTGTATCAAGATCGGCGACCAAAAGAAGTTCCCATTTATCTGGGTGCCACAGGAATGCAAATGATGGAACTCGCTGGCGAGATTGCCGATGGAGTGGTGTTGAACTATCTGGTGTCACCTGAATACAACAAAACCGCCATCGAGGCTCTTGCTCGTGGTGCCGAAAAAGCAGGACGGCGTTGGGAAGACATTGACAGACCCCAACTCGTTGTCTGCAGTGTTCATGAAGATCGCGCCATTGCCCTCGACATGGCTCGACTGATGGTTACCCAGTATCTCGGTCAACAACCACACATCATGAAAGCATCTGGCGTCCCTCAATCACTCTTGGACAAAGTGGGCGAAGTACTCACCTGGCCCGCCACACACGAACAAGTTGAAGCAGCATCAAAATTGGTACCCGATGAGATTGTGCAGATGCTCACAGCATCAGGCACGCCAGATGATGCTCGAGCAAAGGTGCGCGAATACATCAAAGATGGCGCTACATGCCCCATCTTGTATCCACTTGGAGATGTGAAAGCAATGATTGATGCTTTTTCTGGATGGACTGCATAACGCAATCAATCCTTCCCAACCACTAGCCCAATCGTGGGTTGATGGGAGTCTCCAGTCCAAGAGCCGCTTCGATCTGCTCTGCGATTGCAAGGCAGCGCAAGTCCGTATAGCGCGCACCCATTACTTGAACACCCACGGGAAGTTCATCAGCCATTCCTGCAGGAGTGACCACACATGGCAGGCCCAGTAGGTTTCCCGGAAGAACTGCGCGCATCAATTCCAAGGTGCCAGTGGAGCCCTCTTCGCCTGAAATATCCCAGTCAGCCACAAAAGCTGGTTGAGTCCATGTAGGAGAAATCACTGCTTGATGGTCTTCAAACCACATTGACCAACGACGAGCTAAACCGTCGCGCTGAGCATGTACCAAGTAGTACTCCAACGACGACAACTTCGGGAATTGTGCAAGCGCATTTTCGATGAGAGTTTTTCCGCCCTCACCCATCACCAGATCAATTTGATCACGAATGTCATGTAGTTCGGTAAACAGCATCGAGGCCCACAACAAATACGACAGTTCCATATCTGGTGGAGTTGCCTCCACCACATTGTGCCCCTCATCGGACAACACATCAGCCGCCTTACGCACGGCGTCCATAATTCCCGGATGCGTGGAGCCTCCTGGTGGGTTTGCCATCACAGCCATGGTGATTCGTTCGCCAACGGCCAAGCCCGTCAACTTCACGGGAAGGCTTACTGGGTCACGCGGGTCAGGGCCAGCCACGATGGAAAAACCAGCACGCACATCAGCAATGGTGCGCGCCATCACCCCTTGATTCAACATCACTTGCGATGACAATGATCGATCTGATGAGGGATACGTCTGAGTGTCGGGAATAACTCCTAGTGAAGGCTTAATCGCTGCAATGCCACATGCATGTGCGGGGTTACGCAGTGAACCACCAATGTCATTGCCAAGGCCGATGGGAGACATACCCGTCGCTAGTGCTGCCCCTTCACCACCACTTGATCCACCAGCTGTGCGGTCCAGCATCCATGGATTTTTTGTTCGTCCGTACAAGGTTGAGTCGGTATGGATACGCAATCCCATGTCGGGCATGTTTGTACGACCAATCGGAATTGCCCCGGCAGCTCTCATACGCTCAACTACTGGTGCATCTACTGGTGCGATCGCTTCAGCAAAAATTGGAAGTCCATTAGTTGTTGGCTGTCCAGCCACGTCGATGTTGTCCTTAATGGTGAACGGGACACCATGCAAAGCCCCGAGTTCTCGACCACTAGCTCGAGCCCTGTCTGCTTCATCGGCTTGCACTAACGCATCTGTGCCAAGCACACGCACAACAGCATTGATAGTTCCGTTCACTTCTTCGATGCGGTCGAGATGTGACTGAACAACTTCCCTGCTTGAGATGCGTCCGTCTGCAATCTCTGCAGCAATATCAAGTGCGCTTTTACGCCATATTTCCTGAGCCATGAACTACCCCTTATCTCGTCGGCATCTGGCAATTCCGTGCGGATACTTCCCCACGGGATACTCAGTGCCCCTCTGGTGAGAGCGTAACCTTGAAAGGTGGCACCAAAAGCACCGAAGTCTTTCCTTACCCGAGCCACTTCTGTTGTGGGTGTAGCGGTAGGTGCCGCTGGAGTCGCCTTTGTAATACGCACCCTCGTCAACAAATGGGACCAAGTCTCTGATGCATTCAGTCAGATGAACATCATGACGTTGATAACAAGTTTTCTGCTCGCCTTGTCCGCACTCACAATCATTGGCACCAACTGGTCCACAATCTTGAGGCAACGAAACCACAACATCGCCACAACAAAAGCTCTTTCCTGGTATTTCACAGGTCAACTTGGTAAGTACGTTCCTGGGGGAATTTGGGCAATCGTAGGAAGAGCCGAGATGGCTGTGCGAGGAGGTGCGCCGCGATCAGATGCCTACATCTCCACCGGCATATCGATGATGACTACATATCTCGGATCACTAGTGGTGATTTGTGCCGGTTCGATTCTTTCATGGACATATCCAGTAGCGGGCATAGCACTACTTGTTGGTGGCTCCATAGGACTAGTTCTCTATGCACAACCAAGCATCCATAAAGCCGTCCTTGCACTCTCTATGAGATTTTTACCGAATGGAATTGTGTTGGCCCCCTGGAAGGTACTTCTGGGATACACCGCACTTCATACCCCAGCATGGATACTTATGTCGCTGTCCACATCTGTGACAGCTTCGGCATTTGGTGCACAAGTATCGATTGCTGAAATGTTTTTCTTTACAGCCACCTCATGGCTCATTGGTTTTGTGGCTATAGGTGTTCCTGGTGGCATCGGTGTGCGCGAATCAGTATTCACAGCCCTTGCCACACCTGCAGTGGGTGCACCTCTTGCAGTATCCATTGCCTTGGCTAGCAGATTCGTTTTTATTCTTGCCGATGTGTCTGGCGCCCTTGTCAGTAATGCGCTTGTGCGGTTACGCCGCAGTACAACTACTGAGAAATGATGTCAGCAATGACGGAAAAATTGCGCGCAGATCGTTCTTGAACAGCTGGAAGACTCTGTCGAATCTGGTCACTAATGAATTGTCGTTGCTGCAATGCATCTTGCACTTTACGTACAAGAAAAGTTGGAGTATCCAAGGAATCCGCGTCACAACCAAAATCTTCTAGCCCGAAATCTGAGAGCACTTCTCGATATTTGTGGCTCCAACCCACCACCACCGTGGGCGTGGCAGTTGCAAGACCAGAAATCATGGCGTGAAATCGAGACGTCACCAATACGGATCCTTGCGCGACAATATGTCGCAATTCACCTGCCGTGAGATCAGCATCAATTCCCACCACACCAGAGTCATCTGTGAATCTTTCAGAAACTGCACGACACACCGGACCGTCGTTCATGCGACCTTCACCATGACCCACCCGGTATGAGTGAGGCACAATCACCACACTGAGTCCCGTTTCCTTACGAAGGCCCCGCACCAAGTTTTCCACTGCGTCCACGTAATTGCGATGGGTCTTTTCATAGATGCCCTTGACTACTGAACTGGGCATCACGGTGATGTATTCACCGGAAATGAGTGATAACTGGCTCTGCACTTCTTCGGGCATTTGTGATGCTTCGTCCAATGAAAAAGCTAAGTCAGACACATCAACCACATTTGTTACACCAAGAGAATCAAGGTGGCGTCTGGTAGCAGCGCCTCTGGCACACACCATTGCGAGGCCGGGTAACACCCGTTTGGCCAACAAGCGATTCACATAATTGTCAAAGGGTCCAAGAGCTTGAGCTGCCTTCACAGTGGGGACACCAAGCAACATGCCCACACCAGTCATCAAGGTGTTGTAGACCACAATGGGAATACCGCGGCCATCTGCGAAAGAGATACCTGCAACATCAACAACCACAACCGAGTCCAAGATCGCCCGGTTTGCACGAGTACGCACCCAGCCCAGCGGAACACGGCATTTTCGAGCTACGAAAGCCAACACAGCCACGGGGAATTCAACAAGTGCTAGGCGAAGTGGTTCCAAACCCACAACTTTGATCTCAGCATCGGCAGGCAAACGATCTTTGTCGTCTTTGGGATATGTGGTGAGCAATGCAAACTGCACAGGACCTACATATTCAGGTAATCGAGTCACGACGGTTTCCACCATGGCAGCAGCGCCTTTATTGGCCGAAAGGGCCGCACCAATAATCGACACCTGTCGAAGAGACATGCCCTACCTCTAGACCGGTGGAACCGACTGAGGTGGTTTTGTTGCGCGAACCACAAGATCAGCCAATAGACCCACCGTAATCACTTGTAGCGCTGCAAAAAAGATGAGCAAAGTGTTAGATGCCAACCTGAAGTCTCTCTCAGACCAATCAAATCCCAATTTGATAATTCCTGCGGTAAGCAGCACGAGCCCGATAGGAAGAAAAACCTTTAACGGGTTGTATGAAAGCGTCATGCGGATGACTTGCAAAATGTAACGTCGCGTGTCTTTCAGCCAATGAAATTTTGATCGACCAGCACGGGGTGAATATGTAATGGGAAAGAATCCAATGGAGTAACCATTGCCCAAAAATGACATCGTCAATGTGGTGACACAAGAAAAGCCCTTTGGCAGTTCGTGCACATACTGCATAGCCACATCGCGGCGAAACGCGCGTAACCCAGAGTTCAAGTCTTTAATGTCAGTTTCAGAAAGGTAACTTGCCAATTTTCGAATGATCCACTTTGCGGGTGTGCGAAGAAATTTGTGAGTACCTTCTTCGCTTTGACGCCAACCCACGACATGGTCATAACCTTCCATGGCATCAACCAACTCTGGAATCAGATCATTTGGGTACGTCATATCCACATCAGTCCAGATAACTACTCGACCACGCGCCGCTGTAGTACCCGTACGTCTCGCTGCACCACTTCCCTGATTAATTCGATGTGTAATCAGAGTGATTCCTTCGATTGCGGCCAACTCCGTTTGTGATCCATCATTGGAACCATCGTCAACCACGATGATCTCAAAACTAAATTTGGAAGCTCTAAGAGCAGTTTCAATACGATCAATCTCAGCTCGAAGGTGGCCCTTCTCGTTGTAAATCGGCAGCACAACGCTGACATCGCATGTATCTGGGGCGTAATCCGTCGTCTTCATCTTCACGTATCTCCTCAACAAGAGGTCACACCGACCCGTTGCCACAGTACTCTGCTCAATGCCGATTCTTCAGCGACCACTTTCCATTCCCCTTCAATTGGGGGCCGGTCTGCCCAGCCATATAGACATCTCAGTTCACTGGGAACAACGCCTTCGGTTGCTGGAATATCCAACATTCGTACATTCACCGGATGTAGAAGGTATCGCATGTAGTAGTAGGCGCGGTCGTTACGTACACCTTTGTCAAAACCAATTTCACGCACGTCCCCTTGGGTGGCAATGTCTATTGTTGAACCGCTTTTTTCCAATACCCCTGTACGCGGCAAAATGCTCTCTTGTCCTGAATACATCGAACCAGTACCGACAACACAAGCAAAGCAGGCAAGTGCTATCGCTCCCGTTTGGCGAAACAAGAACCACAACACCGCTGTACCTAGCGAGAAAAATAGAGCAAACGAAAGCAAACCAGGGTTCACCACATACTGAGCAAGATCAGTGCCAATAATGTTTGGGAAGACAATTCGATCTCGATAGAACGCTTCCTCAAGACCGTCTTTGCCGTCTACCAAGACGTACACAATTGGAATCACAAGTATGAGAACACCTGTCATCAACAGTGCACGATGCGCATATCTTGTTGTGCGCTCAAAGGCCACACACGCAACCACTAAAAATGCAGGCACCATCATTTCTACATATCGACCATAAATTAAGTGATCGCCACGATCTCCGTACAAAAGTTGTAGACCACCGGTAAAGATGACAGCAACTGTGCCTACCAGCATCACTAATAGTGCAGTTGCCTCCGGATCATGGCGATCTCTTTGATGCCGCAAAACCGACAACACACGAGCGACAATGAAAAAAACCGCCACACCAAAAAGACCAAGTGTCGTGGCAATGAGATACCAGGTTTGACCCACCATGGTCCGCAGAAGTGCCGGCCACACAGACACATCCACTAGTCGAGCCAACAAACGATTTTCTTGATCATAAGACGTGGTGTACACCGCCGACTTCACAAAAGTGTTCAGACCATATGACACAACATATGCACACGTCATGGCAACAAACGAAAACAGCATTGATTGCCGAGAAATTTTTTTGTCGATGAGCCACCACAACATGGTCAATGCAATCACCGGAATCAAAAGAGTAAAACGCCCGTGCAAAGCAGGCATAAGACCTACAAAAGAGCCCAACACGATGACGTCTCTTTTCGAAAAAGTTTGAGCCGCACGCAACACCACTGCAACGAATCCGAGAAATGCAAGTCGAGCGGCGGTCTCGGCCCAGGAAAACATCGCCGACACGATCGTTCCTGGCACCACGAAGACAATCGCACCCGCCAAAATCCCCATGTAACGCGACACACCAAAGCCTTTGATAGCAAGACGCGCAGCGAACCACGCTGTAGCGCAGGCCAGGACAAGATTGACAAGCAAGGCAAACACATACGCACCCGACATCGAACCAGTGACAACATGGCCAAGCCCAGTCACAAGCCCGTACGCCGCTGGATAAAAGCTCCCCGTGGGGATTGCGGCCTCATCGCGACCGATGAGAACCTGGCCATTGATAAGAAATCCAAACTCATCAGGATGCACAGTTGGACCATGCAACCTCAAAGCGACCGACGCCATGAATACCCCGACAATGAGGGCCCCGCCGCCACCCAAAACAGTGGCAACACGAGACACCATGACAGATGCTCGATTATGTAATCGGCTATCTATGTTCTGAAAAAAGCCAAAGACCACTCTTTGACACTACTTTTTCGAACCTATGCGGTGGTGGCTCTCAACGGGTTTTGGTGGGATCTGGCTCCTTAGGAAGCCCTAAAACGCGTTCCCCCACGATATTGCGTTGTACCTGGGCTGTGCCGCCCCAGATGGTGGACGAGCGATGCTGGAAAAACATTGAGGTCCAACGATCAGCGACATACTTGCCATCCTTGTCATCAAGAATCAACATCGCTTCAGCACCGCGCGCATTCATCATGCGTTCAGAAAACTTCTGAGCATATTCAGACCAAAACATCTTGTTGATGGAAGCTGCAGGCCCTGGCTCTTTACGAGCCATCACTTCGGACAACAACTTCAAACCCTGGAAGCGCATTATTTCCACATGGCTAAACGCCCAGGCCAAATCTTGGCGCACTACTGGGTCGTGAATTTTTCCGTTTTCCTTGAGTATCTCAACAGCTTCCCAGAATTGTTTTGTGTACTCCACGTGTTGAGTTGTGGCATGTCCACCTCGTTCGTTACCAAGCGTGGTCATCGTGACACGCCAACCATTATTCATTCCACCAATAATGTTGTCCACTGGAGCACGACTCTCGGTCATAAAGGTTTCCGTAAAATGTGATGCACCATGGGGCTGCATAATGGGCCGCAATTCAATTCCATTGGATGACTTGTCATCTTTAAACATGGGAAGCAACACATATGAAATTCCTGCATGCTTTGATGCATCTTGATCTGTACGACACAAACAAAACATCATGTTGGCTTCAGTGGCGCCTGAAGTCCACACTTTCTGACCAGAGATAACGACCTCTTCGCCGTCAATTTCTCCACGTGTTTTCAATGATGCTAAATCAGATCCCGCGTCAGGTTCAGAGAAACCCTGACAGTAACGATCTGAGCCATCGATGATGCGCGGCAGAAAACGCTTCTTTTGTTCATCTGTTCCCCACACGATGATGGAAGGCCCAACAAGCCATTCACCCATACCGCGAGTGAGACGAGGAACATTGGCACGAGCAAATTCCTCGTTCATGACGGCTACTTCAATGCCGGTGAGTCCACGGCCACCGTATTCCTTTGGCCACGACACACACATATAACCAGATTCAGTGAGGGCATCAGCCCATTCACGAGCCCCTGCGAATTGACCACGCTGCACCATGTCTGCAGACAGTCCGATCAATTCTTTGGGTGCATTGGCCTGAAGCCATGTCCGCACCTCCTCACGAAACTCCTGAGCGGCTGGTCCAAGATCTAGTTCTAATGGCATACGTCCCCCTTAGTGTGCGTGGACAATTCTTACAGTTACAGAAGTGATTGTAAGAACTGGAGAATCGCTGTGTTCACAGGCTCTGGATGAGTCATGTTTGCAGCGTGCGGGCCACCACTTATTGGCACCAACGAAGTACTTCCACCAAGCCCAACACGAAGTGCCTCAGCCTTCTCCATAGGAATTGCGACATCATCGGTGCCGTGGATAATCAATGCCGGACATGTGATTTCTCCGAGGCGATCAGTGATGTCATCTCGGTGCATCAGACAATCAAAAGCGAGGCTGAACTGCTCTGGTTGCAACAGCGCCCATTTGTCATACCATTCCTGCCAAGTTCCTGGGCCCAAGATGATGCTTGCGATGACATCTTGTACAGCAACCGCTCCGTGCTCCAACCATGCTGCATGCAACTGGTTGTATGGCTCAATTGTCTCGGGGGCCTCGGTGCCTGCTTGTGTATCTATGAGAATGAGGGCCTTCACGCGTTCAGGAGCCAAGAGAGCAGTACGCAAACTCAAAAAACCACCTTGGGACATTCCGCCCACCACAGCTAAATCAATTCCAAGATGATCCATCAGACCCAACACGTCTCGAGCAGAATCCCAATACGAAAATTCATCCGTGGCTTTGGTGCCACCAAAACCCCGTTCATCCCAGGTGATCACTCGAAATTGTGAACGCAGTGCATTTACTTGGGAATCAAACATTGAGTGATCCATTAAGAATCCGTGGCTCAAGATAACTACTGGTCCTGTGCCGCCAGAATCCTTGAATGCAATCGTGGTGCCGTTGATGTGTGCTGTCTCCATGTGGGCACCTTAGTCGCAGTTATGTAAGGCCTTTGTCAAAGCCGTCTAGGAGCCAATACCCGAGAACTCCACCCGCATCTGGGGAATGATTTCTTGCACATACTGAGCCAGTAACTCCATATCCCACGGCGGACGAATCGCGATATTGATCATCTGTGCACCCGCGTCCACAAATGGTGCAATCTGTTCAATGGCATCCCCAGGGCGGCCAAGTAACGAACCTGAAATTATTCGATCAGATGCTGCTCCCCATTGATTCTCTAACGTTTTGCGCACAACAGATACATCGTCTGTGCTGAGCGCATACGACAAATTGATACTGCGTTCCACATCTTGTGGCGAGCGCCCCGCTTTCTCGCACCAATCATCAAGAATTCCATTTAGTTCGCGATAGTGCTGCGGACTTGCGTATGCAGCATTCCAACCATCTGCGTACTTCCCTGCCATACGCAAAGTTTGCTTCGGACCTAAACCGCCAATCCACAAAGGCATTTTCCCCATCGGTCCTGGCAACATTGCCGCATCTAAAAGCTCCACTGACGGCGAAGATTGAGTCACTCTGTGACCCTCACGCCATGCGTTGATGGCTTGTAGTTGGCCTTCAAGAACTGCAAAGCGTTGACCTTGTGAAGGAAAGTCAAAACCAAAAGCTTTTGCCTCTTGTTCATGCCAGCCACTGCCCATGCCCATTTCAAAACGTCCACCACTGAGATGGTCGACAGAGATCGCACCTTTTGTAAGCAATCCAATGTTGCGATATTGAGAACAAAACACCAAACAACCCAGTCGTGCTCGCTGGGTATCTACTGCAATGGCACCCAACATGGAAAAAGCTTCAAAGTGCGGTTGAGTGCCACCAGCTGGAGGTGCCTCGTAAAGATGATCCCAAAGGGAAATCCAATCCACACCATTTTCATCAAGCCATACCCACAGATCTCGCAACTCGGAAACAGTTGCGTTCTGAATACCAAGATGTACTCCAAATTGCATTGCCATAACATCCCCTTTGTATTGGCTTCATTCATTATCCCTCATAGAGAACGCTTGTACTTCATTCATCAAGAAGAGCTTTTGGCTATTGGTATGAAAGCATTTAGATATCAGCGCCAGTTACCCTGTTCCTCATGAGGAATCCATGGACGTCTTAATGTGCGACAGCACCGCTGACTCGCTTGCACCACTGACTCAATTGCTTGACTCAGCGCCCGACATCAAAATTGTGGATGTGGTGCGCAACGGTCGCGACATGGCCCTTGCCCTGAAGAGCAAAGACGTTCATCTGTCGGTTCTCGCACCAGAGGTTCTAGATCTTGATTTAGTTGTGGAAAAAAGCCGAGGATTCAAGCCGCAGGTGAAAAAAGTTGTCGTTGCAACATCTCCGACAGCACCCCTTGTGATCAAAGCTCACCAATACGGTGTTCATGATGTCATCCCTTTCGATACCGATGCAGATGCCCTAGTGCGACGCTTCAAACTAACGATTGACGGAAAATCCGAGATCGAAAATCATCCAGTCATTCAATCTTTGCGATTCAAGAATGGTCAATTCAACAAAACTGTTCAACACAGAAATGAAGACGACGTCATTATTCTTCAGATGCTTTCACTTGGCATGGCTGATCATGAGATTGCACTAGTCAGCAACACTCCACTTCAACTAGTGCGCAACAGAATTGCCGATCTCATCATTTTGAATGACTTAGTGAATCGCACGCAGCTTGCAGTTCTGCAAGCGACCAGCTTGGTAATACCAGACTTCACCTGAAGCCAGACCCGAGCTCCACACCATGTCCAATCCCCACACCATTGTCCTTTCAGAGTCCCTGGAAACGAGCGACTTTGTGCAATACGACATCTTCACTGATGTCACTGAAGACGGTGAGATCTACACCTCCTACAGGATTGTGAGGGTTACTCACGCCATTGTCGATGACCCAGATGGATGGAACTACATCGCCAATGTGGTCGGCATCCATGAAGCCCATATTGGGGTTGCGGACCTCAAAGTCGTCGAAAGAATGATTACCGATTCGCGGATCACTCTTACCCCACATGAGAAAAGCCGCCCCTAAGGGCGGCTTTGGAGCGGATGACGAGATTCGAACTCGCGACCCTCACCTTGGCAAGGTGATGCTCTACCACTGAGCCACATCCGCATGTGGACTCCTTATTGTAGCGACCTCATCGCTGTCCACAACGGCCTACTCTGGCACTTCAAGGCTCACTTTTGGTGTTGACCCCCGTTGATTGGCCACAAGAAGACCCAAAGATGCCAGAACAACAATTGCACCCACCAACTGCCATGGTGTCAATACCTCGCCCAAGAACACCAACGCGAGCGCCGTCGACACCACCGGGCTCATGAGGCCCAAGAGTGATGCAATGGTGACATCAACATGGCTCTGCGACCACGTCATGAGACCATGACCCAATAGTCCTGGCCCCAAGGTCATGCCCGCAGCACATAGCCAATCTTTAGTTGTCATCTGACCTAAATCGCTACTTGCAACAGCACCAAAAGGAAGGACCACGATGGCCAACCACACAAACACCGCCGCCAAGAACGACCATGAATGCACTCCATCCATTCGATTTTGTTTTGCCATCACAAAATAGGCAGTCCACAAAACAACATTTGCAACAGCCATCATGTCGCCGGAGATATGGGCCCCACTTGAAGATGCGGCAGCCATCACCACCATCAAAACACCAGCTAATGACAAAAACGAATAGCCCAACTGACGCGGGGTAAGCCTTTCACCAAACAAACGCGGAGCAATAAATACAACAAGTACCGGCTGGATCGTGGTGATGAGTGTGGCATTGGCAATAGACGTCATCTTCACGGAAGCAAAACCAGTGATGAATGAAAAAGCAAACAGCACACCAGGAACGGCAGTACGTCGCATCAAGTCACGGCTTAAACCCCCACCAGTTGCATACGCCACACAAACCATCAACGGCATTCCAAGAAGCGTCCGATAGAACACGATGGCCGGAGTATCTACTGTCATTACCTTGTTCATAATGGGACCAGTGCCCCAGGCAAATACGGCAACAGCAGCAGCCAGAATGTGAATGTCTTGTCGTTCGCGCACGGTGCGCGACAATGACGAGATCACGAACCAGAGGACTTCAAATCAATCCTCAAAGTCAAAATGCCATCATCCAAGGTTGCTACAGCGTCACCAATGATTGCAAAATCCATAAAGTCGGTTTCAGCTTGAGCGATAAACAATTGACGCTCCTCGCCAGCCACCGGAGGTAACGGTCGCTTACGTACTGCACCTGCTCGGTCTTTAAATCGAGCAATCATTTCATTGGGATCAAATGCAGGCATTAGAAGTCCTTTCGGTTGTTGTTCAATAAGGGGTCAATGACAGATGGGGCTGCCGGTACGACATCTACCGCATCATCATCATGTGGATAGGGGTCGCGCCAAGGTCGAATGGGTTCAGATACCGGTTCTCGAAATAGAGCAACTGCATCTCGGGATAATTCCACTTCTTCTGATCCTTCTTGCCGCACCATGTTCAAAAGGGCCACTCGCCCAGCATCGGTTGCTCGGGCGAATTTACGATCTGCCATCACTTCAAGCGGACCCAACACTTCGGGGTCATACACCGCCCCACGCCATAAGACGATGGTGAGAACCAACAGGACAAGACCAAGCACAACAAGGCCCGCACCCACTAGGTGGAGAGTTATATTCGCTGCGATCACTGGCGACACCCACATCACCCTATTCTCGCACGAGCCTGCCCCACGCCACAGTCTCCTAGCAAATATTTACAAGGTGCTCAGAAAATCCCGAATACCGGCACCTACTGCCACAGTTTCAATCAGAAAACCATCGTGTCCTTCAATACTGTTGATTGTGACGTGACCATTACGAGGGTCGTTGTTCTTCAAATTGTTGTAGATGCTTTCCTGCTGATACGCCGGATACAAAATGTCGGAGTCGATACTCATTGTGAGCGTGGGCGACTTAATGCGCGCCATGGCTTGGGCCACGCCACCACGACTACGACCTACATCATGAAGATCCATCGCCTTGCCAATATAGAGATAACTATTTGCATCGAAACGACGTACAAGTTTGTCACCATGGTGATCTAGATAACCCTCAACCTCAAACTCTGAGAAAAGTTCGATGCCATCCGAGTTAAAATTCATCTTCTTCAATCGACGTGCAAATTTTTCGCTAAAGCGTGAGTCGGTGCGAAACGTCACTTGTGCAACCATTCTCGCCGTCGACAGACCCACCCAAGGTCCCTCGTCGGGTGCTGCGTCGTAATACTCACCGTTGTTGTACGCAGGATCGTGAAGCAGTGCACGTCGTCCAATAGATGTCCATGCAATTTGTTGGGCACTTGCTTCTGCACATGTAGCTATTGCGACCAAGGCACCCACGCGATCTGGCATGATGATGGCCCATTCAAGTGCTTGCATTCCACCCATTGATCCACCAATCACGGCATGCCAACGACCAACCCCTAATGCGTCAGCCAGATGGGCTTGAGCTCGCACCATGTCACGAATAGTCACCACAGGAAAACGTAAGCCGTAGGGTTTTCCATCATCAGGGTGTGCACTTGCAGGACCCGTAGAACCCTGACATCCCCCCAGCACGTTGGCACAGACAACAAAGTATTTGTTTGTATCGATAGCGCGACCTGGCCCAACTACACCATCCCACCAACCCGATGTTGTGTGACCCACACCAGTCGTTCCCGCTGCGTGGCTATCACCTGTCCATGCATGGCACACCAAAATTGCATTTGAGGCATCACTGTTCAGCACACCCCACGTCTCGTACGCCACTGTTACATCACGAAGTGATCCCCCACCTTCAAGTGAGAATGGTCGATCTGTGGCAAATGTATGAAAGCGACGATTTCCGACCGGATCACCAGGAAACCACGCACCACTGGCAGGGTACGGCGCAGGGTTGTGTCGGTATACGTCCACCATGTTGTCTCCCCTGCAAATCTCTATGAGTACCGTGTGCGTTAGGAAGAAAAGAAGGCCCTGTTGCTCTGATGTAGAGCCACATTTCTCATCTTTCGATGAGAAGGCACCGTGCGGCGTTCACCCCGGTTGCCGGACCAATTTGGTCTCTCCTAATGCTGTGTCTCACACTATCGCAGGCAATAGCTAAGACGCCACCACTTTTTCAGCGTGTTCTTTAAGTCTCTTGTAATCCACTTTGCCGTTGGGTGCACGCCCAATGGTGGGAATCAGCACAAGATGGCGTGGGGCTTTATAGGCGGCGAGCCGCTCCTTCACGTGTTCACTGAGTTGAGCAAGGGTGGGCTCATGGCCCGGTTCAGCCTCGACAACAGCACAGATTGTCTCGCCAAATCGATTGTCTGCCAAGCCCACCGCGACGGCATCTCGCACCGACGCATGAGTCTTGAGTACTTCTTCTACTTCTTCAGGGAATACCTTTTCACCACCGGTGTTGATACATACCGAACCACGTCCCAAAAGATGAAGCGTGCCGTCGGCATTTACTTGTGCCCAGTCTCCTGGCACCGTCCAACGTCGACCTTCAAAAATTCGGAAAGTACTACGAGTCTTCTCTTCATCTTTGTAATACCCAAGTGGGATTGCACCGCCCACTGCAACAAGTCCACGTTCTCCACTTCCTGGCTCCACTCTTTGTCCCTCTTCGGTAAACACCACACAATTGGGTCCAAGCATGAACTGCGCTGTCTTGGCTGGGGCACCTTTAGCCGAT
Organism: Ilumatobacteraceae bacterium; assembly: GCA_044239355.1. Lineage (GTDB taxonomy): Bacteria > Actinomycetota > Acidimicrobiia > Acidimicrobiales > Ilumatobacteraceae > UBA2093. The sequence goes on from JBIIBO010000002.1 coordinate 87,917, forward strand.
ACTGATGCGCCCATACCCACAGCCTCTGATGATCCGAAACTGTCCGAGATCAACATCTGTGGAATGTGGTTCAAGAGACCTTCTTTGTTTTCTTGACTCCACATCACACCAGATGAACCCATCTGAGTGACACTCGACAGATTCCATCCTCCAGGGTTGCGATCAAGTGCTTCAAGCAGAGGTCCAGCAAATGCCTGGCCCACAATCACAACTGAATTCACGGAAAGCTGTTCAACACATGACCACAACAGCTCGGGGCTGAAACTTCTATTGGGCATGGTCACAATGCAACCCCCCATTGCCAAAGTGATGAAGGAAGAGAACTGCCCTGTTCCGTGCATTAACGGACATGCAACCAATGTTCGCTGTCCTACACCTCCCGGAACAATACGACTCACCAGTTCATCAAGTGATTCTGCTGGTGGAACTTGTGCAATGGCATTACCCCCACGACCCAAGACCATCAACAAATCCTCTTGACGCCACATCACACCTTTAGGCATGCCAGTTGTGCCGCCCGTGTACAAAAAGAGCATGTCGTCGGCACTGGCATGACTGGTATCGACATCTGCAACCTTTTGCTTCACAACGTCGTCATAGGACACAGCCCAAGTGGGCACATCCTGTCCTGTTTCATCGGCCACCATGTACCAACGTTTGACCAATGGCAAACGATCACGAACTTTTTCAATCACCTCAATGAATGCAGCATGAAAGACAACGGCCTCAGCATCAGCATTCGTGAACAGATACAAAATCTCATCAGGCCCATAGCGATAATTGGTATTCACGGGGACGTAACTGCTGAGAAAAGCAGCACACATTGTCTCTAAGTACTCTGGTCCATTGAAGAGATACTGAGCCACTTTGGCACCACGTTCAAGACCCGCGGAAACCAGATCTGCCGAAAGCGCATTAGAACGCTGATAAAAATCACCCCACGAATAGGTGATGTCGCCAAATATTTGTGCTGGCCTTGCGGGATCAGCGTGCGCTATTCCCTTCAGCAACAATCCGTAGTTCCACATATGCCCCCCTTAGATGTTCCCCCGAACATTACGAACCGTAGCAACTCTGAGACCCACCAGAGGCATAACCTCGTACTGTATGGCTCGACTCAGCAAGCGTCATGTCGAAGAACTGTTGTCGACTTATGACTCCCACCCTCAAGCGGCCCTGCTTGGAGCACTTCGAATAGTCCTAGATAACCCCACCTTGGAGTGGCTTCAGGCCGTTAAAGCCCTGCCCGCCCGTTTTTCACATGCCGACGTTGCACGATGCGACACCACAGCACTTGATGGATTACTCACTCATCTTGTGGAGTGTCGTGATCTACAACAGTCCTAGAGAATTGTTTTCCAGAGCTTGTTGCAAATGGCGTGTGGCCATCACTTCAAACATCTTGTCTCCCCGAGCGGTACGACCCACAATCTGCGATGCAATCACAGCCATCACTATTCCCGAAATTGCTTCTCGGCGGTAGTGATCTTTCACCCAATCGTGGTCGAGTTGGTGGCCATATTTCTCTATCCCGGAAATGTAGCGATCAACGAGTTCCCATTCATGGGTGCGACGATCTTCGGGCAATAGGCCCGCACCAATGAAATATGCGAGGTCTCCAATGCCGTTGCCGTGTCCAGGTGTTTGCCAGTCAACGACACAACATTCCACACCGCCAGATGGCGAGGCAAAAAGCAAATTGTCTAAACGATAATCACCGTGAGTCACGGTGAATGGCGCATCTTTTCTCATCACGTAGTCGCCAATCCTGGGTGCAAGTGCCTCTAAGCATTCCAATCCCTCGCGACCCACTTCACTAACAATCGCTTCGGTGTAGATGCTCAAAAACCCGGGCATAAACATATTGAACAGTCCACTGAGGCGATCAATGTCGTCAGCTTCGCGCCGTTGCAACCAGTCCACATGCCCCAATGAATCATCGCCCCATCGCGGACCTTGCATTTTGATGAGCTGATCTACCGCTAGGCGTGCTTGTTCAATTCCACACCCATCGATTTGATCACCTTGCTCCGCTGGCGCCATATCTTCGAGGACGATTGCAATATCACCAGTGTCTGAATTCCAATCCGCAAACCAACACTTAGGAGAACGCACATCAATCGTTGTCACAAGTTCGTTGTAAAACTTCACTTCGCGTTCGTAGTTGCGCAATGCGATCCCAGTCGCTCGACTTGTTTCATCAGGAGAAGCCATCTTGACAACAACTGAACTAGGCACATGAGGGGCATCGCTTGACAACTGATATCGCAAGTTCATTCCCACTTGGCCTTCACCGATGCGTTTGGGTTCAGACGCTAAAACATCCGCGCCAAAAACCATCCCCCAGAAATCGGCATTAATTGCATTTTGGTTGTATTCCTTGTGCCCCACGAGAACCACCGTACACGCCTGCCACAAGAGCGATAGCGTTGAAACCGTGAGCAGCCCCCTCCTTCGCCCGCGCTGGATACTTATCCATATAGGCCTGGCGTTACTGACCGCCACCATGGTGTTCTTGGGCTTTTGGCAGTTGGAACGTCTAGAGCAAAAGCAGACCACCAACACACAAGTGATTGCGCGAACGGCACTACCTGCTGTCGACGTCCAAGAGATCTTGAATTCGACGGGCACCACCACTTCAGATACCTATGAAGAATTGCAATGGCGTGTTGTGACTGCCAAAGGCGAATACCTTGAAGAACGCGCGGTGACGATAATTAATCGATCACAAGATGCAACGGCTGGATATAGCCCGGTCACTCCCTTCCTATTAGAAAACGGAACGGTTGTATTCATCAACCGAGGATTTGTGCCCTTGGCACAACCAGTGCCGTCTCCTTCTTCAGGTCCGGTGACGGTAAAGGGGTATCTCCGCACCTCACAAAAGCGCACCTTTCTCAGTGCAGTGGACTCCAACGACCCCACCACCACAGAATTTCATCGCCTCGATGTGAACTTGCTAGCGAAGCGGATCGATCAACCCTCCCTGCCTATGTACATACAGCTGATGGAAGAAACTCCGGCACTGAGTTCTCCATGGCCTGCACCCACACAACTACCTGAGCTCACTGAAGGTTCGCATTTTTCTTATGCGATGCAGTGGTGGTTTTTTTCTCTGGTCTCACTCACTGGGTGGATTGTTGTCTCGCGTCGCGCTCTGAAATCACAGAGCTAAAGCAAATACTGCTCTCAAGCGAACACCCGCTTGCGTTAAGACGTTCGTGCAATCACGACAACACACTCTCAATCTCTCGCGCTATGCGACGCGCTTCCATTGTGACAGGTCCTGCGGGTGTCTCAGGCGGTACCGAAGCAAGTACCGAAGCATCTGCGATAAACATGCCTTCCACCGCACGTAAGGCTGCACTGTCATGGACCGCTTGGGAACACGAGGAAGCCACATGAGATACGGGGCGCAGATTTGCACGAATCCACTCATCAAGTTCATCATGTGAGAAAAGGCGAAGTGCATCGATGGAAGTTCCTTCATCGTCGGCATATACACCACGAGAAATAACTGCAAATGAATCATGTTCCACAGTGTCCATCAAAGCCCACAATGCTTCTCGCATCGCTGCGACATCGCGGGCATCATCCAACATGTTGAGGTGTACATCCCAGCCACCTTCAGTCATCGATACCCACCCACGACTGTGTGGAGTCATCAACATCACCGACACAAGCCCTAAATGAGTTTCAGACCACGAAGCACGTTCGTACGCAACAATAAGATATTGCTCTCCCGTTGAAGTTGTTCCCCGGCGGATGACGCCAGCATCAAAGAAGGAACGGGACTCATTGTTCAGTTCCACGGCAAAAGTCACGCAGGGATGATCTTGAAGACCTCGTCCAATGTCTGGATTTAGAGAACTTGTAAAGGACTGTAAAAGAATTTTTGGTGTCGCTATGGCACCGGCACACATGACCACCACATCGGCTTCAATCACCTGGTCACGCAGATGCACACCTTTTGTGACGTGCTCATCTCCTAGTGCAGCCACAACGTCACCCGAAACGATTTGGATGCGACCTTCTTCCCACAGATGCATCAAGGCCCTCCCTGGATTCCATCGACCGTGATTCCACCACAAATCACTTGGCTCACCGCCCGAGGAAAGCAGTGCACGCCCCACGTCCCCCAACTCTTCGATGTCTGCCCTTGATGTCATCCCAACAGCAACATCGGGAATCTGTGCAGTCAGCAATAAGCCATTGATTGCACTACCTCCCCCCACACAATGGGCTTGCACATAGGGAACCGAAGGGCTGTTGGTAACAAGGTGCACCTGATGAATGGACTGAAGCGATGAATCTGCCAACACATTCATAAATCGAGGCTCATCATCAAGTCCTGAATACGCACCAGACTCCACCACAACTAATTCGTGATCTGTTCGAGATGCAAGCGACATTGACAACACCGCGCCACTTGTGCCCGCACCGACCACAACGATACGCCGACGACTCAATGTATTAATCCTGTAGAGATTGTGTTTGTACAAGCTGTGCAAGGTGAGCTGCATCGTTGTAGCGAATCAAACGCCATTTCGACCCTTGTACATGAACAAGTTCAGTCAGTGATGTATTCACAGTGCTCAATTCAAAGCGACCGGTTTGATGCATCTGCAAGGTGTGGCGCATCACGGCATCAATAACACCTGCGTGGCAACTCACCACAATGGTGCCGCCTTCATGATTGCGCACGGTACGTCGAAGTGTCTCCATCACTCGATCATGGAACTCGGCAATTGTTTCGCCGCCTGGATACACAACATCGTGAGGATCCCCATCCCACCGAGGTGTGCCAAATCTGGCGATGAACTCGTCGTATGTCATTCCATCGCAGTCGGGGCCTGGATCATGTTCTCCCCATCCAGCATCCACCATCAACGGAAGCGAACCCACTGCGGGAGAAAGAATGGAGGCAGTTTCAATGGCTCTTGGGAAATTGCTGGAAAAAACGGCGGACACATCTACATTTTTCTCTTGCAGTAAACGAGTCTTGAGAGCCTCGGCCTGAGCACGCCCATGATCGGTGAGCCCAGTACAGGACCTTGGCCCACCTACAAAACGCTCCACTGTGGCGCGGGACTCCCCATGACGTACAAGAACTAAACGAGTCATTGCCTTGTTGAATTAGGCCAGTTTTTCCACAAAGGCTTCTAGTTGACGCAGATTGCGACATTCAAAAACGCCATCAGTATGGGTTCCATACTCACCCACAATCGAGTCACCTGTATTCCAGTATGAACGTGGTTCGGGGTTCAACCAGAAAACCTTGCGAGCTTTTTGTTTCAACTCTTTAACTACCCAAGCCTGAGATGCGTGATAGTTGTTTCGAGCATCACCAAGCAAAATCACATTGGACTTCGGATTAATCTCCTTGCCCCACTTTTCCCAGAATACTTCGAATGCGTGACCATAATCGGAGTGCCCATCAACCCAGATCACATCAGCTTCTGTATTGATTCTGGCGATGGCCTCTGAAACATCTTCTGTTTTTTTGAAGTAATCCGTGACTTCGTCAATGCCATCGATGAAAACGAATGCACGAACTTTGGAGAATTGGTTCGACAACGCGTACACCAACATCAAGGTGAAACGTGCAAATGCAGCAACTGAACCTGAGATATCTGCGATAACAATCAACTCAGGTTTTGATGGTCGTGGATATTTGAATTTGGGTTCTGCTGGCACGCCGCCGTAGGCAAGGCTGTGGCGCACAGTATTGCGAAAATCCAATGGACCTTTACGTCCATGGCGTCGTTTTCTTGCCAACTTTGTCGCAAGCTTTCTTGTTAACGGCTGAAGTGCTTTTTTGAGATTCTGCATCTCGTCACGGCTGGCATGCATGAACTCCACGTCTTCAGGCAATGGCTTGCGCAGAGTCTTTGCCATTGCTTCAGCACCACGATCGGCCACCAGACGACGACGAATTTCTGCTTCCACTTCTTGTTTGAATTGTTCGATGCGATGGTTGTATTCGTCACGCTCAAGACGTTCTTCAAGTTTGGTGAGTTCTCCACCCACCTGTTCCCGACTGGCTTGCATCAGTTTTTCTGACATCCCGTCAAGATCAAGATTTCTTAACGTTCGATATAAGTAATACGTGCCACCTACGGGGCGCCCCGGCTCCATACCAGCAAAACGCTGTACTGCCTGGCGGGCAAGTGCGCGCATCATCGCTTGGTCACCATTCATCAATGCATTCATCAAAATGTTCATCAACTCTTCTGGAGTGAGTTGATCCATTCCTCCGGCGCCGCCGTTTCCTTCACCCTTCATCTGGGCATCTTGCATTTGCCTCAAGAAATCATCGATGCTGCCTTCGCCGTCACCATCAATGATGTTGTACTCCGGGCCGCGCAAACTGAAGTAGACCTCAAAGACCGTCTCAAAAGAACGCCAATGCGCATGGTTCTTTACCAAGGTGGCACCCAGTGCGTATTTGAAAGCCTCTCTATCCTCTAATGGGATATGAGAAATCGCCGTCATGGCGTCCAGATTCTCCGTCAGGCTTACAGGCAAACCCGCATTACGGAGTTCAACAATAAATCCCGACAGCAGCTCAAGCATGATGATGCGTCTCGTCGTTAATCGACGGAGAGTTCCTTGGCAGCTTTTGCAATGTCTGACTGATACTTCAACAAGATGTGGAGTGTTTCCTTTGCTTGTTCAGCATCAATTGAGTCAATACCCAAAAGAACCAAAGTGCGTGCCCAGTCCAAGGTTTCGCTCACCGAAGGAGATTTCTTCAAATCAAGTTGGCGAATACTGCGAACAATTCGTGCTACTTGGTCGGCAAGCATCTCTGTAATGCCTTCAACCTTGGTAAGTACGATTTCTTTTTCGCGATCCATCTGCGGATAATCCACGTGCAAAAACAAACAGCGGCGCTTGAGAGCTTCTGACAACTCGCGTGTGTTGTTTGAGGTGAGGAATACAAGCGGAATCTGTTTCGCCGTGATAGTTCCAAGTTCTGGAATGGACACCTGGTACTCAGAGAGAATCTCCAAGAGCAATGCTTCAGTTTCCACTTCTACGCGGTCTACTTCGTCAATCAACAACACAACAGGTTCATCAGCAGTAATTGCCTCCAGCAGTGGACGACGAAGAAGAAACTCATCACCAAAGATGTCATCGTGCACTTCAGACCAAGAATCAGAATTGCGATCTGCCTGAATTCTCAACAATTGCTTCTTGTAGTTCCATTCGTACAGGGCTTTGGACTCATCTAGGCCTTCGTAGCACTGAAGACGAATCAACCGAGCGCCTGTCATCTCAGCGATGCTCTTGGCGAGTTGGGTCTTTCCTGTTCCTGCAGGGCCTTCAACCAAGATGGGCTTTCCAAGACGATCGGCCAAAAATGCCACTCCTGCAATGCCGTCATCGGCCAGATAATTGACGGCCTTGAGACCATCGCGAACTTGTTGTACTGAATCAAAGCGGGGTGCCATAAGTTCTCCAAACTAGTGCCCGGAATCCTCTGGGGGTGTATCGGCGAGTGTCCTTCTAGGACATAACCTCTTTCTCTATGTTCAAAGACACCGTGATTGTGGCCATCGGAACCGCCGCATCACGCGTCACTGGCCTCCTGCGCGTCATCGTGTTGGGCATCATCTTGGGTCAAACCGCTCTTGCCGATGCATTTGATGGGGCAAATAACTCCCCTAACTCGATCTATGAGCTCTTAGTAGGTGGACTTCTTGCCGCGAGTTTGGTGCCCCTTTTCACTCGGTTTTCCGAAGATCGTGATGATCATGCGACCTCCACCATCATCTCGGTGTCCGTTGTCTTTCTCGCCATCACCACAGTTCTGGCTGTACTCGCAGCGCCACTTATCTTTCGGCTCTACTCATTACAACCAAGCGAACTAGTCGACCCAGACCAGTACCGCCGTGCAGGAACCGCAATGGCGCGCATCTTCCTTGTTCAAATTTTCTTTTATGGCCTCACCGCACTAGGCACAGCATTTTTAAACGCACGCAGGCGTTTCGTTGCAGGCGCTTGGGCACCAGTATTTGCAAATGTCGTGACTATCTCCATTCTTCTTTTTATTCCTTACACCCAGAGCGGAACACCAAGTCTTGACGATCTTTTGAATGACGCCACATTTTTTGGATTGCTCACCTTGTCGGCCACATCTGGAATTGCTGTGATGGCACTAGTTCTTTACCCCTCGATTCGACGTACAGACTTCGATTTTCACTTCAACTTCAAAATTTCTCACCCTGCTGTGCACTCGATGACCCAACTGTCGCTTTGGACATTTGGGTATGTACTCACTAACCAAATTGCACTCATCGTTGTCAAGAACCTTGCAGAGCCAGGAAGCGGGAATCAAGATGCATATGCAAAGGCCTTCATCTTTTTCATGCTTCCTCATTCCCTCCTCACCATCTCTATTGCCACCACTTTTGTTCCAGAGCTTGTGCGTCGCGTGAAAAACAATGACAGTGAGGGTTTTGCACTTTGGCTCACCAAGGGCCTCCGCTGGATTTCACTCACAATGGTCCCCGCATCTATTGGCATCATTATCTTGGGACAACCCATCATCTCTGCACTCTTGGAGTATGGAAACTTCTCCCCCGATGCTGCACACACAACGGCTCGTGCGCTTCAAGGATTTGGTGTCGGTCTTGCCGGTTTCTCTCTCTACATCTTTTCATTACGTGGCTTTTTCGCACACGAAGACACCAAAACACCTTTTTACATCAACGTTGTTCAGATCATCATCAATATTGTCCTAGCAATCTTGCTCGTTGATCAACATGGCGTCTATGGATTGACTTTGTCGTTTGGTATTTCATATCTGATTGCTGCTGCAATTGTGTTGTGGGTCCTTCACGTGCGTTACGCAGCAATTCAGTGGCATCGCATCACATCGCTGCTCACACCTGTGGTCGTGGCCACTGGCATCATGTCCTTAGTGTTGTGGCAGTTAGATAATTTCATTACGGCCAATACCTCTGCTCAGCACATCGTGGAACTAATGATCACAATTCCTCTCGGCGTAGTGACATATCTGTCCATACTGTGGTTCTTCAAGAACGAGGAATGCCGAACTGTCCAACAATATTTGGTTTCCCGCGGCACACTCCGCAAGAAAAATTCCTCATAGTTGAGAAAACACGACCAAGTCATCCCTGTGCACAACAACGGAAACCCCAAGCGATGTCAATTCACTTGTATGTTTGCCTCTAGCTTTTTCCGCTTGCTGTGATGACATAGCAGCCATCCCACGAGCAATGACATTGCCGTGAGAGTCGCTGATTTCAATCGTTGCGCCCATGTCAAACTCTCCAGTGACTTGGATAACTCCAGCAGGCAATAACGAAGTTCCCTTGGAGATCACTGCATCACGTGCCCCATCATCAATAACAACAACTCCAGAAACTTCCGACGCAAAAGCAATCCATAGTTTTCTCGAAGACAAATGACGATCATGTGGCAAGAACCTTGTACCTACGTCTTGTGCTTCAATGGCCGCAATCACCGCATTTTCGCGTTGCGCTGATGCAATTACTGCCGTCACACCCGACCATGATGCAATACGAGCAGCAGCAAGTTTTGAGGCCATCCCCCCACTGCCACGAGCTGTACCTGCACCAGTAGTACTGACAGCCAATAGAGGATCATCTGCTTGCACAACCCGCACGATGGTTGCATCAGTGTTGCTTCTAGGATCAGCGGTGTAGAGGCCTTCTGTATCGGTCAGCAACACAAGTAAGTCGGCTGCGACCAAATGTGACAACAGTGCCGATAAATGGTCATTGTCTCCGTAGCGAATTTCATCGTTGGCAAGCGCATCATTTTCATTCACGATAGGAACACAACCAAGTTCAAGAAGCTTTTCAATTGTTGAACGTGCATGCAGGTACTGAGTACGGTCAACAAAATCAAAAGGCACAAGCAGTACTTGGGCGGGAATCAAGCCGTGCGCAGATAATTCAGCATGATACGCACCCATCAACAAGGGTTGACCCACAGCTGACAAAGCTTGCAACGTACCCATATCACTGGGGCGTTCCACAAGAGCTAAACCTGCAACGCCCGCAGCCACTGCACCTGAGGTCACCACTACAACCTCATGACCAAGGGTGCGAACGTGTGCCACTTGCTGAGCAACCGAACGAATCATCTCTGTCTTGATGCGCCCCGCATCATCGGTCAACGACGATGAGCCAATCTTCACAACAACACGCATACGTATAGATTTACATTTCTGGCGTGAATTCAAAACTGAATTCCGCGATCCACACCACGTCACCTTCTATGACACCTGCACGAGTGAGCAATTTGGGCACTCCCAGCTTGGAAAGCCTTCCATCGATGTAGTTGAGCGCCTCAGGAGTGGTGACGTCATTGAGGGCAACCGCTCGTTCAGCACCGCGTCCGTGCACGCGATATTCATTGTCTCCCAGTTTTTCGACCCAAGAATGTTCAGGTTCGGGACGCATGATGATTGTGGCTTCGTGAGTGGGCTCCAACTCGCGAGCCTCGCCAACCGCTTGGGCAAGAGCGTTAACCACCTGTCGTACATTTTGGGTAGTGATTGAAGACATTGACATATGAGGCCACTGCTCCACCGCCCCTGCAGAGACGCTGTCGGTTTTCGTTCCCACAATAAGAAACGGCCGCGCCATCAATTCCGGACTGTAATTCTCCACCTCGTGTTGCAGAATTTCCAGTTGCTCCTCAGGCTCAATGCCATCTAAGGCGACCAAGTCAATGAGGTAACACAAAACTCTGGCTCTTTCAATGTGTCGCAAGAATTGATGACCCAACCCTTTGCCTTCACTTGCACCTTCAATAAGCCCAGGGATGTCAGCCATCACAAATTCAGTGACTTCATCGACACGCACAACACCAAGGTGTGGTTCCAAAGTTGTAAATGGATAATTAGCAATCTTTGGTTTTGCAGCCGACACCGTGCTGATGAAGGTGCTTTTCCCCGCGTTAGGAAATCCGACCAAGGCAACATCGGCCATCAGCTTCAATTCCAGTTTTAGCCACCGTTCGAAACCTTCTTCACCTTGTTCAGCAAAAGTTGGCGCACGACGTTTGTTGCTCATGAACTTGTGGTTGCCTCGACCACCACGACCACCCGAAGCAGCTAGCCAACGGTCACCATGATTTACCAAGTCGGCAAGAATTTCACCTGTGTACATGTCACGAGCAATAGTTCCCTCAGGAACAGGCACAATCAAGTCTTCTCCTCGACGACCGTGCAAGTCTTTACCTTTACCGTGCACACCGTTTGCAGCACGGCGATGCGGATGATCACGAAAAGCTAAAAGCGATGCCGCGTTACGGTCAGCTACAAGCCACACATCACCGCCTTTGCCGCCATCACCGCCGTTAGGTCCACCAAATGCAACGGGCCCCTCTCGCCGAAAACTCACACACCCAGCGCCACCATCGCCACCGCGGACGTTTAGTTGGGCTTCATCGACAAACACACTCATAGGACTCTCTTAGGCTACTTCGCAATACGTGCCCAAGGCCTGACACACCAATGACCTACTGTGTGTTCGTGACTACATCATCGGAAAGAAATCACACATGGGTTTCCACCATGGCTGGCAAGTCCTCTGCACTTGGCATCACTGTGGCCCATCAAGATTCCTGGGCCGGTATTGGCACAACACAAGTCGCCCTTCGCTCCACACGTGAAAATCTCCTCGATGACCAACTAGCCCCGCTTGCCACTCGCGCCGTGGGTTCTGGCCGAAGGCAAAACCCAGAAGAACCAGATCCATATCGCACCTGTTTTGAACGAGACCGAGACCGCATCTTGCATGCATCTTCATTTCGTCGCCTTGCAGGGAAAACTCAGGTCTTTGTTTTTCCCGATGATCACCAACGCACCCGGTTAACTCATGCTTTAGAAGTCGCGCAAGTGGCTGTTTCTGTTGCACGGGTCCTCCAACTCAACGTGGCACTCACCGAGGCCATCGCTCTTGGCCATGACTGCGGCCACGGGCCAGGTGGGCATGCAAGCGAAGATGCTTTATCTCCTTACATCGAAGGTGGCTACGACCACGCTGTATGGGGAGCAGATGTTGTTCTTGTGCCTTTGAACCTCTGTGAAGAAACACTCGATGGCATTCGTAATCACAGTTGGTCTCGACCTGCCCCATCTACCCCAGAAGCAGAAATAGTCAGCTGGGCAGATCGCATCGCCTATGTATGTCATGACTTTGAAGACGCCGTGTATGCAGGTGTGGTCACCCCACAGCAGCTCCCCGATCTAGTGCGACAACGCTGTGGCACCACACGACGCGAACAACTCAGTGCATTTATCACCGCAATGATTGAGGCCACTGCCGCCACTGGAAGAATTGGCATGATTCCCGATATCGCTGAAGCGTTGGCATTATTTCGCCAGTTCAACTACGACGCCATTTATCATCGATCCGCTTCCCAAACTCAGGCACGAAGTGTGATTGACATGCTGCAACCACTTGTCGAGCATTACATCGCACATCCCCGCCTGCTTCCATCGTGGGAACAAGACCCTTTCGATCCCGATACCGTTCGAGCACAACGTGAAGCGGTGAACTACGTAGGTGGCATGACTGATCGGTTTGCTTGTTCACAAGCAGTCACTTTGTTGGACTACCCACTCCACAAACTTCCACAAGGAATCGACACGCTACTTGCGGCCGAGTAGACACGCTCGTGCCAACAAAATAAAAAAGACGCACCCGAAGGTGCGTCTTTTTACGTTCTTTTCAATCACCGTTATTCGGCAGGAATGACATCCACAATCTTGCGACCGCGACGCTCGCCAAACTTCACGCTTCCTGGTGTGAGTGCAAACAAAGTGTCGTCTTTGCCAATTCCCACGTTCTTACCTGGGTGAGTCTTGGTGCCACGTTGACGAATAATGATTGTTCCAGCGGTAATCACTGTTCCATCAAAAACTTTTACGCCAAGGCGCTGTGCATTTGAATCGCGGCCGTTTCTTGTTGAGCCGCCACCTTTGGTCTTTGACATATCAATCAGCCTTTCGCGATGGATGTGATTTCAATAACAGAGTATTGCTGACGGTGACCAAAGCGGCGACGATTGTTCGTGCGGCGCTTGTAAGTAAACCCGTCGATTTTTGGTCCCTTGGCACTTCCGACAATGCGGGCTTTCACCGACACGCCTTTGAGTTGGTCTGGGGTGGACAAAATTGTGGTGCCATCAACAACAAGCACTGGCTTCAAAGAAACCTCTGTGCCGTCTTGTTGATGAAGAAGTTCAACCTGGACCTGCTGGCCCTCGGATACTTTTTCTTGTTTTCCACCGGAAGCGATCACTGCGTACATAGCGGTTTCCTACCCTATCTGCCCAAAATGGGCTCCGACAATCGTCAGCGACAGATTGTTTGAACGAATTCTTGGCAATTCCACTAGTCGAGAAGCCCAAAATCGACTGTAAAGCCGCGCCCGGAGCATTCCGGGCATTCGCCCGCAAACGAGTTAATCAGACCTTCGCCGATTCTCTTACGGGTCATCTCCACCAATCCCAACTCACTGATTTCAAACACCTGAGTCCGGGTCTTGTCTCGAGAGAGGGCCTGGCGGAAAGACTCCACTACTTTCTTACGGTTTTCCTTGATCTCCATATCGATGAAGTCGATCACGATGATGCCACCAATATCGCGCAAGCGGAGCTGATGGGCCACTTCCTGGGCGGCTTCGAGATTGTTTTGAAAGACAGTCTCTTCAAGATTTGATGTCCCCACGTTCTTACCCGTGTTGACGTCCACCACAGTCAAAGCCTCGGTGTGCTCAATAATCAACGAACCACCCGAAGGCAACCAAACTTTTCGATCCAAGGCTTTGTGGAGCTGCTCATGTACGTGATGAGTTTCAAACAATGACAATGGCTCAGCATCGCGATCAAAAAATTCGACACGGTCGGCCAACTCTGGATTGAAGGCTTCGATGTAGCGTCGCACATCTTCAAAAAGACGACGATCGTCAATAACAACGCCGCGATATTCAGCATTGAACTCTTCTCTGATGACACGAACTGCTAACTCGGGTTCTCTATACAAAAGAGTTGGTCCTGTGGCGCTCTTTGCGGCGGCATCAATCTGTGCCCATTCCTCCAACAGGCGTGTCATGTCGGCGGTGAGTTCGTGCTCTGTCGCATGCTCGGCTGCCGTACGCACAATCACGCCGTGTTCTGCTGGCTTTACACGATCCAATATGTTGCGCAGACGGCGACGTTCATTGTCGTTGAGACGCTTAGAAATTCCATAGGTCTTGGAATTGGGAATCAACACTACAAAGCGACCAGGGATAGACACTTCCTGTGTGAGTCGAGCACCTTTTGCGCCAATGGGATTTTTTGTGACTTGACACAGGATTGTCTGACGTGATCGCAAAATGTTTTCAATGCGTGCAGTGTCTTTGGTTTCTACGTCTTCGGGATCGTATTGCACGTCCCCGCGATACAGCACAGCGTTCTTGGGGGTTGCAATATCAACGAAAGCTGCTTCCATTCCAGGAAGAACATTTTGAACGCGACCCAAATAAATGTTTCCGTGTATCTGGCCGACATCATCGGAAGGGCGACTCACGTAATGCTCAATCAGGCTTCGGCCTTCCATGACTGCAACTTGTGTGACACCGTCTCGGACTTGAACACACATCATGTAGCGCCCGACAGGACGACCATTTCTCTCGCGACCTTTACGTCGCTCGATGATCTCAGCATCAGTATCTACTGATGTGCGCTGTTGACCACCGCCAGAGCGTGCTTTTCCACGACCACCTCGACGACGCTTCTTCTTTGCACCTTCACCTGTTCTGGCTTCTTGAGCAGGCTGGGGTTTGGGTGCGCTAGGAGCGGGCCGAGTATCTCCAATTTGTGGACGACGAGGAGACGCAGGTGAAGACTCGTTGTCATCATCATCTAGGAAATCGTCACTGCCACCTTCTCCGGGCGGGCGTCGACGATTCTTGCCACCACGTGAGCCACGACGGCGCTTACGTGCTGCCTCAGCTTGGGCTTCAGCATCTGTGCTGTGGCCCGCGGAAGTAGACGTTGTTTGGTCTGCCGATCCCTCGGCAGGGTCTTTGTGCTCCATGAAATCCTCTCTCACGTCGCGCACAAGCGCGCCATGTGGGTTCTGCGACTGCCAAAAAGGCGCGCCGAACCGTTCAGTACTCCTAGATTACCCCCGCCAGCTAGCGGAAACGTCTCATATGGATGCTCTGGACCAGCCCAATCATCATCGCGAAAGCCACCGTGTGCGATCCTCCATAGGACACAAAGGGTAAAGGCACCCCAGACACCGGGGTTACCCCCATGGTCATGCCGATGTTTTGAAACATTTGCCACAAAATCATGGTGAAAACTCCCGAGGCAATCAACACCCCGAGGCGATCTTGGGCCAAGCGAGCAATACGGAAAATTCTCCACAAGACCACACCGAACAGGGCCAACACAATGGCCGAGCCGAACATGCCAAATTGCTCCCCTACGGCTGAGAACACGAAGTCTGTGGACTGCACTGGAATAAACGCGCCATTTGTGAGAGGACCCTGGAGGTACCCCTTCCCGAAGAAGCCTCCAGTAGATACCGCCCTCTTTGCAAAGCGCACCTGGGAAGTCAACTGTTGCAAACTCGCAGAATCTGAGTTTTGACTCAAGAAGCCAATGATGCGCCGAACTTGGTAGTCCTTCACCACCCCTGAGACAACTCCTGCGATGGCAGATAACACTGACAACGACGTCACCAAGATGATGTAGCGAACTTGTGCTCCAGCAACCAGCAACACACCCATCGCACATGCAATCAATACAGATGCCGAACCTAAGTCTGGCTGGATTGCAACAAGTGCAACTGGTGCACCCACGATGAAGAGCGACTGAATGAAACGTTCATATCCGACAGTTTTTGTGTCGTCATCTGCAAGGAATCCAGCCAGCAGAAGTAGCACAGACACTTTTGCTAGTTCTGAAGGCTGTACCGCAATCGGCCCTAAGTCAAACGACAGACGCGCACCGCCGCGAACAGCACCAGCCACCATCACCAACACCAACAACACCAATGTGACCGCATAGAAAAGTTCTGCGCTTCCTCGCAGTTGCACATAATCAATCCACATCACCACTGCCATCACCAAAATGGCAAAAATAATGAAGATGATTTGCCGTTGCACAAATTGATACGGGTCTGCTCCGCGGTTTAACAAGCGGGGCCTCGTGGCCGAATAGATGATGAAGGCTCCAATGATCGTCAGTGCCCCGACAGCTGCCATCAAAATCCAGTCAATGTTGCGAGTGGGATCGACAAAGCTTCGCTTGATGTTGCCAAGACCTGAATTTGGTCTCCGAGTGAAAATCGATGAAGCCATCAGTCACGCACCGATGATCCTGTTCCCACCAAACACAATGGATTCCACGAAGGTGGTGCGGGAGCCACATCAAAACTTCCGATGTCGAGAGGATCCGATGGTTGAGCCGGATTCACTTTCATCTTTCCTGCGAGCGCAGTAAACAAACACTTCACCACGGGAGCAGCTGCGCGCGAGCCGTATCCGCTTTTTTCCAAATACGCCACCGCGGTATAAGGCTTACTTTTATCAAGACTGAATGCAGCAAACGCAGACGAGTCATTCCACGGAAGATTCCCTGCACCTTGAGCGGTTCCAGTCTTCCCCGCAATAGGAAGTGTTCTTTGCGGATATGCCGCAAACAATCTCTCTCCAGTCGTGGCGTGATAAAAATCTGACGTCACTCCAGGGCCTGTGATCACACGTGTCAGGCCTTGAACAATGGGAGACAACACTTCTTGACGATCCGAGATGGTGCTCACTATTTGTGGTGCGCTGAAATCTTGCAGCACGGTGCCAGCTTGCAAGTCAACTCGACCTGATTCACCATTGGGTGTTCCAGGGCTCCAAATGGCTCTCACCACACGCGGCCTCACAACATTTCCACCATTGCCCAACACTCCATATGCGACAGCTAATTGAAGTGGCGTTGCCGACAAAAGACCTTGACCAATCGACAACTGCAAGTTGTCACCTACGTAGTAACCCCGACCTTCTTCTTCAGCAATTGCCCCAGAAGCAGCAAGGCGTTCCTTCAAAGCACGGTTAGGCACTGTGCCAATGAACTCATAGGGAAGATCAATCTCAGTAGGTGAACCAAATCCAAAGAGACGAACTTGTTCTTCAAGCACTGGACGATTTCCACGTTGTGTGAAAATTTCTTCTCCAATTTTGTAAAAGAACACATCTGATGACACAGCTAATGCGGTCACAAGATCGATACGGCCATATTTACACGGTGCACCATTTCCGCAGTTGGCATTCTTAAACACACACTTCACATTGAGTTGGCAACGTTCGTCGGGAATACTTGTCAACTTATAGGTTCCGCGATCCACCAACGTGAAATCGGTACCACCTGTAAGTTGCCCGGTGTTCAGTGCAGCAAACGCTACAAACGGCTTAAAAGTAGAACCAAGGTTGTAGCGACCCGAAATTGCTCTATTCACCAGAATTGATTGGTCAGGATCATCAGTGGTGGGAAAGAGTTGATTGAACTTTTCCGATGAAATTCCCGCATTAAACCATCGAGCGTCAAAGTTCGGATAACTAGCCATGGCCACCACTTCACCCGTCTCATGATTTAACAACACGCTTGATCCAGCCGGAGCTTTGTAATAAGTGACCTCCGGATACTGGGGATCGGGTTCACCGAAGAGAAGAACGTTTGGCGCTTCGGTACGTCGACGCACTTGAATTTCTGTATACAAAGCTTGTTCTGTGAGTTGTTGCATGTCGAGATCAATACTCAATTGAACGTCGGCACCCGGAATAGGTTCTTGACGCTCTAGTTGGCGAAGAATACGCCCACGTGAATCCACTTCATACTTAACAAAGCCAGGTGATCCCCGTAAAACCCCCTCATAGGTTTGCTCAACACCGAATTGCCCCACTCGTGCGTCTGGGTCGTAACCCAAGTTTCTGTAATAGGCAATTTCGTTTTCATTGTCCTTAATGGCTCCCAAAAACCCCACTACATGGCTACCAATTGGCGAATATGGATACTGGCGACGCCAACCCTCTCGAATATCGATGCCTGGATAATCCTCGCTGCGTTCACGAAGAAAAAGAGCAAGTTCTTCTGTGATGTCCTCTTTGAGGGGTAATGGTTGAAGTTGGTCATAGCGCTTTGAAAGAAACCGATCTTCCAACTCTTCTGGTGACAGATTCAATGCACCTGACAAACGAGACCACATTTGCTGACGCGCCAATGGACGCGCAATCACTGCACGATCAATGGTCAAAGTCAGCACTCTTTCATTGTCGGCAACTATGCGGCCTTTCACATCAAAAATTCGCCCACGCTCTGGGGTGATTTTCACGGTGCGTGTGCGCACTTCCCGCACACGTTCTTCTAACGCGGGCGCATCCACTACCTGCAAAAACCACAATCGAACTGTTAATAGACCAAGAAGCAGAAAAGACACTGTGGCCAATACCGAGAGCCGTGAGACTGGAGTTGAACGCACCATTACCTCACCTCAACTTTGTCGCGCAATGCCCAACCACACAGCCACACAACAGGTATTGCGAACACGGCATTAAATGCAGCAACTACAACAACCATCTTCACCAAGTCTGTAGTAAACACACCTTCGGCGCCAGTCACGGTAAATGCAATCGGCATCAAAATCATTCCCATGGCGCTTGTTGTCAACACCGTAAGAATTCGTGACCACCACGTGGGTTCATGTACAAACGTGTGTGCCAAACCTGCAAGGTATGCCACAACAGAAAACACCACCGCACATAAACCAAGCGGGGTGGTTAACACCATGTCGTACAAAAGTCCCACCACGAAGCCGGCAATGGCACCTGTCTCAGATCCCTTGGCAAGTCCTGTAGCTGCAGCCAGCAACAACATCACTTCCATAGAAACGTCGAAGGGGCGCATTTCATTGAAAATTGTTGTCTGGAGTGACAAGAAAAGTAGGCCTAACAACACAAGACGTGTGTAGCGATTCTCGGCAATAACCAGAATGCGATCCATCATGGCGTGGTAGGTCGTTCCGTTATGGGTTGGTACAAAAGCACGCGCACAAAATTCAAGTTCTCCAAGTTTGCCGACAAGGACACTTCCAAAATGGGGCCCAATGTTCCGGTACGTGAGACAACTTTGCTAATCGTGCCAATAACGATGTCTGGTGGAGCCAAAGAGTTAGCGCCACCGGCAGAGATGATTGGAGAACCCACAGCAACTTCCCCGAATCGTGGCTGATTTTCAATGAATCTCACAACAGGAGAGCGCGACAATCCCCTACCTTCTAAGGCTCCAGTTTCACGCAATGGCAAGTCGGCCCCTGGGGGAACCGTAATAGGAGACTTGTTTGCTTGGCCTGGCTGGTTAGGTCCAGAGTTTCCTCCACTCGAGTTGGAGGCAATGGTTGAAGTGGTGGCAATTGTTGCCCCCGGAGTAAAACCTTTGATCGTTGTAGTCGTAGTGGTGGGCGGCAATGTGGTGGTGGTTGTGGTGGTTGTAGTTGTTTCCACCGGCACACCAGGCACGGTTGTTGTTGTGGTTGTAGGTGGCGTATTTACCACCTTGACCGCCAATGAATATCCCGGATCTGTAATCAACATCACCACCGCGCGCTTGTTGTACACGTCGGTGATCTTGCCAATCATGCCCGCAGCATTAAGAACAGGCATACCCACTTTGATGCCACATTCTGAACCGCGATTGATTTCCACCGTTTGAGTGAAGTTCGACGGCGACTGACCTACTACTTGGGCAGTACACGAGGCAATTCCTGCAAGCGTGGGTAAACCATTAAGCGCGAGCAACTCTTGAGCCTCACGCACTGTTGCAATTGCGGCGATATTCGCACCCTCACTAAAAGCAACTTGATCTTGTAGGCGGCGATTCTCCTCCACCACATCGTCATAGCGAGTGATGCCATACCAAGTGTTTTGTATTGGTCGAGTAATGACACGTGTTGCCGACTCCACTGGTCGAAAGATCGCACCAAAAGCAGAACGCGTAAAATCAACAAGGCCGCTTCCGCGCAAATCCAAGGTGATCAAAATCACCGAGGTAAGCGATAGCAACAAGATTGCCCGTCGCCGTGTGAAGGTGTAGCCCGCCACGGAGTATTTCTACTGTTGATCGAGCCCTGGCGAGGACATCATTCCGCGCATTGCTTCAATGTTTTCGAGTGCACGACCCGAACCAATAGCAACGGCATACAAGGGATCTGGGGCAACAAAACATGGCATTCCAGTTTCGCTATTCATGCGCTGAGTTAATCCTGCAAGCAATGCGCCACCACCTGACAAATAGATGCCACGGTCCATGATGTCAGCAGCTAATTCAGGAGGAGTGCGATCGAGAGTGGACTTCACAGCATCAATAATGGCAGTAACTGGCTCTGCGATGGCGTCGCGTACATTCTCAGATGTCAACTCAATGGAACGTGGTAAACCTGTCACAGTGTCTCTTCCGCCCACATCTGCGGTTAATTCTTGAGATAGCGGCCATGCAGAAGCCATTTGGATTTTGACTTCTTCTGCAGTATTCACGCCAATGTCCAGGCCATACTCGGTACGCACATAGGCCATAATCGCCTCGTCAAGTTCATCGCCTGCCACTCGAACGCTTTGAGCAACAACAATCCCGCCCAAAGAAATCACAGCGACTTCTGTAGTACCTCCGCCAATGTCCACAATCATGTTTCCACTTGGCTCATGCACAGGAAGATCAGCGCCAATCGCTGCCGCCATCGGCTCTTCAATAATGTGCACAGGACGTCGTGCACCTGCGTACTCGGCTGCATCTTGTACAGCTCGTTGTTCCACACCAGTAATTCCAGAAGGAACGCAAATCACCATTCTTGGCTTACTCCAACGACTTGTCGTAATTCGTTGAATGAAATAGCGAAGCATTTTTTCGCACACATCGAAGTCCGCGATCACACCATCTTTAAGAGGACGAATTGCTTCAATGTGTTTAGGTGTGCGACCCAACATGCGCTTGGCTTCCCAACCCACTGCAACTGGACGACCATCGCGCATGTCAATTGCAACAACAGACGGCTCATTGAGCACAACACCTTGACCCCGCACATACACAAGTGTGTTTGCAGTACCTAGGTCAATTGCGATATCGCGACCAAGTGAAAGTGGATTATTACGGCTCATACGAAGACTCTTTCGTGCACCTTTCAAGGTTGCACTTGGGTCATAGCAACTACCCAGCTCTACAGAGCAGGAAAGAAGATTCCCAGTTCTCTTGCGGCTGACTCAGCTGAATCACTTCCATGGACCAAGTTTTCCGTGAACAAAGTTCCCAGATCTCCTCGGATGGTGCCAGGGGCGGACTTTGCAGGATTTGTCGCACCCATCATCGTGCGCACAATTTCCCAAGTGTCCTCAGGTCCTTCGAGAGCCAAACTCACAACTGGCCCACGAGACATAAATGCCACCAATTCGGCATAGAAGCCCTTACCCACATGCTCTTCGTAGTGACGATCCAATGTCGCGCTATCAAGACTGCGCAGTTCCATGGCCAAAATTCGGAGACCTTTGTTTTCGAAACGGGACAAAATTGACCCAACAAGGCCTCGTTCAACGGCATCGGGCTTAAGAAGGACGAGGGTACGTGTAGACATCCCTTCAGGCTAGGCCCTCTCAGAGACCTTGCCCCGCCAATGCATTGCTTAAGGCAGTACTTTGGCCAAATGGGTCCTGGCTGCACCCACTACATAGAGCGAACCAGCCACCAAAATTGCATCATCGCTAGATGCATCGGTGAGTGCAATTTCACAGGCCCGTTCCACGGAATCTGCTCGAATCACCTGTGCACATCCCATTTCCTCGGCCACTATGGCAATTTCAGCACCCGAAAGAGCTCGCGGTGAAGGTGCTGTGCAACAAATCACTACTTCGAAATCATCAGCCTTCAGGGCAGACAAAGTCTCGCTGATGTCGCGACCTCGAAGTGCTCCGACTACCAAAATGCGTCGCCCATGGGGATCGAAATCTTCAAAAAAGACACTCGCACATACTTCTGCCCCGGCTGGGTTATGAGCTCCATCCAAGATCACCAAAGGTTGATGTCCTACAACTTCAAATCTGCCAGGCATCGAGACCTCAGACAGACCTTCCAACACCGTCTCGCGGCTGAGTGCTCCGCCAAAGAATGCTTCCACTGCACATATGGCAACAATCGCATTATCGCCTTGATGCCAACCATGCAGGGGCAAGAACACATCTTCGTATTCACCATGCAATGTGCGTAGATGCAACGAGCGACCACCCAACGCCAGATGATTACCCACTACATCGAAATGATCTTCACGAAACCACATTTCATGATGAGGCTCTGCCAAAAAGATGTCTTTCAAATCTTCTCGCGTCTCACCAATCACTACAGTCGCTGCCTCTTTGATGATTCCCGCTTTTTCTTTTGCGATGTCAGCCAAAGTGGGGCCGGCAACATCAGTGTGGTCAAGTGCAATGTTGGTAATTACTGCAACGTCAGAACGCACAACATTGGTTGCATCCCACCGACCCAACATGCCCACTTCAATCACCGCCACATCAATTGCCTCATCTGAGAACCAGCGAAAAGCAGATGCAGTCATAATCTCAAAATACGAAGGTCGAATACCTGCCAAAGTCTCTGCGTTCACAATCGCAGCAACAGACTCTGCAAAGGCCTCTTCAGAAATAAGTTCTCCATTGATTTGCATTCGCTCACGAGGCGTCTCTAGATGCGGACTGGAATACGTACCTACCTTGAGTCCATGAGCTACAAGCAATTGAGTGATGATCTGAGACGTGGAACCTTTTCCATTGGTGCCCGTTACATGAATAACTCGGAAATCTAAATGCGGCTCAGCCAGGACTTGCAACAACTTTTCGATGTTGTTTGTTGACGGAGAAGTGAGACGACCAGTTTTCTCAAATGAAGCATGCTCATCCAGATACGCAAGCGCGTCTTGAAAATTCACAGATGCCTACGAAGCGGCGCGACGCTGGCGTGGCACACGCCCAGATGCTTTTGACACCATCTCTGGCGACTTCTTTTCAGTCACACATTCAGCAGTCACAACAACCTTGGCAATATCTGTACGACCCGGCACTTCATACATCACGTCCAAAAGAGTCTCTTCCAAAATTGCACGCAACCCTCGAGCCCCAGTGCCACGGTTCAATGCAAGATCTGCAATTGCTTCAAGTGCATCGTCTTCAATATCCAGTTCCACATCGTCGAACTCGAAAATTTTCTTGTATTGCTTGACCAACGCATTCTTTGGAGTAGTCAAAATTTGCATGAGCGCTGGCTTATCAAGTGCGTGCACAGCACCCACCATCGGCAATCGACCAATGAATTCAGGAATCATTCCAAATTTCAACAGATCTTCAGGAAGCACTTGGGCAAATAATTCACCGGGGTCAATATCAGACTTCGACGACACAGGTGAATGAAAACCCATTCCCTTTTTGCCAATGCGTTGTTCAATAATTTGTTCTAAGCCGGAAAAAGCTCCACCGCAGATAAACAACACATTGGTTGTGTCGATTTGGATGAATTCTTGATGAGGGTGCTTACGCCCACCTTGTGGTGGGACAGATGCAACTGTGCCCTCCAAAATTTTAAGAAGAGCTTGTTGCACACCTTCGCCCGACACATCACGTGTAATTGAAGGATTCTCGGCCTTGCGTGCAACTTTGTCGATCTCGTCGATATAGACGATGCCCTGTTCGGCTTTCTTCACATCAAACTCAGCGGCTTGGAGAAGTTTGAGCAAAATGTTCTCTACGTCTTCACCTACGTAGCCCGCCTCCGTTAATGCGGTTGCGTCAGCCACTGCGAACGGGACGTTGAGCATACGTGCCAAGGTTTGCGCAAGGTGAGTCTTGCCGCATCCTGTAGGGCCAAGAAGCAAAATGTTGCTCTTTTGCAATTCCACATCATCGCGACGGATTCCCGTGGACTGCTGCAGATACTGCAAACGTCGATAGTGATGAAAGACCGCTACGGAAAGCACCTTTTTGGCACGTTCTTGACCGACTACATATTCATCAAGAAATGTGCGTGTCTCTACTGGGGTGGGAAGAGATTCGAGGCGCACATCTGAACGCTCGCCTACTTCTTCTTCAATGATTTCGTTACACAGCTCGATGCATTCATCACATATGTACACACCAGGGCCGGCGATGAGCTTTTTGACTTGCTTTTGAGACTTGCCACAAAAAGAGCACTTCAAAAGCTCCCCTGAGTCACCAAACTTGGCCACGAAGGCCCTCCCTCAACGATGAAATCAGCGAATTGGACCGCTACGGTCCGCAAGCTGACGTGATGAAATCACTTCATCGATAATGCCATACTCGACAGCCTCGTGCGCTTCAATTACGAAGTCGCGGTCCGTATCGGCATGAATTCTCTCGATACTTTGGCCGGTATGGAGGGCAAGAATCTCTTCAAGAAGGTCCCGCATACGCAAAATCTCTCGTGCGGCAATCTCAAGATCTGTGACCTGGCCATATCCGACCTGGCCATATGGCTGGTGCAACATCACGCGGCTGTGTGGAAGCGCAAGACGCTTACCCTTAGTGCCGGCTGCGAGAAGCACTGCTGCTGCAGAAGCAGCTTGACCCAAACAAATGGTTGCAATGTCGTTCTTAATGAACTGCATGGTGTCGTAAATAGCAAATAGCGACGTGATGTCTCCACCAGGGCTATTGATATAGATGTTGATGTCGCGATCTGGGTTTTCACTCTCAAGGTGAATCAACTGAGCACAGATCAGATTGGCGATGGTGTCATCAATGGGGGTTCCCAAAAAGATGATGTTCTCTTTCAGCAATCGTGAGTACAAGTCGTAAACGCGTTCGCCACGACTGGTCGTCTCGGTCACATTTGGAACGTAATAATTTTGGAAATTCATAGTGTTCGTCCTGAACTATTCGTGATCGTGATCGTGGTCGTCACCATGATCGTGGTCGTGTTCGCCAAGTACGGTATCGGTGCTGAGCACTTCTCCATTTTGGTCTACAAAGGTCACATTATGCAGCAACCACTCGAGTGCCTGGGACTTGCGCATCTGAGCGACAAGGTCTGGAATTGCATCATTTTGCTCATAGGCACGACGTACTTTGGCTGTTTTCTCACCCACACGAACACCAATGGCTTCAAATTCGGCTTCAAGATCATCGTCGGAGATTGAAATACCTTCAGCTGTAGCGACGGCACGCAACGCCAAATCAACCTTGACAGCTTTTTCTGATTGCACCTTCAACCCAGACACAAATGAATCAGCGTCTTGACCTGTAGCTGACAACCACTGGTCAAGAGCAATCCCTTGAGACTGAAATTGTTGGATGGTGTTTTGAACACGCGCTTGCAAATCTGAATTCACCATCGACTCAGGTGCTTCGATTTCTACGAGTTTGTCCAACTCATCGGTGAGGCGATCAACCACAGTGCGACGCATCTGATTAGTGCGCTGTTCTTCATAACGCGTGCGTAACGATGACTTCCAATCGTCAATCGTGTCTGCATCTGCGATGTTTTCAGAAACCCATTCATCGCTCAGTTCTGGAACTTCGAGTGTTTGCACGCGATTCACAGTGACAACAAAATCGGCCTCTTCTTGTGTGCCGTTTGGAACCGCAGTAAAGCGCAATGTGTCTCCCTTTTTCGCACCAGTGAGTTGATCATCAAAGCCAGGAGCCACCCACGCACGACCAATTTCATAGGTCCATTCATCCACATTGAGTCCTGGCACGGGTTCACCATCACGAAGACCTTCGAGATCGATAATCACACTGTCGCCAAGTGCAGCTGCGCGATCAACATCGGCAAGTACACCGAAGCGACGCATTTCAGCTGTGATGGCTTCACTGAGTTCGTCATCAGTCAGTGAAGGATTCACCAACTCCACTCGCAATCCTGCATATCCAGGAACCTGAATTTCTGGTCGTACTTCACAGGTTGCTTCAAACTTCACTACGCCGGAGTCTTGTCCTTCAGTGATGTTGACATCTGGAGTTGCAATGATGTCGACGTCGTGTTCACGAACTGCTTGACCCAAATACTCCGGGATGGCATCTTGAATCGCCTGTCCGCGAGCGGCTTCGATTCCAATGCGGGCCTCAAGAACTTTGCGTGGAGCTTTCCCAGGCCGAAACCCAGGAAGACGCACCTCATGGGCGATTTTGCGGAACGCTGCATCGAGGTTGCGGTCGAATTCGGACTCATCGACCTCGATCGACAGTTTGACTTTGTTGCCTTCTAAGGCTTCGAGAGTGCTTTTCACAGACTGGAAAGTGTATCGGTTCGCCCCTGAGGGACTCTTTCCCGCAATAATGGTTCTATGACTCTTTGGAAGCCACATGCTCTCGCCAATCCCCATGAGGGGCAAATCAACTTGCGCCGCGGCGACAAAGTGGTCACCACAGTGGATTTAGATGGAGCACCCCAAGGGACCGAAGGAAAAGTCATTTTGGCCAACGGCTTTAATTGGCTTCGCTACCGCATTCTTTTTGTGAATGGCACCGAGATCGGAAATCTTGACCACCGTCATCTCGAACCCATTGGGCGTTCGGCGAAAAGACTTGCACGGCAGGCCAAACGCGCCCGATAGCCTAAGGGTTCACATCAACGGGGTGTGGCGCAGTTGGTAGCGTGCCTGGTTTGGGACCAGGAGGCCGGGAGTTCGAGTCTCCCCACCCCGACCATTTTAATTTGCAAGGAGCAAGAGCCATGCCAGCAGAAATTGATTCCGCCCGTTACGTGTCCTTCGTGTCGTACAAAAAAGATGGCTCGCCAGTTGCTACCCCAGTGTGGATTGTGCCATTTGAAGGTGGCTACGCATTCACCACTGCATCAGAGGCTTTCAAGATTCGTCGTATTCGACATGATGCGCGTGCCACATTGACCATCTGCGACATGCGCGGCAAAGTACCCCAAGACGCCAAGGTGTATTTGGGCAGCGCTGTTGCACTTGATGAACATGAGGCCAAAAAGGTGGAAGAGCTCATCAATCACAAGTACTGGATCGGCACGAAATTGCTCACGGTGATGTCGATCGCCAAGAAAATTCTCGGCAAAGGTTCCACTGCAGGCGATGCTGCAATAAAGGTCACCCTTCACCCGTAAGGCTTTCAAAAGAAAATCTGGGTTATCCCTAGGTTTTCCACAGGTTGTGCTGTACGGTGGACTCTCATTCATTTTGCCCATGGGTACAAACCGGTATCTATGGCCCTTACAAGGGAGATACCCCCATGGACATCAGTCCTTCTACTTTTGCTGACCTTGGCGTCCCCACGCCCCTCGTACAAGAGCTTGCTCGGCAAGGCATCACTGCCCCATTCCCGATTCAGCAAGCCACGATCGCCGACGCATTGTCGGGTCGTGACACCTTGGGTCGAGGCCGAACTGGATCAGGCAAGACACTTGCCTTCTGTTTGCCACTTCTCACCCGCTTGCAACAAAGTGGTGGAACCCGCGAGCGTTTCCGCCCTCGTGCAGTCATCTTGGTTCCCACCCGCGAGTTGGCCAATCAGGTGTGTGACGTATTGACACCACTTGCAGAGACTTTGAACATGCGCACAGCAGTTGTGTACGGCGGTGTCAGCTACAACGGCCAAATCAACGCAATGCGTTCAGGTGTCGACATTGTTGTTGCCTGCCCAGGTCGTTTCATCGACTTGATGGAGTCTGGTCAAATTGAACTCGATGCTGTTGAAGTCACAGTGTTGGACGAAGCCGATCACATGGCTGAACTTGGTTTCCTCGAACACGTCACACGCATCCTCGACAAAACTCCACGCGATGGTCAACGTCTTTTGTTCTCTGCAACTCTTGACCGCGGTATCGACAAATTGGTTCGCAAGTACCTTCAAAACCCAGTGACCCACGAAGTTGAAACCAGTGAAGAATCAGAAGCGACAATGACGCATTACTTCTTCAATGTAAATCAGGGCAATCGCTTTGATGTGATTTCTGATCTTTGTGCAGCACCGGGACGTTCGCTTGTCTTTACTCGCACAAAACATGGTGCACGCAAATTGACCGCTGCACTCGTTCAAGCAGGAATTCCTAGTGTTGAATTGCACGGCGATCTGTCTCAAGCAGTGCGTGCACGCAACCTTGCAGCTTTATCAAGTGGCAAGGTTGACACTTTGGTTGCTACAGACATCGCTGCACGCGGTATTCACGTAGATGACATTGCATTGGTGATTCACGCCGATCCACCAGAAGAGCACAAAGCATTCCTTCACCGTTCAGGCCGCACAGCACGTGCCGGTGCTGAGGGAACTGTCATCACAATGGTTACTGAAAACATGCGTCGTCATGTCAAGCGTTTGGCACGTGATGCAGGTATCGACCCCATCAACAAGACCGTTGTCGTAGGTGATGAAATTTTGACTGAGATTGCCCCAGGTGAGCGTCAACATCGCGAGATGCCAAATCTTGAAGAGCGCCGTGGCCAAAATCGCCAAGGCCAAGGTCGTGGTGCACCACGTCAGCGCAACCGCAGTCGCGGTGGTTCTGATTTCCGTGACCGTGACGACCGTGGACCTCGCGGACCTCGCGGCGATCGCAATGATCGACCATCACGTGACCGTGACGACCGTGGCCCACGCCAATTCGACGACCGCGGACCTCGCGGCGATCGCAATGATCGACCATCACGTGACCGTGACGACCGAGGCCCACGCCAATTCGACGATCGCGGACCTCGCGGACCACGCCCAGAACGCGGAGACCGACCATTCCGTGGTCGTGACGACCGAGGCCCACGCCAATTCGACGACCGTGGACCTCGCGGCGATCGCAATGATCGACCATCACGTGACCGTGACGACCGAGGCCCACGCCAATTCGACGATCGCGGACCACGCGGACCACGCCCAGAACGCAGCGACCGACCATTTGGTGA
This sequence comes from Ilumatobacteraceae bacterium, assembly GCA_044239355.1. Classification (GTDB taxonomy): domain Bacteria; phylum Actinomycetota; class Acidimicrobiia; order Acidimicrobiales; family Ilumatobacteraceae; genus UBA2093. The sequence goes on from JBIIBO010000002.1 coordinate 116,871, forward strand.
TCGTGATGCACGTCCTGCACGCGGACCCTCTCGCGGCGCAGGCGGCGACAGTCGTGGAGCAGGCCCTCGTGGCTCGGGACCACGTCAACGCAGCGCCAAGCGTCCAGCACGCAGCGCATAGACCAGTCGGGGCTTAATTGTCGATACCAGTCGGCAAAAAATAGTGGCGTTGACCTGTTCACGCGACCAGATATGAGACTTTCGCCCTCGCTGAATTCCTCCTTCGTTGCCTAACATGTGTCTACGAATGCGCTCACTCTTGGTGAGCAATTACAGCAAAGGGTTGTCATGACGACATACGACAAGTTCTATATCAATGGTCAATGGGTGGCATCAAAAGGAACATCAACTATTGATGTCTTTGATTCCATCACAGAACAAGTAATGGCAACTGTTCCCGAGGGAACAGCCCAAGATGTTGCTGATGCAGCGCGAGCTGCGCGTACAGCTTTCGACACATGGAGCACATTGCCTGCCGAAGAACGTGCCAAGTACATGAATCGCATCGGCGATGCGTTGGCTGGTCGTATGGATGAAATTGCCTCTGCTATCTCGCGAGAGACCGGCATGAGCAAGATGCTGTCCACCTTGGTGCAAGTGGGATTGCCCATCAACTCATTCAAGACTGCTGCTGCATTGGCTGAGTCATTTAATTTCTCCAAAGAAATTGGCTCCTCACTTGTAGTACGCGAACCAATTGGTGTTGTCGGCTGCATCACTCCATGGAACTATCCATTGCATCAAATCGCAGCCAAGGTTGCCTACGCAATGGCGGCGGGCTGCACAGTTGTACTCAAGCCCAGCGAAGTGGCACCTATTGATGCATTTATGCTCGCTGAGATCATCCATGAAGTGGGTCTGCCTGCTGGCGTGTTCAACTTGGTGACTGGAACTGGTCCTGTGGTGGGTGAGGCAATTTCTTCAAGCGAAGACATTGACATGGTGTCATTTACCGGCTCAACACGTGCCGGTCGTCGAGTCATGCAGGTAGGCGCAGAGTCCATCAAGAAGATCTCTTTAGAGTTGGGCGGAAAGAGCGCCAACATCATCTGTGATGATCTCGATGCTGAAACATTCGGCAAAGCAGTAATGGGCGGTGTCGGCAAAGCATTCCTCAACAGTGGACAGACATGTTCAGCACTTACCCGCATGCTTGTTCCTCGTACACGTCTTGCAGAAGCAGAAGCTGCAGCAGCAGCTGTTGCCGAAGGAATGAAAGTGGGAGATCCATTTGCTGAGGGCACAAACCTTGGACCATTGGCATCGGCAGCACAACGCGATCGAGTCCAGATGTACATCAATAAGGGCATCGAAGAAGGTGCAACATTGATCGCAGGCGGTTTAGGTGCACCTGAGGGTCTCACTACTGGCTTCTATGTCAAGCCCACAGTGTTTTCCAATGTCACCAACGACATGACCATTGCCCAAGAAGAAATCTTTGGACCAGTACTTTCCATTCTCCCCTATGACACGTTGGACGAAGCTGTAGAGATTGCAAATGGCACGGTGTACGGATTAGCAGGTGCTGTTTTTTCTGCGGACAAGGACAAAGCCATTGCTATTGCACGTCGCATGAAGACCGGCCAGGTGGAAGTTAATGGTGGTGCGTTCAACCCCAATGCTCCTTTTGGCGGATACAAGCAATCAGGTATCGGTCGAGAACTTGGTGAATATGGCTTCGAGGAGTTCCTCGAGATCAAGAGCCTTCAGCTCTAAATCTGTGACGTTATGACTGGCTGAGCAAAGTAATTTGTTCAGCCAGTTCATCATCACTTAACACGCCGCGAAACACTTCAGTTTCTCCATCGGCTCTTACCATTGCCCACGCAGGTTGTCCTGTGATTTGCAATGACCCGTATACGTCAGCTGATGAATCATCAATGTTCGCAAACGTCAGTGAATGACGTTGAATGAATTCTTGGTAATTGCTAGATGAACCTTGCCAAGCGACTCCCACGATGGTGACCTTGTCGCCAAATTTTTTGTGTGCTTCCTCGACCGAGGGAGCTTCAAAATTACACGTGCTTCAACCAGGTGCCCAGAACCACATAGCAATCGGTTTAGCCGTTGGACCACGTGTGAGATCTATCGTTCCGCCACCAACCAATGAGAGAACATTGTCTTGTGAAGGTGTCGTTACTTGCCGCGATGTTGTTGTTGCATCACCCGCCACAGGAGCAACGTCGGTGTCACTGCTATTCGAAGCCCCGCATCCAGCCATCACAAGTGCACCAGCCAGCACTGCCACACCAAGAATCCTTTTCACGTACATCACCCTAGTTCTACGGAGTTGTTGCCGAAGACGATGACGTCGTCGGAGATGTTGTTGTGGGTGCAGACGTTGTTGTGGGTGCAGACGTTGTTGTGGGTGCAGTTGTTGATGGCGCGATTGTTGTGGTGGTGGAAGTTGTTGTGGGTGGGGGGATGACAAATCCGTTTGCCCAGCCCCAGCGAATATCCATCGGTGCGCCAATGGGTGTCCCCTGTGCACCTGGGGTCTCATCCATAATGCGGCGAAGTTGTGCCCAGCCATCCCACGCAGAAATTCCAGTGGTGCGACACCCTCCCCGCACTTGAGAACACGCTGCTGTCTGCACCGTGATTGCACCAATGCGTAATGGCTTTGCTTGTGAGGCTGCGCGCGCTGACATCACTGCCCACTGGCGTGATTGAGATCCACTTTGCGTATGAATCTGAGGCATTGCCACAACGTTTGGTCCCGCATGCGACGACACATACAGCACATCATCAATAGTCCAACCGTTGTTACACGACAGGCGACTCGAGACAGTCTGTGGGCAACCATCAGCAGACCCAAAATTCCACAGCCTCACCGATGATGTCGCCACGTAACCATCTACCCATAGTCGTGCTTGCTTCACTGGACCCCAGCCCGGTTCAATGTCGACAGCTCCCGTCACGGCCACTCTGGGGTCCGCAATTGCTCGAGTTCTCTCCACAACTTGGGCCCATAGTTGTCCACCCGAGAATCCGTTGTACTTGGTCTTGCCACCAGAGTTACTCGTGCCAATGGATACCTCCCATGGACCAATTCCACACTCGGCCAATCCAGAAGCCCATGCACTTGTGGTGGCCGCAATGTCGTCATACGTGAGTTTCCGAGTCTTTTCAAAACCACTTGCTCCACCGTCTACTTGCATTCCAAACGACAACACAACTATGCCTTGGCGAACTTTTCGCGCTTGATCACATGCTGCAGCACGAATCACAGGAATTGCCGTGTCTATGGGAAGCACATCTCGAGCTCGCACATAACTACCGACTGCTACTCCCCAATCTGGTGCCAGCTGTTGGGGGACAACTTGCGGAAACCAAATGGCCTCACGCACAGCACTTGTTATAGCTGACCCAGTAATTTCGCTTGGTGTGGGATTGGGTTTGCATCCTTTTGCACAGGATCTTGTTGTTGGAGAAAAGGCATCAACATTGACTCGAGTACCTTGCGACTTTCTATTACGAGTAGAAAGTGCAATTACTTGCACTGTGTTTGTTCCACTGACTCCACGTAACTGCACAGATTTTCGTGTGGGGCGAGGCGCATACTGATCAATGGTGCGCACTCTTTTCCCATTAACGAGAACTGCAACTTTGCCGTTTTGTGATCCTGCTACGTACCACAATGCAAAGGATTTCCCTTTCACCTGAAAAGACGCAGATGCACCAATTGCATTGACAGTGAGGAAAGATCGTCCGTGGGCGGTTTTGCTTTTCTTTGCTTGCCAAAGAGATGATGTGACGCTGGTCTGTGCTTCAGCAATCTGCAGGGGAAACACAGAAAGCACAACGACACCAATAAGTGCACATTTCATTTTTCCCAACATCATCCCACCCTAGGCATCACAACATCGAAAGTGTCGTCAGCCCTTAGGGTCTTTGTCCCATTGAGTTTTAGTGAGATTCCTGTGTTGTTAACCCTGTGTACACCAAACCCGTCAAGACGATTCCCGCACCCAACCAACTCAGCACGGTGATGTTCTCATGAAGGAAAAAAGCTCCTAGAGCTGTGGCGGTTACTGGTTCAATCAATGTCAACGTCACTACAACTGCACTTGACAAACGCACTAATGACAGCGCGTACAAAAGATACGGCACCGCAATGGTCGCGAAACCCAAATACACAACAGTTGCAACAGCCTGAGGCGTAGAGAGCCATTGCATCGGCACAGTAAAGAGAAACACTGCACATACAAGTGCGCTCACACAAAATGATTGGGCCATCACCCAAGAGCCTGTCCACCCACGTGTCAGAAGCCCTTTAGAGATCTGCGTATAGATGGCATAGCAAGCACCAGCACCGATTCCGCTCAAAATCCCTTGAGTAGAAAATTGACCTCCATCAAGAGGTGTCGAACCAAACACCAAGATTGACAAGCCCACAAGTGCAACCGCTACTCCGCCCACCATAGACAAAGAGAATTTTCTCTTCACCACACATTCCACAGCAGTGGCAACAATTGGGCCACTTCCAATGGTGACCATTGTTCCTACCGCTACACCAGTGAGAGAAATGGATTGAAAAAAGAGAACTTGAAACAGCCCCATTGCACAACCCGCCAAGACCACTTCTCGATTGGGTCGCCGAAATGATGATCGATGAGCAAAAAAAGCAAACATCAACAAGGGAATTGCGCCAATGAGTAGCCGCATCGCTGCAACACCCAAACTAGACACGTCATCAGGAAGAAAAGATCGTGCTGTTCCTGAAGTGCCGAACAATACCGAGGCGGCCACCACCCCGATTGTGGGATGAAGCCTGTACGAGGTGCCTGAATGATTCATCTCGCTGCCCCAATTTTCTCCACGGCATGCAACACACGACTAGCCTTTCATAAGTGAGTGGGGGCAAGTGATGTTTGGAAACCATCGAGTGCAACGCCATCTCGTGATCCACTGGCGGCCTTGGGTTCTCGCGGTTGCGTCATATCTGCCTCTTATTGCGCTGCAACGCGGACGAATCAACGCCGATACAAAGTTGTACCTAGGAGAAGATCCTGCAGGTCTTATCGCTCGGTCATTGTTTGCGTGGGATTCCAGCCAGTTCGGTGGTTTCGTGCCGCATCAAGCCATTGCCTACCTGTGGCCCTCTGGGCCTTTCTATTGGTTCTTTGACCTCATTGGCTCACCCCAATGGTTCACCCAACGCATATGGGTAGGCAGCATTTTTCTTGCGGCGGCCTTAGGCGCCTATGTCTTTTTACGTCATCTTTTGTTGTCACTCAATGCGTCATTCATTGGAGCTCTTTTCTTCATGAGTTCGCCCTATGTGCTGGCGTATCAATCACGCACATCGTCCATGCTGTTGGCTTGGGCCGGAGTTTCATGGCTTTGCTATTTCACCGCACGCGGAATGAGATCTCGCTCTTGGCTTTGGCCTTCATTAATTGCCCTCACAATGTTCACTGTTGGCTCAGTGAACGCAACAGCAACATTGTTGATTCTTCCCGCACCCGTAGTTATTGCAGTCATGGGATACACGCGTGACACTTCGCTCAAGACTTTTATGTCGTTCTCACTTAAGACCGTTGCACTAACAACTGGGGTCTCGTTGTGGTGGATTGTCATGCTCAACATCCAGGCAACATATGGCGCAAAACTACTCTCCTATTCAGAGACTTTGGAGTCTGTCGCATCTACTCCCCATGCCTTTGAAGTACTTCGCGGGTTTGGATATTGGCTGAACTACGTAGGGCTTGACACATTGCCTCTTACAACCGGAGCTCTGCGCGTATTTACATCCACCACCGCAATGGCTGCGGGCGTTCTTCTTGTCATTATTGCGATAGCAAGCCTTGCTCTATGTCGACATCGTCAAGGCCGAGTTGGCCTATGGCTTGTACTTGTCGGTGTAGTGCTTAGTGTGGGCGTGTATCCACTGGGGGATTCATTCCCAATATTCGGATCACTTGCCGACAACCCGACATCAACCTTGTCGCTTGCGTTTAGATCAAGCACCCGAGCTATTCCAGTTGTGCTCCTGGGTCTCGCCATCGGCATTGCAATCATCTGTGACCAAGTCTCGTTGTCTCTCGTACACACTCGCGTCACGCGACTTCTCAATGTCGTGCGCATACAACCAAGACATATTCGCGTCATTGTCCCATTTTGTGTTGTTGCACTTGTCGGGTTGGCTCATCCCACGCGATATACATCAGGTTCGTTTGAACCCACATTAGAACGCACTGTTATCCCAGAAACCTGGCACAACTTTGCCAACACAATTGACAACTCATCAGGGCCGGACTCACGCGTCGTGCAATTGCCAGGTCAAGAATTTGGCGCATACAACTGGGGCTACACAGTGGACCCAGCATGGCCCGCGGTCTCTACAACACCGCTGCTCACGCGTGACCTCATCCCCTTGGGCAATGAAACCATGATGAACACTTTGTGGGCGACCGATGAAGCCTTTCGAGAAGGCCGATTGCATCCCAATGCACTCGGCACACTTGCACGTGTTTTATCGACGCGTACATTCTTTTTTCCCAGTGATCTCGACAACGAAAGATACGACACCCCCAATCAAGATGCTGCCATTGCGGCAAACTCATTCACCAACGTTCAAGAGCGTGATTCACATCGCTATATCTCCTATGGGGTCGAGACAGGTTCCATCATTCGTCAACAGTTCTCATCAATGCTCCTTCTGGGAGACGGCAAGGGCCTAGTGGATGCCGCTGTTGCTGGAGTGGTGGGCAATGACTCAATCATCTATGCCGGTCACCTCACTAATGATGAGTTGTCTCAGCACATGTCACGCATTTCTCATGTAGTGGTGACTGATACCCACACAGAAAAAGCACAACACTGGCGCTCCTCTATCGACACATTGGGATTTGATGAAAATCGCGAAGGCGACTTGGTGAATTTTGGAAGGGATTCCGGCGATATTCGCATGCGGATTTTTTCGACGACTCGCAACGATGACATCACCTGGTTTGAACAAGTAGGGCCAATGCGTGTTCGTGCCAGTTCATATGGTCCACCATTGTCGTATCGCCCTGAACACCGACCATTTTCAGCCATTGATAACAATCGCACGACCTCTTGGGAAGTCGCCCATGGCGTCACAGCCTTAGCACCTGTTATTCAACTACTTAGTCAAGAACCCGTTAGCGAACTTCGTCTCACCCAACCTCAACACGACATCAACCGTCGTATTTCGCAGATCTCTGTGTCTGTTGATGATCAATCTTGGGAGAAGTTTTCATTAACTGAAGCGTCCATGACACAAGGTGAAACGATTGCACTTCCCGTCTCTGGAAACGTCATCACCATTCGCATTGATGCAACTGTCCCCACTCGATCTCTGCGACCCAATGAGGAACTATCCGGCGTGGGCTTTGCAGAAATTTCTACTGGCTCCCAAGTAACACAAGAAGTGGGAGTTCTTCCCACACGTGGTCTCGAAAATCTCGCAACGACAACACCACTTAGCTATGTGCTCACACGACGTGTGGCGCCAATAGCCCGTGACACTCGATCAGATATTGAATCCAACTTTGTGCGATCTTTCTATGTGCCGAACACACAGCAGATGAACGTCACGCTTCGATTTGATATCTCTGACAAGCAACCCACTGAGGTCAATGAGTTAGTGCGCAACATCAGTTCCGAATCACCTCTGCGCATTAACGGTAAACCCATGAGCGTGACTCAAGTGTCCCCACGCAGCGATGGATCACTCACCGCTACCCTCGGCCAGGTGCCTTTCACTTCAGGTGCCCAACTGCTGGAAACCACCACAACTCAATACCCCGTTGACCAGATAGTGATCTCCAACACCTCACAACGCAACACACCTGCGATTGTCACTCCCGACATCACTTCATCACAACTCACTCGCAAAAGCGCCCTCTTGCAGCCTTGCCCTAACGGATGTTGGTTGGTGTTAGGCGAAGGCCACAGCACTGGATGGCGAGCCGAATTGAATGGAAAAGATTTAGGCGAGCCTCAAATTGTTGATGGTGGATCTAATGGATGGTGGATTGAACCCACCACACGTTCGGAAAACATCACCATTGCATTTACTCCTCAAAATACACTCAATGCTGCTCTTATCGTCTCGGCCCTCTTTGTCATCCTGGCGTGTCTTGGTGCTGTGCTCTCGCGACGCACTCGCAACGAAGAACAAGTTCATAACGACCTACCTTCTTCTATGTCGCCCATCTGGAGCCAGGTGATAGCAGTATCCACGAATGCAGTCGTAATGCTTGCACTTCTAGATGTGCGCACAGCGATGTGGACTACTGCGTTAATGGGTTTGGTCGTGTGGACACATTTCCATAAAGCTGTGTTGCGGCTTACTGCTGCGCTCTTCACACTTGCCATGACAGCGACATGGTGGGAATCGGTCACCACAACAGTCCCAATGGATTTTGGATGGCCTACAAGCACCCAAGGATCACATCACACTCTGCTCGCCTGCCTAGTTGTACTCGCATGCTTGTCGCTTCTTCAAGACAACCCAGCAACAGCCAAAAACACCTCCATCCACTAGCGTGAATCTCATGAGGTGGGTGCGAAATGCGCAGCAAGCGTGTGCGCAACATTGGCAGCTGATCACCCTTGCTGTTATCGCCTACGTGCCGATATTCCTGACACAACCTGGCAAAGTCAGCGCCGATACCAAGACGTATCTTTTTCTCAATCCAGGTGAACTTCTCTCGGAAGCATCCTCATTGTGGAGTTCATCTTTTGGCGCAGGAACTGTCACACACCAATACATCGGTTACTTATGGCCCATGGGTCCGTACTTCTGGCTCATGGAGACCCTTGGTCTCCCCGATTGGATCGCACAACGCTTCTGGTGGGGATCATTGATCTTCCTTGCTGCATACGGAACATACCGACTTGCGCTCGCCCTTGGAATCCACAACAACTACGCGCTCCTTGCAGCCTTGTTATATGGACTCAGCCCTTATGGGCTTCATTACTTGGCACGCCTTTCAGGGATATTGCTTCCTTGGGTGGGATTCCCATGGCTATTGCTGTGCTTGATACGTGCACGACAATGTCCGGGTTGGAAATGGCCTGCGCGAAGCGCACTTGTTATCGGCACAATCGGCACAGTCAACGCCACCACGTTGTTCTTCATCATTCTTGGCCTTGCCATTTGGCTCTGTGCAGATGCATTGTCGGGATTTACACGATGGCGAGATGCAATAAAGACCTTCTTTCTCCTTGGCATAGGAAGCGTGGGGGTCTCTTTGTGGTGGCTCACATCTCTTGTGATGCAATCATCGTTTGGTCTGCCCATTCTGCGCTATTCAGAAACATACGAGACCGTGGCAAAGGCTTCCCTTCCACAAGAACTACTACGCGGCCTTGGCTACTGGTTTTTCTACGGAGATGAATACGCAGGTAGATGGATTGGCCCAAGTGCGCCATACATGTACAACCGCGTGGTGATTGTCGCAGGTTTCATTTTGGTCGCCATAGGACTGATCTGTCTTGCGGTAACAAAAGTTCCTTATCGCATTCACCTGTCGCTACTCACCCTTATTGGACTTGGCATTGCGGTGGGAGCATCACCGTTGAGCAATTCATCACCCTATGGTCGCATTTTCGATGTTGTGGTCAACAATGAAAGTGGCTTTGCTCTCCGATCAACTCCACGCGCGATGCCGTTAGTGCTTCTCGCGCTCGCTCTTGCAACGGCCTCAGGACTTCATGCCTGCACAACACTTCTTGCATCAAATAACAATCGACACATACGTCTGTGGCTTGGCAAGGTAGTTGTTGCTGTGGTCGTTGGCGCCATCATGATCAATAATTTTCCATGGTTTACCCAGCGCGCAATGACCGACATCATTACGCGCGATGAGAATCTTCCTACCTATTGGACAGATGCGGCTCGGGCAATTGATTCACAGCGCGACAAAGAGACCGGATTTGGTCGAACCTATGAATTCCCCGCTGCCAATTTTGCTGATCATTGGTGGGGTGGCACCGTTGACCCCATTCTTCCCGGCCTCATATCTAGCGAATACGTCGCAAAAGAAATGATTCCCCAAGGAAGTGAAGCCACAACAGATCTTCTCTCAGCATTTGAATCCAACATGGTCGATGGGCGACCCAATATGGAAGTGTTGGGCGAACTCGCAGCAATATTGTCTGCCAACACCACTACCTGGCGTAGCGATATTGCCTATGACCATCACCTCACGGCGCGGCCCGAATACCTTGCACCGTTGCTTGCACGCACACCACCAGGACCGTCACTTTTTACTGGTCCGGTCATTGCAACTTCGCAGCGTGCCGCCATCGTGGATGAAACATGGTTCGGCAACACACAAATACCCCAATACCCTCTCATGCAGGTGTGGAAGATTCCCCATGCTCGCCCCCTGCTCACACTTTCATCTGTAAACGATGTGATCACTGTGGTGGGAAGCGGCGAAGGTGTAATTAATGCACTCTCGGCAAAGGTTCTCACATCTCAGGACACCTTCACATATGCGGGCACACGCCAATATCTGCCTGCAACATTGCAACAGGCACCTATCTCACGGCTCATTGTTACCGACACAAATAGGTCAGCTCAGCGGCAATGGTCCTCCATTGCACAACAAACAGGTCGTACCGAGCGCTCAGATGAGTTCACCTCCCCCACCAGTCCACGTGTCCCCACTGATCAACGGCTCAATCCCTTCACTGACGACTACCGCATGGCCATACCCCTTGAACAGATGACAACTAGTCGGCTTGTGGGTGATGTGGCACGAGTGCAGGCAAGTTCCTACGGTCATCCTGTTGTGCTCACACCCGAGGCGCGTGCAGAAAATGTTGTCGATAACGACAAACGAACAAGTTGGGTCGTGGGAGTGCGTTCTCGCGCAGTTGGAGAGTGGATCCACGTCGATTATCGCCGTCCGGTGACAGCATCATCCATGAAGATCGATGTATCTACACGACAACCAGGCGGACGCATTATCGAAAGCGCCCTTCTCGAATTGTTCGACTCAACAGGCGCAATGTTGACCAACACAACATTTACCCCAGGCAACAATGACGAGATCCAAGTCTCTTTCCCTTCCACCACTTTCTCTTCTGCAAAAATCACCATTACGAAGGAATCTCTTTCTCGCCTAGTGGACTACTCCACTGCTCCAGGAATCGCAATAGGTGAGATTTCCTTCCCAGGTGTGCGAAGTGATGAATACATCGTGTTGCCCAGCACTAGTAGTTCACTTATTGCCAATGCACAACAATCTGCACTCGTGCTCACACGCCAATCAATTGATCCATCCATCCCTCACCGTGCAGATATGGAACTCAATGTGCAACGCATAGTGGCACTGCCCACAACACAGACTTTTACACTGTCTGGAATTGCTCACCTTGCTGGCCGCGCGGGCGAAAACAGTTTGTCCCGCCTCACAAATATGAACATGGCTAGCTCTAATCAACACATGTTTGGCTCTGCACAAAGTATCGCCTCGCTCGCTTTTGACGGTGATGCCTCAACAGCATGGACAACTCCGCTTGACCAATCTGTGGGAAGTGAAATTTTCTTTACTCTCAACGCTGCCAAAAGCGCACAACGCATTCGTCTTCAGGTACGAGACGATCGTTTTCACTCCGTTCCTCAGCGTGTCACCCTCACCGATGCAGTGGGTAATCCATTCCCGCTTGCCTTGAGCGGAGAAAATGGTCTACTTACGGCTCCGCTTGATTCAGCGATGCAATTTCCGCTGAAGTCACTGATCATCGATGAAGTGCAAAGCCGAACATTTCCCAATTACTTCACACGGCAACCTCGTGAACTACCTGTGGCGATTACTGAAATTGACTTTGGAGTCACTAACCCTGCTCGTTTTGGTGTAATCGCCAACGAATGCCGCACAGACCTCCTTGAGATAAATAACCAACCCATACCTATTCGCATTGTTGCAACCGCAGATGTGTTTGACACCACACAGCCACTCAACGTTGCATCATGTCAAAACATCACCTTGCAGCCTGGTGAAAACTTCATCCGAACCGCAAAGGGTCTTGATACTGGTCTTGATCTTGACCAACTCGTGTTCACCACACAAGAGTTTTCATCTCCATCCACATATGCACCACTCACGGTGACATCACGAGAACCCACACGCCTCACCGCCATTATTGAGACCGATAGGCCACAGATTGTTTCTTTTGGTCAAAGCATTAACCGTGGATGGAAGGCAACTTTGCGCACAGCAACTGGCTCGATTGATCTAGGTACGCCCTTTGTTGTGCAGGGTTATGCAAATGGATGGTGGGTGCCCCAATCTGGAGAGCTCATTTTGGAATGGACTCCACAGCGATTTGTCATGGGGTCTCTAGCAATATCTCTCTTGTGCGCTGCAGGTCTTCTCGTTCTTGCTCTTTGGCGCCCCCGCCGACAACAGCACTCAAAAGCGGAGGTGAGCCCAACTGACCACATCACAGGTTCACGAATAGCAATGGTGATCTCCATGTGTCTGGTGATTGCTTTTGCAGGCATTCTCCCCGCCCTTGTGGCTGGATTGCTGCTACTTGTGCCACGGCGCCTCAATGCGTATGCCATTGGCATCCTTATAACGGTTGTAGCCGGAGTCATTGTTGTGCAACAGAGCCGATTTGGTTATCCCCCTACTCTTGATTGGCCGTTGCGGTTTGCCGATCTCACACCACTGACATGGCTTGCCGTCGCAATGGCATGTATCAACCCAGTGCTACGTCGCAACTAGGTACAGTTTCTCTATGCCAAAAGTCCTGGTCATCATTCCCACCCACCAGGAAGCCGAAAACATCGTCGTTGTCATCCCGCGCATTTTGGCCGCTGTGCCAGGTGTGCACGTCCTCGTTGTTGATGATGCAAGTACAGATGGCACACCAGATTTAGCTGAGCAACTTGACGCAGGACGTGGGCAAGTCTCAGTGATTCGTCGCAACACCAAGAATGGTCTCGGCAATGCATACCGAGTGGGGTTTGCTTGGGGCCTAGAACGCAACTACGACATCTTGTGCGAAATCGATGCAGACCTGTCACACGATCCAGCCGTACTACCCGAGTTGATCTCACCTGTTGCCCTTGGTGCCCAATTGGCCATTGGATCGCGGTACATACCAGGTGGCGCAATTGTGGGTTGGCCAAAAAAACGACTCGCTCTTTCACGATGGGGCAACCGATACGTTGCCCTCATGCTTGGACTTGCCATCAACGACGCAACTGCGGGCTTTCGTGCATTTGACGCCCGCATCATTCGACAATGTGATCTCGTTGGCACACGCAGTGATGGCTACATGTTTCAAGTAGAGACCACCTATCGCTTGGTGCGTGCCGGTTCTCGCATTGTGGAGATTCCCATTGTGTTTACAGAACGACTTCTCGGTCATTCAAAGATGAAATCATCCATTGTGAAAGAAGCCCTTTGGCTCGTCACCAAATGGGGATTGCGTGACATGTTCACACGGCGACGACTTCAGGTCACAGATTTTCGCGATCAATAAATCAATTGATACAAAGAAAACTATCGACGCGGTGAACGCGCGACTGCAAACAACACCAAAGTGTCGGTGTCTATGCGGCTTGTGACGGCAAAACGATCTTCGCCAATCACTTCGCTAGGGCCATTAATTTTTGCCAATACTGGATACACCACACGACGGCCCAAAGAGTGCAGTGCAACAAACCAGCTACGTGGCAAACGATGGCGCAACTTCAAAAAATCCAATGCGAGGATGCGCTTTCCTGTACGACGACGCTTGGCAAAATCTTGACGCACTGTCTCGTCACCATCAAGACCATGAACTACAACATCCTCAAAATAGGTGTCCAACATGTTGCGTAGTTGTTCGGGCTTGAACAGATGCACATGGAAGGGATTTTCAAAGTCGGCCGGTTCGTTTGGGGTGAGGACATAGACCGCCCCATCGTCTTTCACTACTCGCGCCATCTCTGCCACATGGCCTGAGGGGTCAACGAAGTGTTCAATGATGTGACTAGAACACACTGCATCCACACTGCCGGTTTTGAACGGCAAGACTGAACCATCGCCACAGACCGCGCCAACTCCTTGATGTTGAGCAAGATGCGCCGTCTCAAGGTCGTAATCCACTCCTAATACGGTGCGGTTCGGGCCAGCAAGACGAATGGATTCATCACCCACACCACATCCAATATCAAGAACGAAACCATTTGATAAACGCTGTTTCACTTCTCTATATCCCGCATCATGAAGGGCGAGAAGAGCAGACGGTGTGCTGTCTTTGAGTGGGCGTTCACCGGTTTGTTTCATAGTGAGTTCTAGTATAGGAATGCCATGGACGACCCTTCAGACATCTCCACTGATTGGGCACTCCATCTGCGTCAATTGGCTCAAACCCTTTATGATCATGGGATCACCCGCGTTGAATCATTTGCATGGCGTGACTTAGCTGATCCCGATGCCGGCGGCTCTGAAGTACATGCCGACCATGTCATGGCGCGCTGGGCGCAAGCGGGGCTATCTCTATCTCATCGCACTTCTACGGATGGGCAACCCGAGACATTTACCCGCAATGGTTACACCGTGACACGTCGTGGAGGACGTTACTCAGTCTTTCCTATGGTGATAGCGGCACGACTGTTACGACGTGCGAAACGCGACGTGGCCATTGTGGAAATCTGGAATGGTGTTCCCTGGTTCAGCCAGCTATGGGGAAACACGGTTCGCACCACATGGCTGCACCATATTCATGAAGACATGTGGAATGAAAGCCTCCCTCGAGTGCTCGCACCCATTGCTCGATGGGTGGAGATTTCACTTGCCCCAAAGTTCTATCGCCGCACTCGCATTGCCACTTTGGCGACTACCACAAGAGATGAATTGATTTCTCGTGGATACGGCGTAGATCGTGTTGTGGTTGCAGAACCGGGAATTGATCCACGTTATTGTCCGCGAGACGATGCAAAGACCCCGACTCCAACACTTCTTGCAGTGGGACGCCTGGCGCCAGTGAAACGCTTTCCACTTTTGTTAGAGGTGTTTGCTGAAGTTCTCCGCACAGTCCCCGATGCACATCTGACCATCGCCGGCGATGGTCCCGACAAAGAGGTCATGCAACGGGCCATAGAACAACTCAACCTCACAGAACACGTCACTCTTGCAGGACGAGTCTCAGATGATGAACTTCTGCGGCTGTATCAATCCAGTTGGTTGTTAGTGAGTGCGTCACATTCCGAAGGTTGGGGCATGACAATTACAGAGGCCGCTGCGTGCGGGACCCCTTGTGTGGTCACGGCTAACCATGGGCATTGCGCTGCCGCCACACACAATGTGACTGGACTCATTGTGGAAGATGATGCAGAACTAGCAAAGGGTATTGTTCAGGTTCTTACAGACAATGCACTACGCGATTCGCTTACCAGCGGTGCACGGACACATGCCGCAAAATTTCACTGGGATCGCACTGCAACCATCTTGCTGCAAACTTTGGTGGATTCGCTTCCTCGCCAACAACATCGTTCATGATAAAAATTGGCCGGCGCCTAAATGAAGACACCGGCCAATTTCGTTACAAGGGTTTTAGCTCAGCGTGAGGAATAACTTCTGAGCTGAGTTTCCACCTGGGCCTACCGGCTCCACTTGGATATCTACGGTGAGATTGCCTGTTTGCCAGGCAGTATTTCTTGATGTAAAACACCGACCGATATTCCACTGCAATTCAATAACAGGCTTAGTCAATGGATTAATGACAGTGTCAGAGGTCATCACGGTGTCTGTCACAGTTGATGCATCGCATTTACCTGGGCCTTGAGACCCCTGCGCTGTGCCATTGGGAATATCTGCGGTGTAGCGGAAACCACCCAAGTCATAGACCACGCCGCCTTCGCCATCGATGGCAAAACGCTGTGGGCGATGCAAACGAAGCGTAAGAACTGATGTGTTGGTGATGTTGATGCGAGGGATAGTCGCTCCATAGTCGATTGTGGTGCTTGCACCACCATCAATGGAGTACGACGCCAACATCGGATGGCTGACAAATACAAACCCTGGGCTTGAGGTGAACTCATACACACCGTTTGCAGTAGTCACACGCATAGAGAACGTGTCTTGCCCCGAAGGTAGATCAGCTGCCGAGAAAGTGTTCGGTGTATGAAATGCATACCCTTGACCTCCGGTGTCGCACATACGGCCTTTTCCAATGAGCCATTGGTAGTCGCCTGTGTTACACGTAGCAGACACTTCTTGGTAAGTAACTGGCGCATACGAGACGCCATTGCCTTTGATCTCTGTTTTTGTCACAGCAGAACCACACACTTGGGTGATGGGTGCAAACACCATCGTCATAGTGTTTGTTACTGCTGTTGCGGTAGATGAACCTTTCGATTCAAAAGCTCCTGTTCCATAGGCATTCAACGTGCCGGCAAAATTCTCTCCAGTGGCTTTGAAGTTGGTGAAGATATTCCATCGAATTGATCCACAGTCCCTCACGCCATTATCTGCTGACACAACAGGCGTGGGAGTATCGGTATCTGCCGCATCCACTTTGTTGTCACCATCATCATCGACATCGAAGGCGTTAGGCAGACCATCTTTGTCTTTATCCCCGCCCAAGGTGTCTTCATCTTTGGCAACCGCACCTTCACGCTGTTGCTGATTTGGTTGCGCCTGATTGGGTTGTGGTGGATTCGGGGGTGTGGGCACGGCTGGCAAGTTTGATGCCGACACCGACACTGACGATCCGGTCACAGATTGTGCACCAATTGCTGCCTTCTTGCCATAGGTACCCACGCCACTTGGACGACCTCTTGATGCAGTCACAGCTACAGAGCTAGACGTGTTTGCAAGACTTACCTTCGCCGACGCAGTGGCATATCCCTGCTTCTGGGCAGTGCCTACCTTGGTCACAGCAATTGTTCCCAAGGAAATTGTTTTGCTCGAGGTGTTCTTTAAACGGGTGTAGACGCGCGATGCCTTGTTTGCAGCTGTTCCCTTCCAATTCAAAATCACTGGCCCGAAATACTCGCCTGATGACATGCCACCAGAGTTCACCAACTGCAAGTTCATCCCCGCAGTTGTCGAGACCGCAACTGTGTTGAGAGTGACCTTTTGAGTGGTCTTAGTGATCTTCTTGGATGCCAAAGTGCGTCCAGTTCCCGAGATCAATAACACCGTCAGATTCTTTCCGCCACGCACCGTGACAGTGACTGCACGCTTTGGGCCGGCCTTTGGCGCTGCGGCCTCAAGTGGTTTGGTGAAACCCACAGATCCCATCAGGACAGTCGCAGCAATTGCTGCCCCCATCTTCTTCCACTGAATTGACATACGTCCTCCTAAACAGACTTTGTATCCGAATAGTACACACCGGCTAGGCCTGGAGGAAGACTCCAGCTTCTTAACTTTTAGTGAATTTCCAGCAGCCCTAAAAAGCTTCATCACGCAGGTGACGATTGATTCCTCTCGAACACCCAGCACTCCAATGCCACTCAATGTCCCACTAAAGTCTCTGAAATGAGCGATACAACCAGCCTCAACGTCGAGTTCTTATGTCATATCCATGCGACTCTAGACACCCCAATCATGGTGCCAAACGGCCCCCAAGGAACCCGATTAATCGTTGGCGTTAACGGCGGCACCGTAGAGGGTCCACGATTGAAAGGACACCTTGCCCACTTGGGTGCAGATTGGTTGACTTTGCGATCCGACGGAACAGCCCAATTGGATGTGCGTATTGCCATCCACACCCACGATGACGCAGTGATTCACTGCTCCTACAAAGGCATCATGGCTCCGCACGATGGTGCTCCTCGGATCGTTACCGCTCCATTGTTTGAAACTGGAGACGAACGATACGCATGGCTCAATGCCGTGCAAGCAATTGCAGTCGGTACACCAGGATCGGGAACTGTCGACTACGACGTCTACCGAATCGCATAATTCGCTCACCCAATACGCGAGACCCCATAAACGGCAGGCGACCCACACGATGTGACTGGTCTTGTTCTGCTGGCTGTTGCACAGGTGGAAAAGGCCAACCTAAATTCGTGATAGACAGACAATAAATCCGGGGGGAATTATGAACATCATAAGTAGGAAACTGTTGTCATTCGTATCTGTCATTGCGCTTGCATCGGCGACTATCGCCATCAACTCTCACTCACCGACGGTCAAGGCCTCTACCGTCCCAGATTTCTCGACAGAACTTCCCGCATGTGCTTCTGGCTCTGGGGGATATTCCAACAAGCCATGCTGGGCAGCTAACCCAGGTGAAACCGATATTGGGTCAGCACATCTCAATGAGTGCTCAGGATCAACGACGAATTTTTGTTATTCGCTTCAAGTCAATGGAACTACAGCTCCATCAGAATTAAAGGCCACCGTGAGTGTTGGGTCCTATAAAACTCGTGATGCCACAAATTCAAATGCTGGATATGAGGCAAATATCTTCCTCTGGCATGTACCCAGTGGCAACACTTTGAGTGAAGATTCCTGGGGGTGGGGAAAACGGCCCACCAACCAACCTGGAAACGCTGGAAAGTTTGATCTGTCAGGAGTGCTGAATTCCTCATCGCAAGTCTCGGTGACTATCAAATACAAAACCGCTTCACTTCCCCAGTACAGCGTTTTAGTTGCCGACCAAGGCGAGATGAATTTTGCCCTTAATGGACAAGATCTCACGCTCACCCTCACTGGAAAACCAGTGCGGGTCGCACTTGAGTCAGCTTCTCAAACCATCGATTTCGATACGGAGAAAAACGACGATCCCCTGCTCCCCTGGGCCAATCGCTGCGGAGTACCCAGCATGAATTTTGTCGTCTGCAATGTGGAAATCGCAGATGCTCAACCGCTGCTTTTCACGGCACGGTCGAAGACATTTGTAAATTCTCCCGCCGCAGATACACCTGCGCCAATCTGGGTGAACACCAACGCCACATATTTTCATTTTCCGAGCGTGGTCACAGAAGGTCAGAGCAAGTCAATACAGATAAAGACTGCATCACCGCATTTCTTGCCCGATGGCCAAACAGTCAATAAGGGAAATGCTGCGGCATTTATTCCAAATGGAGTTCTGTCTCAGTGGCAAATTGAGAAAACAGAGGCTGCATTACAAAGTGCACTCACCTCCAGCATTGTCAAAGATGGCACAGCAACGACTGTTGCTGCAACCTTCACCATCACTTCCTTGGGAGTGAAGGTCTATTTCCCGGAGATCACTTACTCAGCACCCACCATCAAAGTTGGTCAAGCGCCCAAGCCCGCAGTGGTCGTCAAGACGTTGCGGAAAGGCAAGAGCAAATCCCTAACTTCGCTTATCAAGTTAAGTGGTAAGGGAAAAGCCAAGTGGACAACTAGCGGTGGCTGCAAAATTAAGTCCGCCAATCTGGTTGCACCTAAAAAAGCCGCCACATGCAGACTCACGTTGTCGCAGGCAAAGTATAAAAAGACACCCGCTCGAAGAGTCACGATTAACGTCCGGGTCTCATAAGATCACACCTTTGGGTGGCCTCAACCGAGCCCTTATCTTGGCTAAACCGCCCCGCGATTATTAGTGTTGTGATTGGCGCCGGCGGCGCACAAATATTGGACGCCCGCCAAGTAGGGCAAGAAGCACGGCTGCCCCCAAGGACAGAACCACAATGAAGGTATTGCTTGTGCGTTCAAGTACTTCAAAGCCCAACGACACCGACACAATCTCACCATCGGGGCCTACCCCTACAACCTGAAGAGTGTGGTCTCCATGCTCGACATCTTTAGGCATCGTGACAACCTGGGAAACTTGACCTTCTGCGTCGGCGACTCCACGACTTAACTCGAAAGGATCCGAGAACATGAAGACCGTGTAGGTAGTGCCCGGAATAAAGCCTTGAACAACAACATCGACCGTGTCACTACGAAACATACGCAGTCCGCCATCAGCTGCTATCGAGACAGACTCGCTGGAATCTTGGATACGCCCTATTTGCACACGCACGTCATTCGGAAGAGTCAGTAATAAAGAATTTTCAATCTGAGTAATCGAAACCGCTACTTGTTGACCACGAATGAACGCTGTTGACTCGCCCACTTCCAGTGAAGGACCACGACCATCTGCACCCAACTGAGGTTGGGTGGGATCAACCGGAATTGTTGTGGTGGTTGTCGTAGTTGTCGTTGTTGTAGCGATCGTTGTCGCAACGGGTAAGGGCTTTGATGGCTCGGACTTGGCTATAGGAGCCGGTGTCGAATTACTAGGAGTAGAAGAGCCCGCTTGAGGCGCCATGGTGGACTGTGGTGCAGTAGTCACGGAAATCGTTTGAGAAATAGCGGTGGATGCATACACATCCGTTCCCGCCTGACTTGCAGACACAACACAGTTACCCGCCGATAAGAAAGTGACAACACCAGCAGAGATTGCACACACAGACTGAGACTGGTTTGTCACTGTGATGGAGGCAGCCAAGAAAGCGCTGCTATCTACAGACACGGTGTAGGTCTCTCCCACAATTGCCTGTGTGGGTGCAAGCGAACGGAATGTCAGTGTCTGTGCAATCTTGTCCACAGCAATCGTGATGGAATCTGTGGCTGCAAGATAGTTAGTGTTCCCCGCACGAGTTGCCGAGACAACACAGTTGATACCACCACGCGATGACGTCAACGAAGTACCAGAAAGTGTGCAGCCACCAGAGACCACATTCCATGTCACAGTTCCGCCAGTCTGACCACCACTGGCACTCAAACCCAAAGAGCTACCTGTGACAAAACTGTTTGTATTGGTGATTGAGAATCCCGATTGGCTGGCACGCCCAACAGTGATAGTCGTGTCAGCCGAAACCCTGAGGTTGTAGTTACCATCTGCGGCACGCCGTGCTCGAATCACACAGGCAGAACCTGCATTACCCACGGTCAAGGCAGTTCCACTAATCGTGCATGTGCCCGACACTTCTTCCCACGTCAATGCACCAGTGCCTGAGCCACCCGTAACGACCAACGACATCGTTTGCCCATACGTCACTTCAGTATCCACAATCGTCAACGCCGTTTGATTTGCTTTAGAAATATTGATGCCAAACGATGCGCTTGTCGTCGGTTCATAATTATCGGAACCCGCCATCGTGGCTGTGATATTGCACGTTCCAGTTCCTGAAGTCACAGAAACAACTCCACTAGAGCTAATGGTGCATGCTGTTGATGACCCTACAGACCATGCCACTTGGCCATTCGTAGATCCACCACTGGTAGCAAGGTTGAGCGTGGATCCATAGACACCAGAGTTCGCCCCTGTTACCGACAACGAATTCTGGGTGGCCTTTACTGCTGTGATTGAAGCATTCGCAGATGTCGCATAGTAAGAATTATCTGCAGCTTTTGTGGCCGCGATACTGCACGACCCAGTTGACACAAGCATTGTCACCACGCCCGTATTCGCATTCACTGAACACACCGATGGCGAAGTGGTGGCAAAGACGACGCCACCTGTTCCGTTACCTCCAGCCACACCCAAGGTCACAGTTCTCGAGAATCCGAGCTGTGCCGGTGCATTAGTAATCGAGAGTGCACTCTGGTTCGTCATCCATTTTGCATGCAAAGTACCGCTGGACGTAGGTGAATACTGAATTCCGCCAATGCCTACAAAATTTGTAAAGTTGGCATCTGAGTACCATCCTTCAAATGACAAGTTTGTTCGCGTGGGAGTGGGAAGAGTAATCGGCGAGTTCCCCGTAGTGAATGATGAATTGGCAACAGAATTGCCGCCTGTTGCGTTGTTGTAGTTGTAGGTCACTATTGATGTGTTAGGGGTCCATTGTGCATACATGGTGAATGATGCGTTATTCATCGGCGAATACGTAGAACCACCTGCCATAAGATCACCAATGAAAATTTGCATCTTCCATGTTGCAAGATCGAAATAGGTTTTACCGGCAAAAGTCCAATCAGGATGACCACCAGAAGAGTTACCAAATCCAATGTCAGGGTTACCTGAATTGGAGTGATTGTTCCATGCAAAAACAGTGTGTGAGTTTGTGATGTTGTGCACCTGGAAGGAACCGTAACTCGATGCGCCTGCATGCGTGTCATCACTGTCGTAGACACTTCCATTTCCTACAGGCGTCACACCACCCGTGTCAGGCCCGTAGTTATATGGCCAGAATTCCACACGCCCGAGTTTTCCTGATCCACTTGTCACTGCAGTAGCTGTCCCAGCAACCGCACTCCAGTTCGACTGCACATGCATATTGGTTACATTTGTTTTAATAACCCGCGTATCTGCCAGATCAGGTACCGCTAATTGGGCCAGTGTGAGATTCGCATTCCACTTATCAAATGCGACGTCTGCAAAACGCAAGGTACCGCTGTAGTTCGCTTCCATTCGATACCGCACACGATCAAAGGTTGTCCCCTGGCTAGTCAAAACTGCAGCAGCATCGCCACCACCACGCCCAAAACCCGCCGTGTACACAATGGAGTTTCCCGACCGATTGGCGTTTGTAGTTTGGTACACCAATTGAGAGCCCACAGCACGAGTGCTCCATCCGTCAAAGGTGTAGCCAGCCCGAGTGGGAGTGGGCAATGTCAGCGTTGCCCCTGCGGTCCAGGAAGCAGGCTCCACTGCAGTGCCGCCATTTGAGTCATAAGTCAATGTGTACGTTGACGCTTCACTTGAAGAGATTGTCCAGTTTCGATCTGGAAATGCAATATCGAATGCAAACATCATTGATGCAACGAGAACGATGCGTGCCGTCTGTGAAGCCACACTTCTCATCGCTCTCAATGGTGCGGAAACAGCACAAATACGACCACTCATACGCCTCTTACAAGAGTACAGAAGCGCAGATGAATCGCCCAAAAGACGAATAAACCTTCAAATTGGTGGGCGTTGAGGGACTCGAACCCCCGACCCTCTCCTTGTAAGGGAGATGCTCTAGCCAACTGAGCTAAGCCCATGCGAGCCTTGTCTCTCTTGGTTGTTGCTCTCAGCTTAGCCGCTTCGAGACACCCAAGGAGAGGCTCGATGGAAACGCCCAAATAGCGAATACATACTTTGGGTCAAGCAGGCGCGCCAGACACTGGCGAAGACAAAATTCATTTACGTTTCGAAGACTGCCTATTTCGTTTACCTAGGTTCGATACTCGTCCCAGTGCAAGCTAAGCCACCTGACTACACCAGGTGACACGTCAGCTGATAACTGTTTCCCATGCATTTGGCTGTATTGCTCAAATGACGCCAAATCAGCATGGACATCAATTGTTAGGGACTTTGGATTCACGGAAATTAAGCCCGAATCAAATAGACGATGAATATCTCGGCGAAGCAATAGGCCACCATCATCATGATGCTCTCCGTACTCTGCATAGCTATAGAGGTGAGCCGCCTCAAGAGCGGTCGAATGATTTGGTCCCGTGATGGCACATACATCCCCAAATCGACTACGCAATTTTTGTCTAAATGCGCTCTGCCCCACGCGAACTCTCACCGTCGCTCGCACATGACCGGAATATCGACTACGAAATGGACTGGTCTTTACCTTTGGTAGGGAACCAACAAAGTCCTCAAAGAGTGGGATGTCAATTTCTCTAAGGCTGTGTTGAGTATTCGGATTTTTTGTCAGAAGCCTGCACGTTTCAGCATCCACAAACTCATCAAAAGCCACCCAGCCAGCCCCATAAGTTGCTCTGTAGCTTTCCTGTTCTGACACCTCAATTATCGGATGGTCAGTCTCTGACGCACACTTTCCACATTTAAACCTTGGAAGAAGAGTTGTTCGTTCCCTCATGTCGAGTCTTCGACATTCGTCATTTGGGCACCGATATTGCTCCCTGGTCTCGACTATTTCATCGATGGTTTCAATCCAAGAGAATCCAAGAAGGCGATTAGTGTCCCAGAGAGCGATGATGTCTCCTACTCTTAAATTATGAGCCTGAGGAATGCTCTTGGGCCAGATGTAAGTCTCCCCAATGATTTCATTGAAATTATCGCCAACTCGCGTTGACGCACCTGCACTTGCAATACATAGCCAAGCGCCAAAGCCGTAATTGGCTCCCTCGTTTATTAGACCGTTCATAAGTTCACCTTTTCAAGAGGCTCTATCAAATTTTCAGGCATCAGCGTTAGTGCAATAAACCAGAGCTTCAAAACAATCACGCCCTAAAAATGTTTTCTCGATGAAAAGCCAAATATTCCTTCTGCTCGATTGAAAACACACCTACGTTTTGGGAATGGGAAACACCAAATGCAGCAAATATTTCGCTTGGACATTTTGGAGAACCCAACAAAGCGCCTTCGTCAGAAAACGAAATCCAACCACTGTCGAACAGATGGTCAATGTGTGGCGCAAGCATCAAACCATTATTCCCATCAATCTTTTCTTGGTCATTTGATTTTGACCAGGGTTTGATGTGGCTAGCTCGCAAGTGAATCGGGTCCGAAATTCCTGTGACACGACATCTTGGTTCTCGAAGCAACACGTTATGACGAAATTGACCCTGCCCCCTTCGTGATTTAACCAATTGCAGCTTTTCGACAGGTCCAATATTTTGACGGTCTTGAATTTGACGTTCGTGTATGTCTTCTTCTTTACGCTTGTCTAAATCGCGCTTATCAATTACTTCCCACCCAGCTGCGCGTAAGGGCGCAGCAATTGTTGTTGCGTCGCCCTCAAATGAGTTTCCTCTTAGATGTGCTAGTTCAGCATGTTTTGTTCGGATTGCCTGGACAGCAATCGCCTTAGCGTCGTAGTAACTATCGCCCCAGGTAAGCAAATATTTGAATGCGCCACTCAGAGCGTGGACGCGAAGAAATTCTTCCCTGCCCAATTTGTCCCATTCATCAACTACGACTTGTATGTCGTTGAATTCAAGACCTTGAATTGCCTTCACAATTTGATTGACAGCTGGCTGACGCGCAGGAACATGAGAACCAATGAAACTCACAAAATCAGACGCCTTAAAGTCATCGACAATTCTAAATCCCATGTGATTGTTGTTGGGATTATCTCCCAACAACTCATTGAACTTTGAATAAGGGATGTCCGTTTCTGCAATGTCACTCAGGGCGTACATGTATTCCCAGGTTGCTGAATTGTCATCAATGCCCCACAACCGTTTGGCCAATGCCGCATTTTGGAACTTTGACTTCACTATGCCTGTCGCGAAGACACGCTTTTTACCTGTGAAGACAACAACATCACCTGGCTGGATTTTTTCCCATTTAGTTCTGTTTGAATCGTTTGACCCTGGAACTAACCCCCAGAAGGCACATTTGCCTTCAGGGAAAATTGCAGTCAACTCATTAACGATTGCTTCAGACAACAAATCATCACAGGTTTTAATCGCTACCAGATTCCTAATCGTGTCTTCATAATGCACCTGAGCACTCTTACCACCCGATGGTTGAATCAATAACTGAGTCATCTTTACTAAAGCTCCGTGTACTTAACTGATAAGCCTTTGGACTTTTCGACAGAGTATCTGTCTCCATTCACAATCAGTTTTCGTCGCACCTCTACAGCTAAGTCGATGTCTGCAACATCACAGAGTCGAAACAAGTACGTGGCAATATCTGCAACTTCTGACGCCATTCTCGACTTGTTGTCTGAGTTCCCAAGATGGGAAGAGATATCCACGTCTTTCACCCACTGAATCTCAGCTGCAAGTTCGCCCACTTCTCCCACAAGCGCTAACACAAGGTTCCTCACCGTGTGAAATTGTTCCCACTCACGGTCATCTGCAAATTGTCTAATTTCGGTTGTTATCTCTTGAATTGTCGCCACAAGGCGACTTTAGTAACCAGACAACTATCTCCTACTAGTGCCCGTGGGGGCATAGAGGGGTATGCCCCCATTTCTTAAAGGGACTCATAGAGGCAATAGCCAGAGCGTTGGCAATGTTCATTGCCGAACGCCACCAATGCCCGGTTTGGAAATCACAAATACATCTGTGAGGCGTGGACACAACCAGGCATGTCACCCTTGATGGACACCCCACTCAATCATTCGTGGTTTGTCCATGCTTAACCATGTCCATGCTGTATTTGCTATCGGTGGCGACTCCCTTTGGAGTGAGCCGCCGTCGGGACACAGTTCCATGCCCCCATCTGGATGCCACACCCAGATACCCGACCGTTATACGTACGGTTCGACGTTATTTGTTGTTTATTTTTTGATTTGTTTAAGTGATTTGTCTCAGTGAGGATGCTCGGTCATGACCCATTGGCGCTCTATTGAGGATGCTCGGTTGCATGCGAAACTCTCCCATCTGACGGGGCTCACCCGACACCGATTAGCCGGGGCGGGATTTCCACCCGTTACACCGTGTCACGCTGGTGAAGCGGCCAAAGGCTTTCTCAATTCGGGAAATGTCTTTCCTACATATAGAAAAGTTGTTCTATATAGATGTTCTAAATCGTTACCTATAGCCCTGGCACAGCGTCTGCCTAATCTGTTTCCTATGGCACCGAGGATTGACCCGCTTGAGGCGGAGAGAATCATGAGAAATGCGGGTCTTGAGCCTCTGGAGCCATACCCAGGCGCCCAAAAGCGCTGGAGATGCAGTTGCACCCAATGTGGAGCACAAGTTGAGCCAGCACTCAGCTCAATCAAATCAGGTCAAGGGGGCTGCCGTAATTGCGCCGTTCTGACTAACTAGAACTACTGATTTCACTCAACTCCTAGCATTACGTCTGCAGATTCTGCATTCGCGTTCCCCATCTGGGCGGGTATAAGTGTTTTCAGCAGTACGTGGATGCCCATTACGACAAGACTTATCTGACTTCAGAACCTTGCCCCCATCTCTCTTGCGTTCAGAGTTTCTTTCTGGCGTTTTTTTGGGCAGTGGTTTTTCTAAAACACTTCCCCCTGAGAGCGGGCGACAGATTAGGCAACGTCTATGCCCATTTATTGTATATGCAGTATTTGTTGGGGTTCTACGATGACCATTAGCACAATACTTTTCTCGTAACTGTTTATCTCGGGTGTTGTCACATCCGGGATAGCCGGAGCAACTAAACCAATAACCACCGTTTTCATTGTTGTCCCATCTACGCCATCTCTTCCCACATTTGTTACAGAAGTCGTCCGATGTGGTGCCGTGACTGAACTCAGATGAAGGAGTAACTGGTGATGGCTTGACAGTATCGGCTCCAGACTTCTGAAATCCAACAGTACCAACCTGCGGTAAGTCGGCTGGAGGGTCTTGAGGACTTTGGACAGTTACCTTCGAAGGCATGTAAGTGTTGCTCTTGGGGGAGCTGTACCTACTCTGACTTCGATTTGAGGACAGCCAGATTATTCCAACGATGAAACCGAGAACTACTAAGAGTTCCATTAAACAACTTTATCCAAACTATCGCTACTCATATCGAACAATTTATACATGAATAAAAGACCGAAAATCTGCACATGGCAAAGTCGCAATCAGGAGATTTGCAAGGGTCAATCTTCCGGACTAGTGCCGTAAATCAGAGTTTCATCAACGCCATATTTGGAGAGCAGGTCAATAAATTCTTCCCAGAAACTCTGGCTTCTTGCATTAGCTTTATCGCTTGACGGAAGCACTGCATTTAGGTGCCGAATGTGACTAGTGCGAGAATTCGAAGATTGTCCAATTTCAGAGATGAATTTGTGGCGGGGACAGAACGTCCTTCCATTTGCAATCGAGAGTTGCCCACCTCGCAACAAAGATTTAGCAAAACCAACGGACAAAAGAACGCCGTCCTTCGCGCCACGTTTACAAATTACACACAGGAAATCATCTCGTTCCAGAATTTCCATTGTCTCTTTTTGTGTAAAGCCTGTCTTGTTCTTTCCCTTTGCACCAGTAGTTCTATAGACATAATGTCCTTCAGAGGGGCGTTCAAGAAACCTGGCCTTGAAGAGGTCGCGTACCATCTTTTCGGGGTCACCAAAAACCTTGCCCGTGAGGCTTTCGTAGTCAGCGGTTAGCATTTCTCTGAGTTGGCGCGAGGTGAAGACTTGGTTCGGTCGCTTCTCAAACCAATCTCGCGTGAAGTCGCGTTGCGAAACCGTCATTCGGAATCTCCGATGAGTAATTCACTCAGAAGGTCATTTTCATTCAAGGTCTCTGCAATCTTTATCGCGATAGCAGTTACCACTGGAACCGCCACGGAATTACCCATCTGCCTATACATCTGAGTCCTGGAGACAGGAATTTTGAAATTGATTGGGAAACCCATAATTCTCTTACACTCATTTGGCGTTAAAAGTCGCAATCCAGTCGGACCATCTTCAACAAAGGTTCCGGTCATCCGTTGAATCTTGTGGTACGAAGACACAAGAGTTTTGACTGGAGTCTTAGTGGAAGAATTAACTGTTTCTGGGCGACCATCATTCTTTTTGAAGATGTACACCTTTTGGAGGTGCTTTGATATCGAATAACCCTCCACACCAGTTTCGATGAATTGTCCTATTCCAACTTTTCTTGTATTGGCTTTAGGAAATGACATGGGAAAATCATCGAAGTCGACTTTCCGAAACCCGACGATGTACACACGTTCTCGGTTCTGTGGAACGCCAAAATCAGCCGCATTCAAGACTTCGTATTCAACAAGGTACCCTGCTCTTCTTAGGGACGCCAGAATTGTCTTCATTGTTTCTTTGTTGTCATGGGACAACAGCCCCTTGACATTCTCCAACAGAAATGCTTTTGGTTTCTTGGCTTTGATAATCGAGAGCACATCGTGAAACAGAGTTCCTTGAGTCTTGTGTCGAAAACCCTCCCGCTTCCCAACAGTGCTGAATGGTTGACATGGAAAACCCGCGCTCAAGATGTCAAACCTGGGTAGTTCATTTATTTTCAGTTTGGTGATGTCGCCAAATGGCACTTCTTTGAAGTTTGCAACATAAGTCTTGACTGCATGGGCATCCCACTCGGAGGAAAAGACGCACTTGCCACCAGCTTTCTGAAATGCGAGCCGCATCCCACCTATGCCTGCAAAAAGGTCAATAAACTCAAATTTAGGCTCTCTATATTCTTTCATATTCTCATTCACAGCAACTAAAAGCGTTCGAATCACTGGCTTTCTGTCTCCCGTACTTTAGTAGTTGGAAATACCTCGATGAGGCTCCTACCTAGGTGGAAGATGAGCGATATCTGGAAACTTGAGGACGCTTGCATCTCCACCAGCACCCGCAACCGCATCCATATCTCCGAGCCATATCTTTAGGAACTCAACCGAGTCCAAATCCTCCTCAGTTCGCCGATAGAACTTGACTTTATGGTTCACCTTCACTGTGCGAGCGTCACCCGGTCTAGGGCCGTTTGCATCCACCGATTTCCCCAATTCAAGACCTTCCGCAAAGCGACGAATATCAGTTACAAAGTCGAGAACAATGACTTTGTCCTTCCCCTCTTTGAGTCGCAGCCCCCTGCCTAATTGTTGAATAAAAATTCTGCGACTGTGGGTCACTCTCTGGAATACAACCAAGTTGACATCAGGAACATCAATTCCCTCATTTAGAACGTCGACAGCACAGAGAATTCCTATGTTCCCGTTTGTGAAGTCCCAAAGTATCTTCCCTCGTTCAATCGGAGAAAGAACTTTCCCGTCTGGCTTCTTGCTGGCAATTACTTCTGCCCTCGTGAAGCCCAGTGCATTAATCTTGCGAGCAATAGTTTGAGCTTGGGAAATTGTGCCACAAAAAACAATTCCTCTCTTGACCCCCGTCAACTCGCTCCAAGTTTCTGCTGTTCGCTCGATTACTGAATCATCCCATTCAGTAATAAAGAGAGTTCGATTTATCTTTTCGGGCGTAAAACGGTCTCCTTCTAACGTTCGGAGCTTCTCCCAATCAACGTTGTCAGTAAATATTCGATAGTCAACATTTGCTAGGTATCCATCTCTCAGCCCTGTAGGAAGGTCAACGCTTACAACGGGGTCGTCGAACCTATGGCTAAGACTTTCCCCACCAGGTCGCCAAGGGGTTGCAGTAAGTCCAATCAAGAATGGGCCATCTACATCACCCACACCTAAATCTGACAAAACACTTTCATAGATTGAGGCCCCAATGTGATGGCACTCATCTACAACAACGATGTCAAAAATCTTAGGAAATACATCAGCTTGCTGAGCTATGTATACAGAATCTTTGGAGGCAAAAACAAAGCTGAACCTCTCAAGGTCTGACCATGACTGTGGTTTCTCATTACCCGTGACCACATATGTTGAGTCGCTGGTGGACATGAACGGCCAAAAACTACGCTCAAGCTGATGGACTAAATCAACGGTATGCGCAAGAACCAAGACTCGAGATTTCTCGCCCCCCAGTGCCCTTAGCCTCCTCACCGCCTCGCCAGCAACAACTGTCTTCCCTAGGCCAGTTGCAAGAACCACCAATGCATTATTAATTCCTTCTTGTTTCCGCTGCATTATGCGTTCAATAGCTTCTTGCTGATACCGCCTCAGCCGAACACCCGAATCAATCTGGGTTGCCAAAGGTTCCTGAGCTAGCCCACTTCCAATCTTTTCAATTCGATTCAAATCCCAAAGCTGCAGGGGAACACCTTCATTCATCAATAAACGTTGCTTATCCCGCACAGATTTACTGAAGCCAGCTGAGCTGACTATGACCGGCACATCAGCTCCATATCGCTGAGCCGCTCGAAGCGTCTCATCCAAAACAGACATTCCAACGGCGGTTTTGTACTTCTTTACTTGGAATAGCCAGCGTTTAAGTTGATTCGTCTGTTTGTCAGTTCGGACTGCGAGTAAATCGGCACCGCCATCACCACTTGTGCCCACATGCCAAGTGTGTTCAAAACCTTGCAGGATTAGGAGCCTAAGAATTAATCGTTCAAATCCTTGCCATGTGACTCTCGAGGATACGGACTCCGAAAAAAAGGGGCTCACCTCCTTCATATCAGGCGGCCGTCCAGATACTGAACAGATGATTTTGTCCTTCGCATCACTCTTTCGTCTGCATTTGGTGCTTCCAAGAAATCTGCGCATTCCTCAAGGGCGCGCTGAATTGCGCGAACTGTCTTAACTCGGACAGATTCAACTTCTTCGGGTGCGAATTCGATGAACTCGCTCATGTCTTCTTCAAAAACAACCCCAAACCATCGCTTCGCATCTGAGGAAAACAGTCGGGCGAATGCACTGACTGGCAACAGCCTTAAATACTCCCCCGTGCGGCGAAGTTCATCAAGTTCAACTGCACGATTCTCGCGTTGCAACTGTTTCACGATGTAACTCTTCTCGGCCGTCAAGAGCTCGTCATAAAATTCACCAACCCAGGGTTGACCCGCAAGTGCATCCACTATCGCATCAACGAGTTCCTTAATCGAAACTGTTAGTGAGTCGATTGATATAGAAATTGACTCACCGAATAAATCTTCAAGAATCACTGATGACAAATTCAGTACGTTTTGGCCACGCCCAGTAGAGGCACTGTCCATCGTTTGCAGAAACTGCGCTACGTGATTGGCAATTGCAAACTCAGGGCTAAACCCAAACGAACTAAATAATGAGTGCCGCAAATCCAGGTAGATATTCAACTTATTCAATTGGCCAGTAGGACAAAGAGTGGGAACGCTTGGGCGCTCAATAAATGGTCGTAGGTACCCATTTGGGACGCTGAACGATGCAATTGCAAGAGGTTCGCTCATACGTCCATCGATTAGCCTAAAAGTTCGTTCTTCAAAGGAATAACTGTCTAACCGAGTCGCAACACCGTTCAAAGCTTCTATTGAAAGCGGGTCTGGAGAACCTTTAACTAGCCCGCATTCCGTGCAAAATTCATCGCTTGATGAATTCATTTTGGAGCAAACTTGGCAATGCCATGGGGCGATTACTGTTGGAGTCTGATTCGCACCACAAGTAGGGCAATCACTCGCATTCTGAGCGATGATTACACCGCAATCTCTGCACTCCTTTCCACGCAATATCTCGCTACACCCGATACAGATATAGGCACCGTCTAAGTTCTCGGCACCACAACTTGGACAATCAATCAAGGGATTTACAGGAGGGACTGTCGCACTTTCCACAAGGTCCCACCACCTTGCATCATCAAAGTAGCCCTCTTCTCTCTTATTGAACCTGGCTCGGTATTCCAGTTCAATTTCCCTAGAGATACGAGTGGCACCAACTTCTGAGTAAGTACCCATGTACATATCCACTTTGCCGAATTTCTTCACTCTCCTATACGCACGGAATATTCGACCAAGGGGGCTTTCATTTTCAACCCCTCCTTGATTCTTCGTTTGTAATCCGCCTCCTCGAACGAATTTCATTGCGTCCTGCCACTCCTGACTCGGACGTTCAAAATCGGTCTTCGTAAAGTCGACCGGCACATGGTCGAGATGAATCTCGCCAACGATACGCCCGGTTGCCTGGTCAATCGGATACTCGAGTTCAGAGACTCCAACATCATTTACAAAATTAAAAAAGGCTTCTTTCTCAGCGACTCGGATTGCACGGCCATTTCTAATTATGTCGATACCAAAATTGCTCTTATCGTCAAATCGCTGAACTCCAATCCAGCCGCGAATAGTTTCTCGAAGGGTTGTAATCTTTTCTCCCCCACAAACGCCACATTTTTGGTCAGCCTCAGCAACAATGTTGCCGTCTTTCTCGCACCTTCTCGTGTTGCGCAGAGTTTCGTTGAATTCAATTTTTGCAGGAACCTCGCCAACGCCCTGACGAGTGACCGACCTATTTCCTCCCCAAACACAATGTTCAAATGCAACCACAGTTTCCTCATTGACAACCATGTTGATTCCTGCATCGTCAGATTTTCTTAAAATAGTGGCGTACCTGCGTCCAAGCGACTCGGCAATTTTGCCTTTACTGAATTTCGCTAAGTCATACGCAAATTTCTCATTTGGACTTCCAACTGGCCACCAGTCAGATACTTCAACGCAGGTTCCGCTTGAGAATTCGTCTGCAGGAATTTCTGCTAGAGGAACTAAGAATTTACGTTTCCGTTGTAACTCTGGAAGGTCTACCGTTGCACGAAGTGCGCTATCTGAACCTCTCTTAATTGTTGTGACCGTAGTGCGTCTACCCAATTTTGATGTAGCAATGTTGAAGCCGACTCCAAAAAGTCCAAGAGAGCCATATTTATAGTTGGTTGAAAATCCAGCTCTTAAAGCCCCAGCTAATCCATCGCGGTCCAACCCTGCTCCGTTGTCAACAACACGAAGAACGCCCTCTCCGCGCTGCACTTGTGCGGATGTTGGGATTGTGATTTGAATCCATCTTTGACCAATACGAATACCCTCCCTTTCAGCCGCGCGAAAAGAATCCAATGAGTTATCAATCAGTTCACAGAGAGCATCAAGGGGCTTAAGTGATGTGTTCGATAGTGCGATGAGAATGCTCGTGTCCGGATTAATGTCAAGTTCATTAATTCCGTCAGTTTCATTATGTGATGAGCTAGAAGTCTGATTGGGTTTAGATTCATCGGCCATGTCTTCACACTAGGGCATACCTGTGCCATAGCTATTCGAATCAGCTCCCTTACGATTACATCATTTCTGATTGGCTATTATTTGGACATGGCAGGGCCTGAAGTGATTATGTGGCATGCAATAGGAGTTGTTGAAGAAACCATCCACCAAGAGGGTAGAAAAGGGAAAATTTTTTGGAAGGTCATAATCAAGACCAATAGCGGTTTCAACTGCCTCTATGTCCGCAAGACCGAATTGCTCGCGATTGCAGAGAAATTGGTTGTTGGACAGAAAATCGAGGCCGCCGGCGAGATTAGTACCCAATCAGAGGCGTCATCTGCAGGACGGCCAGTATTCCTAACGGCGACCCAGTTGATAACCCTCAAGTAATCAGCCTTTCGAATCTATGGCGAGTCATCGAGAAATTAGACAGAGAAAGAGAGAAATCAGGAACTCTTACAACAACGGTGTACAAATTGATGAGATTTGCAAAAATTTTGACATCTCTTATGACTATTTCACTAAATGCCTATTTCCTGATGAGCTAAAAAAACATAAAACCTTGGTGAAGAATGCAAAAAAAATAATTCCCGAACAACCGCCGACGGACTCACCCAACGAAGAACGGAAAACTGAAAGGTTGGCGGAAATAGTCGACATGGCCACCGAAGGCAGGACCCTCCAGGAAATAGGGGAAGAATTGGGTTTAAGTAGGGAGAGAATCAGACAGATACTTGCGAAGGAAGGTCTCCGCGTCAAAGACTTTAAAAGGTTGAAAATTGACAATCGTGCGCGATTAAAAGTTGAAATCAATGATTGGGTCGAACATCATCCAGGATGTCGCATTGAGGAAATAGAAAATCGATTCGGGCTTCAACGCAAGAAAATATACCCTTACCTCACAGGCGCATCCAGAGGGTTGCTTTTGTCCACTCCGCTTCAATCAAAGGGCAGGGCAATACGGAAATTTTCTGAGGAGGACACGCTCAATGCCTTGAGAATGGCATTTGAATTCAGAAATCCCATGATGGGCTTATATGCACATCAAGAGAGAATTCCAGTTACTGGCCCTTACTATGAGCGCCTAAGGCGTTCCGGTCAAATCCATGGTCCATCGGAATCCAGAATAATTCAGATATTTGGCACTTGGAGTCGAGCATGTGAACGTGCGGGAATCGACTCCAAAGTCGCAGCACGAAACTCTTATAATTCAACCTGGACAGACCATCAACTCATAACTCTTGTCGCCTGCTTTCTGCGTGAATCTAAGAAGTCTTCAGCCAGAGAATTTGACGAGTGGTGCAGATTAGATAAGACCCGACCCTCTTCCGGAACCGTGAGAAACAAGTTTGAATCATGGGAACTTGCCAAGCAA
The DNA here is from genome assembly GCA_044239355.1 of Ilumatobacteraceae bacterium. Classification (GTDB taxonomy): domain Bacteria; phylum Actinomycetota; class Acidimicrobiia; order Acidimicrobiales; family Ilumatobacteraceae; genus UBA2093. The sequence continues at coordinate 151,587 of JBIIBO010000002.1, forward strand.
TTGGCGCTGTTTGAATTACGTGAATCGTGGGCGACGCCGAAATCAGCCGAGAGTTAAAGCTTTGGAGCGAACAACGGCTCTATCAGCATTTTTTATTCTGCCCAAACTCGACTGAACTCATCAATAGCAAGCTCGCCAGCCAAGGTTCGCGTGTACAGCGACACCATCGCGCTTCCCTGCCATCCCGCAGCAGTTCGCACGGAGGCCTCGGACACGCCTGAACGAAGTGCGTGAACGGCCCACCCACGTCGCCATGCATGCGCCGAGGGCGCTCCTATGCGTTGGAGGCACAATCTGATGGCATTAGACGACATCTGAAACACGCTGCCCTCTGTACGTGTTTTCAGCAGTCGCCTCAGTGCGTGTCGCGCTTGTGGCGACAATGGCACGACGCGAGGCTTGCCGGTCTTTGAGGTACGCACAACAAGAAAAGAATCAGCAAGATTCACATCGTCGATTTTCAGTCGCTCAATTTCACTTCGGCGTAGCCCTGTTGACCACAACACTTCAATGAGAGCGATGTCTCGTAATGTGCCGGCAGATTTCAACGCCTTTTGATAGTCGACTTCTGTAACTGTCGTTTGAGGTTGAGTCTTCTCTTTGATGAGGGGAACGTTGCGCCACCACGTGAAGCACTCATAGTCCTGTTCTTCTGCCCATTTGCCGACTGCTCTAACTGCTTGTCCACGCTTTCGCTGTGTTGGCGTTGACGATGTGGATGCAATCCATTGCTTCACATCGGCAAGTGTCGGTTCTGGATGCTCATTCAGTAATGCGAGGACTGCAGTGGCGTAGTCAGATGCAGTGCGATGCGCTTTACCTGTGAGTTGCCAGTCCAGTTGAAATTCTCGTAGTAGCGAGGTGTCCATGTGTATGTCTCCTAGTGGAAAGGAGAGGCTCAACTCACACGACACGAACTCTGCTTGCCAGAGCAGATGGTGCCAACCCCAAGCCCTGCTTGGGTTGGACACCTCAGTGGTGGGCGTTGAGGGACTCGAACCCCCGACCCTCTCCTTGTAAGGGAGATGCTCTAGCCAACTGAGCTAAACGCCCGAGATGTTGGTGAACCAACATTTCGGCTTTTCACTTTATCGCCTCGCTGGGCAATATTGACCTGCCTCGCAGTGCCCCGGGCCAGACCATGACAGATGCCCCGTTTACAGTACAGAGGTGGTATCTATGCAGTTCTCATTTGAGGAACTCAGTCCCCAGTTATCCCATGTCACCTTTTGTGTGGTCGATATTGAAACTGCAGGCGGATCACCCACCGGTGAAGGCATCACCGAAATCGGTGCTGTGAAATACCAAGGGGGTCAAGAAATTGATCGATTCAATGCCCTTATTCACCCTGGCTGCAGCATCCCTTCTTTCATCGTCACGTTGACAGGTATCTCGGATCACATGGTGCGCAATGCACCACCTATTTCAGAGATACTTCCGTCCCTGCTTGAGTTCATCGGAGATTCAGTCTTTGTCGCCCATAACGCAAGATTCGATCTCGGATTCATCAATGCGGCACTCATTGCACACAACTATCCTCCCTTGACAAATCCCGTAGTAGATACTGTGCAGCTTGCGCGTCGACTGATTCGCAATGAAGTTCCTAATTGCAAATTGTCCACACTTGCCTCGAGCCTTAATCTGGCACACCAACCCATTCACCGCGCGATGGACGATGTACTTGCAACCGGGGACCTATTGCACTACCTCATTGAACGCGCCGGTGCCCATGGCGTGTTTTATCTTGATGATCTCACTGCATTGCCCACCATTGCAGGCCATCCTCAATCCAAAAAACTGGCTTCCACCCACAACTTGCCACGTACTTCGGGGGTCTACATGTTTGTAGATGCCCAAAAAGAGATCCTTTATGTAGGAAAAGCCAGCAACATTCGGTCACGCGTGCGTAGTTACTTCAGTACAAGCGAATCGCGCACCAAAGTGGGATCATTGCTCAAGTTGATGCACGATGTTCACTACATCGAAACACCCGATCCACTTACCGCATCAGTACTTGAAGCTCGCATCATTGGAAAGCTTCGACCCAGATACAACCGGGCTGGAACTCGAGTAGAAAAATATTGCTATGTGCGATTCACAACCGATGAACAGTGGCCACGCTTGGTTGTCACAAAAACTCCCAACGAAAAAGGAATTTTCATCGGCCCTCTTTCCACTCGTTCGAGTGCCCGTGACATCATCGATGCCATCGAATCTGTTGTTCCACTGCGCCGTTGCACCGCTCGCATGGGTCGCAACTATGTAGCTCCCACAGATGCCCAAGTGTGTTCTGCAGCTCGCTTGGGTCTAGCTCAGTGCCCATGTTCTGGTACTGCTGATGCAAGCGTGTACACAGACCTAGTTCAACGAGTATCGGACACCCTTTTAGGGAACTCCACAGAAGTATTTGATCTGCTCGAAGCAAAGATGCTCACTCACTCAGAAGCACAACGTTTTGAGGAAGCAGCAATGATTCGCGATCGCATTGACACATTGAAAACAGCCCTACGAAAGCAACAACAAACCAATTCTTTGATATCTATGGGCGACGTCACAATCGAACACAACAACATTTCCTACCGCATTCAATGCGGAGTCCTCCACGAGACCCGATTCTCGGATGAGTTGTTCTCTCCCATAACCGCCCATGAACTGCGGGTTGCTGAGTTGATCACCCCACCGGACACCCCTCACACCCCACATGGTCATATTCGACCAGAGGCAATCGATGAAATCATGTGTGTCATTCGGTTCATGAACAAAATGGGCATCAACATTCCTGCGAACTAATTCTCCCCGTCGTCGTTCTTAGAGATACATTCGGTGAGTGGCTTTCAGACATCAACGTGCTCTCGCAGGGTTTCTTGTCGCATGCGCCATAGTGATGTCTGCGGTTGCCCCACGCGAAGTAGATGCCGCAATTTCCACATCCAGTTCTGATGAGACCACAACCACCACTACGCCGGAAGTCTTGACATCAAAAGATGTGCGAGTGACCCACAAGGTGAAGACCAAAGACAAAGTGGTGTTCATAACCATTGATGACGGGTTTTATGTCTCGAAAGAACTTGCTCGAGTCATTCGACGCCATAAAGTTCCGATCACCACATTTGCAATGCCCCGCTTAGTGGCACGCGAGAAGAAGTGGTACCTCGGCAACAAGAACATGACGTTCGAGAACCATACGGTGAATCATCGCAGTCTCACGCAATTGTCATACACACAACAACGTAAAGAAATTTGTCGCGCAAATACACAATTGGAGAAAACCACAAAACAACAACCCGTGCTGTTTAGGCCACCAGGCGGCAATTGGAATGAGAAAACCAAGAAAGCAATTGCAGCATGCGGGATGAAACATCTTGTGATGTGGAATGTGATTGCTGAAAAAGGCGTGCTGCGCATGCCAAGCGGTGGGTTGACCCGCGGAGACATCATCTTGATGCACTACATCGCATCCACTGCTGACACATTGGAACTCTTGCTGCGACAGATTAAATCTGACGGCCTTAAGCCTGCACTATTGCGCGACTATTTGAAGTAACATTCGTTACCCGCGTGGCAAGGGTTGCGCACGCAGCAAAGATTGAAGAACCTCTTCAGAGACAGCAACTACCGGTCGGCGTCGTTCATCGGCATCAAACACCAACAGGGATCGCCCTTCGGCTTCCGTCACCAATACACCTGCTTCTTGACAGATAAGAATCGCAGCCAAATAATCCCACACACCAAGACCATCGAAATCGATATACCCATCAAGTCCACCGCGTGCGACAACCGATATATCTAACGAGGCTGCACCCATAGTGCGTACTTGCCACCAGCCGTGCCCAGCATCTGGAAGTGCATTCACACCAATGACAGCACTTGAGACATCGCTATTGGGTCGCACCATCAAACGAATGCCATCCACATTGGCGCCTGCTCCTCGAATTGCCGCGTAACGAGTTTCACTTCCCGATTGCTCTGCAACAAGGGCTAGACGTGGCCCATCTTTATCCACCACACATAACGATGTGGCAAACCATGGAAGCCCCTTGCTGGCATTTGTTGAACCATCAACTGGATCAATCACTAAGAGCAAACGATCATCTTGGAGAGGCCATACAAAATCCCCTGCTCCTGATTCCTCGCTGAGCACATAAAACCCTGCGGCTTCACACATGTCGACAACAACTTCATCAACTGCAACATCGCCGTCGTATTGACCTTCACGATGGCCCGTGAACGACCAGTTCCCCAGTTCATCAATGATGTCGGCTGCAGCATCTGCGACATCATGGAGAAATCCCAAAATGTCGCGATCATCAGAATTGCAGTCAAAACGGGGCACAAGCAAACGGTAGTTGCCCGCGCTGTCACGCGTCGCTATGCCTAGCGACAACGGTAAGTGGGCCAGGCAGGGATCGAACCCGCGACCAAGGGATTATGAGTCCCCTGCTCTAACCAACTGAGCTACTGGCCCCTGAAAGGCCCAAAGGACCTCAATGGCTCCGGGGGTGGGGCTCGAACCCACGGCCAACGGATTAACAGTCCGTCGCTCTGCCAACTGAGCTACCCCGGAAGGGAATGTCAGGTTATCAGCGCAGGCCCCTGCCAGCACAAAGGGTCAATCTGCCTCAAGAAAACTTCGTAAACGTTGGCTGTTATTCGGGTGCCGCAGGCGTGCCAAGGTCTTTTGCTCAATCTGGCGAATACGTTCCCTTGTGACCCCTTCTTGACGAGCCACATCATCCAAGGTTTGAGGCTCGCCAGATGAGATTCCAAATCTCTTATCCAAGATGCGCCGATCTCTGTCGGGAAGATGTTCAAGCTCACGCGCAATTGCTGCAATGAGTTGTCGCTTCTGCACGACTTCAACAGGTGAATCGCCATCATTGTTGCCTCCAAACTTGTCTCCCCATGTGGATGAATCATCATCTGAGCCCACAGGTTCATCAAGGCTCAAGGTGACCGACGAAATCTGGCGTAACTCTTCGATTTTGTCCATCGGAATCAAGGTGCGTTCAGCCAATTCAGCCAAAGTTGGCTCACGTTCTAACTCCACTGTTAAATCGCGATCAGCTTTTGTGAGCCGATTCAACATTTCCACCACATGGCTTGGCACACGAATGGTACGACCCTGGTCAGCCATGGCTCGCATCATCGCTTGACGAATCCACCATGTGGCATAGGTAGAGAATTTAAAGCCTTTTTCCCAATCGTATTTTTCAGCCGCCCTCATTAAGCCAATATTGCCTTCTTGAATCAAATCAAGCAGCTGCAATTCACGCCCGTCATATTTACGAGCAATAGAGACAACAAGACGCAAGTTGGCTGTGATGAGATGTTCAAAAGCATTGTTTCCATCTTCAATGGACCGACGTAGTTCACGTCGACGCACAGCAGAGACATCGCCAACGGCCAACTCTTCTTTTGCCTCTTGCATAGATCGAATGGCGCGCCCCAGTTGTCGCTCACCTTCTGCGGTGAGTAGGTCTACTTGACCAATTTCTTGTAGATACAGACGTACTGCATCGCCACTATCACTGTTGAGGGTGCGAGCACCCATGGGTTTGCGCAGTGGTGGCTTTCTCTCAATAGGACCAGAGATATCTGGTTCCACTTTTGCAATTGCGATGTTGTGTTCTTTTAGCACTGATTCGATCTGACGAATCATCTGGGCATTTAGTTCCACATTTCTAAAAACATGTGCCACCGTATTGGGGTCAACTGAACCGTCATCTGAACGGGAGGCAACCAATGTGGCCCACTCTTTGGGATCCACATCATCGTGTGGAAACGTGGAGCGGCCCATTTGGCTCATTAGCCATCACCCTCGGCTAACCATTGCAGCAATTGCACAGCCACAACGGTGGATTTATCGGGTTTGGCCAGATCATCTAGTGCAATGCGCACACTGCGCTGCATTTGGGCGGTCCCAAGATCATCATCTCCACGGCGACGAGGTAATTCGCGTCGCACGGCAGCAGCGATCAACGATCGAGCCTCCACATATGGATCAGCATCTGCGCTATACACAGCAGCACGCTCAATGATTTCGGCGCCTTCTGGGGTAGCCAACAACAATGCAGCATGGACTTGGCCATCTGCTTGGGCTAACGCTCGAAAGGCATCACGAGAAGGATCATCAGCAAAGAGTTCTTCAATAAGCCAAGGAGCAATCGCATCCCATTCGTGAATCAACAATGACAGTGCCACAAATCCAGCGCCATCTGCTGCTTGGATAATCGGAGCCGCCACCGCGGAAGCAATACTGCCGCCTTTGTCGGCCACCTTGACCAATTCAGCAGCCGACACACCCGTATGGCTTGCCACTTGGCCTGCATATAAACGTCGCACGTTTGCATCTGGGTGTTCGTTAATCAACTCCATTGCTTTGTTGGCCACTCGTGCACGCACCTCTGGCGAACGAAGCGGATGTGCATCAAATAAGCGTGACAGCCTGAACCCAAGAAATGGCACCGCCTCTGCCACTGCAGTTTCTAGAGCCTGGGGATTCTTCTGTGCCAATTCACCGGGGTCTTGTCCTTCTGGGAATTGAGCAACTGAAACAGAAATGTCGTATTTGCTTTCCCACGCATAGAACTTCTCTGCTGCACCTTGACCAGCAGAGTCAGCGTCAAATGCCAACACAATGTTGCGGGCGTATCGCTTCATCAATCGCACGTGTTCTTCAGTTAACGCAGTGCCACAGGTAGCCACAGCAACAGGCAATCCGCTCTTGTGAAAGCCAATGACATCTGTGTACCCCTCACACACGATGACCCGATCTTGTTTCACCACATTTCCTTTAGCCCAATTCATTCCATACAAAGTGCGCGACTTTGTATAGATGGGTGTTTCAGAAGAGTTTTTGTATTTCGCAGGATCAGTAGACCCAGGAAGAATGCGCCCGCCAAAAGCGACGGCGGCTCCGGTTTCGTCAAAAATAGGAAACATCACACGAGCGCGGAAAGAATCCTGCATGCGGCCAGCTTTGTTCACAAACCCAAGACCTGCTTCGCGCAACATCTCAGCGGGTGCGTCAAGTGCACGCGATAGCGCATCCCATTCATCGGGCGCCCAACCAATTTTAAATTGACGCGCAACATCACCAGCAAGATCACGTGCTCGAAGATATTCACGTGCAGCTCTTGCATCAGCACCCTCTAACAAACGAGTGTGATACCAATCCACTGCACGCTCCATAAGTTGTTGGAGATCTTTGCGATGCTTACGCTCCCCGCTGCCTGCACCAGAGGTGTAGTGCAGTTCTATGCCAAATTTCCCCGCAAGTTTTTCCACAGCACCAATGAAGTCCAAATGTTCCATTGCTTGCACAAAGTTGAAGACATCACCTTTGGCACCACAACCAAAACACATGTAGCGGCCAGTCTCGTCATTGACATTGAATGACGGTGTTCGCTCGGAATGAAATGGACACAGACCCACCTGGCCCCGCCCTGCACGACGAAGTTGGGCATACGGTGAGACCACGTCAGACAATGTTGCAACAGTACGCACCTTTTGGATGTCGTCCTCCGCAATTGCCATATACACACACTAGTGCGCCGAATCTCTTGGCCTAACAGAGAATCACAGGGCTTACTTGGTCTCTACTTTGTCTCCACCTATGACCGCTTGGGCCGCTGACAACCGAGCGATGGGAACGCGATAGGGAGAACAACTTACATAGTCCAGTCCTGCGCGATAGAAAAATGCGATTGACTCAGGGTCTCCCCCGTGTTCGCCACACACGCCCAACTTGATCGATTTCTTTGCTTTTCGACCTCGTTGAACAGCTATTTGCACCAACTCGCCTACACCCGCCTGATCCACACTCTCAAATGGGTTACGTGCCAACAAGCCAGCCTCCAGATACATAGGCATCATCCGGCTCTCCACATCATCACGTGAGAATCCAAAAGTCATCTGGGTGAGATCATTTGTACCGAAACTAAAGAAATCTGCAACTTGAGCCATTTCATCCGCACGAAGCGCGGCGCGAGGTGTCTCAATCATCGTGCCAATAGAGATCTTGGGCCGTTTTGACGGTTTGGCTCCCTTTTTTGCCGAAGGCAGTGGACGCGAATTGATATCAGAGAGAACTTCTTCTACCCAACTGCGTGCAAGTGCCAACTCTTCTCGGGTCACGGTCAATGGAATCATCACTTCAACGATGGGCTGCAGTCCCTTCGCCGAGACTTCATCGGCTGCTTCCATGAGGGCCCGCACTTGCATGGCATATAAACCTGGCTTCACAACGCCAAGTCGCACACCACGAGTTCCCAACATGGGATTCACTTCACTCCACTCATGGGCAGCACTCAGCAAAGTTTCTTCCTCAGGTGACAAACCTGTCGTTGCCTTTTGAATCTCTAGTTCTGAGATATGCGGAAGAAATTCATGCAAAGGTGGGTCTAACAAGCGCACCGTGACGGGCAAACCCGACATTTCTGTTAACAAAGACACGAAATCTTCTTTTTGTGCAAGTCTCAACTCTTCAAGTGCAGCGGCTTCGGCAGATTCGCTATCGGCAAGGATCATGCGTCGTACAACAGGTAAACGCTCAGGCGCCAAAAACATGTGCTCGGTTCTGCATAAGCCAATGCCTTCAGCGCCTAAGGCACGGGCTTTGCGAGCATCATCTGCGGTGTCGGCATTAGTGCGAACGCTGAGTTTTCCTTTACGAATCTCATCAGCCCATTTCAAAATAGTTTCAAATTCGACAGGTGGTGTAGATGCAACAAGATCGTGTTTACCCAACATCACTTCGCCAGTGGCGCCATCAAGTGCAATCCAATCTCCCTCACACACCACATGGTCATCCACAATGAACTGGTGATCTTCAATTTTGAGAGCTTCAGCACCAACAATGGCCGGAGTTCCCCATCCGCGCGCAACAACTGCTGCGTGACTCACCAGACCGCCACGAGCTGTCAGGACACCTTTGGAGACCATCATTCCGTGCACATCTTCGGGGCTTGTTTCGCTACGTACCAAGATGACATCTTCACCGCGCATCACAGCCTCTTCAGCGGCATCAGCAGTGAAATACACACGACCCACCGCGGCCCCTGGTGAAGCACCAAGACCTTTAGTGATGGGTGTGCTTTTATGAGCAAACTGGGGATGCAATACCTGATCGAGATGATCAGCGGTGATCCGCATAATCGCCTCGCGACGCGAAATCTTCCATGAAGACTTCCGTGCACCTGTGGGCTTGGTCATCTCTACTGCCATCTTGAGAGCTGCGGCACCGGTGCGCTTACCCACTCGTGTTTGCAGCATCCACAATTTTCCCTGTTCGATGGTGAACTCGGTGTCACACATGTCGGTGTAGTGATGCTCTAGGCGCACAAAGATTTCCATGAGCTCGTCATGAATAGAAGGAAATTTTTGTTTCAGCGCTTCGAGATCTTGCGTATTGCGAATACCTGCAACAACGTCTTCTCCTTGTGCATTAACCAAAAAATCCCCATAGGGAACGGCGACGCCTGTCGCTGCGTTACGCGTAAAGCCCACACCGGTTCCAGAGTTCTCATCACGGTTGCCAAACACCATTGCCTGCACATTGACAGCGGTGCCTAATTCATGACTAATTTTTTCCCGTACTCGGTACGCAATGGCGCGTGGCCCATTCCATGAACGAAACACTGCTTCCACCGCACCGCGAAGTTGCTTCATGGGATCTTGTGGAAATGGTTTTCCCGTGTGAGTGGCTACCGCGTCCTTATACACCACGCATAATTCTTGAAGTGCGGCTGATGAAATCTCTGCATCTGTGCGTACACCTTCTGCGGTGCGGAGGCGTTCAAGTGCGTGGTCGAAAACTTCTCCGTCAACTCCCAACACAATGCGTCCATACATCGAGATGAAACGACGATAAGAGTCGTAGGCAAATCTTTCATTGTGTGTGGACTCGGCAAGACCCTTCACGCTTTTGTCGTTGAGCCCGAGATTCAAGACAGTGTCCATCATTCCCGGCATGGAGAATTTTGCACCTGAACGCACAGAGACCAACAATGGATCATGGGCATCACCCAATGATCGACCCATCTTTTTTTCCAAGGCCACCACATGGCGAGTGATTTCTTCGTTTAACTCTTTTGGCCAGCCTTTGTACATGTACGCACGGCAGGCATCAGTAGTGATGGTGAAACCATGAGGCACAGGCAGACCCAATACCGACATCATTTCGGCAAGGTTGGCGCCTTTGCCACCCAGCAGATCTTTGTACTCCATGGGAGAACGGCGATGCTTGTGATCAAAGGCGTAGACATAAGGCACGAGCGCAGTCTATGAAGATGTTTGCCCACACTGCATACACTGCAACTATGGCGTTTGTCGAAAACACTCCTTCGAAAAATACGGTGTCACTGTTGGGTTTCCCCACACGGGTGCGACCTGGCTTCTTAGTCTTCCTTGCCATATTGACTTTCCTCTACCCCTTCCCACTGGGTATTTGGATAGCCCTAACAGTTGCAGTGTTTACTGTCATTCACGAACTCGGGCATGCATTGGCCGCACGGCACGCTGGCTGTAGTGCCTCAATCTCGCTCGACTTTATGGTCGCATATGCGTCCTACGAAAGCGACAATCCACTCCCATGGACACACCGGATACGTATTGCTCTTGCCGGACCACTTTTACAAATGTCCGTAGCTTTAGGGATTCTTGTCGCATTAGGTGTTAATCCCTTTGTGCGAGCAGACATCGTGCAAAGCGATGCGACCATTGCGCTGTGGTGGGCGGGTTTTGCATTAGGTGCACTGAACCTCATTCCACTTCTTCCTCTCGATGGTGGCGCAGTTGTTGCTGCCATCGCTGAAAAAATCTCCCCACTTCGGGGTAGAGAGTTCATGTTGCGCGCCAGTATTGCTCTCACCGCATTCTTTGCAGCAGCCAGTGCACTAAGTGGTTTCGTTGGGCTTCTTCCCTTGTTCTTGTTTATGTTGTTGATGCAATGGCAATCGCTTGCCGTTCCAAGACGTATTCAACAACTTGTTGCTGACCCTCATTTTTCATCAGGAGGAAACCTTGAGGTTGATGGAGCAATCATTGCTGCACTTACCGATCAAGGCGAACATCACAAAGCACTTCACTATGCACGTCGCGCATACCAGCAGTGTCCTGCTTTTGGAACTGCCATCTCTGCTGCGCGTTCAAGCCTTGTCCTTGGTGATACCGCATCATGTATCTCATGGCTACAAGCAGCGCAAAGCTCTCAACTCCACACCGATAATGTGCAACAAGTAATATCAGGGACCGCTATTTTTCAACAGATACAACATCTGCCGGGCGTGTCACCCGAGTGGTTCACCCACAGTTGACTGCCGACTACACCGGCCCAAGGCTCGTGTAAAACCAATTGAAGTGATGGTGCCCACGTCTTTGCCATCTTCTTGCAATCGACTACCCACCCCAACACCTTCTCTAGCGATGCAACGCACCACCACTGGAGCAGAGGTGCCGCGAGAATCCATCCGTTCCACAAGTTCTTGACCCGGGTAACAGCCTTTAGTGAAGCTCACAGACTTTGCAACAACGCCAGTGGTTGCTGGGATGTCTCCCACCAAGACATCAGTGCCAAGTTGGGGCCACTGTGCATCAACGCGAAACATATCAATATGTTCCGGTTCGGTGACCTCTCCCACCATGGGCAGATCATCGCGCATACCCACAACATCAACACCTTGACTAGGTAGCCAATACGCAATTGCTGCGAGATGGTGAGGAAATGAAAGTTTCTCTACACCTTCGCTGCGAAAGGCGCGCACCGACCAGTCAGTAAGTTCCAAGGCAACATCTGAACGCAAAATAAATCTTTTCAAGCGATCAATAAGTGACTGTCCAAAACTTTTTTCGACGTCCAGGGTGTACAAGTTTTTT